>NZ_JACYUJ010000001.1:0-1023265 GCF_014841695.1 Pseudomonas sp. CFBP 8771 | reverse complement strand
TTCAACGAAGGGCTAGCGCCTGCGGTCGCTGAAGAAAAACTCAATTCAGTGTCCGGGATCAGTTGACCACTACATGTGTCCCTACCAAAGCTTGCCGGTAGGTGTGAAGTGGGCCCAAATTTGCTACCAATGACGCTTGGATTCTGGTGATTCTTAATGGGTTGCCTAGGCAAGCACTGGCGCTGTAGTTTAGCGACTCGGGTGAGCAGTGGGGAAATACGATGAAATTGCAGTCTGCACTGAATCTGAAACCTAATTTTTTACTGAGATCTTTGCATCAGCATGCATAAGAATGCTTATAAGAACCGCTGCAGCGATAGGTTAATACTATGAAATCTGATACGCTAGAAAACACAACTATCACATTGGCTATGACCGTAACGTCTCGGCGAATACTATATTTATCATTGATTGCTTGAGTGCGGAGGATCTGCAAACCGCTAGGCGAAGGCATGAAGGGATATGTGACGAGTTGATGTCTTTGCCTCAAATCGGATTCCAAGCCGATACTTCACGAGTCATTCATTTACGTTGCCAGACTCGCGGAGACTGGGATAAAGGACTAAACCAAATTCGAGACGTTTGCAAAAACGGTCTTTCTCCACTCCTGTTCATAGATGGTCATGGGGACAAGCGAAGAGGGCTTCTCATGCCCTCAGGTGAGTCTGTCTCTTGGGAAATCTATCTGCGGGATCTCAAGGCTATAACCTACGCTGCGCGCGGAGAATTGACGGTGATCGCGGCTTTTTGCTACTCACTAGCGGTCAAGCCGATGCTCAAAGGTAAGAAGGAAAAACTACCTTTCGCGTTCTATTTTGGTTATGCAAACGAGATCAGCGCAGGCATTGTAGAAGAAGAGACCAAAATTCTATATGAGTCCTTGCTCCGTAATGGAGGCGAGACACTTCAAGAAAAGGTTTTGGAGCTTTCCTGCTTTTATGAGTATGAGCATGCCATCGATGCCATTGCGCACGTGATCATGATGGAAACGGCGCCGAGAACGCTAGTCGCCATCGATCCAAGGTTTTCCCGAGCAAAGCTAAGAGCTAAAGTCGGTAGAGACTTAGCTGCCGATGGTGTGAAAATGGCGGGCTACGGGAAAGCGATCAATAAGGCTATACGCAACCCAAAAGCGCTAGCTATGAGATTGATTGAGGATGTGATGCACGATACAGATCGGCGGAGGAATTTCATTCGGAGGCTTCAAAAGGAGATGAGAGGCAGAACTGCCTAATCAATAAATGGCGTGGCAGGCTGAGGGATTCCGAGGTCATCACATCATCGCCTTCGAGACACGATTTTTATACCCAGGCCCGTATGGCTATTCCGGCCGAACCCTGCGGTTACGGCAGGGCACAGCAGGAGGTGCTGCGAACAGCCTACGTCGTCATCACTCGGGCCTTCACCCACTGCTACTGGTGTGTTTTCTGGGACGAAAAGGTACCTGCGTTGGAGAAGGCAAGCCGTTATATCAGTGTGGATCAGGCCTATTCGAATATTGTGACCCCTCGTCTCGCACCACCTTCAGATGGGATGACAACCGCGCCAACTAATTCAACGAGAACAATGACGCGCACTGGCAATCACGTGTTTAAGACGAGCGCCTAGAAGACTGGGCAAATCGTGCTGATGAGGAGAATTGACGTGGCCAACACACCTCAACAACCTCCGACTCGTCGTACCCACCTGCACGAAAGCTGGGAGCTCTCTTCTTCACCTCAGACCTATACTCTAAAACACTCTCATCCAATTGCCCGATTACCATATCTACGATGTAGGGTCAAAGGGTCAAACGGCCAGATGCAAGGTATGCGGTGATCAAAACCTCGTAATCTTGGCTGACAGCCTTCGCGATACGAAGGAGGTCAAAGTCCGAGTAGCGCTTTACGTGCAAGTCGACCGCAACAGTGTTGATCTCGGCCATGGCTACACAACCTCCGCCGCTGAACCCATATCAGAGGTCGCAGCACTGCGCCGGTAGAACTTCTTCACGTCAGTCAGGGAATTAACATCGAGGTCACGCTGATGAGTATTCACGTACACCTGACCGCCCTCGACCTCGAGCACGCAGATCGGCACCTCAACCTGATTGAAGCCCATCGAGAGCGAAGTCAGCTTTTCCATCCTCCAGCCCGAACCTTTGTTCATCCAGCCAGGTGTTACGACTTGGACATCCAGGACAACCAAGCTCTCATCCTGAGCAATGAGTAGCTCTACAAGGCGGGGCTCATCGCTGACCATCTCCTCAAAGGCCACGAATCGCCCTTCATGCCGGCGCTTGAGACTGACGTGATACCAATGCGTCGCGAGAGATCGTGAGACCGCGTGAAAATGAGCCAAACCGTCACCGAACATCCCTACTGGGCCGGCTTGGTCTTGCATGCTAATCCTGAACATCTTCTTTCTCGAGTGATGCAGGCCCGCCTAGCGCGCCTGCGATTAACATAAGCCAAATATTGTCTTTAGCGAGGCCTTCATCTCGCGCCCTTCGCCTACCAGCACGTAAACGGTGTTCCGCGTCTCAAACAGGCAAACACCGTCGAAAGATTTGCACAGAGTTGAGCGCACCCATCCTCCTGGGGGAAATCGGCCTTGTTGGTCATGGATCACGCAATGTGCGTACATGAACATCGGTTGCAGGCCTGTGGCTCGTACCTTCGCGAGCGACTCGGGAGACTCGTCGACGTGAAAAATGAGCCAATCCTCGACGAGGCAATACGGCTTGCGACCGAAGCGATCCTCCACCAACGCTTCGATTTCGGCCGTGGGTAGCTGAGTTCCGAAAGAGGAAATCTCCCCCTCCCGAAGCAGTCCAGGATCTGAAGAATTACCCATAAATTGCAGCTCCTAAAAACAGCGGAGAGAAATGGAGCTTCCACCGGGCGCTAATCAGCCAGCGATTACGGCTAAAAGACCATCGCCATGACTATATACATTTGTTTGGCCTCAATCAAACCCGGCATACCGTCCTCTTTTTGGGAGGGAATTGTCTGATGTCATTGCGCAAGGCTTACGCGGCGACGTTGCAGTGGCTGAGGGTGAGGCGTGGTTTATCGCAGGCTGATTTTCAGGATAAAGCTGATCAAGGTCACATCAGTCGGCTGGAAGCCTCGTCGGTCTCAGCCAGCGTCGATCTCAGTGCAGATCTAGCTCAGGCTCTTGATCTTCGGCCTTTGTCGTTTCTGACGCTTGTGGCTGCGGCGGATGAAGGTAAAACAGCGCGCTCCGCCCTGGAAGAAGTCCTGGCCGAATTGCACCAGCTCGGTGTATTGGACGAGTTTCTGCCACGTGAGCCTCAAACGCTTACCCCTCCTCAAACAGCGGCGGTGGAAGGAAAACTGAGACAGGTACAGGAACTGAAGCGCGCAGGGCTTTCGCAAACTGAAATCAGCGTGCAGCTAGGAATGCCCAGAACCACCGTTCGGCGACTGTGGCATGCTCAAAATTGATTGCTGCGAACTGATCGCATAGCTCCTATGGGGTCACTACTCCGACCATTACATTTGTCATGATCCCAGCACGGTATCAACGCCGCTGATTCTGTGGTGAGCTAATGATTTAGCCACGAGGCAGGCGGTAACTGCCGATTACCAGCCCCGCGTCGCGAGGCGGTGAGTTCCATCGAGTGACCTACATCGCCCGAAGTAACAGGTGGTCTCACAATAGTGAGTACCTGCTAGCGAAACCTCAGACCCCCGCGTTTCGCGGTGTAGTACGGCAGAGAATCTTCTCTCCGCGATTGCGATCCCGCCCCACGCAAAACTGATATTGGCTTCAGGCGCACCTGTCAAAACAGGGCGCGCGAATCAGCAAGACGTTTGACAGCTACCCCCCCTGCACATTTTTTTCAAAACTTTCAGAAGTTCCTACTCCGCCCGGAGGAGACTGGAAATCTAGACGGACGCATTGATACCCTACCAACTGAATGGTAGCCTTTCAGCGGGCGGCCTATACTGACGGTCAAAGCCTTTTACGCCTCGGACGCATTAGTCATGCGGCGGTTCAGCCTGAGAGCGGAGGCCTACGTGCTAAGGAAGACTCCCTATGAAAAAGCAAAAGATCACGTTCCAAAACCCCCAAGGCATCAGTCTATCTGGCCTGCTTGAAGCCCCCGATGCGCCTAGCGCATACGCTTTGTTCGCCCATTGCTTTACGTGCGGAAAGGATATCAAAGCCGCAGCGAGGATTTCGAAAGCTCTGGTCGACAATAACGTGGCAGTGCTTCGCTTCGACTTTACTGGCCTAGGTGGTAGTGATGGTGACTTTTCGAATAGTAACTTTTCATCCAATGTAGCCGACCTAGTCGCGGCGGCTGATTTCTTGCGTACGACGTACCAGGCTCCCTCCATATTGATTGGTCATAGTCTGGGCGGTGCGGCGGTCATCTCTGCGGCTAAGCACATCCTGGAAGCAAAGGGAGTTGTCACCATTGGGGCACCCGCAGAAGCTGCCCATGTAATGAAACAATTCAGGAGAGACGTTGACGCGATTAGGGATATTGGTGAATTCAAAGTTACGCTCGCAGGACGAGAGTTCACGATAAAGAAGCAGTTCCTTGACGACATCGAATCGCAGCAGCAGGATCAAAACATCGCCAACCTGCAGCGCGCATTGCTTATTTTCCACTCACCAGTAGACAACGTTGTATCGATAGAGCAAGCGCAGAAGATCTATCTCAAAGCTAAGCATCCAAAAAGTTTCATCTCATTGGACTCAGCAGACCACCTGCTTACCAACAGCAAAGACGCAAGCTATGTAGCGTCATGCATTACAGCGTGGAGTTCGAGATACTTGTAGGACGCATTTTATTACCTTAAATCCTATAGAGGTTAATTCTATGCGGTATTGCTCAATACTGGCTCTGAAAGCAGCTAGAGAAAGAGAGAAAAAACAACCGTTTTGTTGTGACAGTGAGTTCGCGCACCGCCAACAGGGCAGTGATGACAGCAACCTTTGGCCGAATATTTTTCTGTCGATTGTAGTCGTCTCGCTTACTGCAGCGTTAATAGCCGATCTATGGAAGCAGTAGCGCGGTTTTAAAATTAATTTAGTTGACCTTTAAATCAGCCAGCACCACTTGTCATACAGACTGTGAAATGGTGCCAACCCATTCGGAGATTATCTATGTCTTACGACTTTGATCTATATGTAATCGGCGCAGGTTCTGGTGGCGTGCGTGCTGCTCGCTTTTCTGCCGGATTTGGCGCGAGGGTGGCAGTGGCCGAAAGTCGTTACTTAGGCGGTACGTGTGTGAACGTTGGTTGCGTGCCGAAAAAGCTACTGGTTTACGGCGCACATTTCGCCGAAGACTTCGAGCAGTCGCAGGGCTTTGGCTGGACTCCTGGTGACGCGAAATTTGATTGGGCGACGCTGATCGCCAACAAAGATCGTGAGATCAATCGTCTGAACAATATCTATCGCGATCTGCTGGTCAGCAGCGGCGTCACCCTCCATGAGGGACACGCGAAAATCGTTGATCCGCATACCGTCGAGGTCAATGGCGAGCGCTTCACGGCTAACAACATCCTGATTACTACCGGTGGCTGGCCAAAGATCGCCGAAATCCCCGGTCACGAGTACGCGATCAGCTCCAATCAAGCATTCTTTCTCAAAGGTCTGCCCAAGCGCGTTCTTGTAGTCGGTGGCGGCTACATTGCCGTTGAGTTTGCCGGGATCTTCCATGGCTTAGGTGCCAGCACCACGCTGATGTATCGCGGTGATCTGTTCCTGCGCGGCTTCGACGGTACGGTACGCAAGCATTTGCAGGAAGAGTTGACCAAGCGTGGGATGGATCTGCAATTCAATTCCGACATTGTGCGTATCGACAAGCAACCTGACGGCAGCCTGAAAGTAACCCTAAAGGATGGTCGGCAGCTTGAGACAGATTGTGTCCTCTTCGCTACGGGTAGACGCCCGATGCTCGACAACCTGGGCTTGGAAAATACGGGTGTAAAACTAGACGAAAGAGGTTTTGTTGAGGTCGATGAGCTATATCAAACTGCTGAGCCGTCAATCCTAGCTTTGGGAGACGTGATAGGGAGAGTCCAGCTTACGCCTGTCGCACTGGCCGAGGGTATGTCAGTGGCACGTCGCTTATTCAAGCCTGAGCAATACCGTCCGGTTGACTACCAGATGATCCCGACGGCAGTCTTCAGCCAGCCTAATATCGGAACTGTCGGGTTGACCGAAGAGGAGGCACGTGAGGCAGGGCACGAGGTAGTAATCTTTGAAACCCGCTTCCGCCCTATGAAACTGTCGTTGACCGAGTGCCAGGAGCGCACGTTGATGAAGCTCGTGGTGGATGCCAAGTCCGATAAGGTTTTGGGCTGTCATATGGTAGGCCCTGATGCCGGAGAGCTTGTGCAGGGGTTAGCGATTGCGCTGAAGTCGGGGGCGACCAAACGCATTTTCGACGAGACCATCGCTGTGCATCCGACATCCGCTGAAGAATTTGTCACCATGCGCACCCCGGTTGGAGGCTGATCGGTTTCAGGCAGTTTTTATGCACTCAGCTCTGTCGCAATGGCAGCAGCTGGGTGTAAACGTTTGCCGCGCCGTCTCGCCGTGGACGACACGCACCTGAGCATGGTTGTCCCCAGCTCCGTACAAAGAATCTCAACCTTGATACGGCAAGCTTTATCCCCCAAGCATTCGGCACATGCATCCATTCGAGCGGGCGCGCTGCTTTTTCCAACCAAATAAGATTCTCATCCTTAGAAAGGCTACCTATAGGTAGGCATTTTTATTTGGAAGAATCTTCCAACCAATCCTAGAAAATCCCGTACCGAAATTGTCACCAAGATCTTGTCGAGTGACATGATTTTCTAATGATCTGTTGAAAGCCTACCAACTAGATGGTAGCTTATATCCAGATTCAGAAATCACCCACGAACCTGCAGGGCGTTGAACGCCCACGTGAGAGCCCCCATGCAAGATTGGAAGCAAACCCGCAAAGACATCAACACTCGTCTGGTAGAGCTGAACGGCCTTTCCCCTGAAACCATGAAGGGCATGGCTGCTCTCGGTGCTGCCGGCAGCAAGACAAATCACCTGGATGCGAAAACTCGCGAACTGATCTCCCTCGCAGTAGCTGTGACAACCCGGTGTGATGGCTGTATTGCATTCCACGCAGCGGAAGCCAAAAAGCTCGGTGTTACCAGCGAAGAAGTGGCCGAAGCACTGGGCGTAGCCATCAACATGAACGCCGGTGCCGCTCTTGTCTACAGCACCCATGTACTCGACGCTTTCGATAAGTCCTAAGCATTACGCAGACTTTCCTCTTAGACGATTTCGAGAGCAATCATGAATGAGCTGTTCACCCCTTACGATTTGGCCGGTATCCCGCTAAAAAACCGCGTTGTCATGGCGCCCATGACCCGCACCCGAACGTTGAACAACATTCCAAATGAATCGAACGCGCTGTACTACGCGCAACGTGCTTCTGCTGGCTTGCTGATCACCGAAGGCCTGCCCATCTCCGATGAGGCTCGTGGCTATCTGTACACCCCTGGTATCTACGAGGATGTGCATCTGCCGGGTTGGCGCAACGTGACTGACGCGGTGCACGCCAAAGGCGGGAAGATTTTTGCACAGCTCTGGCACGTTGGCCGCATGTCCCACGTGTCTGTACATGGCATGGCGCCCGTGTCTTCGGGCACGGTGCCTGCGGTGGATACCACGGTGTATGCCTGGATCGAGCCCGGCAAATCTGGCCCTGTACAGCCTAGTGCGCCACGCGCCCTAGAAACCGAAGAAGTAAAACGCGTCATCGCGGACTTTGTTAAGTCTGCGCGTATGGCGATGGATGCCGGTTTTGACGGTATCGAAATCATGGCAGCCAACGGCTTCCTGTTCGACCAATTCCTGAGCAGCGCCTTGAACACTCGTACTGATCAGTACGGTGGCTCCATTGCGAACCGTCAGCGCTTCCTCCTGGAAACGATTGACGCGATTGCAGCTGAAATCGGTGGATCGAAAATTGGCGTGCGTTTCTCTCCGTTCGGTCGACTGTACGACTTCGGTGTGTACGAAGGCGAAGAAGAAACCTGGATGAGCATGGCGGCTGCCCTCAACGAACGAGAGCTGGCATTTGTTCACCTGAACTACCAGCCGACCATCCTGGCCGCGCAAACACCACCAGGTTTCGGCGCTGCGTTCCGTGAAGCTTACAAAGGCACCTTGATGGCTGCTGGCGGCTTCACCAAAGAGATCGCAGAGTCTGAGCTGGCCAAAGGCGAACTCGACCTGATCGCTTTCGGCACCGCCTACATCGCCAACCCGGATCTGGTAGAGCGCATGCAGAACGATTGGCCGCTGGCCGAGGGTGATCGCGAGACCTACTACGGGGTTAGCGATTCCATTGATAAGGGTTACACCGACTACCCGGAATACTCAGCTGCGAAAGCCTAATACTCCCGTTCAAGACCTTAGGAGAACACCATGCCACTCGTGACTATCAAAGGCATCGAAGGCGTTTTTACCGACGAGCAAAAAGCAGAGGTCATTCGCAAGGTAACCGACGCTATGGTGTCGGTGGAGGGCGAAAACATGCGTGCCCTGACCTGGGTCATTTTCGAAGAGGTTAAGAGCGGAGACTGGGGCATCGCTGGCAACCCCGTGACTGCACAGGATGTTTTGAAGCTGCAAGCAGGTCAATAAGGCTTCATCGCTTAACTACTAGCTCCCTGATTGCTGAGTGCATCTACGCTCAACGGTCAGGGGGCTTTTTCCGTTCTAAAAGAACGCCCAGCTTGTGGGGGATCACGCCGTGATTCTGATCATTTACGCCCATCCTTACCCTGAGAAATCCAACGTAAACGAGCTGATGCTCAGGTTCACAGCAACTAATCCTAATGTTGTAATCCGCTCCCTGTACGACCTTTACCCCGATTTCAATATCGACGTTGAAGCCGAGCAAAAGGCCGTGGAGCAAGCAGACCTGTTGGTTCTCCAACACCCTCTATATTGGTATAGCTACCCGCCACTTTTGAAGCTGTGGATCGATAAGGTCTTCACGCAGGGCTGGGCCTACGGTGCGGGCGCTACTGCGTTGAAAAACAAGAGTCTGCTGTGGGCCGTAACCACGGGCGGAGAGCACGATCATTTCAAGGCGGCGACCACCCAGGCTTCGCGGTGTTGTCCCAACCCCTTCAGGCGACCGCGAACTACTGCGCGATGAACTGGTTGAGTCCTGTAGCAATTCACGGCGCATACAGAGCAGATCAAACTGCACTACTCAAGCAAATTCGTCGTTACGGCGAGCGCCTGGCCTCATGGAAGGAAGACTGAATGGAAACCCACAGCCTGATTGAAATGCTCATCTACCTAGGCTCGGCTGCTTTGATAGTCCCGATTGCCGTCCGGTTGGGATTGGGGCCTGTTCTGGGCTACCTGATAGCCGGCTGCGTGATCGGCCCCTGGGGCTTGAAGCTCGTGACTGACGTCGAGTCCATCCTGCACTTCGCCGAAATTGGCGTGGTCTTGATGCTGTTCATCATTGGTCTGGAACTCGACCCCAAGCGTCTTTGGGCAATGCGCCGTATGGTCTTCGGGGGCGGCGCGTTACAGATGCTGGCGTGCGGTATTGCCATCGCAATATTTTGCGCAGCCCTAGGCTTGAACTGGACGGCTGCATAGCTGGTCGGCCTGACGCTGAGCCTGTCGTCGACTGCTATCGCCATGCAGGCCATGAGCGAGCGAAACATGAACTCCACCGCTGTAGGTCGTAGCAGCTTTGCGGTGTTGTTATTCCAGGACATCGCAGCGATTCCCTTGGTGGCAATGATTCCACTGCTGGCCGCAGATGGTGGTACGCCCTCAGGGGCAGCGCTGGCCCTGTCTATCGCCAAAATCGTCGGTGCAATTGTCGCAGTGGTTCTCTTGGGTCAGTACGTCTCTCGGCCCGTCCTTCGCTTCGTAGCGCGCTCTGGCCTGAGAGAAATCTTTAGCGCCGTCGCACTGTTCCTGGTGTTCGGGTTTGGCCTCTTGTTGGAAGAGGCGGGCTTATCCATGGCCATGGGCGCTTTCCTAGCCGGCGTCCTGTTGGCCAGCTCGGAGTATCGTCATGCACTGGAGAGCGATATCGAACCTTTCAAAGGGCTGTTGCTGGGTTTGTTCTTCATCGGCGTGGGTATGTCGATTGACTTCGGAACGCTGATCGACGCCCCTCTGAAAGTCATCACCCTGACGTTGGGCTTCATCCTGATCAAGCTACTCGTGATCAAGCTTTTGGGTCGATTCCTGAATGTCCCAAATGACCAGCGTTCATGGCAGGCGGTATTTCTCGGTCAAGGCAGTGAGTTTGCCTTTGTCGTATTTAGTGCCGCCACGGTCGCCGGAATCCTAGTCGACCCTTGGGGTAAAAGCTTGACGCTGGCGGTGGCGCTGTCCATGGGTGTAACGCCTTTATTGATCCTCTTGCTCAATCACCTGGAGTCAGCGAACAAACAGGGCAGCAAGGAAGTGGACAGCATTGACCAAAGTAATCCTCGAGTGATCATCGCCGGCTTCGGAAGATTTGGTCAGATCGCGGGACGTCTGCTGATGTCCTGTGGTTTCGAGGTAGTGGTCTTGGATCACGACCCAGACCACATCGAGACACTTCGCAAGTTTGGGGTGAAGGTATTCTACGGGGATGCCACTCGTCTCGATTTACTGCACGCTGCGGGTGCCGCACAGGCCGTGGTGCTTATCAATGCCATCGACGATCAGGGAGATAACCTGGCACTGACCAAGCTGGCCCAAGAGCATTTTCCATCCTTGAAGCTGGTCGTGCGCGCTCGTGATATGGGACACATCATCACGCTGCGTCAGATGGGTATTGAAGACGTAGAGCGAGAGACCTTTGAAAGCGCACTTTCTCTCGGGCGCAGAGCTTTGGAGCAACTAGGGATAGGACGCTACGAGGCCCGTGAGCGTGCGGATCGGTTCCGCCGTCTGAACCTGGAAATGCTGGAGGAGATGGCCGCTCAACCCGATGAGGATACCGACTTCAGATACGACGCTTACAAGCGAGCGAACGCTTTACTAACTGAGATCTTCAATGAGGATCGCGCTCATCCAATTGACGCTGGCCCAGGTAAAAACGAGTCTTCGACATCACCAGGTGCATAGGCGACCAGACTGATGAGCATGGAGGACGCCCGATTAGCTGGCGTCTTCCAGCTCAGCGATGATCGCTTTCTTCAAGGCTGAGACCGATTTAGACCCTGCGAAGACTTTCAACAACCGGCCTTCGTTAAACACGGCCAAGGACGGCACAGAGCGGATGCCGTACATCTGCGCAATCGTCGGAGACACAGCGATATCAATCTTCCCAAAAGATGCTATCGAATGGAGTTTTGCTTCGAGCTCAAGAAAGACCGGCCTCATTTCTTTACAGGGTTTGCACCAAGAGGCGGAGAACATAACGACACTGCTGCCTTTGGCTACGAAGCGAGCAAATTGGGGAGCACTCAACTCAACGATACGGCTCATCTGGGTCTCTCGTTCTGTGTCAGGGAAAGGCGGCACCTTGAGAGTGCCGCCATCCAATGCCAGTCAAATTTCGCAGCCATCGATCCCGCAGACCTGGCCCATTGATGCGCTATCCAGGGATTTCGCCTCAGCTGCCATCTGATTCAACGCCTGAAGGAAGGAGGCGTCTGTCTGTGCCCCTGATACCGAGAGCGCATTATTGAAGACGAACAGCGGTACGCCGGAACCCAATTGGGCGGCAAACTGTTCATCCGCTTTCATCTCAGCGCGCAGCTCTGCAGATGACCAAGCCAGTTGGATGGACTCATCCGACACACCTGCGCCTTTAGCAATCGCCGCCAAGCTGGCGCGATCAAAAAGGGACTTACCGTGGCTGGTACTCTGCTCGTACAGCGCTTCCACAAGACGCTTTTTTACCTCCGAGTCTTCAACAGCTTTTACCAGCACATGAGCATCCGCAGTATCGCCAAACATCATGGTGTCAAAACGGTAATCCAGCCCGTCGGCCTCGCCATATTTACTGACGGTACTCATCATCGATAAAGCGGAGTTTGCGTTACCGAGCTTACGCTTCAAGGCCGGAATCATCGGCTCCGGAGCATGGTTGGCAGCTAGCCGATAGGCCCGAACGTTGACCTGTACCTCGTCCTTCTCTGGGAAGCATTCAAGTGCTTTCTCAAAGCGGCGCTTGGCAATCCAGCACCAAGGACACACATAATCAGACCAGATATCGACAACGTATTTTTTCGAAGGAGTTTTCATGATTTATCCTGCACGAAGAAATGAAGACTGAATTGCCACCATTTCAAGCAAATGGTTAAAACCAGCCAAAGGGTCGGTTGATCGACCGAGTGTCCAATCAATGAGGCTGGCTCCCTCCAACATGCTCAGCAGCATGAGGGCGAAGTTTTCAGCGGTTGTTCCCAGTGACCAGTTGTGCTGCCGGACGGCGTCCTCGAGGGTGCTTTGAAGCCAGGCGAGCTGCGAATTGAAGAAATCCCTGGTAAGCCCTTGGAGCGATAAAGGCAACGCAGCCATTTCCGCTGCCAAGGCGCCGCATAACGGCAGCAGCCCCTCATTCGCGCTGATCACGAAAAGTCGGGAAAAAGCCTGTAAGCGCTGCAGTGGCTCGGAATGCATGCTCTCGATTGAGAGCAACGTCTCATTGAATCGAGCGATGTAGTCGTTGATCAGCTCCGCGCCCAGGCACTCCTTGGTAGGAAAGTGATGGTGAATGCTGGCTTTTTTGATACCGATCTTCGCGGCGAGATCAGCGTAACTAAATGCTGAATAACCCTTGGAACGCATCTGGGTTTCCGCATAACTCATAAGCGCAGCTTTTGTCGTGATAGACATTCAGAACTCCTACAGCCAGCACCCTTTCCACCGAAGCAGTGCACTGGAAAAGCGCCTAGCTAGGAGGCGCTACACGCAGTGCTTGCTACGGTATTAGGCGCGTACCGCCATCACCCCTGCGTCCACATCCCAGATAGCGCCGGTCACCCAGGACGTTTTATCGGAGAGCAAAAAGAGGATGGTGTTGGCGACGTCTTCGGGAACACCCACTCGACCCAACGGGTGGAAATCATTCAGCGACTTCATCGCATCCGGGATTGCATCCTTGTCCATGAAGCCTTCATAGATCGAGGTGTGAACAATGCCAGGTGAAACGGCATTGACCCGGATACCTGAGTGAGCCAATTCAACTGCGAGGTTTCGGGTAACTGCATGCAGACCCGCCTTGGCCATCGAATAAGCAGTCGCAGGAGAGCCTGCCAGGGCGGCTTGGGCACCAATCGAACCAACGTTGACAATGGAACCTTCGCGTTTGGCGGCAAGCATGTTCTTGACCACAGCCTGAGTGATGAAGAATGTGGCGCGGTTCAGATCCAGGTACATGTCGTAGTCAGCCTCATCGTGCTCGATGAAAGGCTTGGGAATGAATATGCCTGCAGAGTTCACCATGAAACCAATGTCGCTATGGTTGGCATTGATCTCGTTGCGTACATGATTCATCCCTTCCTCCGTCATGAGGTTGGCAACGATCACGGATACGTTCCCCAGCGGACTCAGCTCGGCACGCACAGTCTCGGCTTTATCCTGTTTGCTGCCGGTGATAACCACGCTCCCGCCCGACTTCAAGAACTGGCGAGCTGTTTCCAAGCCCATGCCACTCGTGCCGCCGACGACCAACAGTTTTTTGCCTTTAAAAAAATCGTTCATTGCAGACTCCGTTTATCCAGATTTCATTGAGGGTGGCACCGGCAAGCAAACTGCCGGTGCACGCCTGGCTCGGATGTGACAAGGCTTGGGATCAGCCCTCACGCACTTCGAGGGTTGGCACCATGCGAATGGCTCTGGAGAAGTTTGCGTAGTTGACCGATGTCTTGAGCACCAAGTTGTGCAGCTCTTCCACACGCTCACGCGAGGCGTCGGTGTGCAGGCGAATGACAACACTGACTTCGTCGTAGCCTGGGTTAACGCTTTCGTCGATGCCCAGGAAGCCGCGCAGGTCGAGGGTGCCGTCAGTCTCGATCTCCAGGCTGTGAATTTTGATGCCCATCATCGCGGCATTGGCGGCATAGCCGACCGACATGCAGGCGTTGAGAGCAGCCATCAGCAGCTCCTGAGGGTTCGGCGCAGTGTTTTCACCCAGCAATTCATTTGGCTCGTCGGCAACGATTTCGAAATCACGCGAGTAGGTTTCACCGGCGAGGCTGTAGCGGCTTACTTTGGCCACGGAGCGGGTCTGGCCTTTCCACGCGGTCTTAACGTTGAAGCTGGCGTGGCGCTTGTTCGCATTCTCAGCAACACCTTGAGCAAACTGTTGCAGGGCAGCTACGTCAATACCGTTCAGGTTGTTAGTCATTTGGTAAATCCTCTAGGTTACGTAAGGTCGCTTGAATGAATCGCTGACCAAACAAACCTACCAACTAGATGGTTTGCTTGCAAGGAGTTTAGCCAAAATTCTTAAGCAGGTAGCTGTAGAGACCAGCATATTGGAGTGCGCATCGAGGCCTCTCCCCGCGAGTAAATCCAGGCTAATCAATGGGATAGGGCGATGACTGGTCAAGAATCAGAGAGATAGCGCGGGAGGAAATCAGCGGCTTCCACATCCGCTGAGCGGCTGTTTGAAAGGGAAATAACGATTAGAAAATGCTGACAGGGATGTGCTCTGTTCTTGCCCGAGCCGTGCAGTGCCAAGCCATACGCTGTCTTGGCACTGCACGATTTCAGTGGGTCTGCCCCGCGTGCAAATTTCTACCTACAGTAGCTTGAAAGTCTTTACGCGGTATCAGTGCTGCAGGAATGCCCTTCAACAAGAGAACAGCTCCGCATGCAAGTACAGCTGAGAAAATGCATAGGCCGTAGTTTATGGATCCGGTAGTGATCTTGATCCAACCGATCACAGCTGGACTGGTGAAACCGCCCAGCAAGCCAATGGAATTAATTGCGGCGATTCCACCTGCTGCCGCAGAACCGGACATGTAGGAGGTTGGAATTGTCCAGAAAACGGGCATCGCAGTGAGTATGCACGTAGCTGCTAGCGTGATCGCGCCCAAAGAAACCACCAAGCTTTGGCCGAACCACACAACCATTAAAAGCCCGATGCAACCACCGAACATACACACAGCCAAATGCCAACGGCGCTCCTGTTTCTTGTCAGAGTGTTTGCAAATCAAGATCATTCCAATTACGCCTACGATATAGGGTATTGCAGTCAGCAGGCCTATATTTACTGCGTCGGAAATTCCGTGCTCTCGAATCAGAGACGGCAACCAAAAGCTTATAATGTACAAGCTAGCCGAGATAGAGAAGTAAACAGCGCCGAGAATATAAAGTCGATAATCCTTCAGTGCTGCACCAAAATGATGAGTCTTCCCTTTATCACTTGAGTTCTCTTCCGCCAAGGCGTCAACAACAATGCTCTTCTCGCTGTTACTGAGCCAGCTGGCTTCGTTAGGACTATTCGAGAGCACAAAGAATACAGAGATACCCAATATAAGAGTGGGGATTGCCTCAATCACGAACATCCACTGCCAGCCCCGGTAGCCGAGCACACCATCCATGTGGGCTAGCAGCCAACCCGAAACGGGCCCGCCGATGATTCCTGCAACTGCGATTGCGGACATGAACATCGCAATGATTTTTCCCCTCATTGCAGACGGATACCAGAATGTCAGGTAAAGGACGATTCCTGGGAAGAACCCAGCCTCAAACGCACCTAGAAGAAATCGTGCAATATAGAATTGCATTGGTGTCTGGATAAACGCAAAGCTGCCCGAGATTAGTCCCCAAACAATCATGATGCGCATTAGCGTAAGCCGGGCGCCAATTTTCTCCAGAATCAGATTGCTAGGTATTTCGAACAGAAAATAGCCTAGGAAGAAAATTCCAGCACCCAACCCGTATACAGCGTCTGAAAAATTCAAATCCTGTTTTATATGAATGGCCGCAAATCCGATGTTCACACGATCAAGATAGGCGAAGACGTAACATATAAAAAGAAACGGAATTAGGCGGAGCGTGATTTTTCTGTAGATATCGGGCGCCTGCACGCAGCCATCCGCGTTACATTTCTCTTGGCCGCTCACAGCATTTGATTTATTCATGATGATGCCCACCTGAACCGAAAGGCATCAAAGAAGAGTGCGGTTTTGAGTTCGTAGGCTTGAAGATTCTTGTCGCTGTAAATTGAGAGGTTGTCATTTTTATTCTCCCGTTAGTTTGATTGCGAGGAGTGATCCCCCTCGCTTTAATTAGCTGTTACAAGCCTAGGTATCCTTTAAAAGCTCGAGCAGGGCGGGCTCGCATCATGTCTTCGATTGGATCACATCCCCAACCTGGAGTGTCAGGCACAACCATTGCGCCATTTTTGATCTCCGGTATATAACTAAAAAGATCCTTGTCCCACGCCAAGCGATCAATATCATGCTCCATGATCCTGAGGTTCGGAACCGCAGCCGCGAAGTGCACGTTCATCATTGTTGCTTGATGGCTATAAAAATTATGAGGCGCGACATTTACGTCTAGTGCATCGGCCACATGCGCAATCTTCATGGATTGCCACACTCCATTCCAAACTGCATCAATGATCGCAACGTCAACGGCTTGAGCTTGTAGATACGGTAGGAACTGACGTATGCCGAACAGCGTTTCGCAGGCTGCGACTGGTGCGTGGCTTTGCGAGCGTATGTATGCGAGGGCTTGGGGATTATAACTGTCCAGTTCTATCCAAAAAAAATCATAGTCACGCAGCGCTTTGATGATCTTCACGAACCCTTCAGTTTTGAAGTTGAAGTTTAAGTCGATCAAGAGCTCCGTGTCTGGGCCCGCACCTGCTATCAAGGCATCAAGGTGGGAGCGCACACTCGTGACCAGCTTCTTATCCAGGTTCAGGGAAGGCTCGTACGGGGCCGCGAATCCTGGCATCCACTGCCGAATACCGCGCTCGTCATGGACGAACAAATTTGTCTTAACCGCCGGGACTCCCAGCTCGCGTGCGTCCACGCCAGCCTGCGTAACCCCATCCAGATCGGTGATGACCGGACTGTAAAATTTTGGATGGTTGATGCGCCAGGTAGCGCAATGCGACCAGTACACAGGGATGCTATCTCTGTGCTTTCCGCCCAGAAGCTCGTAGCACGGTACTCCCAGCGCCTTCCCTTTGAGATCAAGAAGCGCATTCTCGAAAGCCCCGAGAGCTTCTGCCGCCAGTCCGTGGGGAGCTGGTCTCAAGGTCGCAGCAAGTGGGCCAATCACCGCTTCGTGACCCAAAACTGACTGCCCTATAAGTCTGGGCGCAATTTTTTCGATCACGCCAGTGAGGCCAGCGGGCCCGAATGCTTCATCGTACTCGGCCCACCCTACAGTCCCATCGTCAGCAACGATCTTGAGGTAATGGTAATTCCGCCAACCTGCGTCACAAGCAATAGTTTCGATCTGTTCAATACGCATTTTTATTGTTCTCCAAGGCCATATCGTCCAACAGTTAATTGTTAACAATCGACGAAATCGATCCTAGGCCCAAAGCTTTGGCTCGTCAACACCCTCTCGATGATCCCCATTCCCAGCGGGGACGGATGCTAGAAAAGCGAATAGTTAACTGTTGACAGCCACCACCTCGGTTGCCACTATCGTGGCATGAACCAGAAAAATGCCCTGTCCATTTCCGGCGAAAATATCGACCGCCGCAGCCTCGACCGTAAAGCAGCAGACTGCATCCGGGATGCCATAATTTCTGGACAGCTTCCCCTTGGGTCTCGTCTTACCGAGATCGGCTTGGCGACACAGGTCGGCCTATCCCGCTCGACGATACGAGCGGCTTTGCACCGGTTAAGCGGAGAAGGATTGGTGGTTCAGCACGCGTATACGGGGTGGGAGGTGTTTTCGCTCTCATCTCACGATGCGCGCGAACTGTACACCCTGCGGAGCTGCCTCGAAGGTCTGGCTGCCAGGCTTGCTGCGGAAACTATCGATGCGGTCGGTAAGACCACCTTGCTGGCAGCACTCAAGACTCTTGAGGTCGCAATTGAAGTCAAAGACTGGCGCGGGATTGCTGAGGCAGATCTGGCGGTGCACAAGCTGATCGTATCGATTGCCGGCCATCGTCGGCTTCTCGAACAGTACGCGCTGATCATTGATACAGTGTTACTCTATATCCTCCACACCAACAGGATGGTCGAGAGTGCAGAGTCGATCTACCCAGAACACAGGGCTTTAGTAGACGCAATTGTGTCTGGTGACAGCATTTTGGCTGAGCGCTTAGCGGCAGACCACGTCACTTCCCACGGACAAAGGCTTGCGAAATCCTTGGAGGCTACCGGGCATTGAGCTTGCCCTGCGTAGCTCTGAAGATCGAAATGTAACTGTGGCTTCTGGCCCTCTAACCGGTTTCATGCTGCGAGCGGAACTCACTGTCACCATAGACCGACCATCAGACTAAAAGCGCCAGCAGATCTCCGTTCAGGATTGCGTAACCAGCAACGCCTTATTGGATTGGCATCGAATCACGTGTAAAAGCTCACGGCCCCCTAGGCGAATCCTCGACTTCCTCTAGCCACCCCATCGTAATTTCAGATCGATCCTCCGCTCCCTCATTCCCTGACATCGAGTCAGGAATACCCGAGTTCATATCCAGTTCCGCCGTGTGGGCTACGTTCATCACGAACCAACCTGCCCAATCCGCCGAAGCATGCTCCACATCACCGCGTGCCCACCAACCCATCGCCGAAGCGCTGCCGAGGATGAACTTAGTCAAAAGGCGCTAAAAGACTACCTAATGGTAGACATTTAAAAAATGTAGATTAGTATGCGAAGGAAGCGATAGGAATCTCAGCCGACACTCACCCACAATCGTGGTCATCCGGAAGCTCGTATGAATACCTACAAGAATGCATCAACCCTTTTGGCCCACGCGTCAATTGACCCGGAGCAGCATCACGGTTTTGTGAATACACCTGTCTACCGAGGCTCCACCGTCGCGTTTCCCACATGTGAATCGATGCGTGAAGGGCGTCAGAAATACGCCTACGGACGCTGGAACAATCCCTCTACCGAGGCTCTCACCCAAGCCATCCAGCTTTTGGAAGGGGCAGAAGGCACTGTTCTATGCCCTTCAGGGCTCTCGGCTTGTACAACTGCCATACTTTCAGTAGTGGGAATGGGTGATCATATTTTGATCGCTGACAACGTGTATGCTCCTATCAGAGCCTTTTGTAAGCAGGTGGGTGAGCGTATGGGGATCGAAGTGTCGTTTTACGACCCCACGATAGGGTCAGGCATCAATGATCTCCTTCGATTCAATACCAGAGCCATCTACCTTGAATCGCCAGGCTCACTGACGTTAGAAATACAGGATATCCCAGCGATAGCCAAAGTTGCTCATGACAATGACATTCTCGTCATTGCAGATAATACATGGGGCACGCCGCTTTACTGCCAATCGTTAGAGCTTGGCGTAGACCTATCAATCATGGCAGCAACCAAATACATCGTTGGCCACTCAGACGCAGTTCTTGGCACCGTGTCCGCATCCAAACGTGCATGGGAGAGTCTTAAGCAATACCATTTCAGCATGGGTTTATTTGCTAGCCCTGACGATGTGACGCTAGCTCTTCGGGGAATGAGGACGCTTGATGTGCGACTGGAGCGACACTATATAAATGCAACAATAGTAGCCAAGTGGCTGGAGAGCCGAGAGGAAGTAACCGGGGTCTATTATCCTGCATTGGAGTCTCATCCCCAACACGAATTGTGGAAGCGAGATTTTAAAGGGGCATCTGGTTTGCTGTCGTTTACGACAACGCCTTCTTCGCAGTTAGCTGCTGACGCTATCCTGGACAGCCTATCGCTGTTTTCAATTGGTTACTCCTGGGGTGGCTTTGAAAGCTTGGCAATGATGGCAGATCCAAAGCCTGTCAGAAGCGCTACACGCTGGGAAATTGATGGTCATTTGATCCGACTCCACATTGGCCTTGAGGATCCATACGACCTTATCGCGGATCTTGAGAATGGCTTTGCGCAATTTAACAAGTTGCGTAGTCAGTAGTAGCTGATATTTCTTGAAAAGTGCATCAGGCACAGTTTCAACCGGACTGCGCTCCAAGACAGGTAATACCGTATTCGTTCAGTTAGGAGCGTTTGGTGCCGCAGCAAACAATTAAGAAGTTCTCTTTCAATGGCACCAGAAAAGTAATTCCCCTTACGATTCTGGCCATGCTAGCCTTTGCAGCCAACTCGCTACTATGCCGACTTGCACTCCGTCACACTGAAATAGATCCTACATCTTTTACACTGATACGGTTATTAAGCGGGGCTGTTATGCTCTGGGTCATTGTAGCAATTAAAGGTGTTCGCGCCCGCCGCTCTGGAACTTGGCTTGGTGCCTTCACATTATTTGTCTACGCTTTCGCTTTTTCATACGCGTACGTACATTTGGAAACTGGAGCAGGCGCACTCCTGCTGTTCGGTGCAGTACAACTCACCATGCTAGGATACGGGTACTACAAAGGCGAAAGGATGCAAGCCGTAGCGATTCTGGGCCTCGTACTCGCCATAGGAGGGCTGGTTGCCTTACTGCTCCCAGGAGCGACATCGCCTGCACCGGCTAGTGCTGCACTAATGGCGCTTTCAGGTGTTGCATGGGCCATCTACTCCTTAATTGGCAGGCAATCGAATGACCCGCTCGCTTCAAGCGCATGGAACTTCCTGAGATCCATCCCCTTCATGCTTTTGGCCTCAACACCTTTCCTAGGTCACCTGTCCATCGATCTTACAGGTGTTCTTTGTGCGATTGGTTCAGGCGCGATTGCTTCGGGACTAGGTTATGCGATTTGGTACGCAGCCTTGCGTACGCTTTCCTCATTCCAGGCCGCCTCCATCCAGCTGAGCGTTCCTGTATTAGCATCGCTGGCGGGAGCTCTAGTTTTAGACGAAAGCCTCACCTCTCGTTTAGTGATCACATCACTTGCCGTACTGGGAGGCATCGGTCTAATACTGAGCGGTAAACGTTCAGCGGAATCACGCCGGTGAAGAGCCTGCCAATAAGGCTCTCAATGCTTAGATTGAGGAGCTAAAAGCCCGGCCAGAATCAAATCAAACCCAGAAGACTTCTGATAATCATCGTTCATGGCCCACGAGACAAAGCTTGCACCCTCAAGAGTGTTCAGCATGAACCTCGACACCTTCGTAACATCCAGATCGGCTTTGAACTCACCCAACGCTTGGCCATGAGCAAGGTTCCCTTGGAGCCAGGTGAGATGGATTTCAAAAAAATCCTTGGTCAATGTCCGTAGACTTTCCGGCAGGGCCAAAAGCTCTGCGGCCAAAGCACCACAGAGGGGAAGCATTCCATTCTCACTGCTATTCGAGAACATCAAGGCAAAGGCTTTAAGTCGGTCGACGACGCAGGTATTTTCGTCATTGATAGCGTCTAGCTGATTTTTGAAACGAAACAGGTAGCTTTCGACGATGGCAACCGCCATGCCTTCCTTGGTAGGAAAGTGGTGGTGAATACTTGCCTTCTTGATACCGATGTCTTCTGCCAGATCGGCATAGCTGAAGGCCGCATAGCCCTTTGTGCGCAACAGGATTTCAGCGCTGGTCAAAAGGTCTGAACGTGTACTCATGATGCGGCATCCGAATTTGTCATCCGGACATCATAAATTAGTCACTCCTCATAAGACAGCTTTCGCAATGAGCAGCACCGCGCTACCTGATGTGTGAAGCGCTCTGAAATGCCAGCCACAACAGGTTAGCGGCTGTGAGCGTTCATTGCTGGCCGAGATCATCAAGCGATGTCGGTCGCCCAAGCTCCGCTTTGAAGAGACTGCTCGCTGCCCCCAGCGTCCTCACATGACTTTTGCGTCTCCAGGCACACGCGTAAAAGCTTGGAGTGCTGGGTAAAAATCGCTGAAGTCTGCGCTCAGCAGCTCATAGTTACCTTCTAGATGTTCGAACAACCCATCAAGGCCCTCTGGTCTGGAGAGGCGCTTCGAGATTACGCCCAGGCCATATCCAATCATTTCAATGTCTCTGTAGGCGCACAGCCAGTCCTCCGAGATCATCAAGGGCTCGACCTGCGCCAGTGACGAAGGAAGGTTAGGCTCTGCCTCCAAGATCCCGTAGATCTGCTGCGCGAAGTCATCCAGCGGGACGTTAGAGTATTGCTCCCAATCGCGCGCGAGGCAGTGGTCAAAAAACATATCGAGAGCGATCCCGGCATAGCGCCTTTTCTCGCTGGGAAATCGTGACAGCGCTCGCTTGACGACCCGGTGGGCGTCAGTGAATGCATCAATCGTGCGATGCAGCTGAATCGCCGCCTCAATTTTAGGAGAAAAGCGCCCTGCGAGTGGGCCTTTAACAAAGTCCCCGTAAAGGCTACCCAGGAGCTCGTCAGACGACTGCCCCCCAAGGTGCAGATGAGCCAAATAATTCATCCAATGCCCCTCCATGCAGGTAGCGGTCGACAGTCAAGATAGCAGACTCGCAAATGTCCTATCTACTAGATGGGTACGTCCCAGGGCTTTATCAACTTTGAACGTATTTTGAAGCTCATCCCCCTAAAGCTCTGCACATCGCCGCTAGCTCAGCTGAATCTGAGCTGCTCACTCACGAAGGTATTGAAATCATGAAAAGCGAACAGGTTGAAGGCGTTATAGAGAAGGTTGCCGGCAAAGCTCAAAGCGCAGTGGGAAAACTACTGGGTGATTCGAAGATTGAAGCCGAAGGTGCGGGACGCCAAGCTGCTGGCCAGCTGACTCAAACCTATGGCGATGCGCTTGATAGCGTGTCCAAATTCGCGAAAGAAAAACCAGTGGCTGCAATCGCGATTGGTGCAGTAGCCCTGCTGGTACTTAACCGGCTCCTGCGCCGCTGATCCAGGTTGATTCAGGCAGAAAGGACTCTCCAATAGAGAGCTGCCTCCTGCGCTCATCCTCCCGCCCGTTGATCCTGCCCATCGGTCGGCAACGGGGGCGGTTGTACCGATCCAAAGCCAATACCCCGTGATCGGCAGGGAAGTTTATCGTGACGTTACAGCATGATCTATTGGGCGCTCTGCCAACGGGTCTGCGAAATCACTGATCTTCGTGAAGACCGTCATCAGATAATGGCTCAAACGCCGTAGCGTTTGTTTCCTCCCGACGTTATGCAGTACCGACCACCGCGAGGCCCGATGCACACGTTGCCCGATGAACAAGGACAGGACGAGCCGTACGCGGGAATCTTTTGGCGAGAAGGCTGTACTGGCTGAGTCACTGGTTTGGGTTTCGAAACTACGTAGCAGCCCGACCCGCTGCAAAGGCTTTTCAACGAAAGCCATTGGGAAGACTGACTATCAGTGCTGATGCGCGCCCATTCATTCCGGGTCTCGAAGACCTGAACCTTTTCCCCACGCTTCAGCTTCGAGACGACCTTACCGCCTGGTTGATCCCGGACATTGAGATTATCAGCACTTACAAAGTGCTCAGTCGCAGAGGCAAGAGCCGGCGCAGAGGACTGAGCTGGCGAAATTGACGTTAGCGTATTTGGCGTGCTTGGGACGCTCGGTTGTACCGGCGCAGGAGGGGCGTCTTTCTTCCCCATTCCCCACAGAACCGCAAAAAGAATCAGAAGCGGGACAAACCATGGTTGGGACTTCTTGCGCATATCCATTGCTCTCATTCAGCACGTGTTACACAGCTGTCTTCCTGACCAACCTGACGTCATCAGCTATTGCGAGCTTAGCCAAGCTTCCACTTTTTGCAGCCTGTCCAGTTCCGAAAGCTTGGGCTTGCCAAGATCCAGTAATTCAAGTAGCCGACTTCTCGCCTCAAGGGATGGAAACCATTCGACGACCTCCACGTTGCAGTGCCTTGAATCACTGATCGCCCATTTCACTACCATGTCTGCTGCGGCTCTGTAGTGGTCAGCCATGAAGAGTCTTCTGTCCTCGACGAGCCAGCCACGCTCCTTCAGTTGTTCGGTCACGTCAGTGATGCCCGTGTCGCCAAAAAACGCATCGGTGTCTGGATAGTGAATCCCTGCAAGCGACACCTTTGCAACGCCCGAATCTCGGTCGAAGTAAGACAGGAAATGCCATCCACCAGTGGTGCACCCTGAGTGAGGGAAATTGATAGCGGCCTTACCAGTTATGTAGTGCAGGCGAGAAACGCGTCTGAAGCCAAAATCGAAGAGTGGCTGGGTCATGAGTAGGCTCGCTTCCTTCGTTTAGAGACCTACCGTAGGCCGCTACTCGCCAGCCGTAAAGAGGCGATAGGTACGTTCAGCATGATCTGGCTCTTCACTATCTCCGTGCTCAGGCCGGCAGCAGGGAGTATGCGATTCCAGGTCGTATAGTTCAGTAAATCGATTGCACGCTGAACAAGCAAGGGGCCTCCATAGGAATCATGTCGACCAGCTAGGAGCAGGCGATACTCTGATCGCTCTGTCCGTGATTGGGCGCTTCTACGGTATCCTCAAGACTTGATCCAAGACGGCTGTGTCACGCTCGGCAGGATGGACGAGCTGAAAGCACTGAGCTATGTTCGCTTGCAAGAGAAACGCGAGACCCCGCGATGACTCAGGAAAGGAATCGACGCGATGATTTATCAATGCAATGGATGCAGCAGGACTACTTTCGAGACGGCATGTCCATGGTGCATGGGCTCCCAGGTTTCTCCATCATCAGAGCTCACTCTGCGACACCTCACACCGCTGGATCCTTCGTTCTACCCTGATTTTCAGTACAGATCTAAAGGTTTGATTCAGGACTTCTTTGGTAAGAAGAAAGAGCAAGCCCAGCTCAACGACCTCTTGAACAATGTCTTGAGAAAATACGCGGAGCTGAAGCATCCATATTTCACAAACTTCATCCACACGACCCGCGAGAGTGCAGGTAGCGGTGATGACGCCGGCGTGCCTGGCCCACGCTTGGATGGTGTCTATAGCGAAAGAGAACTGTTCAGGGAGGTTTTAATTCGCAAAGGCTTTGATGAGCTCGAAGGCCTTCCATCTCTCATGGACAAGCTGTTGCAAACAACCGCCTTCAACTCAGTCTACCTGGGTTTTTCGAGAGAACTCACGCGCCACATCCGTGCAGACCTGGCCGACACCTTACGCTTTTGGATTGAAGAGGCTGGGACGACGTTTAGGTCTGATCTGGCTCTGTTCTATTACTACCTGTGGGAAAATGACATTACATTCCCAAATGTCCAATGCAATCCCCAAGCGGCTTCGACATCTGGTGTGCCACTTCTCCCGCTACAGGTATTTAGGACTGGCCTGAGCCTCTGCGAGGAGATCTATTTCGACATTCTCGTGGAGCGGCTAGGGTCTCGGCTGGAGCATTTCAACCCTAATCAGTTCATCACTATGTACCTGGTAGATGCCATGGATGGGTTTCAGTTTGAAGCCTTCCTGGTTGAGATCTTCCAGACCATTGGCTATGACGTTAAAGAGACGAAGAAAACTGCTGACCAGGGCGCCGATCTTTTCGTTACCCGGTTCGGTAAAAACATGGTGATCCAGGCAAAAAACTATTCGGGCTCTGTAAACAACGCAGCAGTGCAGCAAGCAATCTCTGCTAAAGCCTTCTACGGATGTGACGAAGCGATGGTCGTCACTAACTCCTATTACACGAAATCAGCGAAGGAGTTGGCCAGCACTGCGGGCGTGCGACTAATCGACCGCGATGGGCTCCAGAGCTATCTTGATGACTACAACCAGAAGCTTATTGAGGTCTTCCAGGCTGAAGAAGGAGCATAACCTCAACTTAATCCAATACATCAACCAAAAACAACGCAACGGAGATGCGCTATGACAGCAGATGCTTTTTGGAAGCCATTTGAAGTAGAGATAAAGGACTTCGACGGCCTGGTGCAGGTTATTAATCAGGTGATGGACAAAGCAGTAGAGAAAAACATAAATTTCGCTTGGCGCGGGCAAGTCGACGCTAGTTGGGCACTACATAGTTCTCTGTACCGCAGAATGAATATTACTCGAGATAGGGTTCTTCCAGAAGATGATATTGAAAGGGCTGAAGGGGAAATACTCGTTGAATTACATCGGTGGGGTCTCCATTCATCCAATCATGGTGGCAGGCTATCAGTGCTAAAGCAACTCGCTATGCTGCAGCACTATGGTGCGCCTACGAGGTTAATTGACATTACGTTCAATGCTTGGGTTGGTGTATGGTTTGCAGTAGAGGAAAAATGGAGTAACGGAGTTCTGAATGAAGACGTGGACTCCAGGCTTTTTGCATTCGATATTACAGACAGACTGATCAATGAGAAGGCAGAGTTTAGGCCTTGGGAAGACTCCTATCATCGACCATGGAAGAGTGGTGCCATCGACGATCTAGATAGAAAGGAGTGGACTACGTCAGTTTACGCCTGGAAGCCTTCGAGTTTGGATGCACGAATTGCAGCTCAAAATGGAGGCTTCCTTTTTGGAGGTGTTCCTGCAAGTAGTAAGCCGGATAATAAAAAGTTTCAGTTCCCCAAATCCCCCAATTGTAACGATGGATGGTGGTCGATTGAGGAGGGGCGAAAAGCCTGTTGTATTGCTGCCAGGCCTCATGTTTTTGAATCGATTAAAGGTAAACGTCCTGGGCCGGGTGCACTTTACACTTTTAGGATTAGGGCAGCTGCTAAGGCGGACATAAGGCAGCGACTGGAAAAACTATTTGGGTATAAGCACGCGACTATATATCCTGATTTTTCTGGTTTTGCCTCATTTGCTGCCCCCCACATAAAAAGCTATTAGTTTTTCAATCATGATGCGTCTGCTTTTAGTTTGTTGGGCTTGGTAAGTATGAAAAATTATAATTCGACTCACCCTAGCTTTAGCAGCCGGCGCGCAGGCCACTATGGTCAAACCCAAACCCAAACCCAAACCCAAACCCAAACCCAAACACGGGCGACGTTGCCAAGTTCAGCATCCGAACAGGGCTTCAGTCAGTGCGATGCAATGTCACCACGCTGTTTAATAATGCTCCTTGGGGCTAATGATGTGATGCTTATGTCTCCATGCGGGTTTTATCGCTCAAGGTAAGGATGGGATATGTCAGGGATACGGCAGCACTTCATTCCAAAGTTTTTGCAGAAGGGGTTCAGATCTACATGTAATGGCAAGATAGTCCGGTGTTGGGTATACGAAAAGAATAAGCCCCCCAGATCCGCGAATATTCAGGACGTGGGACTTGAGAGGTATTTCTATGCCGTTGACGGTGAGCCAGATCTTGACGATAAGATTACAGACGCGGAACAGGACGTATACGCACCTTTGGTAGACCACCTACGTGCCGGCAACCTCAACGCTGCCGTGATCGAGAACATTCCAGGATTGTTGGCTCACTTAGAAATCAGAAGCCGCCACGTCCGCCTGAATATGCAAAACATGGTCGATGAGTGCGCCACCCGCGTCCTTGATCATCTCTCCGATCCTGTAAACATCGGCGCGTTGAGCAGAAAGCATTTCAGACCAGACTCAGCCATCTTTGACAAGGCTTTGGCCGAGCAAGGCATCAGTCAGCAGCAGATTCAGGCTTTGCTCGCCATGGATGAATCAGCGCTTGAACGGATATTCGAACCCCTCGTAGATAATTTTGCATCTCTGATTCCAGCCCATTTGAGTCGTATCAAGTCCGCGATTCCCAACATGATAAAAGGTAGCCATGTCCGCATGCTTAACGAGTCTATCTCGCCAGCCGCGCGCGCCTATCGCTTCAGCTCGCTTCACTATGCATTTCACAAATTTGAGCCTGGCGATCTTCCTTTGGGGGACTCTGTCCTTCTGTTTCATGTTAGCGGTGAGCGATCCTTCAAGCCATTTTTGGACAAGGATGATGAGCTTGTTCACGTGGTGCTGCCACTTGCGTCAGACAGATACCTTCTGGGGGCAAAAGATGCGGCTCGTTCATTGCCTCCCCACAAATTGCCACTGGAAATAGCTAGGTGCTCAATGCGGTATTTCATCTGCGCACATCAGAACGATCAAGCTGCCGATCTTCAAGCGGAGATAGGGAGCAATGCCAGCTGGCTTTCACCGAGAGAGATGAGCACGTTACTGGGCGAAGTGCTCCTAGGGTTTACGGCTGCGCAAAGGACGCCAAACCGCTGACCTGTACAGGAAACGCTGCAGTTGGATTACCAGCCTCCCGCAACGCGCAAGAGAGTGGCAGAGTAAGTAGCTGGACGTGGGGTACAAATATTCTCTAAGGCATCAGGACGCCATAGCCTCCCGTCACCAAGCCCTAGCGACCGTGGATTTTGATAAGAAGAGCGCGGCGGCAGTTTCGCGCTGAGTGAGACCTCTAGCTTTGCATGCCTGAATGGCAGCAGTCCGGTCGTCCCTGGCGGCGTTCTTGGCTTGCTGTCCTCCCAGTTCAAGCTGTCGAGCCAATTCTGCATGCCCGCCGAGACGACCAAACTCGTTCAAATCAGATTTGATCCTTTCCAGGATGGAATCCGTCGACGCCTCTTGGTCAGCAGACTGCAGCAGAACCATGAGCGTGGACGGTTCCACCTTCAGCGTTTCAGCCAACAGGACGAGCATCTCTAGACTGATATTTGAAAAGCCGGCTTCGAGCTTGTAGAGGTGCTTTCGATCAGCGGGCAATTCCGCCTGGCTTACACCCTTCAGCGTTCTAAGAGCGCGGATCACAGCCGCGAGTGCGGAGCGGGGTAGCATAAGACAGCTCCAAGAAATGGAGCATGAAGTCAGATTGCCATGCCCCACTCTACGGTCTATAGTCCCCCTTGTGGGGCTGGCACCGGTGCGCGGGACGTCTGGAACGATACTTCCAGCTTGGCTGATCAACCTGGTGCGGCTGCTTCAAATTTTACGAATGGCTAAATTCATAGGATATGTAGTGATTAAATTCGACTGCGCTAAAGTCTCTGGGAAGCTTGATTATGTCAAAGTGACTAATCGCATGAACAAAGGGATTAAAGCGACCGTGAGTCTTGATGGTCAGAAAATACCCAACATCCAGATGGAGACAGAGTTCTTCGAGGAATTGAATGAGGGTGACAACGTCACGCTGTACACCATCGTCAAAAACTCTAAAAGTAAAGAAAAGAATTTTGGCGTTTTATACGGCTTTGAGAACGGTAGCGGTGTGAAAAATTTCGCTACCAAGTATCGCTTGCAGGTACCATTTTTACTTCTTATCTATGCATTCATAGCTTTCGCAGTAGTGTTCGTTGTTGGATGGCCGATTTCACTTTACTTACTCCTGTTTCTACATTTGGCAGAGCCGGGCAGCGGTCTCACCCAAATCACGACTTGGGCTTTTGTAGAAGCCTGCTTGGCTGCAGCATTTTTCCTGCACGCTGCTTGGCGAATGCTTAATGCCACATCTGATCCTAAATCTTGGACGGCCATGGATCCTGCAACGCTGTCCAGTCGTTTTAGCAAACTCCATAAGTGAGGGAGTCGGGCGGATTTCATCAACGCCCTTAAGCACTTCCATTTGTTACTACCTATCGCAAGCGGAGCGCGCAGGCGTGCAGGATGAGCGCCCGGAGGGCCGAGACACGGCTTGCTATGGCTCGGTTCACGCCACCCATCCGCCGTTAGGCGGCACGCCGTTGTCGCTACTCGGCTTTGAACCACCTCAGAGGAGCCTGCAATGGCCAGTAAGGAGCTCAGCGAGCTTGAGAGAGCAAGACGAAGGACTCTCTGGGCACTTGCCAGCCTCCATCCAGGTGATTCAATGGCACTTGATGTCTTAGCCATCCTTGACGATGTCGACGGCCAGGAGCGAAGCAGCTCAGCCTGCACCCATTGGCCACTTAAGCTGAACGAGGTTCGTGACGTTGTCCGTATAAAAAGCCATCCCTCCGGCATCGATATTGTCTTGGAATTAGAAATCCCGCAGCCCTGGAGAGAGCGCTTTCTGCAGGCCAGCGTTGGATCAACGCGACTCCCCGAAGGCCCATATGCGCACGACTGGCAGAAATTTCTGGTTGAGTGGGAGCGTGAGATGCAGCACCTGCACAATCACCGAGTAGCGAAGGCAGCTCGCGGCTAAATCGACTGGCCCGGCTTAGCTGGAATCGCTATCTCCAGACAGGAGCATCAAGGTGGAATGTCCTGCTTTTTTCATCGATTTCGAGGCCTCGGGAATAGCCCCTGATAGCTATCCCATCGAAGTCGCGGTCGTGTCGCGTGACACCTCTTTCAGCTCTCTGATCAAGCCTGCTCGCTACTGGACGCACTGGTCGTTTGATGCCCAAGACATGCATGGCCTCTGTCAGGATCAGTTGCATCAGCAAGGTGATCCCGCCGACGTCGTGGCGAGGCATATGAACCAGTTGTTCTCAGGGCAGATGCTTTGCAGCGACTCACCTCAAGACGGATTCTGGCTCGATGTTCTTTACGAAGCAGCAGACCTGTTGCCCACCTTCCAACTGAAGCCTCTGGAGGTGTTTGTAGGGCGGGAAGCTGCCAGTGAGATCTACCGCCTACTGCCAACAATCAAGCACCATCGCGCCCTCGACGACGCGAGCGCTTTGATGAGTGCCTGCCGCGCGTTTTTCTAAGGTTGAGCCTTGAAAGAGGTGGTTGTCACTTCCTGCTATACCCATTAACTCGCGAGACATTACCTGGGGGAATGAATCGCCCCGGGTTTCGTAGACACCTCCATGCCTTAAACTGAGGCCAATCAGGAGGTGCCATGAGCAACCCATGTTATCCCGAAGAATTCAAAATCCAAGCGGTCAATCAAGTGACCGAAAAGAAGCTGCCTGTCGCTGATGTGGCGGCGCGTCTTGGCGTGTCGACGCATAGCCTCTATGCCTGGATAAAGCGCTACAGCAAACCTTAGGCAGAACGGCAGCAAGACGATGATCAGCACGCTGAACTGCGTCGTCTGCGAGCGGAACTCAAGCGGGTCACTGAAGAGCGAGACATCTTAAAAAAGGCCGCCGCGTACTTTGCCAAGGAGTGCGGCTGAAGTACGCCTTTATCAAGCAGCGCGCGGGCGACTACTCCATTCGACGGCTTTGCCTGACGCTGAAAGTCCATCCCAGTGGTTATTACGCTTGGTTGTCTGAGCCGCAATCTGCACGCGCTAAAGACGACCAGCGATTGCTGGGTTTGATCAAGCACTCGTGGCAGGAGAGCGGCGGAGTTTATGGCTATCGCAAAATCCATGACGACCTGCGCGAGGTCGGTGAAGATTGTGGTCGGCATCGTGTGGCGAGGTTGATGCGTCTTGAAGGTCTGCGCTCTCAGACAGGGTATCGACGTTGCCCTGGAAAGTACGGCGGTAAGCCAGCGGTCGCCTCACCCAATTTACTGAAGCGCGAGTTCGATGTCGTGGAACCCAACAAGGTTTGGGTCACCGACATCACCTACATTCGTACGTATGAAGGCTGGCTGTATTTGGCGGTGGTGCTGGATCTGTTTTCTCGTCAGGTCGTTGGCTGGTCAATGAAGTCGCAGATGACCAGTGATTTGGCCATTGATGCGTTATTGATGGCGGTTTGGAGGCGAAAACCGAAACAAGAGGTGATGGTTCACTCCGACCAGGGCAGCCAGTACAGCAGCTCCGATTGGCGCAGTTTTTTGAAGGCAAACAATTTGGTTGCCAGCATGAGCCGCCGAGGCAATTGTCATGACAACGCCGTGGCTGAGAGCTTTTTCCAGCTTCTGAAACGGGAACGAATCAAGCGGAAAATCTACACCTCACGGCAAGATGCTCGTAGTGATGTGTTCGATTACATCGAGATGTTCTACAACCCAAAACGCCGCCATGGTTTCAACAGTCAGCTGTCACTGGTAGAGTTTGAAAAACGTTACGCAATGAGCTTGCAAGGTGTCTAGAGAATCCGGGGCGATTCACATAAGTGATATCGCACGCCCTCACCATTCACAAAGTTGGTACATAGATCTCAACTTTAGTGCGCATTTGTCGGTGAGTATGAGATTGGGGATGGCTTCCAGGAAGATTTTACCTGTCGGGGCTGACTGTACAGGGCGCTAGATGCAAGCTGAGCGCGCCGCCATGAGGCTGGGGGCCCGAAGGGCCAAGACATTGGCGTTGGCAGGTGGCGTGGTTCGCAAAAGCTGTCCTCATATGGCCTACCAAAATGACTACGCAGTTGGACGACCTCATAGCTCAGACCTAAGCCGACACCGTGTTCTGAAATCTACAGATACCGCTTCTCCGCAGCAGAGAGAACTTACTCCTCATGACCCATCTGATGTAGCTTCGTTGCGCTTATAGGAGACATTGTCGATCAGAACCTGGAGGTATTTGCTGGGAAAAAGAGGTGAAATGTCCTGCTATCTGCGTGTTGAGCTGTTGATGCACCGATTTTACAAGAGCCGCAAAAAGCCATTTCGGCATAGCAAGGTGCTCAAGTCGCGAAATCCTCTGCCGATAGGATTCAGGACACTTAGGCTGACAGTCACCGTTGCGGCCTATTTCATAGCGGCCAACCCTACTTATCAGGAAAAACTATTCTCTGATAGATAGCAATTCGAGAAATTTCTAAATGATTCAGTGTCCAAAATGCAGCGGAACAAATATCGATAAGCTTAACTACGGAAAGCGCGCCGGGACAGCTACCGGCGCTGTGGCAGGCGGAATAGGAGGTTACACCGGCGCTGCTGGAGGCGCAGCAGCGGGTGGCGAAGTTGGTGCAATGTTAGGACTAGCCGCAGGCCCAGTTGGTGCCGCCTTTGGTGCCGCAGTGGGTGCAGCTGCTGGGGGCATTCTAGGTGCACTATTCGGGAGCGCAACGGGCGGAATGATAGGCACCAAGGCCGGTGAGATGGTGGATGAGCACATCTTGGATAACTACAAATGCCTGAAGGACAGCTGCAAACATGAATTCAGCATTTAAAGTTACCCCACTACACGCGCGCAGCCAAATCTGTAGCTTCAGGGCGCACGACGTGTGGCAGACGCTTTCAACCAGCATAGCTCCACGAGGCATGGTAGTTAGCTGAGCGGATGAGGCAGGCTGCACTACTGGTGGTCACCGAGCAGTAAGCTGGGCAAGCGGAGCGCGCAGGCATGAGGATGGAAGCCCAGCGGGCCAAGACGATGCGATAGCAGAGGCTTGGTTCACGACAGCCGGCTCCGGAGGAGCATGCCAAAACAAGCATCAACGAAGAAAACAGCAGATGGCCCTGCAGCCTCTACCTTGTTGGAGCAAGAAAACCGTTTGCTACGAAAAACCTCACAATCACATCAAGATTGAATTTCCAATTTTGCCTTTGCTCGCGTACGGAGTAGCCAGCCCATTCCATCTGCTGATCAGAGTGATGCTTGGCATCTGAAACGAATCGTTTACTTGCCTTGGCACCCAAGCGCAGTTCACTGAGTACAATCCGAGGATTTTGATGCACAAGTCCCTGGAGCAGTCCTTGGATCAGGCCTGCATCCAACGATGCTTGATAACCGCCCAAGCCGGCGAAGTATGCGGCGAGTAGTGGTCTGAGGTGATCTTGGGATTGTTTACTCAGATGTGGGTGGATCGCGGCTAGGTTAAAGTGCACTCCAATGCCAGGCTCCGATGTCGCAAACCAGGATCGGTAGTGCTCCAGCGCTGCTGCGGATGGGTTACAGGCTCGGTAGCTTTCCTCCCAACTCCGCATAGGGGAACTCATGATGCAGAGTACGTCTTTGTCACCCAGTACGCCTAGGTCTTTGAAGAAACTGCACGTACCCCAAAGGGTAGTCACCACCTGCATCGGATCCTGCTGCAACTCGACCGCCAAAAATCCTGTGAACGCCTGGAAAGCGGCGGGACTACATGCATAGCTCTCAGCCGCCCCAACGATCACCAGGAATGCATCGTAGAGAGCCAGGCAGTCGAGACTGTCATGACCTCCACAACGGCCCTTGGCGACTGTACGTTTGAGCATTTTATCTAGGGATGCTTGGCTGAAGTAGCGCATCCCGTTAAGCTTGATTTGTTCTGCTGTCAGCATGCTGATGCCCGCGTGTGGTTCGACTGACGAAGCTACGGCAGTACGCAGAGATTATTCGGAGACGTCCTTGGTAGGATCAGGTCTTCGGATTGATCTGGAATTTGAACGGGCCGCATGTGAGGCACCGACCTTGTGACTATTCGGACTTGGAGGAGGGGGCTGCGAGTCCGGAATGAACGCACACACCTGATGTAGGAAAGAACGGCCAGTCGTCATCGTTAGCCTCGATGCCATGATCAAACACAGGCGGTTCATAGTCGTCGATACCCAGCGAGTTCGACTTCAAAATTTCCTTCACAACCCCCCAATATGGATAGTCCGAACGGCCTGAATAAACGTCAGCCTCGCTAGAAAAACTGACGTGATAAAACCGAATAGGATCAATCGCCACGAACTTTTCCCACATCGCCTCAAGGGCAGGAATCGTGTCGCTCGTGGTGGCGCTGTCGAGAAAGACGCTGAGGCAGTCGTCGTGAAACGCAATCAGTTTCACCGGGGACATGGCGCCGCGAATGTGCATGTGCTCCAAGGCTGTGAGGAGGCGCTCATCCAGATAGTCGCCATACAGCAAACAGAAAGTCTGCTTGGCTGCTTGCGGTAGCGCCTCGAGATTCGGGCCCTTCCACTGCAGACAGCTGCAGATGATGTGATTAGGAGCGTCACTGGGTGACGGAGGATCGCACTCGGGATGGAACAGAGCTGGCATAAGCATTTCTCCTCTATGATGGGGGAAATGAAGCCGTCGGCATGGGTTTGGTCAAGCTGATGAGCCGCGAAAAATAATTTTTCCGACGGAATATCAGTATCTTACGAGTATACCGATAACATCCACGGTCGAAGTTTGCCTCAGAGCCATGCACGAGAAATCGACTACGCAATCGGGATGGCGTGGAGCAAAAACGTTGAGCAGTTGGGCCTCGATGAACGAAGCCCAGCGCTCATAGATATACTTTACGCCTTGGGCGTTTTATCGATCCCGCGAATGTATTGCGACAACAGCCTAGGCCCAGGATGGCCCATTGCAGCAGCCGGCGCGTCCAGCGATGGAGTTGAGTGATTTCGGAAGATACCGCCGATGAGAGCCTCACGCGGCGCCCTCATGGATACGGTCTGAGGGTTGAGTTGAGCCTCCATCCACCAGGCTCGCAGAATCCTTTTTAGCTCAAATTGGGTCATAAGATCATTTCGGTTCTTGTGGGAGGGGAACAGGTAGTCCTCGTTTGAAAGCCCACTTTCTTTCACGTACTGAGACAGCACTGCTGCACTCATTACGGGCAGCCTGCGCGTCATTTGCCTGGTGCTGCAAATCGAAGCCTTGTAACTATCGACAACGAAGCCATCACTTTGAATGTCTCCTGCTTTGAGGTGCAGTAGTTCAGCTTGCCGAACCCCTGACAGCGCGATGACGCACAGCGCACGATTGCGTAGGTTGGCGATGCGATCTACTGCCTCTGCGAGGGCCCTGAAGTCTTCTTTGCTCAATGGCGTGATCGAGGAGGAGAGCTTCGGGGCGTGCGAGAACTCGTAGTCAAGGCGACCTGGTTCGCTACGCACGGTTTTTGAGGTCGCAGTCGCTGCTTGATCCATGCGAAAGCTCTTGAAGGCCAAGAGCTCGTGCAGTGGCAATGCCATCACCAACGAGTTGATCGCCACATCATTAATCTCGACGATGTTGTGGCGTTTCAGGTGCAGGTAGATCGCCGTACTGACAGAGTCCCGTACCTCTGCTAATGAGGGAACGGGGGCTTCGGGCAAGCAAGTTTTTGATGACTTCAAGAGGTCGTGAAAGTCACGATAGCCGAGCCCTGAGGCGAGGACTTCGTGGGCGACCATGAGGCTAAGGCCATCAGTGATAGGCCAGGTCGAACGCAGGGTGTTGGCAAGACGTTTGAAGCGGCGATTCGGCACGAGGTCGAACGGATAGATAGGAACGCGCATGGCATTCTCCAGGGTCAGGATGTCGGCTGCTCTCTGACACTTGTCGAAAGCCTGCTTGGTGGGGAGTGACAACCTGAGGCCCATGGCCTTTTGCGAACCGACCGCTCGATCCAGTGAACCGATAGGCCAAAACTTAGCACAACCACCGCGATTGTCTAGTTGAGCTGTCTGGAGGGCTACAGACGCGAGAATGGAAGCCCGTAGGGCCAGGCCTGTCCTGCGTAGGGCCTGGTTAACGATAGCTGTCCCCGTAAGGCTAGACGCTCTGCAAAGTCATCTGTCGAAGAGGCAAAAGCGGTGCTCTAAAGGCGCTGACTTATGGGAAAGGGCTGGCTCAGAAAAACCTTGAGCCTGATGCGGAAATTTTTGGGTAGTAAGCGTCTGCCGAACACATCTTGTACCAGCCCGTTTGGTGTAGACAGACGCTCGAAACACCCTGTCGAGGCTATCGCGCTATTCGGTTTCGATGGCAGCTTGCTCCCCCTATGCTCTTGACTCGTCTAGGAGCAGCAACCAGAGCGAACCCCAGCAGCGGGTTCAAAAAGTGACTCAACAATCGTGCAGTCTGGAGTGTTTGAACCTAGGCATGTTGACTCACACATACTTGCCATTGAGAGCAGCTCTACCCGGATTTGCTGAAGCTTTGCTACCTTCGACTCTACTTCCGCTAGGTGCTTTTTGACCACAGAAAGCGCGTCAGCGCACGGACGATCAGCATCTGCTGCGAGCGCGATGAGTTCTCGGATATCTTCGAGCGGGAAACCCAATTCACGATTCTGCCGGATGAAGACGAGTCTTGATCGATGCTTTTCAGTATAGATTCGATGCCGCCCAGCCGACCGCAGGGCGGGAGGTAGAAGGCCTATTTTCTCGTAGTAGCGAATCGTTTCAATGTGGCAACCCGTTGATTTCGACAGCGCCCCGATTCCTGACATGCAAATTCTCCAAGCATTTTCTTGAACCTGTAGTAGCTACAGATATTAACCTGTCTTCAGAAAATAACTTCACGCGCTTGAAGGGCATTTTGTGGACAGAGAACAGCTAGAGACGAACCAGATTCCCATTTACTTCATCGCGGTCATTGTCGCGGCCCTCGGAGGCCTGCTCGCCCCCAATGCGTCTGAAGCATTAGGGTCGACGGTGACACCCACCATCGCAGTGCTGATGTACGCCATGTTTCTACAGATCCCGTTCTTGGATCTCCGTAATGGCCTCGCAAATAAGCGTTTCATGGCGGCGCTGCTCACAGCCAACTTCGTGGCCATCCCCTTGCTGGTTTGGGCATTGACTATGGGGATAACCAATCACCCGGCGATTTTAGTGGGTGCCCTGTTGGTCTTGCTGACGCCTTGTATCGACTATGTGGTGGTTTTTACCCACATCGGCAAAGGCGACTCCAAACTCACTCTGGCGGCCACCCCATTGCTTCTTTTGATGCAGCTTGTGCTGCTGCCGGTGTACCTGACCTTCATGCTGGGTAACGACTCAGCAGTGGTCATTTCTATAGGCCCATTTGTTGAGGCCTTTGTGATGCTGATCGCTTTGCCTTTGGTCTTAGCGGTAGCAACAGCTGCCGGGGCAAAGAGATCACGCATCGTTGAAAGCTGGAACAACGCATGGGCCTGGATGCCTGTACCGGCTATGGCGGCTGTATTGGTCGTAGTGATCGGCTCTCAGATTTCAACGGTGGTCAGAGACATGGACAGGCTGCTGCCTGTTATTCCCGCCTACATTGGTTTCATGCTCTTGGCACCAGTGGTAGGTGCGCTGGTGGCTCGGGCGTTTAAGTTACCGGCCAGCACGGCAAGATCAGTAGCTTTCAGCAGCTCGACACGAAACTCATTAGTGGTTCTGCCATTGGCACTGGCCTTGCCCGAGGAAATCAGAGGGCTCGCTGCGGCAGCAGTCATTACTCAAACGCTGATTGAGTTGGTCAGCGAACTAATTTACATCCGAGCAATTCCTGCTTTGGTGTGGCGCAAAATGTAGATGCCAGGGCAGACACCCTGCGCGATTAAACAGGCGCCCACATGTGCGGCAGCAGCTTGTTAATCTCACTCGCGCGCTGCGTCGGCAGGCGCATGAGAACATCCTTTAGATAGGCGTACGGATCATGGCCATTCAGCCGCCCTGACTGGATCAAGCTCATGATCGCCGCAGCCCGTTTTCCGCTGCGTAGCGACCCGGCGAAGAGCCAGTTCTTGCGCCCAAGAGCCCATTGCCGGATCTGGTTCTCCGCCCAATTATTATCAATGGGAACCGCCCCGTCATCGAGGTAGCGCGACAGCGCTGCCCAGCGTTTAAGGCTGTAATCGAGTGCTCTGCTGATGGCCGAACCTTCGGGCACAAGATCACGCTGCGCGATCATCCAGGCATGCAGCCTATCCATCACCGGTACGGCTTTTTCTTGCCGTATTCGGCGCCGTAAATCCGGCTCCAGGTCTCTGACTTCTCTTTCGATTTCTTACAACAACTGGATATAGCGCAGGGCTTGCTCGGCGAGCGTGCTTTTATTCGTAGCGTGCAGTTCGAAGAACTTGCGCCGTGTATGGGCCATGCAGCCGATCTCTGTCACGCCGAGTTCAAAGCTGGCCTTGTAGCCGCCAAAATCGTCGCAGACCAACTTGCCCTTCCAGTCCTGAAGGAAGTTGCGAGCATGCTCTCCGGCGCGACTGGAGCTGAAGTCATAAACCACCGCTGCCACATCCGAGAACTGGCTGGTAGCGTAGGCCCACACATAGGAGCGATGGGTTTTTTTTGTTCCCGGCATGAGCATCTGCACCGGTGTTTCATCTGCGTGGATGACTTGTTGCCCAAGCACTACTTCGCGCAGCGCATCGACCAGCGGCTGCAACTGAACTCCGGTCACGCCAACCCATTGAGCCAAGGTTGAACGTGGAATCGCCAGGCCCGCTCGACCGAAGATCGATTCCTGACGGTAAAGCGGCAGATGGTCAGCAAACTTGGCGATCATGACCTGTGCGAGCAGGCCCGAAGTCGGGATGCCCTTATCAATGACCTGCGCCGGAACCGGTGCCTGGATCAGCGTTTCGCAGTTATCGCAGACCCACTTGCCACGGACATGGCGCTCGACGGTGAACACGCCGGGCGTGTAGTCCAGCTTCTCGCTAACGTCCTCACCGATGCGCTTGAGGGCGCAGCCGCATGGGCAGTGAGTGTTGTCCGGTTCGTGATGGATCAACGTTCGCGGAAATTCTGCCGGCAATGCCGTGCGCTTGGGCTTTTGCTTTTCCTCGGTCGCCGTTGGTGCTATTTGCAACGCCTGAAGCTCGGCCTCAATCGCCGCGATATCAGTATCGATCAGGTCATCTAGCAGGCTGGCCTGTTCAGGATTCATCTGCTCGCTGCGCTTGGCAAACTTCAAACGCTTGAGCTGGGCGATCTCATGGGTCAGTTTCTCAATGACTGTTTGATCACGGTTGATTTTCTTGCCCATAGTGTCGACTTGCGAGAGCAACTGCGCTGCGAGGACGCGCAGTTGAGTGGGAGACAGTTGGTCGATTGGGCGAAGAAGTCATACGCCGGACTTTGCCAGAGCAGGCGTTTCGCGACGATAGACCGATAGGCTAATGGCAGCCGTTAAAGCAGTATGATCGAGCCTCCAGAACCTGCGCGTTGCCATGGCAGCCCCAGCACCAATGCCTGAAGTTGCTCGGCATCCAGTTCCATCTCAGAACCATGGCGAATGCCAGGCCAGTGGAACTTGCCTTGGTTTAACCGGCGCGCCGCCAGCCATATTCCGAAGCCGTCATGCACCAGCACTTTCATGCGATTGGCGCGGCGGTTGGCGAACAGATAAGCGCAGTGCGGCTGCGCCGCACCGAACACCGCGATCACCTTGGCTAGCGCCGTTTCGGTGCCTGCGCGCATGTCCATCGGTTCGGTGGCGAGCCAGATAGAGTCGATGCGAATCATCGCAGAATATCTCGAAGAAAAGTCGCGCAGGCGGCAGCACTTTCAGTGGGCCAGTTCACTTTGATGATGCCGCGCGGGTGCTGTATTTCAACGCAGATATTCGATGATGCTGGATGGGAGTTCGCCCCGGCCAGCGGCATGGCTAACGGAATAAATGCAGGTGGCGGCGCCGGGATTTTCTGCGCTTGCAGCCGAATCCATTTGTGGACGAGGTTTGCGTTGAGGCTATGACCGAGCGCGACGCTGGCAATCGAAGCGCCCGGTTGGGCGCACTCTTGAATGATCTGGGCTTTAAAGGATTTGGAATAGGAACGGCGTGTTGGCTGCATGAAATACCCGCTTGAAAGGCTAGAACTGGTGTCCACTTAATTTAAGTGCACACCATGTCTTCGCTTTGCAGGGCTGGGTAGATGACTTGGCCGGACGGTTACCGATTATCTCCAGGCCTGCCCTGTGGATGCGTTGGCGTTAGGATGCTTGGGCACCATTAGACTTCAGCAAATCTGCGATCTCAGCAGCGATCTCATCAATGGTGTGCACCGCTGTGCTGCGCGCCACCTTGTCCGCGATCGAAGAACTGAAATCCATCACTTGCTGCTTGGTGATGTTGTGCCAAATCGGCAGCAAGATCTGTTCGCCTGACACTGAGCGGGTAACGATCCCGTCCAATTCGTAGTTCGTCCAACCCTTCTTGATAAACGCTGGGGACAGAACCACAAGTCCAACGCGGCTACTAACCAAGCCCTTATCAATCTTTTGGCGCAAGCTGTCCCCGATACGAAGGGTCATTTCGTCAAACCATACCTTGAGCCCAACTGCAACTAACGCATTGGCCAACGGCCTGACAAACTCGTCCTTGTCCTCAGACGCATGAGATATGAACACGTCATAGGTTTGTCCGTTCGACTGCGCCGGAGCTGGAACCTCGCTGCGGACGAGGCTTGGTACCTCAGATAGCGGACGACGGTAGATTTCCGGAACCCCACTGGGCAGTGCACGTGACGTCCGCCCCCCACCGCCGCTAGATGAAGAGGACGATGACGGAGAAGAGTAGGAGGGGGAAGAATACGAGCGTGCTCCATAGCCGCCATAACGGTTTCTACACGCAGGACAATTGGCTGCCGCGCTTGCGGAGCGGTGACCCTTACTCGGTGCGGTGCATGTCGCCATATCGATTCTGGCTCCCCAAGCGCAAACGTGCGCCTTGTACGTGCCCTGCCTCAGTCAACGGCAAGGTCAGTGGCATTAGCGGGACAATCCCATAAGGTTCAGCGCTAGAAAGTCATGCATTTTTGAAGCGCCTAGACTGAAGGATTACTGATATTAATCTGCCATGCAACCTTGGGATTAGGTGCGCTCGGAGCATTGATGTGAATCGATAGCTGGCGTCATTTTCTCTACAAATCACCTGCTTTCAAAAATCGGAGTGCGTACAGCTGACTTTGCTTGCTCAAGCCTGCCCAGTCAGCCGAACGTGACGACACCCAGCCGTTGCACGCGCTTCCCTTTTTTCGGCAGGGGTATCGCTTCGTCGGGTACCAGATCGCCATTACGCCAAGCCTCGAATTTTGATAGATTTTAGATAACTAGGGAGTGTCGCGATGTCCAGCTCGGAAAGATCAGGTGTTTTCGACATATCAGATGCGGAGGGTGTCAACGACTCCGAGCGATTACTGATGAGGCTATGCCGGAAATCCTTCTTAAGTTTGTGGGCACATGCCAATCTGCATACTGACCAAGACATGCGCCAAGGGAAGGGGAGCGCGAAGGAATTTGCCGATGTAATGGTGGTGTTCGGTGAGGACGTCATCATTTTTTCCGACAAGCACATTACATATCAGTCGGAGGCTGACACTGCGGTTGCTTGGAAGCGCTGGTACAAACGCGCCATTACAAGTTCTGCGAAGCAGTTATATGGTGCCAAAAGCTGGTTGGAGCGGTTTCCTCATAGGGTGTTTTTGGACTCAAAATGCACCCGATCACTGCCTGTGCAGATTCCAGACATACCAAGGGTGCGTTATCACCTTGTGGCTGTGACACGGGGGAGTGCTGAAGCTTGTGCGAAGCATTTCTCAGGCAGCGTTGGCTCACACATGATCCAGACCGGCTTGGATCACAATGCCTATGCAGAGCTTCCGTTTACTACAGGGCCGCTAGACCCCAGTAAAGAGTTTGTTCACATCTTCGACGAGATCTCGCTGGAAGTGCTGATGCACGAGATGAGCACGGTCAAAGATTTCATCGATTACCTAGGAACGCGCAAGGCATTCCTGCTCAATCCGAATACAGTGGTAACGAGTGCAGGTGAAGAGCAATTAATTGCGTCTTACCTACAACACACTGATGACAATCAGCATGGATTCCTACCGGAGATGGAGGGTGTCCCTAACCATGTCAGCTTTGACGAGACGCTTTACCCTCAACTGTTATCACTCCCGGAGTATCGGGAGATGCACCACCAAAATAGAGTGAGTGGATTTTGGGACGCGCTAATCGAAAAATTTATCACGGTAGGCGACCCCACCATTACTAATTTTGGCGCTGAACAAGCGAATCATGAAACCGAACTCGCTTTGCGATTGATGGCGGGTGAGACCAGGTTCATGAGGCGCGAACTGTCCCGCCATTTCTTGGAGATGATGAAGCTAGCTAAGGCGGGGGAATATGTACGCAGGGCTCGCACTTTAACTACCCAGCAAGCACCCGATATACTTTACATTTTCCTGGCGTGCCCCAAGCCTGCAGGGCAGCCCGGTGCGGAATATAGGCAATACCGAAGCGCGCTGTTGTTGTCATACGCTCAGTGCGCAAAGCTGAGGTTCCCTGGTGCTAAGACCATCATTGCACTCGGCTTTGATCACCCACTCAAAAACTACGAAGGAGGCTCCGAGGATCTATGCGTCTTCATCCGCGACGAGTACACCGAGGAGGAGCGGGTAGAGGTCGAAAACCTGAGAGCTACGCTTGGGATCTATGCGGACTCCACTGTCCCGGCTGAAAAAACAAGCTATCAGTTTCCGGCTGTAGGTGATCGTCAACTTGGCGATGACGCTACCTTCGTATTCAACCAAACTTTGAGCAAACGACCGCGACCAACTACTAAAAAATCAAAAAATAAAAGCCAAAAAAAAGCTAGGAGAGCGAATCGGAAAAAATGATCTTTCGGGCTGTTTACCCTAAGGTGACAAAAGAAACGATTTCCAAGAAAAAGTTTAATCCGGCCAAGGCGCGTGACTTTCTGAGAACTGGACTGCATACCCCGCCGTTTGACATAAATAAGATCTATGTTTAAAGCTCCTCAAAGGGCTTTGTGCTTGGTGCTTCTGCATTGGGTCTATTCCTCGCCGACCTCTCGAATTCAAGGCCGACAGCCATGTGCAAAAAGCACATTGCTATCGAAAGATAGGTTTGTTGCTATGCCCCAGAACCTATCCATCCTACTGGCAGCCGCCAAACGATGAAGGTTTTCAAGAATTAAATGGCTCTCAGATGGCAAGCGGAGCGCGCAGGCCGCAAGGCCGAGGCGCGAGGATGGAAACCCACTGGGCCGAGACGCCGCCATGGCGAGCGGCTCGGTTCACGACGGCCATCCCGAAGGGCGCGCACAGCACCAACGGTCAACGTTTTCCAATCTTCAAGCTCAAAATATTTGTTGTCTCAAGAAGCAAGAAATGGCGCCCCAAACAGACCGGAGGATCTATGACTCGTCACGACGAAGAGACTGTGTACTGCAACATCCAGATGCCCATGGCCAAGGGACGGGAGCTATCCAGATTAGTGGCTGAGCTGCGGTCGTCAGGCAATCATCCTGACCTCGACTCAGTCTTCAAAGAAATACAGGACGAGCTAAATTCGTCGATAGAGTTCGTTGAGGAACAGCTCCGGGGTGAGACTGGATTCGGCCGGCGACTATCCTAGGATGCTGAAGGCTCTAGCACTGAGAAGCGCAGGTATTCATTCATCAACCTGTGTTAGCTCTGTAAGTCTTGAGGCCAACACACTCGCTTGTTTCTGCGTCAAACTAAAACGGCAGTCATCGATGTCCAAGGAAATAATGCCGTCGAGCTCCCTGTTCAAGAAGACCCCATAGCTATTCGTCTCGTCTATTGTTCCAACTTCAGGTGTGCCGGGTCGAGTGAATACAGCATACGTAATCTCAAGCGATCCATTGTCGAGCGAAGGATCCTTGAAAGTATAAAATCTGTTTGGTGGTAGTTTTATGCTCATGCGTTTTCTCTCATAAATAAGCCGCTTAATTGTTAAACGGAAGTTCTTAAGAAAACTTGAGGGCTGGCGCAAATAAACGTTTCGCGTAAGATATTGGCATTTCGCCTGCCTGCAGTTGATCGCCGACCCACATATCACCTTCCTTGCGGTGGTACCCCCGCTCCCTGTTTTACTGCGGTACTGGATCACATCTATCGCCCAGGCCAACATCAACCCACACTACTATCGATTGCCGGCTGGGAATCTATGGCAAGCGGAGCGCGCTGGCCGCGAGGCCGAGGCGCGAGGATGGAAGCCCACCGGGACAAGACGCCGACTTGGCGGTGGCTTGGTTCACGACAGCCGTCCCGAAGGGCGCGCACTGCAATTTTTCCAGGCATTTTTACGTGATACGCGACATCAGAATAAATATTTTTAGTTTCTCCTAAAGTTTTTTAAGCGACGAGCCGTTTAAATTTGTATTTAGGTGCATGGTATATGCGGGTGTTGGATAAAAGTTGTTTGCCGATCAGCACAATCTTCAAAGCTGAACGTTCAATGATGTGTCGGGCGTTCACTGAAGAAAGGGTATTCACAGCCTCGATTGAGTTAACCGGGAACGTCGTCACGTGTATTTTGGACGATTCTGAATACTCCTTTACAGCGCAACAATGTGGAGAGCTTGCGGACAGCCTTGCCACCTTATTGAAAATCAGTACTGAACGCGCCGCCAGCCAAGTAAAAATTGGGCTTCCGCTCAAACTCGATTTTTGTAAGATTTTCTACCAGTTGATTTTATCGAGAAGTTCGGCGAGCGGATGCGATCGACTATACGGCTATGATTACGACTCTGACCTTGTGCTCTTTGGTGCTTCTGGATCTTTCCGATATCCCGGTACGCGTGATTCCTACAAGCTATTCGTAGGGTTCAATGATGAGCTTTGCCTTCCATTTTTGGGTATCGAGGACTGGGTGTACACCTTCTGCTTTGACGAAGCGTCCTGGCTAATCGAGCAGTTATGCGTTGGAGGCTATCTGCTTGCACAGATAGAACAAACAGAAAAAGAATCTAAGAAGAACGGAAGGAACTATCAGTGAGCTCATCCAACGTAGATACCGCTGGTGTACTAGATTTCAAACGCGACTTTCTCTGCTGGCGCGGCCGGGAATCCGATGAGCGCTATGAATGCCGTGTTGCAGGCACTAATCGGAGAGGTGCGAGAATTGAATTTGAGTCTGAAGGGGTAGACGTCAGTGCAGAGGTTGCGGAAGAGATCGCCTTTTGCTTGTCCGAAGCTTTGGCTATCGCGGAGCAGACGGATGTTGAAAGCGCGACTGCTGCAGTACGGTACGACGGCTCGCTCGCCAGGAAGTATCGATTATCGTGTGGTGCATGGCAGTTCAGTGCCGTAGGTGTTGTACACGTAGAGAATGCAAGTCCTGAGCTCTTTGAAGGTACAGAAGGCGCAGGCATCGTAGTAGGCGTTCGAACGATTGAAGAGGGTGGGTTCGAACTTGAGCTTGAGGAGACGTGGTACTCATTTTCACCGCAGGATGCGTTTTGGTTGCAAGAGAAGCTGCTCGAAGTTAGACAGCAGCCTCCAAAGCAGTGCCCCCGAGTACGCTTGCTCGAGGCAGGATATAGTGCCTGGAAACCCTAAGCATTTACGACGTACTTGACTGGTGAATAGGATTCACCAGTGTGGGCCTAGCTGGGGGTAGTAGTGGCGCAGGTGCTCGGTATCGCAGAGGTCACCATTCGAATCCTGCCGAACCTCGTTCGTTAGGTCACCACGCGTCTTGCGACACGGGCAGGATTCAGCTACAGCTACAGCATAGGCAGGAGATCCAGCATCACTATTTCTCAACCAAATCTTTGTACAATTCTCGTGCGGCGAGGATCTGATCCCTCAGTTCTTCGGGGTCAATCCTCATGCCGCCTCGTGGTGTCACCTGCAATGTCTTCAGGCTGTTGGCTGCTCTGATGAAATCTCGTTCCTCCGCCTGTATCCAGGCAGGGCGTTTGTCCTTCCAAAATGACCATGCCATTTTTTGCGTAACCTCACTCCACGATGGATGGAAGCTAGTATGTGGTAGCCGCAGGGAATGTCCAAGCTAGCTAGTGACCTCGATCTCTATGCAAGCGGAGCGCGCGGACGTGAGGATGGAAGCCCGGCAGGGTCAGGACAACGGCGAGCATCGCCGGGCCTGATTTACGACAGCCGTCCCGGCAGGGCACGCAAACGTTATGTTCACCTCACGGGACAGCACCAGCTTCTTTGGAATCGATTTGCAACCGGTAGCCGACTCTCGCCACAAATCCAAGTCATCGTCAAAGACATCCATAAGACATTTTGCGCATGCTCCGCCTCCGCCTCGGGTTCGCCAGCACGGGCAAGCCCGCAGATATTTTCTGGCGCCCACTCATCGTTAAACAAGAGCATGTCATGCGTAAGCTCTAAATCTTGCCCTAGAAAGCCGACCAGAAGCAGATCAAGACTGTCGTCATGGATGCTTGCTTTGTACGTGCTGTTCCCATCGTCGGACAGCTCTCGCCACACAATCCACGTGACCATCGTGCGGCTTGCAGGGTCAGACAACGTGTGTTTTTGGAGGCTAGGCAAGGATGAATTGGTCATCTCATTTCCTCTGGATGTAGTCGGGAAATTAAAGATGACCAGGGAGGTCAAGGTGATGAGCAGCTCGGGGGGGAAGCGTTTCCGACGAAAAAGCGTAACCTCTAGGCATACCCTTAAAAATTTAGCCGCACTTACGTAAGGAGATGCTGGGTAGAAAGATTCTGGATTATTTGATAAACGTGAGCGCACGATAGCTACGCTCACGTTAATTGACCTCAGTAAGAGTATTGAGCGTCTTGCATCATGTCGTAGATAGTGGAAAGTCGCTTTGTATCTTTGAAGCGCTCGGCAGTCAAAAGCTCTGTAAGCGCACCACGCATGAAGTGGTTTACAGTAATGTTGTCGTTAGACAATTCCTTATCCCCACCGTGGACAATCGCTGACCGCATCCCATAAACCTTCTTGGTTAGCTTCGCAACGTGCTTCCGTCCGCTAACATCCTTCGCTACGATAAATGCAAACAGGTCGGCAACGTTTTGACCAATGCTTTTCTGGAAGAGCGATGCGTCATTGTGGGAGAACAAAACTTCCAGTGCTATACAGGTGTAGAGTATTGAGTTGCGCATGTCCTTGGTTGACGCCGACTCACCTAGGGCGAGGGCAGTATTCAAAATCCTTGCTTCCAGATCCTGAAGCTTAGCGCCTGTATGCTTGCGTTCGTATAGCCCCCAAAGCTTTCCTAGCTCTTCACGCGAAGTAAAGAACGGATTGTTTACCGGAATTTTCTCTATCGTTTTGTTCCGGATATCGCCCGTCGACATAAAACCTTTGGCGTCGCGAATTTGATAAGAGTTAGTGCTCACATACATTAGCTCATGAGACATATCTGGCTTTAGCGGAAGCCCGGTCTCAATCAATATGCTTTTGTCCTGTTTTCCCGCCAGAAAAACGATCAGCTTGCCAAAGTTAAGGAATGCGTTTTCGGCCTTTTCATAAGCGATTTCTTTATCGTAAACTTCGCTTATAATCGTGCTGATGTAAATGCCTTTCTGGTTGGCCAAAGGCATTTCCAAATCTTGCAAATATCCAAAATTAAAGCACGCCAGCTCGAACTCACGTATGCCATCGTCTAGGCGAATGCCCGAAATGGGAACTGTGATCGTCATCGACGTCGGTTGTTGCTCCAGGAGTTCTAAAAAAAATACCTCAGCGGAAACGGGGATCTCTCCAGAACGTTTGATTTTTGGTAAGCGGTCTTCAATGAACTTGTAAATAGTCTTGCGACTGAATCTACTTGCTATTGTCGAATTTTCGATTGCTAAAAGCTCGAGCACTATAAAATAGGTATTGCTATCCGTTGCAACAATCGATGTGCCGTCTAGCGATGTCCAAGACTTATACGATGTTTCCTTGATCAGGTCATCGGTGTTGATCAGCCTCAAGAGCTCCATCATGGCGCTCATTTTTTCTGTAAAACTCATCGCAACACTCCCTTGCTGATCATCCTTCAATTGCCGTTCGCTTGCCTACTAGGCTCCCGCCGTAACCATATCATCTGGTCGTTACAGGTTGACGCGATGTAATTTCGAGATTTACAGAACGGCCGGGTAGGTCTCACCCAGCGGAGGGCGCTTCTTAGTGAAAATCATCTGTAAACACAAAAGCTGGGGCCTGTCAGCGGCGGCTCCATCAGTATTTCGCATAGTCTCTCGCCACAATCGCTGCAGCTTCAGAGGCAACCCGCTGGAAGGTGTTGTCCTTCGAGGGCAATGAAGCGAGGTCTTACTGCCGAAAAAGTTCTGGCGTGCCCCGGGTCATATCAAGAAGCTCGGTGCGTGCGGCTTGGCCCTGCGTTGCCTGATCAACCGGCAGCCTCGTCTCCCGTTTCGGGCACGTCCTTCAAGAGCTCCTGCAGCCCAATAAGGCTTTGTTGGTGGCCAGTGAAATCTGGGCTCCAATTGACGGGCAACATGTAGGCTTCTGATTTGCCCATTCGGTGCTCTCGGTCGGAAGACCAAATCTCCACCGAGCCATTGCAGTACATGAAGAATTTGAACTGCTCAAGAGCAATCTCGGCCTGAATGTCGCTCCGGCTCTCGCGCCTTGTGTTAAGCAATACGCATCCTCGGATGGGGTCGATAATGAGCCGCTCATTTCTGAAGTCCATCCAAAATTCAATCGCCACTTTGCCATTAGGAGATTCGAGTTTGACGCCAAGCCTTCCTTCGTTCATCCCTCCGTCTGTCATGCGCATTCCACCGAGGTGAACACACGACTTACCTTTTCGAGCCATTACGTAGAAGTCATCTGGAAGTATGTACTCGCGGCCCTCGGCAAGCTCACCTCTCCGAAGTGCCTCCAATTGCTCGTTGTCGAACAGGGTTCGAAAACCCTCCAGCTCGTAAAGGTGATCGCGCTCATATGACGAGGGAGGCCGTACACCAAGCCGTTCATCCATTGCCAGCTCCGCGAGATGGCGCATCAGCGGATTATCGAAATGGATTCGTTGGTGGTCATCTGGATCGTCTGGATCGACGATATCCTCGCGCTCAGCATGAGCGATCGCATGGCGTCCTTGTGTGGCCAGGTATTGGGAGATATTTTCGCCATGCGCCTCCAGCTCTTCACGCCGAGAGATCGCATCTCTATCCGTCATTTGGGGCAATGTCTGCTCGATCCATGGCCCTCGTTCCCGGCCATTTGGAAGAGAGCGTGCGAAAGCCTTATAGAAACCTAGAAACGAGTAAAAGGGATTGCCGAGTGACAGCCCTTCACGGTAGTAGGCCAGCGCCTTCCGAGCCTCATCGCTCTGCGGAACATGAAGGTTCTCGTCTGAGAAATACTCGGTGATAGCGTTGTTCAGCATCCTGCCCACGCGGAATGGGCTGCTACCGCCTCCCCACATGACAATGTCAACCTTTTTGCCTTCGCGCCAAGCGATAGCCGTCGCCAAGCGCATGACAGCTGCACGACCCTCATTTACAGATAGCCCATAGCCGTTTGCTCGAATCGCAATCGCCGGGAGGCTACGGTGCTGGCCGTCGATTACTGCTGGCTGCAGGAGGAAATCAAGACCCTCGAATCTGACGATTTGAGGACGGTTTGGCCAGAAAACCTGGGGCTCTAGTCCACCTACCACCCATTGCCCTCGCTGGTTCTGGTACCGCTCGGCCAGTTCGAAAGGATCGTCGGTCGCCAGCATTGAAGAGCTCCTAAAAGTTGGTGGCAGCGGTGCGCCACTCCAGATTGTATTCAATATCCATCAGCGGGGCGATGTGCTTGCTTCGAGCGAAAGCAAGTTATCTAATGGACAAATGGGCATAGTCGTGCTGAGTCAATATGTAATAGGGGAGCGGCAAATAGTAAAAGTTAAGCTTCATATGAGTATCTCTAGAGGTGATGACTCGTTTGCTGATTCCTATAGCTTGATGGCTGGATTAGAGCATTGATTGCTTGGTCGTTACAAAGGATGATGTGTGCGCGTCGATATGAGTAAGTGCGTCACTGAAATTTAAATTTATGTTATTAGCTTAGATTGAGGGAGTGGAGAGATGTCAATCAGTTGGCCGGAGCCTGATGGCTTTATATCCAGGGCTATACAAGGCAATATGATTCAAGCGTCTAGGCGGCTTATATTCACCCACTGCAATGAAGAGCTGGAGAGGCGGGGATTTTTCTTTGCAGATGTACTTTATAACTTTGGCGGCACGGGGCTGTTGATAAAATATGAGGAGAAATTTTTTCTTCTTACGGCGCAGCATGTTATAAAAGCTCATTACTCGGAGCCTCAGAATGAGTCGCCATTTTTCACCAACGCCTTAGCGGAAAGTCAGTGGGATGACGTGAGCAAGCTCCTGTATCCAATTCGAGGTTGGGAAATCGGCTCGTTGATTAAGAGCGATATCCCATGGATTGATGATGAGGATATTGTGCTGGTAGAGATGGGGCAACCGATGCCAGGGGGATACCCCGAACACTTCTTGGACTTTGATACCCCAGATAGTTTTGGTTACCTGAGGCGAGATGAATTCCAGGAAGGATTGATATTCCTAGCAGCAGGGTATCCCATCGAGGAAAATCATGTAATGCCTGCTGAAAATGGCGAGCATGACTTTACCACCAACCTTCATCGTTTTACCTATCCTGGTTTCTCCACAATGGAGAACGGAAACCCCTACCTCAGGTTTGAGCGTGAATACACTCATGAAGAGATGAATGGGGTGAGCGGTGGAGTTGTTACAAATGTAGAACCTAACGCTGAGCAGACGCGGTGGGTGGGTATGATACAGAAAGCTGGAAATGGAACGCTTCGTTTTTATCCGGCCTATTTGATTCTGCCAGCAATCTTGAAATACAGAGAAGCGCAGACGTATGTTATTGATCCGGCTGCCAATCTCGTAGATTTGGAGATGCAGGCTACCCTAGAGGCGATTCAAGCCAGAAAAGAATTTAACGAGATGATCAGGCAAATCGGGGAGCGTACAATTCTCCAGCAAAATCGTAACGAGGTTTAGCTTTGCCTACCTTGTGGGCCTTGGGGGGTTACTCAGGGCTCAGCGTGGGGTGCAGGTTCAGAGACGCGAGCCAAAGTACAGACTGGTTTTCCCGTGCCTAGTGATAACAACTGTCCAGTCCAGCTCGAGCGGCCGAATGATACGACGCCACCGGCGCCGTGCCTAAGGCAATGAAGAGGTATCACCGAGCCCAAGGACGTAAAGTGGGAGCCCCTGGCGGTTCACAACATCGGACTTGGCGTGCTACGAGGCTATCTGACAGGAGAAGGGAAGCTGCTTGTAGGGGACACCTCGGAGGCTAACCTCGTCGGTTTCATGCCTGGAGGACGCGCCCTATGGGTGAGTACAAATCCAGAGAATGCCCTCATCGTCGCTGGCCCGCAGGCGTTTGCGGGGGAGCGGCTGTATGAGCGTCGGTACAATGAGAACGCTGATGCGTCCACCTATCCGTCCTTTATTTTCGCACGTAAGGGGTGAGGGCTCCTTACTAAAGTCAGATGCCTCCAGCCCCGAGCCACCATCAACACTTAAGTATGGATAGTGGCGGAAGATACGTCACCGACGTGCTTTCGCACCGAACGCCTCATATAGGGGGCTCGACATTTTGGGCCTGGTATTCAGTGACCTGGAGCCCGACTCCAGCCATGAATGATGTAGTCAACGACCACAATGGCAGCAGCATCGGACGCAACTTTGTGGAAAAGATCATCCTTTTTGTCGTCGCCGAAATCGCTGATTCCTCGGACGACCAAGACCGGGACGTTTTGTTTCTCGCAGGCATCCACGACACCATAAGCCTCCATCTCCGCGACACAGGCTTTATCGTGGATCTGTCGTAGCCGTGCGAAGAATTCGGAGTCCCTAATGAGTTTTTCCCCGGACACGATCGTTGCAGTGGAAGCTTTGAATTTTGGTGCGACTTCGCCAGCTGCGGACTCTTTCGGCATGCTCACACCTAGCGCCTTTGCGCGCTCCTGCAAGCGGTCGGAGAGTGATGGAGAAGAGAAGTAGGTGCTGAGATCCTGAAGCGTCGCCATTCCAGGCCGTTGCATCTCAGGGCGCGCCGCCAGGACGCCATCTGCCAACGCGGCAGCGCTTTCGTAATACACAACACGCTCCGATACGATGGCCTCACCCAAGGTCATCTTCCCTCGCAGCCCGCCAGCGATGCCCATCATCAGCACTTTTTTTGGCTTCAGCTCTGAAAAAAGCTGGGTGGTTATGTTGCCGGCGTTCACATTACCTGCCGAACCTAGCGAAGCGATCGCACACGAAACAGGGCCATCGTGTCTGTCCAGGATCGTCGTCCAATAGTGGATGTAGTTCGCAGAGCGCCGATGCGGCGTCTCATCCTGAATCCCGCAGGCAAGCTTGGCTGAGGCCAGTTCAACTGACAGGGCAGTCAAAATCAGAACATCTGGAGTCCGGGAGGCTTGTTCAGCTTCTCTTTCTGCTTGGAATAGCCCCACCGTCATCTCTGCCAGCTCTTCCAGCGGGAAAATAGGTTCTTGCAAAGAAAGTGTCCCCAGTTCCCCTTTCACTTGCTCCCCAGTGATTGGAAACATCGACAGTGGGTCACTGAAGAACGCTTTATGCAAGCCGATCGCCCCGACACCATCATCGCTGAAGCCTCCGACCTGCAAGTCGAAGGGCAGAACGGGTAGGCGTTTTCTGCGCATTTTTTGCGCCCGATCGGATACCCCACGGCCTCCACCGATGGCAATCATCGCAGTGGCCACTTCGACTTGCTCATCCCCGATATTGCCACCGGTCACAAGGTCATCATCGATATAGATGATCTCTGCGAACTTCTTGGCCTGCAGTCGCCGAATGAACATCCGCTGCTCTTCGGACATCTTCTCCGACATGGCTTTGAGAGATGTGACGATCTTCATCTGGCGTGCCGGTGTGTAATTCGAGGCAAGCGCGCTTGCCTCGTTAGCTACCGTCCAATCGAAGGTAAGCAGGTCACCATCATCATTTTTGGGTTCACCGGCAAGGTATACAACAAGTCCGCCATTAGCGTCCAAGATGCTTTTAGTGAGCGCCCGGGTGAAGGCGTGGGCGCGATCGACGAAACGCTTCTCCGTTTTGTGAGAGATGCTGCCCGTGATCAGAATGAAATCATTTTCAAGGTTTGCCATCGTGACAATTCCGGTAGCTGAGGTGTTAAGTGTTGGCTAAATTTTTATGGGTTAATACTGGAGGAGTGCCCTGATCTCGTCCCTGTTTTTGAGGGCGAGCTGGATGACTTCGGGCTTCTGGCCAGCCTGATCGTCATTCAGGTTAAGCTGGAACAGCAGGTACATAAGCAGAGCGCGACGACATGCGATATGCATCTCGCCCTGTTCCATCAGGAAGTCGGCCTCAATCAGTTGGCGCTGCGCCGAGCTAAGGCCAGGGTGCGGGACGAGAACGACATCCACGATGGTGTTCCACGCGAAGTCATCATCAGCTCGCTCCCGATCTTGCCCGCCGTATTTGCAATACTTGATACGGGTCAAAGAGAAGTCCCGGAAGGCCTGACGTTTGTGGCAGTAAGCCCGGACGTGCCAGCGGTTCCCGTCATGCACCAAAGCATGAGGCGAAAGTCGCCGCTCGCCACCTTCAGGGTCTGTCAGTGACTGATAGAAGACCTCTACGAAACCCTTTTCGCGAATTGCGCGCAGGATCTCCCCAACAACTCCTGCGTTTAGTCGACGGCCCAGTTTGGGTACTGCGGCTACAGGGGACTGCCAACCCAAGAAGTTTCCATATGGGATCTCTGGCTGCACGGCCACGCGAAGCAAATCATCCAGGTAGCGCTCGACCGAGGTGGATCGGAAAACCGCTTTGAATGTGTCGGTCGCCCTATAAACCCTCGCCCGGGTGTCGTACTCCAGGTTGTTCTCGGCAAGCTTGCCGTACTCCGTGATATCCAATGATGCCTGTGGCACTGATATGCCAAAGAAGTCAGTGAGGCTGCTTCGGTTGATCTGGCCATCCCACCGCAGTCGGTAGTCGATAAATTCCAATCGGCGTTCCTGTCCCCAACGTGCTCCTTGCCGTCCCTTGCTGTTGGGTTGGTCGTCCGTGGGTCTGGATTCGTTTGTCATGATCGAAACTCAATAGCGTATAAAAACTAGACTGCATATAAAAACTATGCGTATAGTAATCATACGCTAGCGAGCTGGAGTTCGCAATTTTCCTGGCCGGATCTTTTGAGGGGGCAGGACGTTCAAGCCTCAGGGAGCTGTAAGGGCATTTAGGCATAGCGCTCAAGTTGGTGCGCCATCTCGTCCGTCGGCAGGTGTTGGAGCCGCTGGTAGGGAGGCTTTGCGATTAACACATATCCATGAAGGGGGCGGCAGATGCCACTTACCAACACTCAGATCAAGTATTACGACAGTAACGTGCTGCGCCTGCCCAAGGACAAGCGGGAAACCTACAACGCTCAGGTCGACCGCCTGATCGCAGCGCTGAAGGACAGCCTGAAGAAGCAGGACAAAATCATCATCAAGAAAGTGGTGAAGGCCGGCTCCTTTGCCAAGCACACCATCCTGCGCCCTAACTCCCAGTTTCCAGCCGACGTTGACGTGGTCTTCTACATCAGCGGGCAGAAGGTCGATGAGGAAACCTTCGCGACACTGAGCCAGAAAATCTACGATGCGCTGATCAAGCTCTACCCGAACAAATCTGTTGAAGACTTCGAAATCCAGCGTAAGGCAGCGAAGGTCACCTTCGTAGGTACGGGGCTTGAGGTCGACATCGTTCCGGTCATCGAAAACCCTAACAAGGAGGGCTACGGCTGGCAGTTCGACCGGATCGATGGCACAAAAACCGAGACCTGCGCGCCTTGCCAAGTGAAGTTCGTAAAGGATCGAAAGGATCAGGATCCGGACTTCCGCACCCTTGTGCGTATGGCCAAGCAGTGGCGCAGCTGGAAGGGTGCTCCTCTGAAGTCTTTCCACATCGAGCTGATCATGGCCCACGTGCTTGAAGTGAACGGGAAGGCCGGCTTGCTTGAGAAACGCTTCCGTGACTTCCTTCTGTACATCGCAGAATCCGGGCTGAAGGAGGTCATCAAGTTCCCCGAGAACGGATGGGTTTCTCAATTTTCCGAACCGGTCGTGATCATCGACCCGGTTTGCGATACGAACAATGTCGCGAGCCGTATTACAGAGGAAGAGCGCAAGGAGATCGTTCAGATCGCTCAGGAGTCCTGGGAAACCGCTCACTTTGCGTCGATTGAAGACGATCTTGAGGTGTGGAAAGAGCTGTTCGGCAAGGGCTTCAAGGTGGAGGGCGCAGCATGAGTTCTACCTCCACACAAACCAGCACCTTCACTACGACTGATATTGCAGCGGTCATGCGGCGTATCACGGCTGACCTCGTGATGATCGCTTCCAGCAGCGGCGCGATCACCGAGCCCGAGGCCCGTGAGTGGGGACATGACATTGAGGTTCTGGCCAAGTACGGCTACCTCGAGTATGTCGATGTCACCCTATTAAGCTACGGAGTCGAGTACAAGGCTGCACGATTCTACGTCAATGAGTCTGGCTCGCTTGCGAACCAGCGACCAGGAAATGCCCTCTGGCCAAAACTCTCAAGCCCAAAACTGCGGATCGTTCTCGGCACCACTGACGCCTACGACTCGAAAGCTCAAGAGAACATGGCCGGCAAAATGAAAGGCAGTTGGTCGACCAACTACGCGGATATTTCTCACTCCCAACTGACCCAGAGTGGTGGGCGTGAATACTCCAGCAATGGCTTTGGCATGGAACGTAAGGACTACACCCGATGAGCACAACCTCCGTTTTTGACTCGGCCATTGAGTTGCCGGACATCCAGCTGACTGATCGCGAGAAAGTATTGCTCGGGTTTGCTGGTCGCTATGAACGTGTGCAGAACCAGCTCCAGCTGCTACTGAACCAGGGCCAGTTGTCCGAGTGGAGCAAGCAGTTTCATAAAAGTGTGCTGCCGATCTGCAACCTCGTAGCCGATCAGTATCCCCTGGTGATCTTCCATGGCGATGTCGGTACCGGGAAAACTGCAACAGCAGAGTGCATTGCTAACCGTATAGTCTTGGATTCGCGCGCTGAGGACTCGGTTCTGTTCAAGCTGAGCAACCGCGTTCGTGGTTCTGGTAAGGTCGGCGAGATGGGCACTCTCTTGACCCAGGCTCTCGCGGAAGTCGCCGAGGCAGCGGGTAAGAAGCGCCGGGCAATCCTGATTATTGATGAAGGTGACTCGATCGCGGCCTCCCGATCGCAAAGCCATAGCCACCACGAAGACAAGGTGGCAGTGAACACCTTGATCCAAGGCGTAGATGAATTGCGCAAGTATGGCGGCCGAATCGTGGTGATCTTGTGCACCAATCGGCTCTCAGTTCTTGACGCAGCGCTCCGTCGTCGTGCAGCTATCGTTGAAGAGTTTACTCGGCCCGATGTCGCTGCACGGAAGGAGCTGTTCAGCATGGACTTGGCAGGCATGGGCCTTTCTGACAAGCAGCTGGCTGAGCTGGCCGCTGTCACTGGTGAGCGCAACAATCAGCCCGTATGGACTTACTCAGATATCCGGACTCGTTTGTATCCAACTGCGATGGCAAAGGCATTCCCGAATAGGGCGCTGACCTTCCAAGATCTGACCGACTCGATTCTGTCTATGCGGCCGTCTCCAGTGATGGAAGATAAGTAATCGACCAAGACGATGGTCGGTGAAAGGGTTCGATGGGGCTAGGGCGGGGCGACTTGCCTTTCTCCCATCGAATTTGCCTGCCGATCATTTCCAGCATTTTGGTGTCTGGTAATGGACGCTGTGGTTGCCAGCCTGGCAACTGCTCAAACGGGGTGACTATGAACGCCGACAAAGAAATTTTCGTTTCCGTAGATGTTGAGGCTTCAGGCCCAATTCCCGGGAAGTACAGCATGCTGTCAATCGGCGCGTGCTTGACCTCAAACCCGGAGGAGCAGTTCTCTTGCTACCTGAAACCGATCTCTGAAGAGTTCGTTCCTGCAGCTCTAGAGGTGACGGGCTTGTCCCTAGATAAGCTGCGTAAAGAGGGATTGGAGCCCGCTGAGGCAATGTCACAGTTCAAGGCTTGGGTTGAGTCTCTTGCCGGCGCAGACCAGTCGGTAGTTTTCGTGGGCTTCAATGCATCCTTCGATTGGAGCTTCGTGAATTACTACTTCCACCAGTACCTCGGTGAGAACCCATTTGGCATTGCCGCGTTGGACATCAAATCGATGTTCTTCGGTACCGCCCAGTGCACTTGGAAATCGACTCGGTCGAGCGAGATTGAGAAGGTCGTAAGCCCTGAAACGTCTGGCAATCACGATGCGTTGGACGATGCCGTGTATCAGGCAGAGCTGTTCAATTTGATTCGAGAAAAGCTGGTTGCTAGTAAGCGCTCGTAAATTTTTGTGGGTGGATTGCCAAGCACTTTACTGTTACCACCTTGGCTTGAGGGCTTAGCCGGTGATCAGAATGGGCAATGGTGGTTGCTGAGGCTGGGATTGACACTGAAATCGTGTATCTCAGAAAAATCAATGGACAATCGAAAATAGCAGTGGGTGTGATTGATCCGTTAGACGGTGCGCGCTTGTGGGCCGCTTACCGTTGAATAGGAGGTATCACTCCAAAAGAGGGCTCCATGTACACAACCGACAGCACCAATATTGCGGTATACAACCACCTCATGAAGGTCGCTAAGGAGATTGCGCTGACCAATCCAAAAGGTCTTCCTGATTTGATCCGCGCAATCCTCAGGCCGCTTCAGTCAGAACATCTGCTGGCGGTAGCTGAACGTGGCCAAGACGCGCTGCCAAACCTTGATGGTGCTTGGTTCTTTGGATCAGCCGTGCGCGACAGATTATTCTCCGCCTCCGGATCTCGCTGGCTTGGCCGACCACTTCCCCCAAACCAGTACGTCCTCAAGCTTTCCCGGGATATCGTGCTTCCATGGCCATGGAGCCTCCGAGGTTACGTTTCAGCTCTGGCGACTATTGGCTCCGCAAAGCACTCGTCGCCATGAGCCAGACATCTACAAGGCCCTACAGCCGTAACTATCAAGGGCCGTGGGTTCAGGACGATAATCATAGTGTGCATCTTTGGTTACCTTGGGGTATCGGTTTTGTATATGGAGGGAATCACTCGATCGCTGCAGGGATTCTGGCTGGAGAGGGTGAGGTCATCCCTGAAAAGGTGTACGACATGAGTCACCTCTTGGACAGCCTTCACTGCGACGGGGCGTATTTCTACGAAACGGACAATGGAGAGAAGGTCGAGGCTGTTACCGACGTAAGGCGCGCCGCAGTTTTTGAGATCGGTAGGCTCATGGGTGCATAACACTCGTGAGGCCGCCTTGAAACCTTCGAGAACCGCCGTGTGGGCTTGATCGCCTGCGGCTGTAGACATCGCGATGAAGGATTCGAAAGATTGCCTTGTCCAGATTCTGCTTAGCATGCCAATAGGGTAGGATTCCTGAACTACGTAGTGCTGAGCCAATGGCCTGGAAGCACCAATCCATGGAGGAAATTGATGTCCGACCAAACCCGTCACCTGTCGTTGTTTGAGGAGGACTATCTTCTCCGCGAGTTGGGCCCCGTCGCGCATGTGCCACAGGTGGCTCTTACTGAGTTAGTGGCTAACGCGTGGGATGCCGGCGCAAGCAAAGTTGACTTGTTTCTCCCCTCTGAGCCTGGCGGAACGCTGACGGTGGTCGACGACGGTCACGGAATGTCGGCCCAGCAGTTCAGCAAGCGATGGATGACGCTTCGGTACAATCGCCTCAAGCATCAAAGTTTCAAGGTCGAATTTCCCAAGGGCAAGAGCGCCAGATTCAGGAAAGCCTATGGCCGCAATGGAGTTGGCCGGCATGGGCTTCTTTGCTTCGGTGATGAATACCAGGTGGAAACTTGGCGCGACGGCAAACTAAGTACGTTCACTGTAGGAACGGAGTCAGGGCCCAGTCCTTTCGTGGTGCGCTCCGAGGAGTTTGGCCAACGTGAAGGCTCCGGTACGCGCTTGTCGGTGTCAGTCACCCGAAAGCTGCCGGACGCGAATGAAATCATTACAGTCCTTGCAGCAAGATTCATCCATGACCCAGGCTTTCAGATTCGAGTTAATGGCACACCTCTGACCTTGGCAAAGCTTGAGCAGCATGCTCGTACGCACAACCTGCAACTGAGTGATGGCCGGACAGCAAAAGTCATTGTCATCGACTCCACACAGCAGAACCACTCGTCCATCCACCAAGGCGTGGCCTTTTGGGTTGAGCACCGACTCGTAGGCAACCCCTCGTGGGTCATCGGCCAGGTCGCAAACTTTGATGGCCGCACACGATTCGCTAAGCGCTATAAGGTCATCGTCGACACCCAGGGGTTTGAAGACCAAGTGATCCAGGATTGGACAGGATTTCAATCGACGCCTGTCGTTGAGGAGCTGTTCAAGGCCGCTGCGGATTGCATCGGCAAGGTAGCAGACGAATTGGCGGCCGAGGTGGTTGAAGCCACTTCAGAAGACGCCTTGGTACAGAACCGGTCAGAGCTCAAATCACTAGGGCACGGCGCTCAACTTGAGGTCACAGCCTTCACAAAGGCTGTGGCACAAGCGCACCCGATGGTCTCTCCGGAGTTTCTCGCCACGGCCGTAAAAGCAGTGATCAACCTGGAGAAATCCAAGAGCGGGGCATCCTTGCTTCAAAAATTGGCCAATCTGCCTGCGACGGATATTGAGGGCCTGGACTCTCTCTTGGCGGACTGGTCGGTCAAGGACGCCTTGCGTGTGCTCGATGAGATTGATGGCCGGCTCAGCGTCATCGAAGCCATCACCAGGTTGGCCGAAGATCCAGAGACCGATGAGCTCCATACACTGCACCCGCTGATCCTACGATCGCGCTGGTTGTTCGGGCCAGAGTTCGAGTCCATGGAGTATTGCTCGAACATGACATTGAAAAGCGTGGCGAAGCAGCTCTGGGGGGAGGGCGACGCCTCGTTCATTAACGAACGCAAACGGCCTGACATCGTAGTGCTGCCAGACCGATCTACTGCCCAACTGGTGGGTATTGAACAGTTTGATCCCCAGGACGCCACAGTCGCCCAAATGCAGAACATCCTACTTATCGAGCTAAAGAAAGGGGGCTTCAAACTGAATCGAAAGGAGGTTAACCAGGCCGATGGGTATGTGCAGGACATTGCCGCATCCGGATACGTCAACGGTTCTCCGTTCATCACGGCTTGGGTCGTTGGCCAGTCGATCGCCGCCGGAGTGAGTACGTCCAAAACAGTGGGTGATGAATCTCGTAACTATGGCCAAGTGAGAGCCACCACTTATGGCGCTTTGGTGAGCACCGCCAACCTTCGCCTGATGCGTTTACGGAAAACTCTGGAGGATAGGTACGACAATCTCACCACGGACGCGCTCCTGTCTAAGGTGTTGTCGACGCAGGAGCAGGTCAACCTCGACTTGGTCGCATGCAGTTCTGACGACGCAAAGGATGGGGCAATCAAGGAAGCTGTTTGATTTCAAGCCGAGGCCATTTATGGCAGTGGGTCTCGGCGCAGCCAGAAAAGTTAAGACGCTGTGAAGCCAAGGAATGTCGGTTCATTCAGAAAGGAGTTTCCATGCTACAAGCTGCAACCGGGAAGCTGTTCTTGAAGTACGAGCGGGGCACAGGTCATGGTCTGCACGGCAACATGTACAGTGCTTAGGGAGGGAGTTCGTGCGCACCTTAGAATACGCTCAGCCTACCGAACAGATGAAGCTGACAGATGTAATGGATCTGGACAGCGCAACGCCCATCGAAATCAGCAGTTTCCTAAGCCGTGAATTGTCCTTGGTCATACAGGATAGGGCGGAGCTAGCTTCTCGGTTCATTCTGGATCGAGACAAGCCTTGGTTGGTTTGCCAACTGTGCGGGGCCGCTCTGTTGCTGGTTCGTACACAACATCGTTTTTTTCACTTCCGCCATCACCCAGTCATTGAAGGGCTCATTCAATGCGACATTTCAACAAAGGGTGAGCTCAGCTCCGCTCAGATTACAGCGATCAAGTACAACGCGCAGAAGGAAAGCCAGGCCCACATCCGACTCAAAGGGATCATTCGCGACAGTCTGATTGCTGATCGATCGTGCGGCGAGCCCCTGGTGGAGAAGGTCTGGAAAGGCCAACCAGTCGCCGATCGTGCCACTTGGCGCAAGCCGGATGTCCAGGTCGTAAGGGGGAATGAGCGCATCGCGTTCGAAGTCCAGCTGTCGACCACTTTTTTAACTGAGATCGTCGGACGCCGGGAGTTTTACAGAGCTAATGGCGGGGCAATGATCTGGGTATTCCAGAGTTTTGATCCCAGCGCAACCAAGACAGCTGAAGAAGACATTTTCTTCCTGAACAACCTAAACGTTTTCATCGTGAACGATCAGACGCTGGCGCGTTCCAGAGCCACTGGGAGAATGGCGTTTGAATGCTGGTACGCGGTGCCGGAATTGACCGGTCGTACAATCGTAAACGAATGGAGGAGGGCTGAAGTATTTCTGGATGACCTGACGTTCAGTCCGGAAAAGCAACTCGTGTTCTATAACGATTACCTGTCACAGACAGAGGCATTAGAAAGCTCGGTAAATGCCGATGTGCTGCGCCGTGACTTCCATTCTTTCTGGATGGAGTTGGGCAGGGAGGACACACCACAATCCCGGGAACGGTGGGTCGATCTGCGCGAGCGGATGGCAGTTACGTACCCAGATATAAAGCTTCCGAACTCTCATTGGACAGATCCATTCCAAGGGGCCGTCTCCATAGTGCTGAGCGCCCGCTATGGTCGACCGATAGGGTATCGATTCGAGCGACTGCTCAATGTCAGCAACCAAGCCTTCGACTCCTACAAGCCCTTTCTGCTGCAATTCGGCTGGACGCTGGAAATCTTTGAACAGAACGAGCTATTGGCCGAACAAGACAAGAAGGGGACTTGGGCTAAGCGGCGCCAGATCATCCGCACTGCGCTGCAAGCTCGGGATGATGCTTATCGGCCTGATCGGCAATACAACCGTCTATTCGCATTCTTGGTACCGGAGCTTAAGGAACGTCTGATCACCATGCGTGAGTGGTGACGGCGGGGCACCGATAACCTCCAACGCCGGCGATGAAAAAACAGCCGTAACCTTATGATCAACCTTTCGTAATCTCAGGATGATCCATGAGCTCCTGAGCTTCACGCCAAGCTTTGTCGAAGAGCTGCGAACGGGTTTGCGAATACAGACTGGGTGAATGGAAGCCCACCGCTGACCCAAGCTTTCCAGTCTTTCCAAAATCGCTACTGGAGATCCAAACGGTATCAGGGGCAACCAGAACGGCTTTAGCCCCAATGTCGCGATGCACCGCGATCCTGAGCCAGGGTCTGGCCGCCTTCAGGGCTTTGGCAGCTTCGATGCAGTCAGTGTGTGCCACTATCCAGATATTATGAGGACGCTTATCCAGAATCTTTGTTACGTATCCAATATCGGCTAGGTCTCGGGTCAAGATCAGGATTTCTCCGGTGGCGCTGCTAAGTTGACTCAATCGAGTGCCCCAAGTGGATGCGCCAATTGACATTTTCGCGTCCGAGCACGCGAAGTCGAAACCGCCGTTGTCATTGCTGAAAGCCATCACGTTTCCTCACAGCTGTTTAGTGCCCGATCGTTACACGAAAGACGCGTGTGGTCGACATAGCTGCTGGCGTTTCTTGGAACGAAATCAATCGCGCTCCCTCATACCCAGGCGCTTGATGGAATGCATACGCTCTTGATCGTGAGAGTGGTAATAGGTGTCTTGGGTGGTGCTGAGGTTGCTATGACGAAGATCTAACTGCAGGTCTTTGGCCTTGCGAAAAGGCGCGTCAAATGTTGCCGATGTATGTCTGAGCCAGTGGGCTGATGCTGACCGTAGACTGTTCATTTCGTACGCCTCGCGTCCCTCAGCCTTCATCTTAGCTAGAGCGTTGTCGAAAACGGACTGGAGGAGGGTGCGCACTTGTCGTCCAGACAAGCCCGCTCGGCCTTCCAGCGTCGTGAGTAGAGGAGTTCGTTCTTTTTCCGCCGGTAGGTTCGGCAAGCCGAGAAAAGTGCGATAGCGTCTGAGGTACCGATCAACATACTCGTCCCGCACCGCAATTTTTCCTGGTTTGTTGCCTTTTCCGATCACGTGATACCACCAGTTGCCTTCAGGGTCTTGGCGGAAATCTCCCATGCAAGGCTCCCAGTTCGACCGGCCAACCAGATCTGAGATCCGAAGATACATGGCGAAAAGTGTAGCCAGGATGAAGAGGGTACGTTCATGTCGAAGCGGCTCAGCCGAAGCCATTGACTCCGCAGTCTCCAGTACGTAGTCCCATTGCAATGGCGTTAAGGCCCGATTTTGAGCTTCGGCAGTAAGATTCCCGGTGAAATCCCGCTTATTTTTTACAAGTCTGAACGGGTTTAGGCTCACCAAGTTATCTTCGGCGAGAAACTCATAAAAACTGCTACATACCGAGAAGATTTGATTCATCGTTCCTTTGGAAGCCGCATACACCTGTACAGCATCAGCCTGGGCGTTTAAGGCACTAAGCTTTTGGCTGAAGGGTTTCCATTTTGGATTTGGGACTACGGGATAAACCACAGCGGTTTCGGCATCTTTATTAGCGATGAAGCGACCCCGTGTAACTGACCCAATCCAATTTGTCGGTGGATTCCTACAAAACTGCAAGTAGGCTTCAGCGTCTTGACGCTTTAAGGTAAAGATTGATTTATGCCTAACAATAAGGGCCCAAAGAAGTAATCGCTCAACGTGGGTTCTATAAGAGTTGAAAGTCTGCTCGCTACCTTCGTATGCGCGCAAGAACGAGCGCACGGCTCTGTAGCCTGCAGATGCACACAGTGCAACGGGGAAACTTTCGATATAATCACTCACAAAATTGATAGATGAACTTTCACTCGAAAAATCCTGATCTAAAAAAGCTTCAAACGTTTCAAATAGTGGATTTGGGTCAAAAGCCATTTTCAATCACCGACGCCAGGAATTGAGACTTCCAGTTCTGATAGTTACTGGAAGTTTGAGCCCTGCTCAAGGATAAAGTGATAGGGAGGTCAACGATGGTATAGCTGGAAAGCAGCTGTGGCAACACCCAAGCAAGCACGAATTATAATGCGAAAAACATTGACTTATACTGCGCAGGGCTATACGCAGCCCCAATAAAAATAAATAAGATTATATTGACAGTCATTAACCAAATATTGCCAAATTTTAATTTAATGGTAATTGGTAGAGTGCCAAACCTTTCTAATACTGCATTAATATCTTGATATTGACGGTGCGATCAGCCTTTGTGACACAGTCTCGTTTTAATTGAAAAGTATACTTGGTGTGACAAAGTCTCTGAATTTTTATAAACGCACGACCTGCCCGAAATCGGGGGGGATGGGCACACCAGCGATTTCCGACATCTCACATTTTTTGCAAATCCAGACAATTTCTTGAAATTATTTAGACGATTTTCGTGATTTTTTCGTAGGAGAACCGTGAATGATCAGCACCAAGTCTCTCCAATCGCGCAAAATCCGAGATGCTTACCAAGTCGCACAAATGCTGCAAATGCCTCTGCAACCCCCGCTGTGAGTGCTCTCGCCCAGAATGCAGGCCAGGAAGCGGAACCGGGAAGTCTCAAAGTTTCGTTAGCACTCCCTACGACGCCACCTGAATAAAAACCCAATGAAATCAGAGAGATAGGCGAGCGAGCTTAATATTCCAGGCTCATCATTTCGTCAAAAATAGGCCCATGCCCGAATAGGATCAGCGTCCAAGGCCCAGTGTTTACGGGGGTGAAGAGCTCTTCGGATGGGAAAGTCTCAGCAAAGCGCGACCGTCACAGGAGACTCATGACGAGTGGGCGCTGAACGGTAAGCCAGTTCCTCATAGAAAGCCTACACTTATGCGATTTAACATAATATACATTATGCGTAATACGGTATCTTGCAATCCCCACAGCAGGGTTGGCTCTGCAAGCCAGGGATCGGCCTTTGCCATGAACCTGCCATTCGTGCGGTCCAGCTACGTCCATCCCTTGGCTTGCGGAAACTACGCTCACTAGACGCTGTTGGGCTGAACCCTCCTGGTTGCCTGAAGGCTTTTCACCTGTGCAAGCGTTCTATGCCCACATTCACAATACGTAGCTGCAGATCAATCCATGCCTTGCGTGGTAATCAACAAGCTTGGCATGCGCGATCTGGGATCATCGCTTGTCCGCCAGGACATGCAGTCCTCCATACTACGTACCGTCTGTTCAGCTTCGTCCAGCGATGGCCGCCAGGCTACAGGATGCGTTATCAGACACCTGAACCGGATGAGCCTAAGCCATGCGCAATCGCTCACAACACGAGCCCTATGCGTTGATCAGCCAGCTGCACGAACGCTGTGGAGTGTTCGTTCCATACAACGCAAACAACCCTTCACCAACCGTGCTGGTCAGGCCAGGGGAAATTTGACGCCGAGATACTGGGCGGTTTTCTGATTCTGCCGCTTGGATGGCTAACCGCCTGAATGCTAGCGGCTTGGCGTGGATCAGCCATGCGGCGTCAGCGACATCAATAGAGTGGAAAGCACCCTATCATGATGCTAAAATCGGGTAAAACACGCTAACTCTACTAAATATTCATTTAGTAGAGTTATGCTGTTAGGCTGAGTTTGCGCTGTGGCCTCTTGGATGTACTCCTACCCCCAAAATTGCAGGTGCGACATGGGGTGCTAGACTCACCCCGAGTCAGTTGTATGGATATCTGCTCAGCCGATTTTCTGGGCATGTCAGTGGTGCGTTGTTGATAATGTTCTCTCCAGTGCAAATGGCTCATACCTTTTTTGAAGAGAGGAATGACTCATGAAAGCGATCTGTACCGCTGCACTCACTGCATTATTGCTGGGCTGCGCCACTAGCGGAGGCAACCCGGCAATGGACGCGCACTCGCTGGCGCCCCCTGGTGCCGCAAAACTCAGCGGTAACGACATTGCCAGCCAATTCGTAGGACGCTCACATCAAAGTGTAACGTCAAATGGTCAATCTTTTTCCGAGATTCTCACAGCCGATGGAGCAGCCAAAATCAATATGACTGGAATGCCTGAAGCTAAAGGGAGTTGGAAGATCACGGGCGATGTGATTTGCGTGACCTATTCGGCGTATGGCCAAGAATGCAACATTGTCAAAGCCGATGAACGATGGTTTTGGTTCGTCGACAGTGTCAAAGGGACAACGAATAATCGTTTTGCTCGCTGATAATGCCGAGAACTAGCTACCTGTGTGAAAAATGGCCAGGCGCCAATGCGCGCTTACGTTATCCATCCTGCCCGGTGAATCATTCACCGGGCATCCGCCCTCCTACACGCTCAGCTTCCGGCTGAACTTGGTCTCCATCACGATGTGCGACGCCGTGTGCGCCACGCCCTTGATCATGTTGATCCGGGTCAGCTCGGCGTTGAGTTCGCCCAGTGTCCCGGTGGCCAGGTGAATGATGAAGTCCGACTCCCCAGACACCGCGTACACAGCCTGCACTGCCTCGATCTTGCGCAAGGTGGTCATGACGTCGGTGTAGCTCTTGTTGGTGCAGGAGGTCATGGTGAAGCAGTTGATGGTGGGCTGTATCCGGTCGTGGTCGATGCGCACGCTGTAGCCGGTGATGACGCCGGCCTTCTCCAGCCGCTGGATACGCTCCTGCACCGAGGAGCGCGACACTCCGAGCTTGCGCGCCAGTGAAGCGGTCGGCTCGCGGGCGTTGGCTTGCAGCAACGCCAGCAGTTGCCGGTCGTTCTCGGTGAGGTTGAACAATGTGCCGGGTGGGTGTGCGTCCATGCCGTGTCGACCTTGCCTGTAAAAGTGTTAGCGCGGCCCTGCGCCGGCGTTTCGTTCCTGGAACTTGTCCATGATCTTCAACCCGGTATACACCAATTGCGCCGCCGGGGGGCCGAATGGGCCCCCGTTCCACTGCAGCCCGTAGCGGTCGAACAAGCGGTAGCGGTCCGATTCGCCGCAGATGGCCTCGGCAATCACTCTCCCCCCGGCCGGCGCGGTGTTCATGCCGTGCCCGCCGAACGATGCGCAGGACCACAGTCCGGGGCCCAAGGGGCCGATGTGGGGCATTTTGTGCCTCGCGTAGCCCATCAGTCCAGACCAGGCCTTGTCGATTTTCAGGCCTTGCAGCTGTGGGTAGACATCGAGGATATCGGCGCTGAGCAGTTGCGCCAGACGCTGCTCGTCTTGCAGGTTGTGGGTGGTGATGTGGCCGCCCCACAGCAGCCGATCGCCATCCACGATACGGTAGTAATCCGAGGCTCGCCGAGAATCGCCGACGGCTTCAGTGGTACGCACTGCCTGCTGCAGGCGTACGCCCAGCGGTTCGGTGAGCACTACGTAGGTGGCGATGGGCAGGAAGGCACGGTGCAACTTGCCGAATTCCGGGCCGCCGTAGCCGCCGCAGCAGTACACCACATCGACGCAATCGACGCTGCCGTGGGCCGTTGACACTTGGGAGCGCCCGGCTCGGCTGTCGACCTGGAGCATGGCACACTGCTCATGGATCACACCCCCTTTTTGTTCGATCAGGTCGGCCAGGCCCAGGCAATAGTTCAGTGGGTGGAAATGGAAACCATGGGTGTCGCGCAGCCCCTGGTGGTAGCGATCGGTATCGAGCAGGGTGCGCAGGGTGTCGCGGTCGAGGTAACCGAGGGTGAAGCCGAAATCTCGGTCCATGCGCTCGCTGAATCGCTGGAGGCTGTCCGCATTGTCGAAGCGGCTGACGCTCAGCTTGCCCCGGCTAGGTGCGCAACCCGGCAGTGAATGCCGCTCGATGGTCTCGCGCACGCTGTCCACGCCTTCCAGGGACAGCTTGAACAGGTCGGCAGCCGTGTCCTTGCCGCAGCGCTGCTCGATGGCCGAGAGGCCTTCGGACCAGCCTTGCAAGACGAACCCGCCATTGCGCCCGGAAGCGCCCCAGGCCACCCTCGCCGCCTCCAGTACCACCACGGACTTGCCGCGCGACACCAACTCCCAGGCGGTGCTCAGCCCTGCCAGGCCGCCGCCGACGATGCATACATCGACGCAGACCTTGCCGGCGAGCGGCGGCCGCACGGGTGCATCGCGCATGGTCGCGGTGTAATAGTTGTCGATATAGCTGAACATGAGGTCCGTCATCCTTCATCGGGCGGGTGCGTGCCGTGTGCTCCCGGCACACGGCACGCCGGCAGGTCACTGCACCTTGGTGAGGTCGGCGCCGTACCATTTTTCGGAAAGCTGCTTGAGAGTGCCGTCGGCTTTCATCTCATCGACGATCTTGGTCAGCGCACCGTTGAAGGCGTCGTCGCCCTTGTCGACGGCGATGGCCAGGGGTTCGTAATAGGCCGGCTTGCCCTCGACCTGGACGATCGGGTAGCCATTCTTGATGGCGGCACTGATAGTCGGCAGTGCGGACAAGGTAGCGTTGAGGCGCACCCCGTTGCCCATGCGCAGGTCGTCCAGCGGGCCCATGCTGTCGCCGTAGGTTTTCACCTCGCCCGGCTCGACGTCGTAGGTGAACGACGGCACGTCGGCCGCATCGATGGTCAGCCGGCGGTTGATGTAGTCCTCGGACGTGGTGCCGGCCTCGACGCCGATGATCTTGCCGTTGAGGTCGGCGGTTTTGGTGCCGGCGGCGGCCTTGTGCACGGCGAACACGTACGGGGTGTAGTAGTAGACCGCAGGGAAGTCGAGCACCCTGCCCCGTTCACGGGTCGGCGTCATCGAACCGACCGAAATGTCCCAGCGGTTCGACCAGCGTCCGGCGGTGATGATGCCGTACTCGGGTGTGACGAACGCCACCTTGCTGCCCAGGCGCTTGCCGATCTCGGTGGCCACGTCGATGTCGAAGCCCTGCAGGGCATTGTCCGGCCCCAGGAACGATTGCGGTGGCCAGTTGGCCGCCGTGGCCACTTTCATGACCTTGGTCGAGTTGATGCGGTCCAGGGTGGTGCCTGCCCAGGCAACCCCGGCTCCGGCCGTGAAGACGCCGGCCAGTGCGGCGGCGGTGAACAAGCGGGTCAGCGACGTCATGGTGAACCTCCAGAAAGCAGCGGTACGCGGTTATCGTTCTTGTGGCGTGTGCAGCATGGGTGAATCCGTGACCGGTTCCGGCGCGCAGCTCACGCGCTCAGTGGCTGAGAATCTGCGAAAGGAACTCGCGTGCACGTTCGTGCCTTGGGTTATCGAAGAAATCCTGCGGTTTGGCCTCTTCGATGATGCACCCCTGGTCCATGAAGATGATCCGGTCGGCCACGCGGCGGGCGAAGCCCATTTCATGAGTCACGCAGAGCATGGTGATGCCGTCCTGGGCCAGCTCGCCCATTACGTCGAGCACCTCCTTGACCATCTCCGGATCGAGCGCCGAGGTGGGTTCGTCGAAAAGCATGATGCGCGGGCGCATGCACAGCGCCCGGGCAATGGCCACGCGCTGTTGCTGGCCACCGGACAACTGGCCCGGGTATTTGTCGGCCTGGTTGCCGATGCGCACCCGTTCCAGGTATTCATGGGCCAGGGCACGGGCGTCGGCATCGCTCAGTCGGCTGACCAGCCGCGGCCCCAGCATCAGGTTGTCGAGCACGGTCAGGTGCGGAAACAGGTTGAATTGCTGAAAGACCATGCCGACCTGGCGGCGTATGCCGGCCACGCAGGCGGCACTGCGGGTGAGCGGGGTGTCGCCGATGATCACCTCGCCCTGCTGGAAGTCTTCCAGCAGGTTCAGGCAGCGGATCAGCGTCGACTTGCCCGACCCCGAGGGCCCGCAGATGACCACGATCTCGCCGCTGGCAATGTGCAGGTCGATGTCCTTGAGCACATGGAACTCGCCATACCATTTGTTCAGCTTGCGCACGCGAACACCGGCCTGCTGGGGAAGATCGTGGGCAACGTTCGATCGATTCATCTCAAGCTCCTGGACGGCTCAGCGGTGCGCGCGGTTGAAGTGTTTTTCCAGGCGGGCCTGGACCGTTTCCAGAACGATCGACAGCAACCAGTACAGCACCGCGGCGGTGATCAGCATCTCCAGATGGCGAAACTCCGCGCGGCCCTGGGTGCGTGCCAGAAACATCAACTCCCAGACGCCGATCACCGACACCAGCGAGCTGTCCTTGAGCATGGAGATGAACTGGTTGCCGGTGGGCGGGATGATCAGGCGCATGGACTGCGGCAGAATCACCCGCAACATGGTTTGCAGTGGCGACAGGCCAATGGCCCTGGACGCCTCCCACTGCCCGCGCGGAATGCTGCTGATGCCGGCGCGGAAGATTTCGGTCATGTACGCGCCGTAGCACAGCGACAGCGCCAGGATGCCGGCCGGCACGGCGCCGACCACATAACCCAGCTGCGGGATGCCCAGGTAGATGAGGTAAATCTGGATGAGCAGCGGCACCCCACGGAAGAACGAGGTGTAGAAGCTGGCGATCGCGATGGCGAAACCGTTGGACGACAGACGCGCGGTGGCGCCCAGCAAAGCGAGTACGAACGCGATGGCAATGGAAATTGCAGACACGTAAACCGTCGTGAATACCCCTTGGGTAATCATGAAACCGACTTTGGTGGCGATGAACGCGTAGGAAAGGTCGAAGGTGTCGAAGAACAGCAGGAACATCAGCAACAGCTCGCACCACACCGTGATGATCTGCGCCCGCAAGGGGAACCGTCCCAACACGAACAGGTTCAGCACCAGCGTCAAGGTGAAGGTGACTGCCACGGCCAGGTCACGGGCCAGCGGTGCGTGCAGGTCCAGCAGGATCGGCGCCATCAGGCGGCCGAGGCCGCTCTCGCCGAGGCCGGCGAACAGCGTGACGGCGAAGGTGACGGCAGCCACGGTACCCATGAACGTCAGGTTGTCGGTGGCGCGGGGCTTGACGATGTGGTCCTTGAACATGGCATGGACACCTTTGTTGTTGTGTTTTCATTATGGGCGCGCAAAACGCTGGCGAGCACCCTGCGCTTTGCATTGATTCGATGGTGGATCCGGCAGATTTGGCGGACAGGCCCTGACAAACGCAGTAAAGCGCGAACGATTCGCCGCTACGGTGGCGTTTTCCACGTCACTGGTACGGCCTGGCTAGGCGCCGTCTGGGCCAATCCCATCGAGGATGAGGCTGCGATAGTGGCCGGGGCTTGCGCCGGTCCACTTGCGAAACGCTTTGTAGAAGGAACTGGCGTCGGCGAAGCCCAGGCGCTCGGCGATGTCTTCGAAGGTGGCTTGCGGCTCGGCCAGCCAGAGCACCGCGCGTTCCCGGCGCACGCTGTCCTTGAGCGCCTGGTAGCCAGCACCCTCCTCGGCCAGGCGCCGACGCAGCGTGGCCACCGAAGCGCCGCACTGGCTGGCCATGGTCTCGATGGCTGGAAACTCTGCGGCCGGCAGATTGCGCAGCCTCTGGCGGATGCGCCAGCCGAGGCTGTCCGGATCGCGGTAGCGCACCAGGATGTTGGCCGGGGCACGGGCAAGAAAACGCCTCAACTCCGTCGCACTGCGCCGCACGGAAATGTCCAGGTGCTCGGCGGCGAAGATGAGCCGGGTGCGGGGTCGTTCGAAGCGCAGGTTGGGCGAGAACATCACCTGATAATCGCCCACGTAGCGAGGCGCCGGCCCGCGCAGTTCCATGGCCAGAATCGGAATGCGCCGTCCCGCCAGCCAGCAGGCGATGCCATGCACGATCATCCAATAGGTGAAGCAGGAAAACGCCCGTTTGGGTTCGGCGCTGCGCTCGTGGATGACGATCTCCGCCAGCGACTGCTGGGTCGCCAGACGCCCATCGTAGGCGGCCAGCATCAGTGCGAGGAACTCCAGGGCGCGCTGCAGCGCGGCGCCTACCGTGGGCTGATGCATGCAGGCTCGGCACAGAAACGCGAAGCTGCCGCGCCGCAAGGGCCGCGCGTCCATGCCGAAGAATTCGTCGTCGAGCGCCCTGGCCAGTTGTCGCCAGAGCCGAGCGTAGCTGTGCACCGGGATCCGAGCCTGGTCATTGCCCAGCAGCATGGGGTCGATACCCGCCGACTGCAGCAACGGCTGCAGGGGCAGATGACAGTCACGCACGGCTTCACGCACCAGGTGAATCGAGATCGTATCGCGCAGCGATGGAGCGTCGAGCGGGTTTCGGGTCAGGTTCACTCATCCTCGCTAACCGCTTCTGGGCGAAACGGACCGAACGGCCTGTAGGGCACTCATTGCCCTACCCTTGCGGCCGTCAGTTCTAATCCATCCGTTGGCGCCGAGCAAGCATCCTGACCAAAGACCTGCCTAGTAGGGGTTTGGGGAGCAACGGAACAGAAAGTGCACTTAAGCTCGGATACCCGTGGTTTCACAACCTACCCACAAACTTACCAGACCAGATTTTTCACGGAGCCGACGGTGGTCCGGGTTCGAAATATTTCGCATGGCTTTTCAGAAATGTCCTACAGCACACCTGAAACCCTTGTAATAGGATGTTCGGCTGACTAAAAGGAGTGTCACGTATGGCTAACCACGGTTATATGACCATCACCGGCAAGGCTCAAGGACTGATTTCAGCGGGTTGTTCAACCCAAGACTCTATTGGCAATAAGTGCCAGGCCGGGCATACCGACGAAATCATGGTGCTGTCTTACACCCACAATATGGTCAACATCGGAAATATTAATAAGCCAACACATAGCCCAATCATTATCACCAAAAACGTTGACAAAGCCTCGCCGCTACTCGCCCAAGCACTCTCAACTAGAGAAGAAATAAACTGCACAATAAGTTTTTATCGAGTATCTTCTTTTGGTATGCAGGAAAAGTTTTATTCAGTCTCAATCAATGGCGGAATTATCGCTGATCTGACACTTGAAATGCCTCATGCCATTTTGCAAAGCGACGCAGAACCTCAAGAGCATATTGCTATTCGTTACCGAGATATCACGTGGACTCACCACGCTGCTGGCACCAGCGGATATAGCACATGGGGAAATAACGAATGAAACCAACAGTCGAAAGTTGCATGCCTGGTAGCTGTGATTATTGGATGGTTAGCCAAGCCGCCGCACAATTGGGTAGTCAAGCCAGCACACTAGGGGCTAGATATATTAATGATGGAACGCTGCGCCTGCAATTCAACAGAGAGGTTTCTTATTACGCCAGAGGCATCGTTAATGAAGTTTCTCAGGGTAATAAAAGCGCTGAACAAGGATTAAAAGAACTAAAGGATGAGCAAAACAGTCTGCTCAGCCAGGCACGAGACATTGCCTTGCGAGGAGCAAGCGTTATCTCGGGAGCGCTTCAGTTTGCTGCGGGCGCTGGGATATGCTACGCCTCCGTGGGCACACTTTGCCTTTTCGCGGGTGCGCCCATGATGCTCAACGGTGCTAATAACACCTATGAAAGCGGGCGCAATCTTTTCGAGAATCGTTCCGATACCGTAGGACCACTAAGAACGGGCTATCGCGCCGTTTCTGGAATGCTGGGAAAAGGTAATTGTGAAGCCGATGTGGCCTATGGAATGGTTGACTTGAGTTCGTCAGCCTACGGCATAGGTAGGATGGTATTAAAACCCGATGCTTGGCGCTTGTTTAGATATGTGAATACGGACTATGTTAGAGGGTATCAACAAGCTACGCGAGGGGGATTTTTCTTCGATAGATTTATGGACGGCATGACTGCAAAAACCATGTATGACGTGTGCCACCCTTCTAATGAGTAACTTTATTTATTATCCCGTCTTCGTGTTGATAACGGTACTTCTGTACTGTCCTTCCTATTGGGCATACTTCGCATTTTCAGGTCGTCGCTTTTCCGCTTTGAAGTTTTGGGGGGTTGGGATCTATAACGTACTGTGCGCTTCTATTCACGGTTTTTTTTTGCGAGATAGCACGTTACCGTTTATGGGGTACGTAGACAACTCCGTAATGGGTTGGCTATCCCTTGTTATGATATTTGCCCATGTGTGTACCCTTCCCGCTAATTGGGAACGAAAACGCTGGTTTTTACGAAAGTAAACTAACACCAAATCAATACCCATCCAGAAGGGTGTTTCAAAGACGCGTCCTGGTTATCCTCACAGGTCATCGTCTGGATTGCGCAGTGGCCGCAGCTCACCCCGGGCGACCTCTTCCGGTACCGCGAAGGAGTACCGTCCTAACATATTGATGTGCTCGAAGATCAGCGGCGACAGCCGAGCCAGATCCTCTTCCAGCACTGTGTAGCCGTGCTGCTTTAGCCGTTCCACAGCTGCTCTCATTTAGAGAGTGTTCCACAGCACGATGATGTTCACCACCTGGCCCAAGGCACCGAGTTGATCCTCCTGGCCTTCGCGGTAGCGCTGGCGAAGTTCACCGCGTTTGCCATGGAACACAGCTCGGGCCAGGCTGTGCCGGCCTTCACCGCGATTCAGCTGGGTCAGGGTGGCACGACGCTTGGATTCGTCATCCATGTAGGTCAGCGTGTGCAAGGTTTTCTCTATCCGCCCAAACTCTGCCATCGCTTGGGCCAAGCGGGTCGGACGATCACCCGTTTGCAAGTGGGCATAATACCGGTAGCAGGTACTCGACCGAGTTTGAGTGAACCTGCCAGACGCAGCAGGTCATCCCAGTGCTCGGCGATCAGGTCGAGTTTGACCGACTGACGAGCCAGTCCGTTGAGTTTGCCGTAATCCGCGTCTGGGCGCGTGCGCCAGAAGCGGGTACCGCCAACATCGGCCAGGCGCGGGCAGAAGTGATAACCGAGCAGGCGGGACAACCCGAATACCACATCGCTGTAGGCACCGGTATCGGTCATGATTTGTGTTGGCTGTAATTCGATCTGTTGTTCCAGCACAACCGCTAGCAGTACCAGGCTGTCGCGCAAGGTGCCGGGCACCATGATAATCCAGCCTCGTTACAGTTCAAGTAACTGGTATGCTTAATCAAAGTTCAACTATTACTAACACAGTCGAGTAAACGGTACTTTTCATGAAGATCGGTTACGCGCGGGTGAGCACTCGGGATCAGAAAGCCGACCTTCAGGTCGATGCTCTGCAGAAGGCCGGATGCGAACGAATCTATCAAGACATCGCCAGCGGAGCGAAAAGTGCTCGACCGGAACTCGACAAGTTACTGGCCAACGCACGAGCGGGCGATGCCCTGGTGATCTGGTTGCGTTTGGCGGTGGAGAACAACAGCAAGTTCGTGCGCGGTCGAAAGAGGGCCAAGGAGAACATTGAGCGCTATTGCCTAGAGCCATTGGGCGTGAAGCGCCTGGAGTCCGGAAACTATGAACTGACAGCTCCCTATCAGAGCGACGAGGAATTGGATAAGGCGGTGCATGACTTGCTCGGCGAGATCAGCCAGGAAGCCAAGATGCGCAACTGCTTTATCGAGGCGGATGCCTGGGAGGAAGGTACTGAACGACGCTGGTAGGGCTTAAGTGCACTTTCTGTTCCGTTGCTCCCCAAACCCCTAGTAGACGCATTCGACGGCAATGGCCGTTGCTTCACCGCCGCCAATACAGATCGCGGCGATGCCGCGGCGCAGGTTGCGTTGGCGCAGTGCCGCCAGCAGCGTGACGACGATACGGGCACCCGATGCACCAATGGGATGGCCGAGTGCGCAGGCGCCGCCATTGACGTTGACCTTGTGCGCCGGCAGTTCCAAGGCCTGCATGGCGGCCAGGGTGACCACGGCGAAGGCCTCGTTGATCTCGAACAGGTCGACCTCGTGCAACGCCCACCCGGTGCTGTCCACCAGCTTGCGGATGGCGCCGATGGGCGCGACCGGAAACAGGTGCGGGGCGTCGGCGAAGGCCGCGTGCCCGTGGATGATCGCCAGCGGTTCGAGGCCACGTGCCTGCGCCTGGCTGCGACGCATCAGCACCAGCGCGGCGGCGCCATCGGAAATGGAGCTGGAATTGGCCGCCGTTACCGTGCCGCCCTCGCGAAACGCAGGCCTGAGCGAGGCGATCTTCTCCGGATTGGCCTTGGGCGGTTGCTCGTCGTCGCTGATCAGCAGCGGCTGTTTGTTGCGCATCACCTGCACCGGCACGATCTGCGAAGCAAAGCTGCCATCGGCGATGGCCTGGCGCGCGCGGGTCAACGACGCCAGGGCGAATTCATCCTGCACCTGACGACCGAAACCGTGGGCCTGGGCGCAGTCTTCGGCGAAGGTGCCCATCAGTCGTCCGGGCTCGTAGGCGTCTTCCAGGCCATCGAGGAACATGTGGTCGAGTACCCGGCCATGCCCCATGCGATAGCCGTCGCGCGCGCGGTCCAGCAGATACGGCGCGTTGGACATGCTTTCCATGCCACCGGCCACGACCACGCGGGCACTGCCCGCCAACAATGCGTCATGCCCCATGATCATGGCCTGCATGCCCGACCCGCACATCTTGTTCAAGGTGGTGCAGGTGGTAGCGTGGGACAGCCCGGCGCCCAGTGCCGCCTGCCGCGCCGGTGCCTGGCCGAGCCCGGCCGGCAGCACGCAGCCGAACAGCACCTGGTCGACGGCGTTGGCATCGACACCGGCACGCTCGACGGCGGCGGCGATGGCGGCGGCGCCCAGTTGCGGTGCGGTCAGGCTGCGCAAATCGCCCTGGAACCCGCCCATGGGCGTGCGTACGGCACTGACGATAACGATCGGATCTTCATGCATGGGTGTTCTCCCTCGATCTGCCCTGCCCCGGCTCACTTGGCCGCCATGCGCAGCGCGCCGTCGAGACGGATCACCTCGCCGTTGAGCATGCTGTTTTCTATGATGTGGCACACCAGTGCCGCGTATTCGTCCGGCTTGCCCAGGCGCGGCGGAAACGGCACGTCGGCGCTCAGCGCGGCGCGCACGTCGTCGCTCATGCCGGCCATCATCGGCGTCTCGAAAATGCCTGGCGCGATGGTCATCACGCGAATGCCATAGCGGGCCAGCTCGCGCGCCGCCGGCAAGGTCATGCTCGCCACCGCGCCCTTGGAAGCGGCGTACGCTGCCTGGCCGACCTGCCCATCGAAGGCAGCCACCGAGGCGGTGTTGATGATCACCCCGCGTTCGCCCTCGGCGTTTGCAGTGCTCTTGGCAATGGCCTCGGCGGCCAGGCGCAGCAGGTTGAAGGTACCGATCAGGTTGATGTTGATGATGCGACTGAAGCTCTCCAGCGAATGGGCGCCCTGCTTGCCGAGGATCTTCTCGCCGGCGACCACGCCGGCGCAATTGACCAGGCCGTGCAGTTCGCCAAAGCTGTGCAGGGCCATGTCCACGGCCGCCTGGGCGGCGTCGGCCTGGGTGATGTCGGCTACCGCGAACGCTGCCTCCAGTTCGCTCGCCTGGGCCTGCAGTGCCTCGGCGTTGAGGTCGACCAGCAGCAAACGGGCGCCAGCCCGGGCAAGCATCCGCGCGGTGGCGGCGCCCAGGCCGGAGGCGGCGCCGCTGACCATGAATACCTTGTCTTGAATGTGCATGAAGCTGTCTCCCTGTCAGGCGCTGGGCGCCTGCTGCTTGGCGATTTCCTGGTTGCGCAGGATGAAGCGCTGCAATTTGCCACTCGGCGTTTTCGGCAGCTGCTCGACGAATTCGATTTCCCGCGGATAGGCATGGGCCGCCAGCCGCTGGCGGACGTGCAGGCGCAGGGTCTCGGCCAACTCGGGGCCGGCTTCGAAACCTGCCTGCAACACCACGAACGCCTTGATCACTTCGGTACGCTCGGCATCCGGTTTGCCGACGACGGCGGCCTCGACCACGGCAGGGTGTTCGATCAACGCGCTTTCCACGTCGAACGGCCCCACCCGATAGCCTGAAGTGGTGATGACATCGTCATTGCGGCCAACAAAACTGATGCTGCCGTCCGCATTGAGCTCTACCGTGTCACCGCTCAGGTAATACTTGCCTTTGAACGCCTTGGTCGGCATGCCCAGGTAGCCGCCGAACCAGCACAGCGGCGAGCGTTCGCGATCCACGGCGAGCACGCCCGGTTGTCCGGCTTCCAACTCCTGCAACCGAGCGTCGAGCACCACGATGCGATGGCCGGGCACGGCAAAGCCGGCAGAGCCCTCGCGAACGGGATGGTCGAGACCGTGATGGTTGCACAGGACCATGCCCAGCTCGGTCTGGCCATAGTGGTCATGCACCACCACACCCAGCTGCTCGGCGAACCAGCGGATCACCTGCGGATTGAGCGGCTCGCCGGCACTGCTGGCGATGCGCAGACGGCCGCGCACACCGGCCGCGAAACGTTCGCCGGCCGCAATCAGCATGCGGTACGCGGTGGGCGACCCGGCGAGGTTGGTGATCGCGTACTTGTCGATCACCCGGCAGGTGCTGTCCACGGTGAAGCCGCCGTCGTAGAACAGCGTGGCATGCCCCAAAGCCAGCGGACCGGCGACCGCATAGTAAAGCCCGTAGGCCCAGCCAGGATCGGCCAGGTTCCAGAAGCGATCTTCGGCGCGCAATTGCACGGCGTCGCGCAGGTAACCCTTGAAGGCCAGCAGCGCCCGCAGCGGCACTTCCAGGGGTTTGGCCGGGCCGGTGGTACCCGAGGTGCACATCAGCATGAACGGCGCATTGCCATCGAGCAGCGTCGGCGGGCACTCGTCGCTCTGCTGCTTGAGGGCGGTCCAGAAATCCTGTTCATCCGCAGTTGGCGAAGCGCAGCCCACGGTCAACACACTGGGACGGCATTCGACCTCATCGAGCTTGGGCCGATTGTGCAGGTCGGTGACCACCCAGCGCGCCTGCGAGCACTGCAGGCGCTGTTCGATGGCCTTGGGGCCGAAGGCGGTGAACAAGGGCTGGTAGACGGCGCCGATGCGCCAGGTACCCAGGATGGCGATCAGCAATTCGACGGTGCGAGGCATCAGCCCGGCAATGCGATCCCCGGGCTTGACGCCCTGGTTGCGCAGAAAGTTGCCGAACTGCGCTGCATGGGCCTGGAGTTGTTCGAAGGTGTACTGGGTGGCAACGCCGTGCTGCGACTCGCAATACAGGGCCACGGCCTGCTGGCCAAGGTGGCGGTCGCAGCATTCGACGCAGGCGTTGAGCTGATCGAGGGTGCCGTGCAGATCCTGCGCGGCGGTGTCCAGGTAATCGAAAGCCTGGGCGGTACTGGAATAATCGCGCATCACATGTCCCTGCTTGTTGTTATGGGATCTTGTTGATCTGGGCTCGTTGCGACCTCAAGGGCACCGCTCGATAGTGATCCGCGGAAGGCTTCGCGACAATGTTGTCAGCGCTCAGGCTGAGTGAGCGGTTTAGCCACCAGGGGCCGGATCAGCTTTCCTGACTCTGCTGCGCCTTGGCTTGAGCGCGTGTTGCTGGATCAGCTGTTGTTCCAGGGTGTCGGCGCGCGCTTGCTGCGCGGTGGCGGCCTGCAACGCCGCCTCCTGCGCCTCGCGGGCACTTCGCAGCTGGGTTTCGAGCTGCTGCAGCGCGTGTTGCCCTTGCTCGGCGGCCAGCGCCGACCGTGCTTCTCTGGCGGCTGCCTGAAGTTGCGAATCACCGAGCGCGCTGCGGGTTTCCTCCAGACGCTTTTGCAAGGCTTCGAGCTGTTTCTGTTGCTCGCGAGCTTCGAGCTGGCGCGCTTTCAGGTCTTCACGGACGCGGTCCACCTCACGGTGCGAGCGCTCCTCGACGCCGCGCACGTAGGCCTCCTGGGCCAGGCGATTGTGCTCGGCCTGCTGCTGCTGATCGCGCAAGGCCTGTTGCAAGGCCGCAACATCGGCTTGCAGCTCGCTTCGCGCGCCTTGCAGTTCGACACGCTGCTGCTGCAAGTCTTCGATCTGCACCTGACGCTGCGCCAACAGCTTGTCCAGGTCGGCCAGCCGGGTTGCGGCGTTTTCCCGGGCCGTTTCAGCCTCGCTCACCTGCCGCCGGGCCAGTGCGATATCGCGGCGGGCCTGTTCTTCCACCCCTGCAACCCGCTCGTATTCGGCCGCCAATACTTCGCGCTGGGCCGCGACCGAGTGTTCGACCACCCCTTGGGCGAGCACGCTTGCCTGTTGCCAGACGGCCACGAATGCCTGCGCCACCTCGGCAGGCAGCCCCGGCAGGCGGGTCTCGCCCCGCAGCCGTTGCGCCAGTTGCTCCCACCACTGATCGAGCAAGGCGCCTACTCGCGCCGGGCTACCCCGGCCCAGCTCGAGGCGCACGCGCTCGACTGTCGGCCGCTCGCCGCGGGCCAGCACGGCGTCCGCTGCGGCAAATACGTCGGTTTCCGGTACGCCCACTGCCATGCCACACACCCCACAGGATTAGGTATGATAATAAAAGATTATCCGACTCTAAATAACGAATTCCTAAAATATAATACGTTGAACGTAATGAAAAATACATTTGATGTTGCGCTAATCGAAACCCAGCCCCTGGATCTGCACTTTCTGGCAGAAAACACTGCACACGCGGCTCAAGCGTTCATCGCAGCAGGAACCGCTGCCAACACGGTCCGCAGCTATCGCAGCGCACTGGGTTATTGGTCGGCGTGGTTGAAGTTGCGCTATGGACAAGTGTTGGGAGATGCGCCGCTGCCTGCGGCCGTGGCGATTCAGTTCGTCCTCGATCATCTGGCGCGACCCGTCGAGGACGGCAGCTGGAGTCACTTGCTGCCGGTTGCCATCGACCAGGCACTGGTCGATGGGAGGGCCAAGTCCCGCCTGGGTCCTCTGGCCTACAGCACCGTTCAGCATCGGCTGGCGGTGCTGGGCAAGTGGCACCGGGTCAAGGGCTGGGACAGCCCGACCGATACGCCTGCGCTGAAAACGCTGCTGCGCAGCGCGCAGAAGGCCCAGGTACGCCAGGGCGTGACCGTGCGCAAGAAAACCGCCATGGCCCTGGAGCCCCTGCAGGCCATGCTGGCCACCTGCACGGACGGCGTGCGCGGCATACGTGACCGCGCCCTGCTCCTGCTGGCCTGGAGTGGCGGCGGCAGACGCCGCTCCGAAGTGGTCGCGCTGCAGGTGGGCGATGTGCGTCGGCTGGATGTAGACACGTGGGTTTATAGCCTGGGCGCTACCAAGACCGATACAGCCGGCGCACGGCGCGAGAAACCCTTGCGCGGCCCTGCCGCCCATGCACTGACCGCATGGCTGGCCGCCGCGCCGGCGACTACAGGTCCGCTGTTCCGACGTCTGTACCGTGGCGACAAGGTGGCCAGCCAGGGGCTTGGCGGCGACCAGGTGGCCCGCATCGTCAAGCGACGGGCCCAACTCGCAGGCCTGGAGGGGGATTGGGGCGCACACAGCTTGCGCTCGGGCTTCGTCACCGAGGCCGGTCGCCAGGGCGTGCCGTTAGGAGACGTGATGGCGATGACCGAGCACCGCAGCGTGGCGACGGTGATGGGTTACTTCCAGGCCGGGTCGCTGCTGGGGAGCAAGGCGGCGGACCTGATCAAGGGCGACGACTAGCTCCGGGCCAAGACAAGGATGTCGCAACCGGATGTTGAAACTTCTGCGGAAACATCGGCTCCGGCGCCGGTCAATAGCATGTCAACGCTGACATTTTGGCTGAACCAGAGCCTTATTCGACCATCAAGGATAATTATCATGACCACTTCCAAGCTGCTGCCCCGCCTCGCTCTTGCTGCCCTGTGCGCGCTGAGTGTGCCTGCCTTCGCAGCCCAGACCGACACCAAGGAAGAAAGCGTGACCCTGGATCGTCCGGGCAATGGCATGCACGAAATCAAGGAAGGCGACAAGGTGCCGGATTCCTACAAGCGCAAGGAACTGGCGATCGACCCGGCCAAGCACGGCCTGGTGCAGCCTGAAGAGAATGAACAGTGGGTCGAGATCAAGGACAAGTACGTACGCGTGAACATCCCGAACGGCACCATCGTGGAAATGATCGACAAGTCTTCGGTCAAGAAATGAGATTTGCGCTCTAGTCCGGGTATTCCAGGATGTCTGGGCCGGTAATAACGCGTTGTTTCATCGCGGCCGGTGACCGCTCCTACAGGTAGGAGAGGTCACCGGCCTCGAACCAGGCGCCGCGGTCTGCCAGGCGCTACGCGCTAGGTGCGTCTGGCGTAGTGCAAGGGCAACACCGTGGTCGACTTGATGCGCTCCATGGCAAAGGTCGAGCTGATGTCGGTGATGCCCTCTACCTGGATCAGTCGCTTGTACACAGCGTCGTACCCGGCGATATCAGGCACCACGATGCGCAGCATATAGTCCGTATCCCCTGCCATTCGATAGCATTCCACGACCTCGGGCAGTTCGCCGATAACGGTGTGGAAGTCAGCCAGCCACTGGGCATTATGTCGCTGCGTGCGCAGCTCGGCGAACACCGTCACGGCCACATTCAACGCACTGGCATCGAGCAGTGCGACCCGCTGGGTGATCACGCCCTGCTGTTCCATCTTCTGTATGCGGCGCCAGCAGGCGGTACCACCCAGACCAATCTGCTCGGCAATGTCTGCCAGCGGGCGGGTGCAATCGGCCTGAAGTATCTCGAGGATTGCCATGTCGAACTTGTCCACGGTAGGTCAGGCCTGCTTGAGTGGTTGATAGGGGTAAGCACGGGATGCAATGTTATTCTCTTTTACGGCCACTCTAGGCAAATTCTTTGCTCCAAATCAGGTTGGGCTAGCGTAGAAGTCAATTTTTTTCCCTCCATGCATGGCTAACATAGGCAGCACCGAATCAGACCTGGTCGACACGCCATGCCCACCCTCCCCGTATACCTGGATTACGCCGCCACCACGCCCATCGACGATCACGTGGTCAAAGCCATGCTCGCCTGCATGGGGCGCGATGCGCTGTTCGGCAACCCTGCATCGAGTGCCCACGCCTACGGCCAGCAGGCACGCCAAGCCGTCGAATTGGCCAGGCGGCAAGTGGCGGAACTGCTGAATGCTCCCGCCGAAGACATCGTCTGGACTTCAGGCGCGACCGAGTCGAACAACCTGGCGATCAAGGGCTGCACCCGTCCGGGTGACCATATCGTCACCAGCGTGCTGGAGCACAAGGCCGTCATCGACACCGTGCGCGAGCAACACGCCGCTGGCTGCGAAGTCACCTGGCTCACTCCGGACGCCAACGGCCTCATCCAACCGGAGGCCGTTGCTCGAGCGCTGCGAGCCAATACCCGGGTGGTGTCGCTGATGTGGGTCAACAACGAACTGGGCACCCTGACCGATATCGCCCGAGTCGCGCAGCTGGTGAAGGACCACGGCGCACTGCTCCATGTGGACGCCGCCCAGGCGGCCGGCAAGGTCGACATCGATTTGTCCGGCATGGCCATCGACCTGCTGTCCCTGTCGGCGCACAAGCTTTACGGCCCCAAGGGCATCGGCGCCCTGTACGTCGGACCGCGAGCGCGACCTTCGTTGCGCGCCCAGATGCATGGCGGTGGCCATGAGCAGGGCCTGCGCTCGGGCACCTTGCCCACCCACCAGATCGTTGGCATGGGTGCGGCATTTGCCCAGGCCTCGGCGCAGATGCACGCCGATAACGCGCACATCGCGCAACTGGCCCAGGGCTTGCGCGAAGGGTTGCTGGCGTTGACCGGTGTAACGCTCCATGGCTGCGCGGAGCAGCGGATTCCCCATACCTTGAACGTCTGCATCGCCAGCCCGTCTTTTTCAATGCAGGCCGTTGCTGGCCGTATCGCGGTGTCGTCGACCTCCGCCTGCAATTCGGCAAGTGCCACGGCATCCCACGTGTTGCTGGCACTGGGCTTGAGCCAGGCTCAGGCTGTGAACAGCTTGCGAGTGAGTCTGGGCCGCTACAGCACCCAGGAGGATGTCGACCAGGCCATTGCCGTGATCGCCGACGCCATGCGTGCCCCCGCGCCATTCTGGTGAAATCGAAGACCTGGTAACAGCGTCGTTCTTTTCGCGGCCACGGACCGCTCCTACGGCATGAGTGTCCCGTAGGAGCGGTCCGTGGCCGCGAAAAGGGCGCCACGCAGTGACTAACGACCCACGGTGAAAGGTTCGTAGCCATAACCCGCCCTGAGAGCATCAGAAAATCTCCAAACTACCGTTCGTCGGCTTCAGGGCACCGACGATGGCAATCCGATGCCCAAATCTTCGTACCGATTCCTATAACGGAGAAATACCATGGTCACTCGCACGATCACTCGCTTTGCCCTTGTTGGCCTGCTGTCTGCCACCAGTATGTATGCGTTGGCCGGTTCGGTGCCTCCAGGCAAGGAACCCACCCCTTCGACTCCAAGCACCAGCACCGACACCCGCACTGGCAACCAGATGGGCAACGGCCGCGCAAACGATGCCAACAGCAGCAGCGGCAGCACCACGTCGGGTACCCCGAACGGCCAGGGCACATTCAGCAACGGCACCGGCAACAGCAGCGGCGCCAACAGTGGCTCGATGGGTTCGGGTTCCGGTAACGGCGCAAGCTCGGGCAAAGGTGCAGGCAGCGGCGCAGGCGGCACCAGCGGTAACTGATCCTGAGGCAGACGGGCATTAGCCGCCCCTGCCGTCAGCGTTACCGAAATCGAAGGCGGGTGGGTGTCAGAAGGTGCGTAGAACCGCATCAGGACATGCCACCCGTTTTCACATCCCTCACATACAGCGTCTTTTTCGGTATTCTTCCGGTCCCATCGCCCCAGTGCGGCGCCCTGCCCGCACGGCTCGATCCCATCTGACCAGGAAGCCTCATGTCCCAGATCATCCTCGTACTCAACGGCCCCAATCTCAACATGCTGGGTTTGCGCGAACCTGCGGTCTACGGCCATGAAACCCTGGCCGATGTCGAGGCCATGGCCGTGCAGAGCGGACAGGAACTGGGCTTTGCGGTCGAATGCCGCCAGACCAATCATGAAGGACAGATGATCGACTGGATCCATCAGGCCCGCCAGCGCGTTGCCGGCATCGTCATCAACCCGGGCGCCTGGACCCATACCTCGATCGCCATTCATGACGCCCTGATTGCCTGCGAAGTGCCAGTGCTGGAAGTGCATATTTCCAACGTTCATCGGCGCGAGGAATTCCGCCATCAATCATTCGTATCGAAGGTAGCGGTGGGCGTCATTGCCGGCTTCGGTACCCACGGCTACAAGCTGGCCATTGCCCACTTAGGCAAACTGCTCGGCGGCAAGACGGCCATCTGATCCGGTTTTTTTACCGCTTTCTGAATCTGTTTTTACTTGCCTCCAACGCTCATAGTCACCTGAACGAAATTTCATTTTCTGGAGGTGTGTCATGGACGGTGTGATCATGTTGACCATCATAACCGCGACCCTGGGTTCGTTCGGTTACGTCATGTACCTGATCCATAAAGAGAGCAAGGAAAACAAATAGGCCGCCGAGTTTGACTCGGCGGCCTGGTCACACTCGCTCGCGAGCATCTACTTGATGAAGTTGTCGACCAGCATGTGCGCCACATCGTCGGCGCGACCGCTGAGCATGGCCTTGGCCGAATACAGGGCCATGTTGGACACCTGCGAGAACTCGATCTTCGGTGGCATCACCAGTTCTTCGGGATTGACCTTTACATCCAGCAGCGCCGGGCCAGGATGGTTCAGGAAGCGCTGCACCGCCGCTTCGAGGCTGGCGCCATCGGACACCTGCTCACCGTAGAAGCCCATGACTTCAGCCAACTTGGCGAAGTCCGGGTTGTGCAGGTCGGTGAAGTTATCCAGCAAGCCTTCAACCTTCTGTTCGATCTGGACGAAGTTCAATGAACTGTTGTTGAACACTACCACCTTGATCGGCAGCTTTTCCTGAACGGCTGTGAGCAGATCACCCAGCAGCATGGCCAAGCCACCGTCGCCCGACAGCGAAATGACCTGGCGTTGCGGGTAGGCTTTCTGCAGGCCCAGTGCCTGGGGCATGGCATTGGCCATGGTGCCGTGGCGCAGGCTGGTGAGCGTACGGCGCTGACCGTTGGTGTTGATGTGACGCAGCACCCAGACCATGGGTGAGCCACCGTCGGCGGTGAACAGCGCGTCTTCGCTGGCGTGTTTGTCCAACAGGTGGGTCAGGTATTGCGGGTGAATCAGATGCCCGTCGGTATGGCGCTGGTCATGGGCCAGGGTCTTCAAGGTTTTCTGCCGCACCTTCAGGCAGTCTTCCAGAAAGCTGTGTTCGCTACGCTCGGCCAGCAGTGGCAACAACGCCTGCAAGGTCGGCAGGACGTCGCCCACCACCCCCAGTTCGATCGGGTGGCGACGACCCAAGTGAGCGCCTTTGCGGTCGACCTGAACGATCCGCGCATTCTGCGGGTAGAACTGGCCCCAGGCGAAGTCGGCGCCCAGCAGCAGCAGGGTGTCGCACTCCATCATCGCGTGGTAGCCGGATTCGACCCCGAACACGCCGGTCATGCCCATGTTGTATGGGTTGTCGTATTCGACGAAGTCCTTGGCCCGTGAGGTGTGGGCAATGGGCGCCTTGAGTCGGTGAGCCAGCTCGATCAGCTCGTCGTGGGCACCTTCACAGCCGACCCCGGCGTAGATTGCGATCTTCTTGCCTTCGGCAAGAATGGCGGCGATCCCAGCCAGTTCGTCGGGGCTGGGTTGCAGTACCGGACGAGGCTGGTGAACGCTGAACGGGCGGTCATTCTTGACCTCCGCAGCACTGATGTCCGATGGCAGGATGATCACCGCCACTCCCCCTTCGTTCAAGGCGGTTTGCGCGGCCAGGGTGGTCACTCGGCGCGCCTGCTCCGGCGTGTACACCTGTTCGCAGAACACCGTGCAACTGCCGTAGATGGCCTTGAAGTCCACTTCCTGGGGAAAGTCCATGCCCAGCTCGCTGGTCACGATCTGGCTGGCAATCAGCACCATGGGCGCCTTGTTGCGCTGGGCTTCGAAGATACCGTTGATGAAATGCAGGCCACCGGGGCCGCAGGAACCGGCGCAGGCCGTCAGTCGACCGCTGATGAACGACTCGGCGCCCGCGGCGAATGCCGCAGCTTCTTCATGGCGCACGTGGACCCATTCGATCTCGCTGCGCTTGATCGCGTCGGTGACGTGGTTGAGCGTGTCGCCGACGATGCCGTAGCAGTTGCGAACCCCGGCCTGCTGCAGGGTCTGGATCACGATGTCGGCTACTTTCTTGCTGGCCATGGAGGCCTCCTGGTCAGAGAGTCATGCTGCTTAGGCTTGAGCTCGCGCAGGGAGTTCAGCCCGGCTGGTGCCGCCGAGCCGCAACCGCATGACCGGTCGACGACGTTGCCCGGCGCGCAGGATCATGCTTTATTGGCGGCCTTTTTCAGTGTTCAAGGCCATTGCCATGTCTGCTCGCAAGTTGCTCAGCACCGCCCTGCTCGTTCTCGTATCGCCCCTGGCCATGGCCCACGCCCATCTGACCCACCCTGTGCCCGCTGCGGATACCACCGTCGTTGCCCCGGCGCAATTGAGCCTGGGTTTTTCCGAAGCAATTGAACTGGGTTTCAGCCAGGTGAGCGTGACTGCGGCGGACGGCGACGCGGTAGCCTTGCAGCCCTTGGCCAGTGCCACGGACGATCGCAAGACCCTTGTGATCAAACCTGCGGCGCCCCTGGCAGCGGGTCAGTACACGGTGCACTGGCAGGTCGTGTCGGTGGATACCCACAAAAGTGCGGGTGAATACAGCTTCACCGTGAGTCCGTGACCATGAGTGTATTGATCGCTCTGCGTTTCCTGCATTTCACCAGCCTGATGCTGGTGTTCGGTGCGTGCATGTTTCGCCCGTTGCTGCTCGTGCACCCCAGCCAGATGGGTCGGTTGCGTAACCTGATCGATCCGTTGGTGTGCCTGCTGGCTGCACTGGCCCTGATCAGCGGCGTGGCCTGGCTGTTCGCCGTGGCTTATGAGCTGGGCGGCTCGCTGGACATGGCGCTGGTTCGACGGGTGCTGGCGGAAACCTTTTTCGGCAAGGTCTGGACGCTGCATCTGTTTGCCTGCGTGGCGGTCCTGGTGTGTCTGCGCCTTCCCCATCCGAAACTGCAAGTAGTGGCTAGGCCCTTGAGTGCACTGGCGCTGGCAACGCTCGCGCCGGTAGGCCACGCAGCCATGCTCGAAGGCGCCGCTGGCACCTGGCTGGTGATCAATCAGTTGATCCACCTGCTGTGCGTCGGTGCCTGGCTGGGCGGTCTGATGTTGCTGATGTTCGTACTGGCTCGACCCGGCGACCAGGACTTGCGCGTGGTGCTCGGTCGCTTCAGTGGCGTGGGGTGTGTGCTGGTGGCCGGGATGCTGATAACCGGACTCATCAACACCCGGGCGCTGACCGGGACGTTCCTCCCGCTGCCTGGCCAGTCCGGGTTCGCCACAGTACTGGCGATCAAGCTGGCGCTGGTGTTGGCCATGCTCGGCCTGGCCCTGTGGCACCGGCGTCAATTGGCCCGGGGCCCGCTGGACATCCATGGGCTCAAGCGTACCGTTACACTTGAATGGGCGTGCGGGCTGGGCGCCGTGGCTGCAGTGGCTTTGCTCGGCACCCTGGCGCCTACGCCGCTGACTTGAGCCATCCCTGGCGCAGACAAAAAAAGGGCCGTGCTCCCCTGCAAGAGCACGACCCTCAAGATCTTTCCGGCTTCAAACTTGACAAGACACCACGGTATAAGACGTGAATGCGTGATCAGTATGCGAGGCGTTTGTTACAGTTTGGCGATGGACACTTCAGTCGATTTCACGAAAGCGATGACTTCGCTGCCGATCTGCAATTCCAGCTCGTGCACCGAGCGCGTGGTGATCACCGAGGTGACGATACCGGCGGGAGTCTGCACGTCGATTTCAGACACCACCGGCCCTTCGATGATTTCCTTGACGGTGCCCTTGAACTGGTTGCGTACGTTGATCGCTTTGATGGTCATGCAGTCATCCTCGTTAGACATTCGGTCGCACCGCAGTGCGTGAGGTAGAGATTGCACCTACAACCGGATATTTAAAAAGAATGAATAATGCTTTTTATATGCCTTCAGGGAATATGCAGCATCAACCTGGCCCGCCTCGCTATTCGGGCTCGGCAAATCGCAGTGCCTGGCGTATGCCCATGACCTCGGCCTCCAGTTGCGGATAACCCACGGCAGAACCTGCATAGCTGAACCCGTAGGCCATGCCGGGCTGTACCGCTGCGACCAGGGTCTGGGTAATGGCGAGAGTTCCGTTGCGGGTGACCTTGCAGGTGGTCTGCGCAGCTGGCAGGTTGCCCAGCCGGGTCGCTTTGACCTTGGTGCACACGCTCTGGTAGCCGGAGCGGGAAAAGTTGATCTGGATGGCCTTGCGCATCTCCAGCAACACCGCTTCCAGGTTGACCGAATGGTCCTGGGCCAGTGCGCCACGGGTCATCTCGACGATCATCAACGGATCGCCATTGGCATCGGTCTTGGTGGCACGCTGGCGGCTGCCGCTGGGCTGGCCCTGCGCATCGGCCGAGTCGGGCAGGATCTGCACGTCCCAGTCGGCGGGCCAGACGATCACGCTGTCGTCGGCCCACACCGGTGTGCCGATCAAACAGCACAGCAGCAGGCAGTGGGCGTGGCGCAGGTAGGGCATGGGGCTTGCTCCAAGGCAAAAGGGCCGTCAGTCTCGCAGACCCATGGCCGCAGCACTACGCTAATATCCGCTGTGATCAGTGGCAATCCAGGGAGCAGGCAGCAATGACGCAACGGGTTTTCAGCGGTGCCGGGCAAAGCAAGAACCTGCTGTACCTTGCCTCGGCCAACGGACGCCTGCGCAACACCGACCAGGCAAGCCTGCGCGTGGGGTTCGTGCTGCTGGAGCATTTTTCCCTGGCCGCCTTCACTGCCAGCCTCGACACCTTGGTCACTGCCAATCTGATCAGTCCGGCGGCCTACGCCATTCGCTCCTATGGGCTGGCGCCCGGCCAGGTGATCAGTGATCTGGGCATACTGCTGCAGCCGGATGCGCCACTGATGCCAGGCATGCACGACGAAGTGGACCTGTTGATCATCTGTGGCGGCTTTCGCACGCCGCTGCGGCCTTCCCTGCTGCTCAGTCGAATACTGGCGGACTGCGCCCGTCGCGGCATTGCCCTGGGTGGGCTGTGGAACGGCGCCTGGTTTCTCGGCCAGGCAGGCCTGCTCGATGGCTATCGCTGCGCGGTGCATCCGGAAAACCGCGCTTCGCTGGCAGAACTCAGCCCGCAGATCACCGTCACCCCCGCCAGCCAGGTTATCGACCGCGACCGCGCCACCGCCGCGAGCCCCAACGGCGGTTTCGGCATGATGATGGAAATGATCCGCCAGCAGCGCGGCGAGACCCTGGCCAATGGGGTGGAACACATTCTTGCCTTCGAAGGGCTGCGCTTCAAGCGCACCGGTGGCCAGGCGACCGGCAAGCTCAGCCAGCCGCTGCGCAACATCATCGACCTGATGGAGAGCAATCTGGAGGAACCGCTGTCGCTGGACCAACTGGCCGAGTTCGTCGGCCGCTCGCGGCGCCAGATCGACCGGCTGTTCCAGGACCAGCTTGGCACTTCGCCGCACCGTTACTATATGGAACTGCGGGTCACCGAAGCACGTCGTCTGTTGCAGCATTCGACGCTGTCGATCATGGACGTGGCGATTGCCTGCGGCTTTGTCTCGGTGAGCCATTTCAGCAAGTGCTACAGCGGCTATTTTGGCCACTCGCCCTCGCGTGAAACCCGCTTGGCAGACTGATCGGCTGCGGATGACGGGGAACCGTGTCGAGCTTTGCCGGTCGACTCCAGTTCATGCCTCAAGCGAGCACCCGACCCATGGAATACGCCCTTCCCGATTCCTTGCTGGCCCGCGTGTCGATGCCCTGGCTCAGTACGCTGATCGCTGCCGCGCTGGCCGTATGCGTCATTCTGCTGATCCGCTGGGTCGGCCTGATCATCCTGCGACGCGTCTCCAAGTCCTTCGTACTGGCGCAGCAACTGGTCGCCCGTGCCGAGCAGCCGACCCTGTGGCTGATGCCGTTGATGGCCCTGCAGGCGGTGTGGACCTCGGCGCCCGACGACCTGCTGATGATCAATACCGTGCGCCACCTCAACGGCATGCTGGTCACCGCCTGCCTGACCTGGCTCGGCCTGCGCTGTGTCAAGGCCGTGGCTACGACCATGACCCTCAAACACCCGCTGGACATCGAGGACAACCTTGCCGCCCGGCGCATCCAGACCCAGGTGCGGGTGCTGGTGCAGTGCCTCAACGTGCTGGTGCTGATTTTCGGCATCGCCCTGATCCTGATGACGTTTCCAGCGGTGCGCCAGATCGGCACCAGCCTGCTGGCGTCGGCGGGCCTGGCGGGACTGGCTGCCGGCTTTGCTGCCAAACCGGTGCTGGGCAACCTCATCGCCGGTTTGCAGATCGCCATTTCACAGCCGATCCGCATCGACGACGTGGTCATCGTCGAGGGCGAATGGGGGCGTATCGAAGAGATCACCGGCACCTACGTGGTGGTGAAGATCTGGGATGAGCGGCGCATGGTCGTGCCTCTGCAGTACTTCATCGAGAAGCCGTTCCAGAACTGGACCCGCAGTACGTCCAGCATCATCGGCTCGGTGTTTCTCTGGGTCGACTACTCGGTGCCGCTGGAAGCGTTGCGCGTCGAGACCAAGCGTCTGTGCGAGGAAATTCCGCACCTGTGGGACGGCCGTGTGGTGGTTCTGCAGGTCACCGATACCAGCGACAAGGCGATGCAGTTGCGCATCCTGCTCAGCTCGCTGGATTCGTCGCGCAACTGGGATGCGCGCTGCCATGTGCGCGAGCGGCTGATCACTTTCGTCAACAACCGCTACCCCGAGTGCCTGCCGCAGCTGCGCGCCGAAATGTCGACCCGCACGCCGCATCCGGCCAACGAAGACGGGCCGGCCGACGTCGCCCGCCAGCCGCCGGTTTGATTCTCAGCGCCGCGGCGCGCCCTTGGCGGCAGCCTTCTCGTCCTGGCGATCGGATTCGAACAGCCGGGCCAGCTCGGCGCGTGCTTCCTGGGCGGTCTGCATGACCTTGGCTTCATCGTCGTAGATCGCATGCTGGGCCTGCAGCACCTGTTCGTCATGGCGCTTGAAGCGGCTGATCCGCGCATCGGCCTGGGACTGGCTCAGGCCCAGGCCGACCAGGGTTCGGCGGGTGATTTCCAGGCTCGAGTAGTAGGTTTCGCGAACCGCCTGGGCGCCATGGTCGACCAGCCGGTGCACATGCTGGCGGTTGCGCGCGCGGGCGATGATCTTCACGTGCGGGTACAGGCGGTTGACCAGTTCGGCGGTCTTGATGTTGATTTCCGGATCGTCGGTGGCGATGACGAAATACTCGGCCTGCTCGACCTTGGCTGCGCGCAGGATCTCCGGCCGCAGCGGGTCGCCATAGAACACCGGCAAATGGCCGAAGCTGCGCGAGAACTCGATGGACTCCACCGAGGTGTCCAAGGCTACGAAGCTGATCTTCTGCGCCCGCAGGATCCGCGCAACGATCTGCCCCATCCGGCCCATGCCGGCAATCACCACGCGCGGCGCGTCGCTTTCGATCTCGCGGTAGGCGTCCGGCACTTCCACCGGCGGGGTCTTGACCCGCAGCAGGCGTGCGCACAGCAGCAACAGCAATGGCTTGAGCGCCATCGACAGGGTGATGGTCAGCAGCAAGGTGTCGTACAGGCGCGCGTCGAACAGGCCCTGCTCGCGGCCTATCTTGAACACCACGAAGGCGAACTCGCCGCCGGCGGCCAGCACGATACCCAGGCGCACGGCGCTGAGCCGGCCCAAGCCGCCGGCCAGACGCCCGATCAACACCAGCAATGGCAGCTTGATGCCGATCAACAGCAGCGTCAGCCCCAGCACCAGTGCCGGGCTTTCGAGCAGCAGGCCCAGATTGGCGCCCATGCCGACACTGATGAAAAACAGCCCCAGCAGCAGCCCCTTGAACGGCTCGATCTGCGATTCCAACTCGTGCCGGTATTCCGAATCGGCCAGCAGCAAGCCAGCGAGAAAGGCGCCCAGGGCCATGGAGACACCGGCCAGTTCCATCAGCCAGGCGGTGCCGATCACCACCAGCAAGGCCGTGGCGGTGGACACCTCCTGCAGGCCAGTGCGGGCGACGACGCGAAACACCGGACGCAACAGGTAGCGCCCACCGACCACCACCACGGCGATGCTGCCCAGCACCCGCAAGCCGTGATCCAGCGTACTGCCCTCGCCCGCATCGCCGCCACTGCCAGCCAGCAGCGGCACCATGGCGATCAGTGGAATCGCGGCAATGTCCTGGAACAGCAGGATGGCAAAGGCCAGGCGACCGTGGGGAGCGTTCAGCTCCTTGCGTTCGGCCAGGCTTTGCAGGCCGAATGCAGTGGACGACAAGGCCAGGCCCAGACCCAGCACCACAGCACTGTTCAACGGCTGGCCGAAGCCGAGCAATGCCACCGCGCCGATCACCACTGCGGTCAACAGCACCTGTGCCAGGCCAACCCCGAACACGGCCTTGCGCATGACCCACAGCCGCTTGGGCGACAGCTCCAGGCCAATGATGAACAGCAGCAGGACTACCCCCAGTTCCGAGATGTGGCTGACGCTCTGTGGGTCGCCGACCCAGCCCAGCACTTGCGGGCCGATGACCACCCCGGCGAACAGATAGCCCAGCACCGCACCCAATTGCAGGCGTTTGGCCAACGGCACGGCAATCACCGCGGCCAGCAGGAACACCACGGCGGCTTGTAGCATGTTGCCTTCTTCGGGCATGGGGAACTCCTTGTCGGATGGGAAAGTGCGGACCGCGGCAGCATTCTACAGGCGCCGGCGCTCGCTGGCATGGGCACGGATTGACGGCCCCGCGTCGACATGATTTGCTAGGCGCTTCGTTTGGGTGCCCTTCACAGGGTGAAACGGGAAACCGGTGAGTGCCAGCTTCGATTGGATGCTGGCGCAAGTCCGGTGCTGCCCCCGCAACGGTAAGCGAGAGAAGTGTCAGATCCACTGCGCCTGTCATGGGTGTGGGAAGGCGACGCTTTCAAGGCTGGCTCATACCGCCCCTCGCAAGCCCGGAGACCGGCCCAGACTGTCTGTGATCGACAAACCCGCGGTGGGCGGGCGCTGTTGCGAGCATGGCGCGCCTGCGCCAGGCTTTCTGCGTGCGCGTGCCCGATTGTCGGAACCACATACCGTGGAGCCGCCACCGTCGGGACCACCAGAGGGAACGCCATGTCCAGCACCGTCTCAACCAGCCCTGAACACGCCCAAACGCATACCGCCACCCTCGCCCAGCGCATTGCGCTGGCGACTGGTACGTTCCTGCTGGGCTGCTGCCTGGTCGGCTTCGCCGGTTTCTCGCATATCGAAGCCGTGCACAACGCCGCTCACGACACCCGGCACAGCGCCGCCTTTCCGTGCCATTGAGGAATACCGAGATGATCAGGCACATCGTACGTACCGCCGGGTTCAGCGGGCTGCTGGCCGCTTTGTTGTTGACGCTTCTGCAAGCCCTCTGGGTCGCCCCGCTGATCCTTGAGGGTGAAACCTATGAAACCCCTGCCGCGCAGCATGAGCATGCCGATGCCGCAGGCGCCGAGCACGAGCACGAGCACGACGAGGCCTGGGAACCTGAAAACGGCTGGCAGCGCGTGCTGTCCACGGCCGGGGGCAATCTGGTAGTGGCTGTCGGCTTCGCCCTGATGCTGGTCGCGCTCTATACGCTGCGGGCACCTGGTCGCAATGCCCAGGGACTGTTGTGGGGGTTGGGTGGATTCGCGGTGTTCTGCCTGGCGCCGAACCTGGGCCTGCCGCCGGAACTGCCCGGCACGCAGGCGGCAGACCTGGCATCGCGGCAAACTTGGTGGATCGGCACAGCCGCGTCGACAGCTGCGGGCCTGGCGCTGCTGGTGTTCGGCCGCGGCATGCTGCTCAAGGCGCTGGGCCTGGCCATCGTGCTGGTACCGCACCTCATTGGCGCGCCCCAACCCGAACAGCATGCGAGCCTGGCGCCCGAAGCGCTGGAACAGCAGTTCGTGATTGCTTCACTGGTAACCAATGCGGTGTTCTGGCTGGCCCTGGGCCTGATCAGTACTTGGTTGTTTCGCCGAGCCCGTAGCTGAATCCGATGACGGCGCTGTGGGTAGGGTTCGGGTGTCGCCGAGGTTGCAGCGCGCAGGCGCTGCACGAGCTGCTGCAACAGACCCTGCTTGAACACCGGCTTGACTGGGCGGATGTGCAGGGCCTGGCCAGCATCGACCTCAAGGCACACGAGCCAGGGCTGCTCCTGCTGGCCGAGCGTCTTGCCCTGCCCTTCTCCACCTACAGCGCGCAGGCGCTGGCGCCCTTTGAGGATCGACTCAGCCATCGTTCCGCGCGCTCATTCGCAGCGACTGGTTGCCAGGGTGTTGCTGAAAGCGCCGCCCTGGCCATGGCCGAGCACTGCACGGCGTCTGCGTCGATACTGCGTGTCAACCGGCGGCAAACGACTATGGCTACCCTTGCCATAGCCGGTACGCGGGATCGGACCGGCTGCACTGTGGCGCGAACTTGAATATCATTCACCCCTCCGCCTGTCAGGAATCCCCATGACCGTTTATTTCATCGGCGCCGGACCGGGCGATCCGGATCTGATCACCGTCAAGGGCCAGCGCCTGATCCGTCGTTGCCCGGTGATCATCTATGCCGGCTCGCTGGTGCCCGACGCGGTGCTCGAAGGGCACACCGCGCACCAGGTGCACAACAGCGCCGAGCTGCACCTGCAACAGATCATCGAGCTGATGCGCCAGGCCCATGACCGGGGCGAAGACGTGGCGCGGGTGCACAGCGGCGATCCCGGCCTGTATGGCGCGATCGGTGAGCAGATTCGCTGCCTGCGCGAGCACGGTATCGACTACCAGATCATTCCTGGCGTGACCGCTACGGCCGCTTGCGCAGCGCTGCTGGGCGTGGAGCTGACCCTGCCCGATGTGGCGCAAACGGTGATTCTCACCCGCTATGGCGACAAGTCGCCGATGCCGCCGGGTGAAAGCCTGGGCAGCCTGGCCCGGCACGGCGCGACGTTGGCCATTCACCTGGGAGTGAAGAATCTGGATCGAATCGTCGCCGAACTGCTGCCCAGCTATGGCGCGGATTGCCCGGTTGCCGTGATTCACAAGGCCAGCTGGCCGGATCAGGACTTCGTGCTGGGCACCTTGGCGGATATCCAGCTCAAGGTCGCAGCCAAGGACTTCCGGCGTAGTGCGCTGATTCTCGTGGGGCACGTGCTGCACACGGACAGTTTCGCCGACTCGGCGCTGTACCGTGCGGGCCATGCCCACCTGTACCGTTCTTGAACGACATGGACTGCATGGCTGATTCCACCAAAGTGATCGCTTGCCTGATCTATCCCGGGGTGATGAGCCTGGATGTGACCGGCCCGATGCAGGTGTTCGCCTCGGCCAACGTCGAGCTGGCCCGCCAGGGCCTGGCGCCACTCTACCAATTGCAGCTGTTGGGGGAGGCAGCGGGCGCCGTGGCGACCTCCGCCGGGTTGAAACTGCATGCCGACGCCAGCTGGCTGTCGGTGGACTGCAGCACCCTGGACACGGTGCTGCTGCCCGGCGGCAGCAGCGATGCCGAACAGTGCGCGAACACTGCCCTGCTCGCCTGGTTGCGCGAGGCCGCGCCCACGGTCCGACGCTTGGGTTCGGTATGCTCGGGAGCGCTGATGCTCGCCAGCGCGGGCTTGCTGGACGGCTTGATCGCCACCACTCACTGGGACGATGTCGAGGCCTTGCAGGCCTTTGCCAATGTGCAGGTGCAAGGCGATCGGCTGCACACCTACGATCCCTCGGACAAGGACGGGCACAGCCACATTTTCACCTCGGCAGGCGTCACCGCCGGGATCGACCTGGCGCTGGCGTTGATCGAGGCCGACCTGGGCCGCCCCCTGGCCCTCGCCGTCGCTCGCCGCCTGGTGCTGTTTCTCAAGCGTTCGGGTGGACAGACGCAATTCAGTCCACACCTGGCGCGCTGCAACGGAACGACGTCGAGGCTGACCGAGTTGCTGGAATGGATCGCACTGAACCTGAGCGCCGATCTGTCCCTGGAAGCGCTGGCACACAAGGCCAACATGACGCCGCGGACGTTGTACCGGGTTTTCTTCGCCGAACTGAATATCACGCCGGCGCGGCATATCGAGCGGGTCCGCCTGGAAGCGGCCCGGGCGATGATTCAGGGCGGGCAATTGTCGTTGCAGAGCGTGGCGCGCCTGTGCGGCTATGGCCACGCGGAAAACCTGCGGCGCAGTTTTCAGAAGGTGCTTGGAGTGAGTCCGCAAGGTTACGCCCAGCGCTTCGGCCAGTAGCCGCCCGCACCGGGCTGCTTGGGCGCAGCGAACCGGGTGCGGGCCTCGCGCCGTGGCGCGGGGGCAGCCTGCCTAGCTAGTAGTAGGCGTTTTCTTTCTGGGTGTGGTCGGTGACATCGCGAACGCCCTTGAGCTCCGGGATGCGCTCGAGCAGGGTGCGCTCGATACCGTCCTTGAGGGTGACGTCGGCCTGGCCACAACCCTGGCAACCACCGCCGAACTGCAGCACGGCAATGCCGTCTTCGACCACGTCGATCAGGCTGACCTGCCCGCCGTGGCTGGCCAGGCCGGGGTTGATCTCGGTTTGCAGATAGTAGTTGATGCGCTCGTTGACGGGGCTGTCGGCGTTGACCATCGGCACCTTGGCGTTGGGCGCCTTGATGGTGAGCTGCCCGCCCATGCGGTCGGTAGCGTAGTCGACCACGGCGTCGTCGAGGAAGGCTTCGCTGACGGCGTCGATCCAGGCGGTGAAGCTTTTCAAGCCCAGGGCGGTGTCTTCCGGCTTTTCTTCACCCGGTTTGCAGTAGGCAATGCACGTCTCTGCGTACTGGGTGCCTGGCTGGGTGATGAACACGCGAATGCCGATTCCGGGCGTGTTCTGCTTGCTCAGCAGATCGGCCAGGTAATCGTGCGCAGCGTCGGTAATCGTTATAGCGCTCATAGTGGTTCCTCACAGACTTGCCAGCAGTTTACGCGAATCCGGCGACGCTGACAAAGCCTGACTGTTTTGGTCGGGAATCACCCCGTACGGGCCATCGAGGTCGAATCCAGGCGAGCGTCGGTCCAGTGCTTGACCCGTTGGTACAGACGCTTTTCGATCCACACGTAGCTGGCCCACGACACCAGGGCGATGGTGGGCACGCAGAACGCAAACACCCAGTAGGGGTTCAGATGCCAGTGGACGCTGGCCAGCCAACCGGCGTAGAGCACCAGCACGTGCACCAGGTACACCGAATACGAACAGTCGCCCAGGGTCTTGAGCAGGCGGCTGCCACGGAAGTGCGGCTCCATGGCCACGCAGGCCAGGACGATCAAGGCGCTGGGCAAGCCCCAGTGCAGCAGCCGGTCGCTGGAATCCAGGTGATAGATCAGCACCGCCGACACGATGATCACGGCCAGGGGTAGCCACAACCCCTGGGCGATCCAGCCGCGGCGATAGAGCATGCCGATGCCGATGCCCAGCAGGAACCCGTAGATGATGTTGTTCTGATAGAAGCGGCTGACCACCCCATAGCGGCCGAGCACTTCGCTGACCGCGACCAGGGCGGCGGCGACGATCAGCGGGCGGTAACGCTGCGGCACGGTGAACACCAGCGAGAACAGCAGGTAGAAGAACATCTCGTAGTTGAGTGTCCAGCCCACGTTCAGCGTCGGGTACAGGCCGTAGCCACCGGGATTTTCCGAAGGAATGAACAGCAGCGAGAGGATGAAATGCGGCAGGTCTATCGCGGCATGGGGCAGCCATTGGCCCAGACTGACCAGCATCAGCCCCATCAGGGCGGTGTACAGCCAATAGGCCGGGACGATGCGAATGACGCGGTTGAGCAGGAAGCGCCCCGCGGGCATCTGCTTGTCCTGGGTCGACAGGTAGATGACCAACCCACTGATGACGAAAAAGATATCAACGCCCACCGCGCCCCGGTCAGTGAAGAACTGACCGATGGGGCCTGCGGCATGGAAGTCGAAGAAAATCTGCATGAAGTGATGGCAGACTACGATCCAGGCAGCCAGGGCCCTTAGAGCTTGAAGCGAAATCAGCATGCGTACCGCCTTTTGAAACGAGAATTCGCGCCCCTTTTCAGGGCATTCCGAGGGGTGGGACTGCAAAAATCTCGAAAAGGTCGCGACACGCGTTAATGACTGACCGGCTGCAAGTTTCTTCCGGGGCCTTGTGCAAGGGACTGGGAAGGCACGAGCCCGGCGTTCCGAACATGAGTGAAATTCATGGCAATCCTCGTGATGATCAAATAGCGCACAGGTTTGCTATCATCCGCCACCTGTCACAGTGTCCGAATTTTCTGAAAGAGTGGTTCCCATGTCCGACCGCAGTGCTCGCCTTCAAGCCCTCCAGCAAGCCCTCAAAGAGCGCATCCTGATTCTCGACGGCGGCATGGGCACGATGATCCAGAGCTACAAGCTCGAGGAAGAGGATTATCGGGGTGAGCGCTTCGCCGATTGGCCAAGCGACGTCAAGGGCAACAACGACCTGTTGCTGCTCAGCCGCCCGGATGTGATCGCCGCCATCGAGAAGGCCTACCTGGACGCGGGCGCCGACATTCTGGAAACCAATACCTTCAATGCCACCCAGGTGTCCCAGGCCGACTACGGCATGGAGTCGCTGGTGTACGAGCTCAACGTTGAAGGTGCGCGGGTGGCCCGTCGCGTCGCCGACGCCAAGACCCTGGAAACCCCGGACAAACCGCGCTTCGTCGCCGGCGTGCTGGGCCCGACCAGTCGCACCTGCTCGCTGTCCCCCGATGTCAACAACCCCGGCTACCGCAACGTCACCTTCGACGAGCTGGTGGAAAACTACACCGAAGCCACCAAAGGCCTGATCGAGGGCGGCGCCGACCTGATCCTGATCGAGACCATCTTCGACACCCTCAACGCCAAGGCGGCGATCTTCGCCGTGCAGGGGGTGTACGAGGAACTGGGCTTCGAATTGCCGATCATGATTTCCGGGACCATCACCGATGCGTCCGGTCGCACCCTGTCCGGGCAGACCACCGAGGCCTTCTGGAACTCGGTAAGCCATGCCAGGCCGATCTCGGTAGGCCTGAACTGCGCGCTGGGTGCCAGCGAGCTGCGCCCCTACCTGGAAGAGCTGTCGAACAAGGCCGGGACCTACGTTTCGGCGCACCCCAACGCGGGCTTGCCGAACGCCTTCGGTGAATACGACGAGCTGCCTTCGGAAACCGCGAAGATCATCGAAGAGTTTGCCCAGAGCGGCTTTCTCAACATCGTCGGTGGCTGCTGCGGCACCACCCCGGGGCATATCGAAGCCATCGCCAAGGCAGTGGCCGGCTATGAGCCGCGGGCGATCCCGGACATTCCCAAAGCCTGCCGGTTGTCGGGTCTGGAGCCGTTCACCATCGACCGTCAGTCGTTGTTCGTCAACGTCGGCGAGCGCACCAACATCACCGGCTCCGCGCGCTTCGCGCGGCTGATCCGCGAGGACAACTACACCGAGGCCCTGGAAGTCGCCCTGCAGCAGGTGGAAGCCGGCGCGCAGGTGATCGACATCAACATGGACGAGGGCATGCTCGACTCGCAGAAGGCGATGGTCACCTTCCTCAACCTGATCGCTGGCGAGCCGGACATCTCGCGGGTGCCGATCATGATCGACTCCTCCAAGTGGGAAGTGATCGAAGCCGGGCTCAAGTGCATCCAGGGCAAGGGCATCGTCAACTCGATCAGCATGAAGGAAGGCGTGGAGGCCTTCATCCATCACGCCAAGCTGTGCAAGCGCTACGGCGCGGCGGTGGTGGTCATGGCCTTCGACGAGGCTGGCCAGGCCGACACCGAGGCGCGCAAGAAGGAAATCTGCAAGCGCTCCTACGACATTCTGGTCGACCAGGTCGGCTTCCCCCCGGAAGACATCATCTTCGACCCGAACATCTTTGCCGTGGCCACCGGCATCGAAGAACACAACAACTATGCCGTCGACTTCATCAATGCCTGCGCCTACATCCGCGACGAGTTACCCCATGCATTGACCAGCGGCGGCGTGTCCAACGTGTCGTTCTCGTTCCGTGGCAACAATCCGGTGCGCGAGGCGATCCATTCGGTGTTCTTGCTGCATGCCATCCGTAACGGCCTGACCATGGGGATCGTCAACGCCGGCCAGTTGGAGATCTATGACCAGATCCCGGCCGAGCTGCGTGACCGTGTCGAGGACGTGGTGCTCAACCGCACCCCGGAAGGCACCGACGCCCTGCTGGCCATCGCCGACAAGTTCAAGGGCGACGGCAGCGTCAAGGAAGCCGAGACCGAAGAATGGCGCGGCTGGCCGGTCAACCAGCGTCTGGAACATGCGTTGGTCAAGGGCATCACCACGCACATCGTCGAAGACACCGAGGAGTCGCGACAGTCGTTCAAGCGCCCGATCGAGGTCATCGAAGGCCCGTTGATGTCGGGCATGAACATCGTTGGCGACCTGTTCGGCTCGGGCAAGATGTTCCTGCCCCAGGTGGTCAAGTCGGCGCGCGTGATGAAGCAGGCCGTGGCCCACCTGATTCCGTTCATCGAGCTGGAGAAAGGCGACAAGCCCGAAGCCAAGGGCAAGATCCTGATGGCCACGGTGAAAGGCGACGTCCACGATATCGGCAAGAACATCGTTGGCGTGGTGCTGGGCTGCAATGGCTACGACATCGTCGACCTGGGCGTCATGGTGCCCGCCGACAAGATCCTGCAGGTCGCGCGCGAGCAGAAGTGCGACATCATCGGCCTGTCCGGCCTGATCACCCCTTCGCTCGACGAGATGGTTCACGTCGCGCGGGAAATGCAGCGCCAGGACTTCCACCTGCCGCTGATGATCGGTGGGGCCACCACCTCCAAGGCGCACACGGCGGTGAAGATCGAGCCCAAGTACAGCAACGACGCGGTCATCTATGTGACCGACGCCTCGCGGGCGGTGGGGGTTGCCACCCAGTTGCTGTCCAAGGAACTCAAGCCGGCGTTCGTCGAGAAGACTCGCCTGGAATACATCGAGGTTCGCGAGCGTACGGCCAACCGCAGTGCGCGCACCGAGCGCTTGAGCTATACCAACGCCATCGCGGCCAAGGCCACCTTCGACTGGAGTACCTACCACCCCGTGCAGCCGACCTTTACCGGCGCCAGGGTACTGGATGACATCGACCTCAACGTACTGGCCGAGTACATCGACTGGACACCGTTTTTCATATCCTGGGACCTGGCCGGCAAGTACCCGCGCATTCTCACCGACGAGGTGGTGGGTGAAGCGGCCACCGCGTTGTTCGAGGACGCGAAGGTGATGCTGCGCAAGCTGATCGACGAGAAACTCATCCGCGCCCGCGCGGTGTTCGGTTTCTGGCCCGCCAACCAGGTGGAACACGACGATATCGAAGTGTATGGCGACGATGGCCAGCCGCTGGCGCGCCTGCATCACCTGCGCCAACAGACCATCAAGACCGATGGCAAGCCGAACTTTTCCCTGGCCGACTTCGTCGCACCCAGGGACAGTGGCGTGACCGACTACGTGGGCGGCTTCATCACCACCGCTGGCATCGGCGCCGAAGAAGTCGCCAAGGCCTATCAGGACAACGGCGACGACTACAACTCGATCATGGTCAAGGCCTTGGCCGACCGCCTGGCCGAGGCCTGCGCCGAGTGGTTGCACCAGCAGGTGCGCAAGGAGCATTGGGGCTACGACCCCGAAGAGACACTGGACAACGAGGCGTTGATCAAGGAGCAGTACAAAGGCATCCGCCCTGCCCCTGGCTACCCCGCGTGCCCGGACCATACCGAGAAAGGCACGCTGTTCGACCTGCTCGATGACAACGGGCAAAGCGGCGTGACCCTGACCGAGCACTACGCGATGTTCCCCGCGGCTGCGGTCAGTGGCTGGTACTTCGCCCACCCACAGGCGCAGTACTTTGCCGTGGGCAAGGTCGATCGCGATCAGGTGCAGGCCTACACCGAACGCAAGAAACAGGAGCTGGCAGTCAGCGAACGCTGGCTGGCGCCGAACCTGGGTTATGACAACTAACGCAGATTCCGTGGCGGGTACGGGTTCAGCCGCGACTGAACCAGTACACCGCCGTCGCCACGATCACAACGATCATGAAGCCTATGGCCCAGGCATCGACATGGCTGTCGCTTTTGCGAATCTTCACGGAATTGCTCATCAGCTTCGTCTCTTGTGATTTTTGTAGGACGCTGGTTCCAGTAAAGCCCAATGATGGCCTTTTCACAAGTAGGGTCAATGCCTCACCAGGCGCAACCGAACACCCTCCTGAGTTCTTCGACGGCTGCCTGGCTCAAGGGCGCAGGTCGTGGCTCGGTCATCAGCCACAGCCGGGCGGTTTCCTCCAGCTCTTCCAATGCATGGCTGGCCTTTGACACCGAGCTTTCCCAGACAACCGGGCCCAGCCGTTCCAGCATGACCCCCCTTACCTGATCAGCCAGTGCGGCAACTTGCGTCGCCACGTCGGGCGAGCCTGGACGCTGGTACTGGATCAACGGGATGCGGCCCACCTTCATGACCTGATAAGGCGTGAGCGGCGGTAAGATGTCCTGCGCGCTCCACACCCCAGCCAAAGTGAGGGCCACCAGATGAGTGGAGTGGGTGTGGACCACGCCGTTGACTCCTGGGTTTCGGTCGTAAACTTGCCGGTGCAGGGCCAGGGTCTTGGAAGGTTTGTCACCGCTGACCCATTCACCCGCCGTGGTGACCTTGGCAATGGCGTGGGGCTGCAGCCTTCCGAGACAAGCATCGGTAGGAGTGATCAGCCAACCGTCGTCAAGGCGTGCACTGATGTTGCCGGCGCTGCCGACGGTATACCCACGCCCGAACAGGCTCAGGCCGACTTCACAGATTTCTTCGCGCAGGTCGTTTTCATTTCTCACGAAAAATCTCCCGCCAGGCAAGCCAGCGCCTTGGCAAAAAAGTCCACGCTGCCAAAGTTGCCTGACTTGAGCGTCAGCGCAAGCGCATTGGAGCCGCCAAAGGCTACGGTAGCCGGCACGCCAGGATCGATCTGCCGGCCGATACGCAAGCCTTTGACGCGCAACGCCTGCACCACCGAACCGGAAGTTTCCCCGCCCGCGATGACGAACCGGCGCCAGCCCTTGCCTTGCAGTTGTGTCGCGACCTCGCCCAGCGCCGCTTCGATCATGGCGCCTGCGTGTTCGGCACCCAACTCCCGTTGCACGGCAGCCACTCGCTCGGGGCTGCTGGTGGCGTAGATCAGCACCGCTTGGTCACGGTCGGCGAACGCTACAGCCTGGGCTACGACCGGTTCGCCTCGTGCGATTGCAAGTGGGTCGATGCGAAAGGCCGGGCGACCTGCTTCCAGCCAGGCAGCGACCTGCCCGTTGGTAGCCTTGGAGGTACTGCCTGCCAACACCACGGCACGGCCTTCGATGACCGGCATGGCGGATGCGTCGCCTGTGCGCAACAGGCCCTGGCGGCGGAAGTTCTCCGGCAGGCCCTGAGCGACGCCCGAGCCGCCGGTGATCAACGCCAGCCCGGCGCAGGCACGCCCCAGCGTCTGTAGATCGTCGTCACTCACGGCATCGGCAATGGCCACGCGCACGCCTTCGGCTCGCAGTTCGTCCATACGCATGGCCACCGCAGAGGCGCCCTGCCCAACCACGTCGTAGCGCAGCAGACCCACCGCGCCGGTGGTCTGCTCGTCCAGCACGCGGACCAGGTTGGCATCTTTCATCGGTGTGAGCGGGTGGTGCTGCATGCCGCATTCATTGAGCAGGCTGTCCTGAACGAACAGATGACCGCGGAACAGGGTGCGGCCGGTCTCCGGGAACGCCGGACAGGCGATGGTGAAATCGCTGCCGAGGGCTTCCAGGAGTGCCTCGGTGACCGGGCCAATGTTGCCCGCTGCGGTCGAATCGAACGTCGAGCAGTATTTGAAGAAGAACTGTTGGCAGCCACGCTCGCGCAGCCACGCCAGCGCCCGCAACGATTCGGCTACGGCGCTGGCCGCCGACGTGGTACGGGATTTTAGAGCAATGACGATGGCATCCGCCTCGGCGAACTCGGCCAGATCACTGTCTGGAACGCCAATCGATTGCACCGTGCGCATGCCGCCGCGCACCAGGATGTTGGCGAGATCGGTAGCACCGGTGAAGTCGTCGGCAATGCAGCCGAGCAGCGGGCGATGGACAGCGGTCATGAGTGGCATCTCCTGCACAGGTCACCGTGGCGGGCACGGCGCATGTTAATTATTGGTTCATCTGAGCGATTCAATGACCCAATACTACAAGCGAAAGCAAGCTTAGTGTTAATCCATGTTAAATAAATTGACCTTAATGTGAAAACCGCACTATCGTGCTGTCACTCGGGAGCTACGAATCCATAACAAATATTGTTCATCCGGTGGTCGCTGCCGATTTTCCCTTCACCGAGGACGAACCATGAATTTCGAATTGCTGTTCGCTGCACAAGCCGGCCAGGCCGTACGTTACGCACTCACCGGCGCCAAGGGTGGTTTCTCGCGCACCTTGCTGGCCCAGACGCAACTGATGCCCAACCTGGTCCCCGCCGTTCTGTGCGACCTGGACGTGCCCGGCCTGCATGGGTTGTGCGTCGAACTAGGCTTTGCCGCAGAACAGCTGTACATCTGCAAGGATGCGGCGGCGGTTGCCAGCGCACCGTCCGATGCCATTGTGCTGGTCGCCGACGTCGCCCTGCTGCAGGCTGCCCGCTACGACATCCTGGTGGAAGCCACCGGCAACCCCGCGATTGGCTACCAGGTCGCCCGGCGCGCCATCGAGGACGGTCGTCACGTCGCCATGGTCAGCAAGGAAGTGGACTCGGTTGCGGGTATCGCCCTGTCCCGCCTTGCCGCACAACACGATGTGGTCTACACCACCGCCGACGGCGATCAGCCGGCCAACCTGATCGGCTGGGTCAGCTGGGCGCGTGTGCTCAAGCTGGACATCGTCGCAGCGGGCAAGTCCAGTGAATACGATCTGGTGTTCAACCCCGAGGACGGCAGCATCACCCAGCTTGATACCACCATTTCCACGCCAGCCATGGGCGAATTGCTGCGCCTGGGCGATGACATTCCAGCCACCCTTGCAGCACGCCGCGCCGCCTTGAATGGCCTGAAGACGTCCGCCACCGCCGACTATTGCGAAATGTCGGTGGTGGCTACCAACACCGGCCTGGTGCCGGACGTGGAACTGCTGCACTACCCGATTGCTCGTACCAGCGAACTGGCCGACATCTACGCCTTGCGCGAAGACGGTGGTGTGCTGGGTCGCAGCGGCGTGATCGAGGTGTTCAACGTGCTGCGTCTACCCGACGAGGCGAGCTTTGCCGGGGGTGTGTTCGTGATCATCCGCACCCACGACAAACCGACCTGGGAATTGCTCGCGCAGAAAGGCCACGTGGTCAGCCGCAACGGACGCTACGCCTGCCTGTACCTGCCCTACCACTTCATGGGTGTGGAAACGCCGATCACCCTGCTCAACGCTGTGCTGCACAAACGTGCGTCGGGCACCGACAAACCGAGCCAGTCGACCATTCTGGCCGGACGCGCCACGATCGATATCGCCGCAGGCACCGTGCTGAAAATGGGTGGCCACCACCACGACGTCACCGGTGTGCAGGCCGTGCTGATCGGGCGTTCGGATGCCCCCGACGATATCGCTCCGTTGTACCTGGCAGCCCACGCCACCGCCGCGCGGGACATCAAAGCCGGCGAGTTGCTGCTGATGAGTGACATCGGGCAGTACAACGATGAACTGCACCGCGCCTGGCAGACCGGCCTGCAATCGGCCTGATCGCACAGCGGCTTTCAGCCGATACCGGTGCCCGACACGGGCACCGACGTCCACTTCACAGGTTCCATAAAAACATGAATAGCGAACTGCTGATTTTCGCGATGGCCGCCGGCGCCATCGTGGTGTTGATCCTGCTCATCACCAAGCTCAAGCTCAACCCGTTCCTGGCCCTGACCCTTACCGCGATCGGCCTTGGCCTGCTCAGTGGTGCGGGCGCCGGCGAGACCATCGACAGCTTCGCCAAGGGCTTCGGCTCGGCGCTGGCCAAGACCGGCCCGGTGATCGGCCTGGGTACGCTGCTGGGCGGTATCCTGCTGGGCTCGGGTGGCGCCGACCGCATCGCCAATGCCTTTATCGGCCAGCGTCCGGTGCAGTACGCGCCCTGGGCGATCTGCGCCGCCGCCTTGCTGATCGGCATGCCGCACCTGTTCGACGTCAGCTTCATCATGCTGGCCCCGCTGGTCTATACGGTGGCAAAGCGCACCAATAGCCATCTGCTTTACATAGGTCTGCCCCTGGCCGCCGGCCTGTACGTGTCTCACGGTCTGCTGCCGCCGCACCCGGCCCCGACGCTGGCGGTCGCAGCGTTCCATGCCAATACCGGACTGACCATCTTTTATGGCCTGCTGATCGCCGTGCCCACGGCGATCATCTGCGGCCCGATCTTCACCCGCCTGATCAGCCCCTGGTTCGGCCCGGCGCCCGACCTCAGCGCAGGCCCAGTGGGCGCGCGGGAAGTCAGCCCGGATCAAAACCAGGTGTCGCTGCTGTCATCGATCATCGCCGTGCTGCTGCCGCCCGGCCTGATGCTGGTCGGCACCCTGGGCTTGGCCTTCAGCGTCAAGGGCTCGATGGCCTACGGGGTATTCAACGCCCTGAACAACCCGATCCTGTCGTTGTTGATCGCGGTCATCTTTGCCTTCTTCGCCTTGGGCCTGCGTGCCGGGTTCAACCTGGGCCAGGTGCAGAAGATGGCCAGCCAGGGCCTGGCACCGCTGGGCGCGATCGTGATGATTCTGGGCGCTGGCGGTGGCTTCAAGGAAATGCTCACTACCATTCAACTGGATGCACTGATCACTCACCATGCTTCTGGCTGGGCGGTCAATCCGCTGATTCTAAGCTGGGGTATCGCGGCACTGCTGCGCATCTGCGTCGGTTCTGCGACAGTCGCCACCGTCGCTGCCACCGGGATCGTCGCGCCCCTAGCACTAGCCTATCCGGGCCTGTCACCGGAGCTGTTGGTACTGGCCACCGCCTCGGGTGCCGTGATGCTCTCCCACGTCAATGACTCGGGTTTCTGGCTGTTCAAGGAGTACTTCCAACTCAGTGTGGCTCAGACCTTCCGCACCTGGACCCTGATGCTGTGCCTGCAATCGGTGATCGGTTTGATCGGCGTTCTATTGATCGAGGCGGTGATTCGCTAAGATGGCCGCCTGACCATCTGCCTGCACGCCCCGGAGCCTGAATGCCCACCGACGAGGACCTCGCCATCACTGGCGCCGCACCAATGATTCCCGACCAGCGCCGGGAACAGATCCTGCGCCAGTTGCGCAAGCACCAGGTGCTCAGCGTGCACCAACTGACGGAAATGTTCGATTGCTCGCACATGACCGTGCGCCGCGATATCAGTGTGTTGGAGCAGGAAGGCCGCGCCTACTCGGTGCCCGGTGGCGTGCGCATTGCCAGCCAGTTGCACAGCGAACCCAGCCATCAGTCCAAGGCGGTCGCCGAGCAGCCGCAGAAACAGGCGATGGCAAGGCTCGCCGCAGGTTTGTTACACGATGACATGACGGTGTATCTGGATGCTGGCACCAGCACACTGGAGGTTGTTCCGCATATCGCGGCCCTCTCGGGCATGACCGTGGTGACCAACGACTTCGGCATCGTTCATGCTCTGGCCGAAGCGCTGCATGTGGACGTGATTCACACCGGCGGGCTGCTCGACCATCCCAACCGCTCGTGCGTGGGTGGTTTGGCAGTGGCCACATTGCGCCAGCTGGCGACCGATATTGCATTCATGTCCACCAGTTCCTGGGACCTGCAACGGGGCATCACCACGCCTTCGGCGCTCAAGGTCGAGGTCAAGCAGGTGGCGATGCAGTCGGCGTCTCAGCGGGTGCTCATCACCAGCAGTTCCAAATACGGTACGTTCGGGATGTACAAGATCGCCGGGCTCGAGCAGTTCGATGTGGTCATCAGCGACAGCGAGTTGACTGACGTGGCAGCCGAGGCGATCCGCAAGCTGGGCGTGGAAGTACTGTTGGCCCAAGAGTGACGATACGGGTAGATGGAACTCCACTGCCTGACAGCGGCCACAATTGCACACAATTCCTGCGGGAAGTACCTGCCATGAACGACACCTTCGATCTGAACCGCTTCATCGACGCCCAACGCGCGGTGTACTCCGATGTCCTCGAAGAATTGCGCAGCGGCCGCAAGCGCACTCACTGGATGTGGTTCGTCTTTCCCCAACTGGCGGGCCTGGGGCGGAGCGAGACGGCGCGTTTCTATGCGATCAGCGGCGCTGCCGAAGCAGTGGCCTATCTGCACGATCCGTTACTGGGCGCTCGGCTTCTGGAGTGCACACGGACCGTGCTCGAGCATTCGGGCAAGAGCGTGACAGCCATGTTCGGCAGTCCCGATGATATGAAACTGCGTTCATGCATGACCTTGTTTGCCAGCGTCGCACCTGAGCAGGCGTGCTTCCAGCAAGTGCTCGACCGGTTCTTCAATGGTGAGCCCGACGAGAAAACCGTTGCGCTGCTGGAACAGCCCCTGTAGCAGCGGCGCGAGCCGCGTCATGGCCACTGTGGTGTGCCTGACGCAGCGCGGCGAACCGGACGCGGCTTGCGCCGCTGCTACAGGGATTTGTGCAGGCCGCGCCATCTGCGATGACGCGGCTTGCGTTGTGGTTGTAGCAGCGTCGCGTCGTGTCGAAGAGTTGCAAATAATCGATAGCCTGCTTTGCTTTAACCAACGTTCCCTGTCCGAGGGGACCTCAAGCGCACGCCTGCGAACGAGCCCATGACCGAGTCTGCCCACCCTACCCCTTCGTCGTCCATCAACCTGCAAATCATCTCCATCGTCTTCTACACCTTCATTGCCTTCATCTCCATCGGGCTGCCGATTGCCGTGTTGCCGGGTTACGTTCACGATGAGCTGGGCTTCAGCGCCGTAGCGGCTGGCGTGGTGATCGGCGCGCAGTACCTGGCCACCCTGCTCAGCCGCCCGAGTGCCGGGCGTATGGCCGATGCCCTGGGCACCAAACGCACCATCGTCTACGGCTTGATCGGTATCGGTATCAGCGGTGCGCTGACCTTCGTATCCGTGTTCCTGCACAGCGCGCCGCAGTGGAGCCTGGGGGTGTTGATCGCCGGGCGTGTGGTCCTCGGCCTGTCCCAGGGAGCGATCGGCGTGGGCACCAGCAGCTGGGGCATCAGCCGCGTCGGCGCCGAGCACATGGCCAAGGTGATTTCCTGGAATGGCATCGCCTCCTATGGCGCAATCGCCATCGGCGCGCCCCTGGGCGTGCTGATGGTGGGGTTCGCCGGCTTCTGGACCTTGGGCATCGCCCTGATGCTATTGAGCGCGCTGGCGCTGTGGATGATCCACGATACGCCTGCCGCGCCCGTGGTGCGTGGCGAACGCATGCCGTTCTGGGCGGCCTTCGGCCGGGTCGCACCACACGGGATGAGCCTGATGCTGGCGTCGATCGGCTACGGCACCCTCACCACGTTCATCACCCTCTACTACGTGGAGCGCGGCTGGGAAGGCGCGGCCTGGTGCCTGACCGCCTTCGGCATCAGCTTCATCGCGGCGCGCCTGGTGTTCATCAACAGCATCAATCACCTGGGCGGCTCGACGGTGGCCATGGCCTGTATCGCCACGGAGGTGGTCGGGTTGAGCCTGCTCTGGCTGGCGCCCTCGCCGACCTTCACGCTCGCGGGTGCAGCGCTGGCCGGCTTGGGGTTGTCGCTGGTCTATCCTGCGCTGGGGGTGCTGGCCATCCACAAGGTACCGGGCACCAGCCGCGGTGCAGGCTTGAGCGCCTTCGCGGTGTTCTTCGATCTGGCCCTGGCGATTGCCGGACCGGTGATGGGCGCAGTAGCGGCCGGGTTCGGCTATGGATCGATTTTCGCTCTGGCCGCCGGGCTGTCCCTCGCGGCACTGGGGCTCACTGCGTGGCTGTCGCGCCAGGATCAGTGATCGGCGGTCTGCAGGCCCGCGCGTGAAGGCCGACCCAGGGTGTGAGTGAAGAACTTTCCGGCTTCGTGGATCAGGTCGCGGTGGATGCCTTCACGGTCCACGCCGTCGGCATCGGTACACAGGGTCGGCGAGGCGTCGCGTTGCTCGTCCGTGCACGGTGCCATGAAAACAAAGTGACCGGCGCCGGGCAGCAGTCGATAGTCCGTGTTTCCCGGCAGCTTGCGCGCCAGCGCCTCGGCATTCTTGTCGATGGCCACCAGTTGATCGTTATCGCCGCTGTAGATCAGGGTTGGCAAGTGGACTTCAGCCAGGGTCTGGCGACCGAACATCAGGCTCAACGGCGCCATCAACAACAGCGCGCGGACCCGAGGGTCGGCTTCGGGGTTCAGGTCGTCGCGGTCGGCTTCCAGTTCACCACGGGTCTGGCAGGCATCGGCGTCGTAGGGCCGCTCTTCGCAGTACTTGCGCAAGCGCTGAAGGTCGGGGCGCGCGCCGGAGAGGATCAATGCCGTCTCGCCACCTGCGGAATAGCCGATCACCCCAACCGCGTTGGCATTGACGAAAGGCGACAACATCGAATCGCCCAACGCTGCGCTGATCGCCTGGGAGATCTGCAGTGGCCGCCCGTACAGATTGCTGAGCTTGCCCAAACGGCTGTGATCCTGGGCGTTGTCACCCGGATGGACCACCGCCACCACCACGAAGCCCTTGCGCGTCAGTGCAGTGATCAGATCGTGCAAGGCCAAGGGGGTGCCGGTGTTGCCGTGGGACAGCATCAGCAGCGGGAAGCGACCGATGGCGATCGGGGCATCCTGCTGCGCGTCGATGCTGTAGCCGCCCAATCGGGCCGGATGCGTACGTCCCTGGGTGGGGTAGAAGGCATAGGCTTGCATGGGCTGGTCGTCGAGCGGGTCGTTGAAGGTCAGCAGGTGATAACCCACGTTCCAGCGGGCATGGGGAAGCGCTTGAGCCTGCACCGAAAACAGGCTCAACAGCAGCAGAAAAACCAATACTGCACAACGACGGACCATCGCGGCGCTCTTCCTTGGCAAAACCTCGGGGGTAGGTTCTGACACAGCATAGGATGGGCCAAGTCACACGCCGGTTCCGTGAAATATTACGCAGGCGCGGCTGAAAACCCTCCACTGACCGCAACCAGAGTCTGCTCGGCTGAACCCTCGTCCGTGGTCCGGCTCTATGAAGGTGCCCCTGAAGTGTTGCCGGCCATCGCTCACAAAGCCTTGGCTGCGCTTCGCCCCCATGAAAAGGACTCCAGCATGAACACTCGAAAGGCCCTTGCCACGCGCACCTCGTTGACGTGCCTTGCCGCCCTCGCCATCGCGGGCTGCGCCGGCAATAACAGCGCATCCAAGGTGGACGCGCCTGGCGTACCGGCCACAGCGCTGACCAAGACCCTGGACGCTGGCGCCAACGCGCTGCAGTCGCGCCCACCCATCGATGAGTTGAACGCCTACCTGGACGGCTTTCATTTCTACAATGGACACCCCGGTGCGCAGATGGAAGCCCATCACTATTGCGCCATCCTCAATGAAGAAGTGATTCAGTGCGTCATTTATGACGGTAACGTCAAGGATGCAAAACTGATGGGCGTCGAATACATCATCAGCGCCGGGCTCTTCGCCAAACTGCCCACGGCCGAGAAAGCGTTGTGGCACAGCCACGTCCACGAAGTGAAGTCCGGCCAACTGATAGCGCCGGGCATTCCCGCGCCGGCCGAACATGCCCTGATGGAAAAACTGGTGAACACCTACGGCAAGACCTGGCATACCTGGCACACCGATCTGGACAAGCAGCTGCCCCTGGGCGTACCGCAACTGATGATGGGTTTCACCGCTGATGGTCAGATCGATCCGGCGCTGGTGCGCGAGCGCGACAAACGCTTTGGTGTCGACAGCGACAGCAAGAAAGCGGCCCGCGCCGATATCCCCGCGCCGGCGATAGACCCAGGCGCCGATGCCTGGAGCAAGGGTCGCGTCATCCAGATCCAGGACCCCACCGGCAGTCGTCACGCGCATTGAGCCTGCAAGTGCAGAGCCGTGGCGTCAGAACGTGATACCCAGGTGCTGTCCGGCAAAAATGACCTGATCGAACCAGAACGCCTGGTGAAGCGCGACGATCAGCCAGAACACCAGTTGATAGGACACCTTGCGCGTCTTGTGCCGGAACAGTTGCTGGGCGAGCAGCGCACCCGGCCAGCCGCCGAGCAGCTCGACGCCGTGCAGCAGTCTTTCCGGAATGCGCTGGCCCTGCACCGTGGCGCGGCGCTTGTCATGCCAGTACAACCCGACCGCAAGCAGACTCATCAGGGCATAAACTGCCAGCAGCACCGGGTGCCCGGCCAGTACCAGGCGCAATACGCCCAGGAACGGCAACAGGCATAGCAGGATGAAGGCCCCGAGTTTCAGCGCCAGGAATCGCACGGGACGCTGCTGCCCGCCGCGCAGCGGTGACGGCGCCCGGCGCGACGCCGGTTCAGCCCTGCGCACTGGACCAGTCGATCCAGCCGAACTGCCAGGTGGCCAGGATGATCAGGCCGAAGGCGATGCGGTACCAGGCGAACACCGCGTAGCTATGGGTGGCGATGAACTTGAGCAGGCCGCGCACTGCGATCATCGCGAAGATGAACGAGACCACGAAGCCCAGCGCAAACACCGGGAAGTCCGCTGGCTGAAACAGATGGTGGAACTTGTAGCCGGAGTACACCGCGGCGCCGACCATGGTCGGCATGGCCAGGAAAAACGAGAACTCGGTGGCCGTCTTGCGCGACAGACCGAACAGCAGGCCACCGATGATGGTCGAGCCCGAGCGCGAAGTGCCGGGAATCATCGCCAGGCATTGGGCAAAGCCGACCTTGAGCGCATCGCTCCAGTGCATGTCATCGACGTGGTGAACCCGCACGGCATGTTCGCGCTTCTCGGCCCAGAGCATGACGAAGCCGCCAAGCACCAGCGCCACGGCCACGGTGATGGGGTTGAACAGGTATTCGTGGATCTTGTCGGCGAATATCACCCCCAGCACCACTGCAGGCAGAAAGCCGATCAGCAGGTTGATGGTGAAGCGCTGCGCATTGCGCTGGGTCGGCAAGCCGGTGACGACTTCGAGGATCTTGCGGCGAAACTCCCACACTACGGCCAGTATCGCACCCAGCTGGATGATGATATTGAAGGCCATCGCCCGCTCGCCTCCGAAGCCGATCAGGTCGGCCACGATGATCTGATGGCCCGTGCTGGAGATAGGCAGGAACTCGGTCAAGCCTTCCACGATGCCCAGAATCAACGCCTGCATGGCGGTCCAAAAATCCATCATTCCCCCAATTGGACGCGCGCCTGGCGCGGTCCTGTCTGTTTAATAGAACTCATTGCCGTCGGGCCCCGCGATGCTATCAGAGCAGGTCGTGCAAATCCGCATGCCGGCGCCGTCGAGCGTTGATTGAGTTGAAGTTTCATCTTTACGGCAGGTCCACGGCACGCAACGCGCGCCGCGAGTGTGGCGCAGGTTACAATCCCGGCCTTCGATGCATTGCATGCACCTGCCAGGGATTGTCCATGTCGCCTTTGGAATTGTTCGCCGCCACGCTGGGCGTGATCGCGGTGTGGTTGACCGTCAAGCAGAATTGGCTGTGCTGGCCGATCGGCCTGGTCATGGTACTGATCTATTCGTATGTGTTTTATGACTACAAGCTGTACTCCAACATGCTGTTGCAGGTGGTGTACGCGGGCGTGCAGGTGTACGGGTGGTGGCACTGGACCCGTGGTGCATCGACGGCCAATGGTCGACCGGTCACGCGCCTGGCACCACCGCCGCTGCTCGGCGGTTTGCTCATCGGCCTGGTTGCAGGGCTTGCGCTGGGAGCGGCGATGGCCACCTGGAGCGACGCCAGCCAGCCGTGGCTGGACGCCCTGCTGACCGGCTTCAGCCTGGTCGCACAGTGGTGGATGGCCACCAAGCGCGAGCAGTGCTGGCCGCTGTGGATCGTCCTCGATGCGATTTTCGTCGGCTTGTTCGTGCATCAGGCGCTGTACCTGACGGCCGGCCTGTATGCGCTGTTCCTGCTGCTGGCGATTCACGGCTGGCACCAGTGGCGCAAGAGCGTGGCGGTGGCCGCATGAAGGTCGTGGTGCTGTGCGGGCCCGAATCGTCGGGCAAGAGCTGGCTGGCCGAACGCATGCGCGTGCAACTGGGTGCGGTGGTGGTGGGCGAATACGTGCGCCACTTCATCGACCGCGAACAGCGTGACACCTGCTACGCCGACATCGACGCCATCGCTCGCGGCCAATTGGCCTGGGAAGATGCCGCCCGCCGCGCGCAACCGGCGTTGCTGGTGCTCGACACCCACTTGCTGAGCAATATGCTCTGGAGTGAGACCTTGTTCGGCAACTGCCCGGCGTGGCTGGAAACGGCGCTGCTGCAACGGCACTACGACGCGCACTTGCTGCTCTCGCCAGAGGGCGTGGAATGGACTGCCGATGGCCAGCGCTGTCAACCCGAGCTGTCCCAGCGCCAAGCCTTCTTTGCCCAAAGCCGGGCCTGGCTGCTGGCCCACGCGCTGCCTTGCACCGTCATCAGCGGAGATTGGCGAGCGCGTGAAACACAGGTGCTGGCGAGCATTCGGCATGTTCTGGATCAACCCTAGCGTGCGTCAGCGCATGTGGTGTTTGTGCAGCAGGCGATACAGCGTCGGGCGTGACACGCCAAGCACCCTGGCCGCCGTGCTCAGGTTGCCGCCATGGCGCAGCAGCACGTCGCCCAGCGCCTGACGCTCGGCGCGGTGCTTGTAATCCTGCAGCGTCCCCAAAGGCGCGGCGACCAGGGTCTCGGTGCCCAGCCCCAGGTCCCCGGCTTCGATCTGGTTGCCGTGGGCCAGTGCCTGGGCCTGGCGAACCCGGGTGGACAACTCACGGACATTGCCCGGCCAGTCATGCTCGCCCATGGCAATCAGTGCCTCCTGGCTGAACGGGCGATGGCGCCGACCGTTCTCGCGGCTGTAGCGTTGGGCGAAATGATTGGCCAGCATGGCCAGGTCGCCGTAGCGTTCGCGCAACGGTACCGCGACGATCTCCAGCACGTTGAGCCGGTAGTAGAGATCTTCCCGCAGCTGCCCCTTGCGCATGGCGCCTGCCAGGTCGCTGTCGCTGGTGGCCACCACGCGCACGTCCACCTCGCCTGAGCCCTTGCGCTGCAGAAACCGCAGCAGTTGCTCCTGGATGTCCAGCGGCAAGCCATGTACCTGCTCGAGCAGCAAGGTACCGCGATGGACGGCCTGCAGCACGCTGCCGGACAACGGGTGCACATTGGTCTCGCCACAGCCAGGCGCGAAGAGTGGCGTCTGGCCCGGGCGGTGGGCACGAGCCTGGCAGTCGAAGACGATGAAGGGCTGCAGTCGGCGCGCAGACTGCTGGTGCAGTGCGCGGGCGATCAACTGCTTGCCGGTACCCGCTTCACCCCGGATCAAGACCGGGGAATCGGTGGTCGAGAACTTGTTGATGAGCTTGTACAAGTCGCGCATGGGCTGACTATCGCCCAACAGTCCGCAAGGCTCGCAGGGGTAGGCGTTCGAATTCACAGGCATGGCCTTTCCTTGCTGGGACGTGATCGGGAAAATACATCAAAAACAGCGGCTTGCAAGTTGTGCCAAAACAGTAACGGAAAATTGACGTTTAACACCTTCGGGCTGGTCATTGATCGTCGTCGCGCGACATTGGCGCGTCAGCGATACGTCTCGCGGAGCCTGCGCGACGCCGGTGTACAATCGCCGTTTTTCGGTATCGGCAAGGATGAGCATGAACGCGTTCGATTGGCACCGTGTGCTGCTGGGTGATGTCAACACGGGGTTTCTGGGCGAGGTGGTCGCGCGTACGCTCATGGCCTATGTGGTGGTCTTCCTGTTTCTGAAGATCGCCGGACGGCGCGGGGTGCGCCAGCTGTCGCTGTTCGAGCTGGTGGTGATCCTGACCCTGGGCTCGGCGGCTGGCGATGTGACCTTCTACGAGGACGTACCCGTATTGCCCGTACTGGTGGTGTTCCTGGCGATGATCATCTTGTATCGCCTCACCACCTTTTTGACCGAGCGCAGCGGCCGCTTCGGCGAATGGTTGGAGGGCAAGCCGTTTCTGATCATTCGCGACGGTGTGTTCGAGCTCAAGGCGCTGCAGAGCGGCAACATCACCCACGCCGAGTTCCTGATGGAACTGCGCCTTCGCGGCGTCGAGCACCTGGGCCAGGTGCGGCTGGGTATCCTCGAGGTGAATGGTGACGTCAGCCTGTACTTCCACGAACGCGAGGATGTAAAGCCTGGGTTGTCGATCCTCCCGCCCGAGCATCGGGAGTCGCTGACCACGGCCGATCGCGAGGACCTGTATGCCTGCGAGTATTGCGGCCACCTGGAAACCCTGGTTCACCAGCAGGCCCTGCCCTGCCCGCGTTGCGACAATCCGGTGTGGAGCAAGGCGCTCTGCAATCCACGGGCGGCCTGAGGCTACCGCCGCGGCAAGTCGTCCAGATGCTGGTACTCGGCGTTCAGCGCCGCGGCCAGAGCGCGGGCGCGACCCAGCCGGATCGCGCCCTTCTCCATGTCCACCAGCAATGCCGGACAGGCCATTGGCAACGCGCCTTCCAGTGACTTCAGACGCCCGTCGGTGAACACCAGGCAGCGTTGTGCTTCCTGGGGGTGCTGGCGTGCGCGCTGTTGCAGCCATTCGCGAGCCTGGTCCAGTGCTGCCAGCAGTGGCGTGCCGCCGCCTGCGCCCAGCTCGGCCAGCCAGGGCTGCAACGCCGCCGAAGCCTTCAAACCGTGGCATTGCCAGGCCGGCCCGGTGCCGCTGGCGGTGAGCAGCGCCAGCCGGGCCCGTTGCCGGTAGGCGTCGTCGAAGACCTGGGCCAGCACGCCTTTGGCCTCGGCCAGGGCACCGTGCCGGCGCGTCGAAGCCGACGCGTCCACCACTATCAGCCATAGCTGCTGGGCGGCACTGCGACGCTGTTGCCAACGCAGGTCGTCACGTTGGCGCGGCCGCCCCTGCAGCAGGGTAGCCGGCCAGTCGACCTTGCCGGCCGATGCCGCGCGCGCCGCGCCTTGCCGCCCTTGTTCGAGGTTGCCCTTGCCGGGCCGAGCATCCGCCGGGCGCGGACGGATGCTCAGGGCTTTTTTGGCCAGCTCGGCACCGTGCGCCGTTCGCCCACCGGAACGGCCTGCGCCGGCATGTCGCCCCACTGGCCTTGACCGGGGTCGGAGGGTTGCTCAGCGCTGGCAGCGGGCGGAGGTGGTGTCGCGCTGGACTCTGGCGGCCGGTTCGTCTGGCGGCGATGGCGCAGGGCGAACTCGGCAACCGCGTCAACGTCTTCGTCGAGGATAGCGTCGCCGCCGCGCCAGGCCGCATGGGCGCGCGCCGCGCGCAGCCAGACCAGGTCGGCGCGCAGGCCGTCCACGCCTTCGGCGAAGCAACGGGTGGTGATCGATTCAAGCGCCTGGTCGCTCAGCGGAATCGACTCGAGACGCTCCCGCGCCTGTTGGCAACGCAGCCGCAGCGCCGCCTGCGCGGCAGCCCACTGCGCGCAGAACGCCTGGGGGTCGCTGTCGAATGCCAGACGGCGGCGAATGATCTGGCTGCGTTCGGCCGGCGCGGGCTGGCCATCCAGGGCAACGTTGAAGCCGAAGCGGTCGAGCAGCTGCGGACGCAACTCGCCTTCCTCGGGGTTCATCGTACCGATGAGCACGAAGCGCGCCGGATGGGCGTGGGAGATGCCATCGCGCTCGATGCGGTTGACGCCGCTGGCAGCGACGTCTAGCAACAGGTCGACCAGGTGATCGGCGAGCAGGTTCACCTCATCCACGTACAGCACGCCACCGTCGGCCTTGGCCAGCACGCCTGGCGAGAAGCGTGCCCGCCCTTCGCCCAGCGCCGCTTCCAGGTCGAGCGTGCCGACCAGGCGGTCCTCGCTGGCACCCAGCGGCAAGGTCACCAACTGGCCACCGGCGAGCAGATCGGCAAGCCCGCGCGCCAGGGTGCTCTTGGCCATGCCCCGTGGCCCTTCGATCAACACGCCACCGATGCGCGGATCGATAGCGGCCAGACACAACGCCAGTTTCAGCGAATCGGCGGCGACCACGGCGGCCAGGGGAAAGTGCAGGGTGTCGGTCATTGCAGGGATCTCTTCAGGCATCTTCTTCGGTATCCAGCAGCAGGTCTTCCACGGCTTGTCGGTAGTCGCCCGGTTCAGCCCACAGGCCTCGCTGCTGAGCCTCGAGCAGACGTTCGGCCATGTCGCGCAGCGCCGCCGGATTGTGCTCCTGCAGAAAACTGCGGGTAGAAGGATCCAGCAGGTAGGCGTCGGTGAGCAACGCGTACTGGTGATCGTCGATCAGGTGCGTGGTCGCATCGAAGGCAAACAGGTTGTCGACCGTCGCGGCCAGTTCGAACGCGCCCTTGTAGCCGTGTCGCTTGACCCCTTCGATCCACTTCGGATTGGCCGCGCGGGCACGCACCACGCGGTTGAGCTCTTCTTTCAGGGTACGCACGCGCGGCACGTCTGGCTGGCTGTGGTCGCCGTGGTAACTGGCGGTCTTCTGCCCGCCCAGGGTTTCCGCAGCGGCCAGCATGCCGCCCTGGAACTGGTAGTAATCGTTGGAATCGAGCAGGTCGTGCTCGCGGTTGTCCTGGTTCTGCAGCACGGCCTGGACCTGCCCCAGGCGCCGGGCGAAAGGTGCGCGTGCGGCGGTTCCCTCGTCGTCCGCACCATAGGCATAGGCGCCCCAGTTCAGGTAGGCCTCGGCCAGGTCTTCGCGGGTCTGCCACAGGCGGCCGTCTATGGCCCCTTGCACCCCGGCGCCATAGGCACCGGGCTTGGCGCCGAAGATACGCCAGCCTGCCTCGCGGGCGGCCTGCTCGGCCGGTACGCCCTCGGCCAGCAGTTGCGCCTGTTCGGCACGGACCTTGGCTGCCAGCGGGTTGAGATCGTCGGGCTCGTCGAGCGCCGCCACGGCCTGTACGGCCGCATCGAACAGGCGCAACAGGTTGGCAAAGGCATCACGAAAGAACCCGGACACCCGCAGGGTCACGTCCACCCGCGGGCGATCAAGCAGGCTCAATGGCAGAATCTCGAAATCGTCCACCCGCTGGCTGCCGGTGGCCCACACCGGGCGCACACCCATCAGCGCCATGGCCTGGGCGATGTCGTCGCCGCCGGTACGCATGGTCGCCGTGCCCCAGACCGACAGGCCCAGCTGGCGCAGGTGATCGCCATGGTCCTGCAGGTGCCGCTCGAGAATCAGGTTGGCGGAGGCGAAGCCGATGCGCCAGGCAGTGGTGGTCGGCAGGTTGCGCACGTCCACGGAAAAGAAGTTGCGCCCGGTGGGCAACACGTCGAGGCGCCCGCGGCTGGGTGCCCCGCTCGGCCCGGCGGGCACGAAACGGCCCGACAATGCGCTGAGCAGGCCGTGCATTTCCGCCGGTCCGCAGGCATCGAGACGCGGTGCCACGGTGTCGCACAGGTGGCCCAGGATGAGTTGCACGTCGCTCCAGCCTTCGCCCAGTTCCAGCGGACCGTTCAAGGCCTGCTCGATCAGCTGGGCGGCATACAGTTCGAGCCGTTCGCGGCTGTCGCCGGCACTGCGCCAGGGCTCCTCGCTGATCGCGGCCAGGGCCGTCGGCCGTGGTCCGTCCCAAGGTGCGCCGAGGTCGCAGTCGAGCGGATCGAAACCCAGCTCGAAAGCCTTGGCCAATGCTCGCAGCACACTGGCCTGGGCGCCGCGGCCGTCGCCCCGAGGAATGCGCAGCAGTGCCAGCAGGGTATCGGTACGCAGGCGACCCTGGGGCGACTCGCCGAACACGTGCAGCCCATCGCGTATCTGCGACTCCTTCAAGTCGCACAGGTAGGTGTCCAGGCGCGGCAGCCACACCGCCGCTTCGGCACCCTCGGCCATCTGCAGCTCGTGATCGATGCGGGTTTCGCGCACCAGCGCCAGAATGTCCTGTTCCAGGGCCTGGGCGCGGCGCGGATCGAGCATCTGCGCGTCGTAGTACTCGTCGGCCAACAGTTCCAGATCGCGCAGCGGCCCGTAGGTCTCGGCGCGGGTCAGCGGCGGCATCAGGTGGTCGATGATCACCGCCTGGGTGCGCCGCTTGGCCTGGGCGCCCTCGCCCGGATCGTTGACGATGAACGGGTAGATATTCGGCATCGGCCCCAGTACCGCATCGGGCCAGCACTGCTCGGACAGCCCGACGCCCTTGCCCGGCAGCCATTCCAGGTTGCCGTGCTTGCCCACGTGGATCAGCGCATCGGCGCCGTAAGTGTGGCGCAGCCAGAAATAGAACGCCAGGTAACCATGGGGCGGCACCAGATCAGGGTCGTGGTAGACCGCGCTGACGTCCACCTGGTAACCGCGCGCCGGCTGGATGCCGACGAAGGTCAGGCCCATGCGCAGACCGGCGATCATCATGCGGCCGTTACGGCACATGGGGTCGGCACCTGGCTCGCCCCAGCGCTCGCGCACGGCGGTCTGATTGGCCGCCGGCAGCAAGGCGAAGGCGGCGAGGTAGTCGTCCAGCGCCATGCTCTGGGCACAGGGGCGCAGGTCCAGTTGTTCCAGATCGTTGGTCACGCCGCCGAGCAGCAGGTGAATCAGCGCCGTACCGCTGTCGGGTAGATCGGCCACCGGATAGCCCTGCTGCTGCATCGCGCGCAGGATGTTCAGCGCCGCAGCCGGAGTGTCGAGGCCGACGCCGTTGCCGATTCGGCCATCGCGGGTCGGATAGTTCGCCAGCACCAGGGCGACACACTTGTCGGCATTGGGCAGACGCGCCAAAGCGGCCCATTTGCGCGCCAGCTCGGCGACGAAATCCATGCGCTCGACATGCGCCGTGTAGCACACCACATCGCTCTGGCTGCGCTCGTTGTGCCAGGCCAGGTCCTTGAAGCTGATGGCCCGGCTGATGATGCGCCCGTCCAGCTCCGGCAAGGCAATGTGCATGGCCAGGTCGCGCGCGCCCAGACCCTGCTCGCTCGCCTGCCACAATGCCTGGTTGTCCTGCGCGCAGATGGCCTGGATCACCGGAATGTCACGGCGAAACGGCCGCAGGTGCGGTGCTTCCGGGCTGGACTGGGCAAAGCCGGTGGTGTTGAGAATGATCGCGGCACCCGCCTCGTCCATCCAGTCCTGCACCTGCGCCAGGCATGCAGCTTCCTTGAGGCTGGCCACGGCGATCGGCAGCGGATTGAGCCCGGCCGCCTGCAGCCTGGCACAGAAGGTGTCGACGAAACCGGTGTTGGCCGCCTGCAGGTGCGAGCGATAGAACAGCAACGGCACCACAGGCCATTGCGCTTGCCACTGCGTCTGCCAGTAGGCCAGGTCGGCGGTCGGTTGCGTCGGATGGTAGATGACCGTGCGCGGCAGCGTCTGAGGCGCTTCGCACGGTTCGGTGCGTCCGAACCAGGTATTGCCGAGGTAGCCGAACAGGTTGCGTGCGTTTTCCATGCCGCCCTGGCGCAGGTACTGCCACAGGCGTTCGGCTTGCTCGGCAGGCACCGTACAAAGCTCGGCCAATTCGGGATCGGGACGATCGCAGCCTGGCACCAGGATGACCTGCACGCCCCGCTCGGCCAGCTGCATCAACTGCTCGACACCGTAGCGCCAATAGCCGATGCCGCCGTGCAGGGAAATCAGAATGACCTTGGCGTGGCGCAGCACCTGGTCGACGTAGAGGTCGACCGAAGAATGATTCTGCACCTGCATGGGGTTGGCCAGGCGCAGGCTCGGGTAGTCGGCCGGCAGCCGCTCGCTGGCCTCGGCCAGCAAGGCCAGGTGCGAATCGCCGCTGCAGAGGATGACCAGTTCGGCGGGCGTCTGGCCGAGGTCGGCGATGCTGTCGTCCGGCACGAAGCCGCCGGGTTGGGTCCTCAGCAGGTGCATCGGTCAGGCTTCCAGCGCGGCGCGCAGTTGCGCTTGCAGCGATGCTGCATCCAGTTCCTGACCGATCAGCACCAGGCGCGTGCTGCGCACTTCGTCTGCGCCCCAGGCACGATCGAAGTGCTTGTCGAAACGCGTGCCCACGCCCTGGATCAGCAGGCGCATCGGCTTGCCCGGAATGGCCGCGAAGCCCTTGACGCGCAGGATGCCGTGTTGGACCACGGCAGCGTTGAGCGCCTGCAGCAGCTTGGCTTCTTCGGCCTGCGGCAGCTCGATGGAGATCGAATCGAAGGCGTCGTGATCGTGGTCGTCGTGGTCGTCGCCTTCATGGTGGTCGTGGTGAGTCTTGCGGCCGTCGATGTGTTGCTCGGACTCTGCGCCCAGGCCCAGCAGTACCGCCAGCGGCAAACGGCCACTGCTGGCCTCGACCACCTTCACTGCCGCCGGCAGTTCCTCGGCGACCTCGGCGCGCACCGCAGCCAGGGCGTCTGCGTCGATCAGGTCGGCCTTGTTCAGAATGACCAGGTCGGCGCTGGCCAACTGGTCGGCGAACAGCTCGTGCAGCGGCGATTCATGGTCCAGGTTGGGATCGAGCTTGCGCTGGGCATCGACCTGCTCGGGGAAGGCTGCGAAGGTACCCGCCGCCACGGCCGGGCTGTCGACCACGGTGATGACCGCATCGACCGTGCAGGCGCTGCGGATTTCCGGCCATTGGAAGGCCTGGACCAGCGGCTTGGGCAAGGCCAGGCCGCTGGTTTCGATGAGGATGTGATCGAGGTCGGCGCGCCGTGCCACCAGCTCGCGCATGACCGGGAAGAACTCTTCCTGCACGGTGCAGCACAGGCAGCCGTTGGCCAGCTCGTAGACCCGGCCATTGGCTTCTTCTTCGGTACAGCCGATGGTGCACTGCTTGAGGATCTCGCCGTCGATGCCCAGCTCGCCGAATTCGTTGACGATCACGGCAATGCGGCGGCCCTGCGCGTTGTCGAGCATATGGCGCAGCAAGGTGGTCTTGCCCGAGCCGAGAAAGCCGGTGACGATGGTGACGGGTAGTTTGGACAGCGTTTTCATCGGGTCGCCCTGATTGCGCGGCAGGGCACGAGACGAGCGCCGCAACGGCAGGCGCCAGCATTCGTCACCGGATCACCCCGCCCGGTTGAATAGGAAAGAACAGTCGAGGCAGGTCTCCTGGCTCGCGATGCCGGCCATTCTGGCCCAGGCTGCGGCGCCTTCCCGCGAGCGTTCGCAGTGGCCTTGGCGCAGCCTTCATCGCTTACAGTTGCGGGGGCAGCCGCGGCTTGGACCGCGTTCCCGTCTTAGCTCTGCTGGGCAGAGAACCTCGAACGCGCAAGGCTACCACAGGGCACGGGACGTGTCAGTGATACGGCTCAGACCCGATAGCGCACATGGGGGCGGCCGCCGGCCAGGCTAACCTCGGCGTGAACGCCATAGACCTCGGCGATCAGCCGCTCGGTCAAGACCAGCGCCGGCGCACCGCTGGCAACCAGACGGCCGCCCTTGAGCACGACCAGCACGTCGCAGAACATCGCCGCCAGGTTCAGATCATGAATCGCCATCACGCAGGTCAACGGCAGGTCCTGAATCAGTTGCAGCAATTCCAGCTGGTGCTGGATGTCGAGGTGGTTGGTGGGCTCGTCGAGCAGCAATTCGCTGGGCTGCTGGGCCAGGGCGCGAGCGATCTGCACCCGTTGCCGTTCGCCGCCGGACAAGGTGTGCCAGCGCCGCTGTGCATGGCCGCTCAGGTTGACCTGGGCCAGGGCCTGGGCAATCGCCAGGTCGTCTTCGCGCAGCCACGGTGCGAACGGCGAGCGGTGCGGCGTGCGCCCCAGGCGCACCACCTCCTGTACGCGAATGTCCACCTCGGTGCTGGCGTGTTGTTCCACCATCGCCACCTGCCGTGCGACCGCTCGCCGCGATACGTCCGCCATGGGCTGATCGTCGAGTGTGACCTGCCCCTGGCTGGGACGCCCGAGCCCGGCCAGCAGGCGCAGCAGCGACGACTTGCCCGAGCCATTGGGGCCGATCAGGCCGACCATGCTGCCGGGCGTGATGGCCAGGCTGACGTCGTCGAGAATCAGCAGCCCACCCGCTTTCCAGCTGACCTGGTGCAGTTGCAGGCTCATGCTCGACGCCTCGCGCGGTAGAGGATCAAGGCAAACGCCGGGGCGCCGACCAGGGCCGTGACCACCCCGATGGGCAACACCTGGCCGGGCACGATGATGCGCGCGACGATATCGGCCAGCACCATGAAATTGGCGCCGATCAGCACCGAGGCGAGCAACAGCCGGACGTGGCTGGGCCCCACCAGAAAGCGCGCAATGTGGGGCACCACCAAACCGACGAAACCCACTGCGCCGACGATACTGACCATGGTCGCGGTGATCAGTGCGGTGGTGGCGAACAACACCAGGCGCACCGTGACCACCGGCACGCCAAGGGTGGCGGCAGCGTCTTCGCCGAACACGAAGGCGTCCAGCGCCCGTGCGAAGTACAGGCACAGCAGCAGGCCTGCGCCGACCACTGCCGCCGCCAGACCCACGTCGGGCCAGCGTACCCCGCCCAGGCTGCCGAGCAGCCAGAACATCACGCTGCGCGCCTGCTCGGCATTGGCCGAGGTCGAGACGATATAGGCCGTCAGCGCATTGAACAGTTGCGATCCGGCGACACCGGCGAGGATCACCTGCGCCGGGCCGCTGCGAGTGCCGGCAGCCAGCAGCAGCACCAGGCCGAACGCCAGGGCCGCACCGAGAAACGCGCCCATGGAAATGCCGATCACGCCGCCGCCCAGCCCGAGCAGCATCACCACCACCGCGCCGGTCGAAGCGCCTGCGGAGATGCCCAGCACGTAGGGTTCGGCCAGCACGTTGCGCAGCAGCGCCTGCAACACGGCGCCGCAGATCGCCAGGCCGGCGCCACAACAGGCGGCGACCAGCGCGCGACTCAGGCGGTATTCCCAAATGATGCCCTGGATGATTCTCGGCACGGGGTAGTCGGCCAGGCCCACGCCATTGAGCAGCGCCTTGCCGACCGTGGCCAGGGCAATGCCCATTTCCCCCACCGACACCGCCAGGGCGATCGACACGCTCAACGTCGCCAGGGCGAGCAGCGCCAACAGGAGGCGCCAGACCCAGCCATCTTCACGCGCCAGGCGCTGGATCAAGGTGTGGCCCGTGTACGCTCGAGGCCGGCAGCAATGTCTTCCACCGCGCGCACGACATCCATGGAAGGGTTCAACGACTGCGCATCGACCACGATGATGCGGCCATTGCGCACGGCATCCAGCTCACGGGTCACCGGGTCGCTGCGCAGGAACGCCAGCTTTTTCTCGACATCGTCGGCCGGGTACAGACGCCGCTGCATGCGCGCGACGACGATGACATCGGGATTGCTCGCAGCGATGCTTTCCCAGCTCACCCCAGGCCATTCCTCGTCGCTGTCGACGATGTTGCGCAGGCCCAGCAGACGGTTGATATAGCCGGGTGCGCCGCTCTTGCCGGCTACCCAGGGGTCGCCTTCCAGGCGCGTGCTGGAAAACCAGTACACCACCGACAGCGGTGCGTGCCCGGCGCTGCCGGCGCGCTCGGTGGCTTTCTGGATGCGTGCGTGCAACTGGTCAGTCAGGCGCTCGCCGGCCGCCTCGACATCGAAGATGCTCGCCAGCTCGCGGATTTCCTTGTCCACCAGTGCCATGGAAAACACCTGGCTACGGCTGCCGTCGGCATTGGAGGTGGCGGTGACTTCCTTGCCGTCGCAGTCACTGGGCGACACATAGGAAGGGATGCCAAGGCTGGCCAGTTGCTCGGGCTTGGCGACTTCGCCGTTGGGTCCGACGTGGTAGGTGTACTGCGCCACCACGATGTCAGGTGCGGTAGTGGCCACCGCCTCGAAGCTGGGGGCATTGTCGGCCAGGCGTGGCACCTGGGCATTGGCCGCGCGCAGAGGCTCGGGCAACGGCCCGAACCAGACCCCGGTGCCCACCATGCGTGGCGCCAGGCCCAGCGAGAGGAGAATTTCGGTGCTGGCCTGGCCCAGGCTGACGGCACGCTGCGGCGCGGCCTGGACGGTCAAGGGCGCGCCGCAGTTGGGCAGCGTCAGTGGGTAGTGGGTGGCGGCGTGACTGGCGACGGCAGCGAAGAGACCGACGGCAGCGACGCTGGCGCGGACGAATACGGCAGGAAGATTCATTGCAACTCCTTGGATGGCGCGTCCAACAGATCGAAGAAACCCACAGCAAGGTCTGGCTGACGACATGCAACATGTCGATCACAGTGGCGCGACCGCGCCGGATTCGAACCGGCTTCCTGCTCTGGGCGAAGACAAGCGGCGCAGACGGTAGGCGACCCGTCGGCAAAGATCAAATGGTTTAACCCGCGCAACGCGCTGTGGATACCCCGATTGCCTGCCTAGGGGGCGCCGTCGCGGGGCCGGTCGGTACGGTTCTGCTCGACCACATAGCCCGTGTCTATGCTGACCACCACCGACATGCCGGGGCGCAGCCGATGCGCCCCGTCCTGGTCCGGGTCCACGGTGATGCGCACCGGAATGCGCTGGGCGATCTTGACGAAATTGCCGGTGGCATTGTCGGCCTGCAACAGGCTGAATTCCGAGCCGGTGGCCGGTGAGATGCGCTGTACATGCCCGCGCAGGCGCAGGTGGTCGAGGGCATCGACGGTGAAGCTCACCGGTTGGCCGATACGCACATCGGCCATCTGGGTTTCCTTCATGTTGGCCATGACCCACAGCGTGTCGGGAACCAGCGCCATCAGTTGCGCACCGGAATTCACATAGGCCCCCAGGCGCACGCCGACCTGCCCCAACTGGCCGTCGCGCGGCGCCAGGATGCGCGTGTTGTCCAGATCGATGCGTGCCAGCTCTACCGCGGCTTCGGCGTTGGCGACGTTGGCGGCCAGCGAGTCACGGTTGACGATCACCGTCTGCAGGTCTTCGCGGGCAATGGCCAGCGCAGCCTTGGCCTGTGCCACCGAGGCCAGCGCCTGGGCGTTGGCAGCGCGGGTCACATCGAGCTCGCGGCGCGACACCGAGCCGTCGCTGATCAGGTTCTGGTTGCGGCCCAGATCGGCAGCGCCCTTGCGCGCCTGCGCTTCGCTGTCCGCCACCGCCGCCTGGCGCTGGGTAATGGTGGCTTCGGCACTGCGGCGCTGTTGCAGGTTGTTGGCCAGGGCGGTCTTCTGCACTTGGACCTGCGCCAGCGCCTGGTTCAGGCGCTGGCGGTAGATACGGTCGTCCAGGCGTACCAGCAGGTCGCCTGCCTTGACGAACTGGAAGTCCTGTACCGGCACTTCGAACACATAGCCTGCCAGTTGCGGCCCGATGATCGTCACCTGGCCACGCACCAGGGCATTTTCGGTACTTTCGATGTGGCTGCTGAACGGAGGCAATTGCCAGGCGTACAGCACGATCGCCACCCCCACCAACGCGATGCTGGCGAAGATCAGGCTGGACAGTACCCGCACCCGCCGCGAGCGCGGCTCGGTGGCCGCTGGATTGGGCGGTGGGGTCTGGCCTTCGGGCGTGGCGGCGATGGCATTGGTGGTCGTGGACGTCGGTTCGGTCATGAAGTGCTGGCGCCGCTGGTGGATACGGTAGGTGTCGCGGCGGTGGTCACCGCCCGGGTGGTGCTCATCAGCCACAGGCTGCGGACGAAGATCCACAGCATGGTCAATACGGCAATGATGCAGATCAGCATGAAGACATCGTTGTAGGCCATGACGTTCGCCTCGCGCGTGGCGGCCGTCGCCAGCGCACGGGTGCCCAAAGTGGCCCGCAGGGCCGGGTCGGCGATGTGCGCCAGGTAGCTGGCGGCGGCATTGCTGACCCGCGCCTGGACCAGCGGGTCCATGAGGGTCAGGTGCTCGACGATCATGCTCGAATGGTATTTCTCGCGGACGATCTGGAACGTGCCCAGCAACGCGGCGCCGATCAACCCGCCCAAATTGTTGCAGATACCGAACAGCACCGAGAAGCTGACCAGGTTGCGCGGGTTGGTCAACACGTGGCGCATGCCCAGCACCATGGTCGGGCCCAGGAAAAACGTGCCACCGAAGCCCAGCAGGAACTGGCTGACGTACATATTGGCCGGACGCGTCAGGTTGCTGGAGAAACTGTCCATGGCCGAACCCACCGCCATCAGCGCCAGGGCAATGATCAGTGGCATGAACAGATGCTCGGGGTTGATGGTCCAGGCACTCACGGCCAGCCCCGCCACCGCGCCGAAGAGCATCACGCAATAAAGAGTGCGCATCTGCTCCTGGCCCATGTTCAACGCTTGCAACAGACCGACCGCCCCGGTGGACTGCTCCGACAGCACCATGCGCGTCAGGATCACCGCCAGGGCCAGGCGGATGGCGACACCGCTGCCCAGCCAGCGGGTCATCAACATCGGGTTGCTGCGATTGTGCTCCACCGCCAGGCCACCGAGGATCAGCACGATGGCCCCTGCCGAGGCCCAGCCTATCCAGGGTGCCTCCAGCCACCAGTCGATCCGGCCCAGGGACAGCACCGCGCAGAGCAGCGCAATGCCGGACGCAAGAATCGCGAAAATGAGAAAATCCAGCGGTTCGAAGGTCTTGAAGCGGTCGCCCGGCGGCAGTTTGAGCAGGAACACGCAACCCAGGGTCAGCAGCGCCATGCCCAATTCGAACAGGTACAGGCCGCGCCATTCGGCGATCTGCAGCAGGTCTTCGGAAAACACCCGCGCCAGTGGCAAGGCCAGCTGCGAGGTGCCCAGGCCCAGCACCAGGGCCTTGAGACGCCACTTGGCAGGAAACGCCTGGATCATGTAGTACAGACCCAGGGAACTCAGCGCCGCCCCGACCATGCCGTGGGCGGCGCGAACGGCAATCGCCGAGCCCAGGTCGTTGACGAACAGATGGCCAAAGGTGACCAGCGCATACAGCATCAGAAACAGTTCGGTGAACGTGCGCAGACCGAACTGCTGGCGGAATTTCACCAGCAGCAGGTTCATCGACACATTGGTCATCACGTAGGCCGCAGGCAGCCAGGCCATCTCCGCCGCCGTGGCGCCGAGCGAGCCCTGCAGGAATTGCAGGTTCGCCACCACCAGCGAGTTGCCGAGGCCGCCGGTCAGTGCCACCAGCAGGCCGACGATACCGAACGCCAGGCGCTTGCGCGTCGAATGCAGAGGCGTCGAGGGAGAGCCCGGCAAGTTCGGCTTTTCGTGGGGCAGCCAATCGCGGCTCGTGTAGCGGGTCATGCGGTGGCCTTGGCGGGGAGCGTAGAAACGACGAAGAAACGACGAAGATCGGGCGCTAGTAAACCTCACCGGCGGGGGGCTTGCCAATGCTCGTCGCTGCCATGATTTGACTGCACCCCGGCAGTGACCCAAGCTGAATGCCCCGGCCAAGCCTGCGCCCTTTCGGATACCCGCATGTTCAAACGCGTTCGCCTTCCGCTGACCCTGCTGCTCGTGGCACTGCTGCTGATAGCGCTCTGGTACGCCTGGCGCCCTGCGGCCCATACGGTTCCGGCAGCGCCGCAGCAGGGCTACGGCAAAGCCCTGAGCCAGGCTCGCCATGGTCAGCCGGGCGCCGCACGAGTGCTTTATCAGCAGTTGGCGCGCACCGACCTCAGCGCCGAGCGGCGCGCTGCGCTGTACGCCGAACTGCCCAACTACCCCAGTCCACAGGCCCTCAAACTCGCCACTGCCGATTTGCAGAGCGACCTTGCCGACGTGCGCCACGCGGCAATCGATGCCGTCATCGGCCTGGTCCCCGAGAACCAGCGCAGCGTACTGCTGGGGCCCTTGCTGGAAGACCGTGACGAGTCGATCCGCTTTCACGCCGCGCGGGGGTTGCTCGGCTTGCCAGCCGATGAACTGGGCCTGTATTTCGGCCACCTGGACAAGGTGGTGAACGCCTGGATTGCTGCCCTGCAGGGCCAGACCGACAGCGCTGCCGCCCAACTGGCGCTGGCCCGGCTGTACTTGCACGAGAGCGAGCATGTTCAAGCCGAGCAGGCGCTGGCCCGCTATCGCCTGCTCCAGCCCGATGATCTGGAAGCCATTGCGCTGCAGGTCGAGCTGTACGAGCACCAGGGCAAAAGTGACCAGGCGCGGCGTCTGCTGGCCGAACAGTTGCTGGTGCATCCACAATCGGCCCTGTTGCAGCAGCAGTTGGGCCTGTGGCTGATGGCCCATGACGAGGACGAATACGCCCTGCTCGCCCTCGCTCGTGCGGTGGAGCTGGCACCGGACAACACTGACTACCGCTATGTCCTGGCCACCAACCTGCACGACCTGCAGCAGGTCGAAGCGGCGCAGAAGCAGCTCGAAGAAATCCTGCGGCGGGATCCGGCCAACCGACGCGCACGGGTGTTGCTGATCCAGTACTGGAAAGAAACCGGTCAGTTGCAGAACGTGCAGGTGCTGCTGGCCGAACTCGAGCAGCAGAACGCCGACGACCCCAGCCTGCAGCAGGGGTTGTGAAGTCGCGGCTTTTCCAGGGCCACCCTCGCCCGTTTTTGTCTGAATGAGCTCGGAACCCCGCCCACGGCCCGGTGTCCAGTATCAACCTGCGTCGCGTTCTGCACTGCAGCCCCTTCCGCTACCCGAGGACACCTTTTTGACGACGGCCAAAGCAGCCACCGGTATCGCCGGGCTGGACGACATTCTTGGTGGAGGTCTGACCCGCAGCCATATCTTTCTGCTCGAGGGTCAACCGGGTGCGGGCAAGACGACGGTAGCCCTGCAGTTCCTGCTCGAAGGCGTTGCGCAGAACGAAACCTGTCTCTACATCACTTTGTCCGAAACCACCAAGGAACTGCGCGAAGGCGCTCGCTCCCACGGCTGGGAACTGGACGAGCGGGTCACCGTGTTCGAGCTGACGCCGCCGGAATTGGTGCTCGACCTGCAACAGCAGCAAAGCCTGCTCTACAGCAGCGACCTTGAACTGGGCGAAGCGACGCGGCAGATCTTCGATGAAGTCGAACGGGTCAAGCCTTCACGGGTGGTATTGGACAGTTTGTCCGAGGTACGTCTGCTGGCTCAGGGCTCGCTGCGCTATCGGCGGCAGATTCTCGCCATCAAGCACTATTTTGCGCGTTTCAATGCGACCGTCCTGCTGCTCGACGACATGACCAGCGAGCCACTGGACAAGACCCTGCACAGCATCGCCCACGGCGTGATTCGCCTGGAAGAAACCGCGCCGGACTACGGCGCCGAGCGCCGGCGCCTGCGCATCATGAAGTACCGCGGGCAGAAATACCGCGGCGGTTATCACGACTTCACCATTCAGGCCGACGGGATTCACGTCTATCCGCGCTTGGTTGCGGCCGAACATCGCGCCCGCTACGAGCGCACCCAACTGACTTCGGGCATCCCGGAGCTGGACGCCCTTCTGGGCGGCGGCGTCGAGAACGGTTCGAGCACTTTGATCATCGGCCCCGCGGGTACCGGCAAATCGCTCATTTCCATGGTTTTCGCCGCTGCGGCCGTGGCCCGTGGCGAAAAAGTCGCGCTGTTCATCTTCGACGAAGAGCTCAGCTTGCTGTTCGAGCGCATGAAAAACCTGGGCATCGATCTGGAAGCCTATCAGCGCAGTGGCAAGATGGTCATCCAGCAGGTGGACGCCGCTGAACAGTCGCCGGGCGAATTTGCCCACATGGTCCGCACCAGCGTCATCCTGCACGACATCAAGACAGTGGTGATCGACAGCATCAATGGCTACCACGCCGCAATGATGGGCGAAAGCACACCCGTGCTGCACATCCATGAGCTGCTGCTGTACCTCAACCGCCTGGGCGCCTCGACCTTCATGACCGTGGCCCAACAGGGGCTGGTCGGCGACATGAAGGCGCCAGTGGACATCACCTACCTGGCCGACACCGTCATTCTCCTGCGCTACTTCGAGGCGCTGGGCAACGTGCGGCGTGCGGTGTCGGTGATCAAGAAGCGCTTTGGCGGCCACGAGAACACCATTCGCGAATACAAGATCAGCAGCCAGGGCATGAAGGTCGGTGAGCCACTGAGCGCTTTCCAGGGGGTGTTGCGCGGTGTCCCGACCTACGTCGGCGAAGCCCGTCCCCTGCTTGAAGCAGATGATCAGTGAAGATGTCGATACCCACATCGGAACGAGTGCTGGTGCTTGCCCCCATGGGACGCGACAGCCAGGTGGCCCTGCAGATTCTGAGACAGGCGGGTATTCAAGGCATCGCCGTGGCCGACGTCGACGATCTCTGTGCGCACCTGCAGCGCGAAGGCGCAGGTGTCTGCATTGTCGCCAACGAAGCGCTGTCCGAAGCCAGGATGCAGCCGTTGCTGGTGTACCTGAGCCAGCAGCCGGCCTGGTCCGACTTGCCGATCGTGCTGATGACCCATCAACGCGCGGCCGATCAGGCGCAGTCCATGCTGCTCGCTGCGCGCCTGGGCAACGTCACGTTCGTGGAACGCCCGTTTCACCCGCTGACCTTGATCAGCCTGGCCAAGACGGCCATTCGTGGTCGGCGCCGTCAATATGAAGCGCGTGACCGTCTGCTGGACCTGAGCGAAAGTGAACAGCGTTTGCAGCACGCCATGAGTGCCGGGCGCCTGGGAGCCTGGGAACTGACCTGCAACCCGCTGCAGTTGAACTGCTCGGACCGGACCCGCACCCACTACGGCATCGAGCCCAGCACCCGTTTCGACTACTCAGACTGGCTGCTGTGCGTGCATCCGGGCGATCAGGCCATGATGCAGGAGGCGCTGATCAACAGCCTGCAGCTGGGCGCCGACTTCGCCTTGCAGTTCCGCAACAGCTGGCCTGACGGTTCAGTGCATTGGGTGGACATGCGCGCCCGCGCCATTCCCGACAGGCAGGGACGCATCCAGGCACTGGTCGGGGTTACCACCGATATCACCGAACAGAAAGCCGCCGAACAACAGTTGCGTGAACTCAACGGCAATCTGGAACAGCAGGTCGAGGAACGCACGGCCCAGGTACGGATCAACGAAGAGGCCCTGCGCCAGGCGCAGAAAATGGAAGCGGTGGGCCAGTTGACCGGCGGTATCGCCCACGACTTCAACAACATGCTCACCGGCATCATCGGCAGCCTGGAGCTGATGCGCCGACGCCTGAGCCGCAACCAGCTCGACGACCTGCCCAAGCTGATCGACATGGGTATCAGCTCGGCCAACCGCGCCGCATCCCTCACTCACCGCCTGCTGGCGTTTTCCCGCCGCCAGTCACTGGATTCCAAGCCAGTCCAGGTGAACGGACTGGTGCAGTCGATGGAAGAACTGCTGCACCGCAGCCTCAATGAGAGCATTGCGCTGCGCATGCACCTGGATCCCGAACTGTGGATAGCCGAGGCGGACCCCCATCAACTGGAAAGTGCCCTGCTCAACCTGGTGATCAATGCCCGCGATGCCATGCCAGGGCGTGGCGAAGTGATCGTCGAAACGGCCAACCGGCACCTCGATGAAAGCTTTACCAGTGCGCACCAGAACCTGGCACCGGGCGACTACATCCTGCTCAGTGTGAGCGACACCGGGTCGGGGATGGACCAGGCCGTGATCAATCGCGCATTCGATCCATTCTTCACCACCAAGCCCATTGGCCAGGGCACTGGCCTGGGCCTGTCGATGATCTACGGGTTCAGCAAGCAGTCGCGGGGCCACGTGGCGATCCAAAGCACCCCCGGCCAGGGCACCACGGTGCAGCTCTACCTGCCGCGCTGCTATGCCTCGCAACTGCCCCAGGCCACTGCGCCGGTGATCGAATCGCCGATGGCCACCAATGGCGAAACGGTTTTGATCGTCGAGGATGACCATGCCGTGCGCAGCCTGGTGTGCGAAGTCCTGCGCGAATTGGGTTACTGCTATCTGGAGGCAGCCGATGCCAGCGCCGCGCAGCCGATCCTGGCGTCCGGGCAGCGCATCGACCTGTTGATCAGCGATGTCGGCCTGCCCGGCATGAACGGTCGGCAACTGGCCGAAGTCGCGCGCCACCTGCGGCCGGGACTCAAGGTGCTGTTCATCACCGGCTATGCCCAGCACGCCGAAGTGCGCGCCGGCTTTCTCGATGACGGCATGCAGATGATCACCAAGCCGTTCGCGTTCGACGTGCTCACGGCCAAGGTGCGAGAGATGTCCCAGGCCTGAATCAGCGCTTGGGCTTGGTCCGCACATCGTTGAAGCACGGCATTCTGGCGTCCACTCGATCCGAGGCGCGGGCGCCTGGTTTGGCAGCGGTTTCCACATACCAATAGCAGCTGTGGATGGCCCGGGTGATCCCGACATAGGCCAGGCGCAGCGCTTCCTCGTGCTGGGCACTGTCGTAGCCGTCCACCTGCCCCGCCTGCGCCAGGCCCGCCAGGGCATAGACCTGGTTCTTGTAGGGCGAGCGACTGGCGTACTGGCAATCGCCCAGCAGGAAGACCGCGTCAGCCTGCAAACCTTTGGCGCTGTGGAACGTGAGCTGGCGCAAACGGCGTTGCTCGACTGGCAACGCTTGATCTGCCTGCAACAGGCCCTGGATATGCTCGGCCAAGGCCTGGCGGTCACTGTTGCGACGGTAGAGCACCAGAATCGAGTCGCCTGCAGCGTGATGCTCGGCGGCGCGGCGCGCCAGATCGGCAAGGTCTCGACTCAAGAGAATCACAGGCGATGGCTCGCGATCGAATACGCGGCGGGCCAGAGCCTTCTTGCCGGGTATGGCCGGTGCCGCCGCCACGATATGCTCGGCGGCGTCGATGATCGCCTGATGGCTGCGGTAGTTGTCGATCAGCAGTACACGCGTGTGCTTGTGAGCGCTGAAGGTGCGGTTGAACTGCATGAAGTAGCTTGGGTTACTGCCGCGCCAGCCATAGATCGACTGCCAGTCGTCGCCAACGCACATCAGCGAGCTGTGCTGCGCGGCTCGCTCACCGGCCAACGCGGTGCTGCGGCGCAGGATTTCCGCAAGGCTGGCCCTCAACCAGCCCACGATCTGTGCGGAAATGTCCTGGAATTCATCGACGAGCAGATGGGACATGGGGCGCAGTGCGTCGTCAGGCAGTTGGCTGACCCGCGAGCCTGGCCCTTCGCCAAGCAAGGCGAACATGCGATTGAACAGCATGACTGGCGGCGTCTGGTTGTGCAGATGCGCTTCGAGTGCCGGCCAGAACAGGCGCAAGGCCGCGAAAAAGTCCGCTTCGGAATCTCCGGCGTTCCAGCTCATCCGGTCGATGGCGTCGACGACCTGCACTCCGAGGTTCTCGATGAAGGTCGCGGCAGCCACGAAACAGTCCAGCAGCGGCGCCGGGGCGAGTTCGCCGGGCAACTGGTATTCGAACCCGGGCCCGGTCAACCCTTTGCTGTTCAAGGCTGCCAAAGCCTTCTTGGCATCGGAAGGATTATCCAGCCATATCAGTGGCTTATCACAGAAAGCTTGAAACAGGGTGCGCTTGACTGCCCATTCGCCCCAGATTGGAATCTTGGCCGTGGGCCGGGTGAGTTGGGCATCGGTACCGGGTTCGAACCCTAACACGACCCAGGTGTTCAACCGTGCAATGTAACCATGCGCATGAAAGGTAAAACCTTTTATATCAATGGCTTGTCGATCTATCTTGATCCCTTTTATAGGCCAGGCATCCTGCGCACGCCAGTGTTCTTCGATCAAGTCACACAGTTCGGCGTCGCGAGCGCTGGCTAGGCTGAGGGCTTTGAGCCGCTTCTGCACGTCGGGATCCTGCGGGTCCAGCTTGCGCAGTTGGGCGGCGCTCGCGCGCAAGCTGCCGACGTGACCACTGAACGAAGGATCGCTACTCATGAGGCTGCGATAGCATTCGTTCATCAACTGACGCTGGGTGTCGTTGAGCCGCAGTTGGAACGGATTCGCTTCCTCGCTACCTGTTGCGGCCGCTCCGAGGTTTTCGAAAGCGCGCACTTCAGCCAGCCCAGGCAGCGCGTGAATCAACGGCAGAACCAGGGAATGATAGGTTCTGACCACTTCACGTACTTTCTCGAATACGTAAGGTACTTCCCACATATCAAAGACTTGGCACAACTTCTTGATAAAGTCTCGACGTGACTCCCGGGTAAAGGTCACCACGCTCAGGCTGTCGAGTTCGAAGCCCATGTAGTGGTGCAGCACCAGCACGCGCAGTACCAGCGATGTGGATTTACCTGCACCTGCACCAGCCACCACGCACGTGGCGGGTGTCGTGCTGAAGATCATTTTCCACTGCGCGGCGCTCGGCTGGGCGTGTTCGGGCAAGCATGCAGCGACGTCAGCCTTAATGGTTTTCTTCAGTGCTGGCGTCAGCTCGAGCTGCCAGGGCGCGAAGAGCAACGGCTGTGGCGTTTGTGAGTTGACGGGTTTTTTCGGCGCGCGGGGTGGCCGTTTCGACTGTGACTCGGGGGGTGGTTCGACAGGCGGGGCCGGCGCGGTAGCTTCTGTGAGCGGCGTGTGAAACCAGGCGTCACGCTGCTGCGAGCGCAGCCAACGCCAGCCCCGGGCGATCAGGCCTGGGGCTTGACGGTCTTTGTCGGTAGGTTGCGATGACACGAAAACTCCTGGGCATATCGCGAGGACCGCAATATACCAAAGATCCCACCTTCAAACGCTGCACACCCTCCGTAGCAGCGGCGCAAGCCGCGTCGGCGGCCTGTGCGGTGTACCTGACCCACCGCAGCGCCCTCTTCGCGGCCGATGACCGCTCCTACGCGATATCGAATTCCCTGTAGGAGCGGTCCGTGGCCGCGAACCGGGCGACTCGGTCTATCAGATACTCCGCACCGCCTTCTTCGCGGCCGATGACCGCTCCTACGCGATACCGGATTTCCTGTAGGAGCGGTCCGCGGCCGCGAAACGGGCGACTCGGTCTATCAGATACTCCGCAGTGCCCTCTTCGCGGCCGATGACCGATCCTACGCGATACCGGATTTCCTGTAGGAGCGGTCCGCGGCCGCGAAACGGGCGACTCGGTCTATCAGATACTCCGCAGTGCCCTGTTCGCGGCCGATGACCGCTCCTACGAGATGCCGGATTTCCTGTAGGAGCGGTCCGCGGCCGCGAAACGGGCGACTCGGTCTATCAGATACTCCGCAGCGCCCCCTTCGCGGCCGATGACCGCTCCTACGCGATACCGAATTCCCTGTAGGAGCGGTCCGTGGCCGCGAAACGGTCGACTCGGTCTATCAGATACTCCGCAGCGCCCCTTCGCGGCCGATGCCCGCCACCACGGGAGGTGCGTGCGGGATCAACCGATGGCGGAATCCACCAGCACCTGCGCTTCGGCTACCAGACGCTGCAGATGCGCCTCGTCGATGAAGCTTTCGGCGTAGATCTTGTAGATGTCTTCAGTGCCCGAGGGACGCGCGGCGAACCAGCCGTTGGCCGTGATGACTTTCAAGCCACCGATGGCCTGCCCATTGCCTGGCGCATGGCTGAGGATCTGCTCGATCGGCTCACCGGCCAACTCCGTGGACTTCACCTGCTCGGGCGACAGCTTGCTCAAGGCCGCCTTCTGCTGCGGATTCGCCTTGGCCTCCACGCGCGTAGAGAACGGCTCGCCCAGGCTCTGCGTCAGTGCCTCATACGCCTGGCTCGGATCGCGCCCCGTACGTGCGGTCATTTCAGCGGCCAACAGGGCCGGGATCAACCCGTCCTTGTCGGTGGTCCAGACACTGCCGTCCATGCGCAGGAACGACGCACCGGCGCTCTCTTCACCGCCGAACCCCAGCGAGCCATCGAACAGACCGTCGGCGAAATACTTGAAGCCCACCGGCACTTCATGCAGACGACGCCCCAGGCGCGCAGTGACGCGGTCGATCATGCCGCTGCTGACCACGGTCTTGCCCACGGCTGCGTCGGCGCGCCACTGCGGACGATTCTGGAACAGATAGTCGATGGCCACCGCCAGGTAGTTGTTGGGTGCCAGCAGCCCGCCCGTCGGGGTGACGATGCCATGACGGTCGTGATCGGGATCGCAGGCAAAGGCCACGTCGAAGCGGTCCTTCAGGCCGATCAGCCCCTGCATGGCGTAGCTGGACGATGGGTCCATGCGAATCTGGCCGTCCCAGTCCACGCACATGAAGCGGAAGGTGGCATCGACTTCGGTGTTCACCACCTGCAGGTCGAGCTGATAGTGCTCGGCAATGGCCGACCAGTAGCGCACACCTGCCCCACCCAGCGGATCCACACCCAAGCGCAGGCCGGCCTTGCGGATGACGTCGAAGTCGATCACGTTGACCAGGTCGGCCACGTAGTGACCGATGTAGTCGTGCCGGTGAGTCGTGGCAGCCTTCAGCGCCTGCTCGTGAGGCATGCGCTTGACGCCGCGCAGGTCATCGGCAAGCAGCTCGTTGGCCTTGGCTTCGATCCACTTGGTCACGTCACCGTCGGCCGGGCCGCCATTGGGTGGGTTGTACTTGAAACCACCGCTTTGCGGAGGGTTGTGCGACGGCGTGATGACCACACCGTCCGCCAGGCCGCTGCTGCGCTCACGGTTGTAGCAGATGATCGCGTGGGAGACCGCCGGTGTCGGGGTGTATTCGTCGTCCTTGGACAACATCACCTGCACGCCATTGGCGGCGAACACTTCAAGGGCGCTGGCGCCTGCCGGGGTCGACAGCGCGTGGGTGTCGATGCCGACGAACAGCGGGCCGTCGATCCCATTGCTGCTGCGGTAGAGGCAGATCGCCTGGCTGATCGCCAGCACATGGGCCTCGTTGAAGCTCAAGTCGAACGAGCTGCCGCGGTGCCCCGAGGTCCCGAACGCCACACGCTGAGTGGGCTCGCTTGCATCCGGCTGGCCGGTGTAATAGGCCGTGACCAGACGCGGGATGTCGATCAGCAGCTGGGCTGGAGCAGGTTTGCCCGCAAACGGACTGAGCTTCATGCAAAAACCTCTAGTGTAGGTACCGAAACGGAGAATGACAGTTTAGTGGCACTTCGACACTGGAGGTAGCTATTTGATTCCCTTTTTTGACGCTTCTTTTGTCGAACCGACCGGCAGCAGGTTGCCTGCTGCCCTTCGGGACGCCTGATCAGGTGATCGGCGCGGGGTTGAACAAGGTGATGTCGTTGTGCAGGCGATAGCGCTCGGCCCACGTCTGTTTTTCACCGCTGGCCACGGCCAGGTAGTAATGGAACAGCTCCCAGCCCAGTTCCTCGATGGTCGCCCGCCCGGTGGCAATGCGCCCGGCGTCGATATCGATGAGGTCAGGCCAGCGCTCGGCCAGCTCGGTGCGGGTAGACACTTTCACCACCGGCGTCATCGCCAGGCCGTAGGGAGTGCCGCGCCCCGTGGTGAACACGTGCAGGTTCATCCCCGCAGCCAATTGCAGCGTGCCGCAAACGAAGTCGCTGGCGGGCGTGGCGCAGTAGATCAGGCCTTTGCGGTTGACCCGTTCGCCCGGACCGAGCACACCGTTGATGGCGCTGCTGCCCGATTTGACGATCGACCCTAGGGACTTCTCGACGATGTTGGACAAACCGCCTTTCTTGTTCCCCGGTGTGGTGTTGGCACTGCGGTCCGCCGCACCGCGTTCCAGATAATTGTCGTACCAGTCCATCTCGCGCACGAGCTGGGTAGCCACTTCGTGGGTTTCGGCCCGCGAGGTGAGCATATAGATGGCATCGCGCACCTCGGTGACCTCGGAGAACATCACCGTGGCCCCGGCGCGAACCAGCAGGTCGGAGGCGAAGCCCAGGGCCGGGTTGGCGGTGATCCCGGAGAACGCATCGCTACCGCCACACTGCATGCCCAGGATCAGCTCGCTGGCGGGCACCGTTTCGCGACGCCGACGGTCCAGCTTGGCCAGCCGCGTCTCGGCCAGCGCCATGATCTGCTCGACCATTTCACCGAAGCCATGCCCGGAGTCCTGCAGGCGGTACAGCCACGGCTCGCTCAGGTCTACCGAGGGATCGTCCTCGTGCATAACCTGCCCGGCCTGCAACTTTTCGCAACCCAGGCCGATCACCAGGGCTTCGCCACCCAGGTTCGGGTTGCGCGCCAGGTTGCGTACGGTGCGAATCGGAATGTAGGCATCGCGCGCATTGATGGCCACGCCGCAGCCGTAGCTATGGGTCAGCGCCACCACGTCGTCGACGTGGGGGTACTTGGGCAGCAGCTCTTCGCGAATGCGCTTAACCGCGTGGTCCAGCACTCCGGTCACGCACTGCACCGTGGTGGTGATCCCCAGAATATTGCGCGTACCCACGGTACCGTCGGCATTGCGGTAGCCCTGGAAGGTGAAGCCATCCAGCGGCGGCAGAGCCGGCGGTACCGCGTCGGACATCGGCAGGCTGTCCAACGGCGGCGCCGAAGGCATGGCCAGCTGGCTTTCCTTGACCCAACTGCCTTGACGGATCGGCTCCAGTGCGTAGCCGATGATCTGACCGTAACGCACCACAGCACCGCCCTCGGCGATGTTGACGGTGGCGACCTTGTGGCTCTGCGGCACACCTTCGATGACCGTCAGGCCATCGGGAAAACGGCTGCCTTCGGCCACGCCCTGATCGTTGACCACGACCACGACGTTATCGTCTGCGTGCAGGCGCACGTAGCGGGGAGAATCGGAATGTTCGATCAATTGCATGGCTTGGCCCTTCCAATCAATTCAGGCTGAATCCAGAGCCGCGTACCGGCAGTGCCGGCCGCGGTCTTGTCGTTGGCTGCAGACGCTTCAGGGACGAGCGGCATTGAGCTGCGGTGCATCGTCGACGACCGGGTCGCCGTTCTCTTCGCGCAGTACCACGCGCTTGATCGGGCCGACAATCACCAGGTAGCTGAACACCGCTACCAGGGCATTGGCACCGACGTAGACCAGCGCGTACTTGAACGAGCCGGTGGCACTGATGATGTAGCCGATCACGATCGGCGTGGTGATGGACGCCACGTTACCGAACATGTTGAACAAGCCGCCGCTGATCCCGGCGATCTGCTTGGGCGAAGTGTCGGACACCACGGCCCAGCCCAGCGCACCCACGCCCTTGCCGAAGAACGCCAAAGCCATGAACGCCACCACCATCCATTCGGCCTGCACATAGTTGCAGATCACCATGGTGGTCGACAGCATCAGGCCGCAGACGATCGGCGTCTTGCGCGCGAAGGTCAGGGAATGGCCGCGACGCAGCAGGCTGTCCGAGATGACCCCGCCCAACACGCCACCGATGAAGCCGCAGATGGCCGGCAGCGAGGCAATGAAGCCTGCCTTGAGGATGGTCATGCCGCGTTCCTGGACCAGGTACACCGGAAACCAGGTGAGGAAGAAGTAGGTGATGCCGTTGATGCAGAACTGCCCCAGGTACACACCAAGCATCATGCGCGTGGTCAGCAGTTGGCGAATGTAGTTCCACTTCGGCTTGGACTTGCCGCCCTTGGCCTGGTCCATGTCCACCAGCCCGCCGTTCTGCTCTATGAACTCCAGCTCTTCGGCACTGACGCTTGGGTGTTCCTTGGGATTGTGGATGTACTTGAGCCATACGCCCGAAAAGAGGATGCCCAGGCCGCCCATGACCACGAAGACATGCTCCCAGCCCCAGGAGTGCACGATCCAGCCCATCAGCGGAGCGAACAGCACCGTGGCGAAGTATTGCGCCGAGTTGAAGATCGCCGACGCCGTGCCGCGCTCGGCGGTCGGGAACCAGGCCGCAACGATGCGTGCGTTACCGGGAAACGACGGCGCTTCGGCTGCGCCGACCAGAAAGCGCAGCATGAACAGCGCGATCACCGCGTTGGCCATCGGCAGGTAGCCGACGAACCCCTGCATTACCGTGAACAGCGACCAAAGGAAAATGCTCCAGGCGTACACCTTCTTCGAGCCGAAGCGGTCGAGCAACCAGCCACCGGGGATCTGCAGCAGGACGTAAGCCCAACCGAACGCGGAGAAGATATAGCCGAGGGTGACGGCGTCGATGCCCAGGTCTTTCTGCAGACTGGCACCGGCGATGGAAATGGTGGCGCGATCCGCGTAGTTCAGTGTTGTCACCACGAACAACAGGAACAGGATCATGTAGCGCACATGCGTCTTCTTCGTCGCTGGCATGCGAAGGTACTCCCACGAGTTATTTTTATGCGGGTAGAGGGTATGAAGCCGGGTATTTCAGGTGTCGCTGACTCAGCCGGGCTGCAAACCATGGCCCTGTAGGACGGAGGAAGTCGGACAACAGCGGGAAGACATCACGTGGATAATCATGGTTGCAGCACCCTGGACGTTGGAATTATTAGGGGACACCGGTCTGTGCCGGTACTGCAGTTACGTTATCGTACAACGCTGATTATATCCATACCTCGGAGATGAATTATTTCCAAAGATGTAGCGATGTGGGCGGGAAGTCATCGTACTACGTTGCAGGCGCTGACTTGGAGGGTCAGATGGACAGATCTTCGTGCGCCTTGACCACGCGCGCCCGGCTGTTGGCCAGATGGATGCGCATCGCGGCGCGGGCGGCATCATAGTCACAGCGGGCGACCGCTTCGAAGATGTGCGCATGTTCGCGGACCAGCCGTTCGTGTTTCTGCTGGCGGTCCAGACGTGCGATGGCCACGGTGTCCAGGCGTGCACGGGGAAACATGCTGGTGCCGAAATGCGTGATGATGTCGGCGAAATAGCGGTTGTTGGAAGCCTGGGCGATCTGCAGGTGGAACTGGAAGTCGGAGACGATGGACCCGCTGGTGTCGGACGCCTGTTCGAAGCGCTTCAGCGCGTCTTCGATACACGCCAACTGGTCGTCGCTGCGCCGCAGTGCCGCCAACCCCGCCGCTTCGATCTCGAAACTGATGCGCACATCGAGAATGGCGATGACGTCCTGCAGGGTGACGATAGTGGCCGGGTCCAGGCGCGATACGGTCGAACCCGGGACGTTGAGGACGAAGGTGCCGATGCCGCGACGGGTTTCGACGATGCCCGACACCTGCAGGCGGGACAGTGCCTCGCGCACGGTAGCCCGGCTTACACCGCCCACCGCCATCAATTCGAGTTCGGTGGGCAGCTTGTCTCCGGGCTTGACCACACCCTGGCTGATCATCCTGCAGACATCGTCCACCAGGCTCTGCGCCAGGTTGCCCGGCCTGCGACGCGTGATGTCGGCGGTGACGATGTCGTTGCTCATGGCGGCGCGATCATGGCTGGAAAAGGAAAACCGATCATATATCAGCAAGTTGTGTGATGACAGCGCGAACATGCCGCCTTTCGAGGTGTTCGCGGTAGGTGCGGCGCCCTTGAAATATACCTTGAACCCCCCCTTCCCAACCGCTACGGCAGGCCTAGAATGGCGGCGTGGTCGCGGTCCCCAATAACGCTGTTGCCCCCCCTCCCGAGCCAACATGTCCAAAGCCAATCCCTGCCTTGAGTGCGGCGCCTGCTGCGCGCATTTCCGTGTGTCCTTCTATTGGGGCGAATGCCAGTCTGCGGGCGGCCTGGTGCCTGACGAGCAGGTCATTCAGGTCACCCACAATCGGGTGGCGATGCTCGGCACCGACGCCAAGCCCACGCGCTGCGTCGCCCTCGCCGGCGAGGTGGGCAAGGTCGGAATCGGTTGTACGATGTATGCCCAGCGCTCCAGTACCTGCCGCGAGTTCGACGCTTCCTGGGAACACGGCGAACATAACCCGGCGTGCGACAAGGCGCGTGCAGCCCATGGCTTGCCGCCGTTGCCGGAGCCGGTCATGACCCTCCTCGCCAGCTAGCCGGTTCAAGCGCCGCGCTCTGCGCCGAGAGCAGCCGGATGCCGTGCGCTTTTGGCCATCGACGGGATTCGGCGTTTAGCAGATAATCGGCCATCATTACGCTATCTCGCCCCATCTCTGTACCAGGAGTTCTTGCATGGCCGCGCTGAACACGCAAACCGTTGACGCTTTCAAATCCCAGCAAAATGCCATTGTCGAGCAGTGGCTCGCAGGCCTTGAAGCCAGCGGAGCGACGCGCAACATCAAGGAAGCCGACCTTCGGCAGCAGAGCAGCGAGCTGCTCAGCCAGTTGATCATCGCCCTGGAAACCAGTCAGACCCACAACATTGCCGGCAGCCAATGGGCCGATGTCCGTCAGGTACTGGAGAAACTGTCCCACAGCCGCGCGCTGCTGGGCCACGACTCGCACCAGACCGCGCATTTCATCTTTGCCCTCAAGCGCCCGCTGTTCGCCGTGCTGCAGGCAGCGTACGCCAGCCATCCGGCCGAGCTTGCCGAGCAGGTGCTGCTGGTCTCGGACCTGCTCGACGGGCTGGGCATGCACACCATCCGCACTTTCCAAAAGTCCCGCGAGATGGTCATCAAGCGTCAGCAGGAAGAACTGCTCGAACTCTCCACCCCCGTCGTCAAGCTGTGGGAAGGCGTACTGGCCCTGCCGATGATCGGCACGCTGGACTCGCAGCGTACCCAGGTGGTGATGGAATCGCTGTTGCAGCGCATCGTCGACACCGGCTCGGAAATAGCCATCATTGATATCACCGGGGTGCCGACGGTCGACACCCTGGTGGCCCAGCATCTGCTCAAGACAGTCACCGCCATTCGCCTGATGGGTGCCGATTGCATCATCAGCGGCGTGCGCCCGCAGATCGCTCAGACCATCGTCCATCTGGGCCTGGACCTGCAAGGCGTGGTCACCAAGGCCAATCTGGCAGACGCCCTGGCCCTGGCCTTGCGCCGCCTGAACCTGACCGTCAGCAAGGCGGTTTGAGCCCATGGAACGCATCCCTATATTGCAGATGGGCGCGTACCTGCTGGTGACCATCCAGGTCGACATGCACGATCAACTGGCGCTGGCGCTGCAGGATGACCTGTCGGAAAAGATCAGCAAGACTTCGGCCCGGGGCGTATTGATCGACATTTCCGCACTGGACATGGTCGATTCGTTCATCGGCCGGATGATCGGCACCATCTCCGGCCTGTCGCGGATCATGGACGCCGAAACCGTGCTGGTCGGCATGCAGCCCGCCGTGGCGATCACGCTGGTCGAGCTGGGCATGAACCTGCCGGGCGTGAGCACCGCGCTGAACGTGGAGCGCGGCATGCGCCTGCTGCAGGCACGGGTGAACGGCTCATGAACATCGAGAGCAGCGGCAGTCAACCGGTGCGCCTCGAACAGGACGTGGTGCTGGCCCGCCAGACGGCGCGCAAGTTGGCCCAGGACTGCGGCATGCGCCTGATCGACCTGACCAAGCTGGTGACGGCGGTCAGCGAGCTGGCGCGCAACACCGTGGTCTATGGCGGTGGCGGCGACATGGACTGGCAAATTCTCGATGACGGGGTGCGCAAAGGCCTGCGCCTGACGTTTCGCGACGAAGGCCCGGGCATCCCCGATCTGAAACTGGCACTGACCGATGGCTGGACCTCGGGCAACGGGCTTGGCCTGGGCCTGACCGGTGCACGTCGCCTGGTCGAGGAGTTCGAACTGGATACCGCGCCTGGCCAGGGCACTCGCGTGACGATCACTCGATGGACCTGACCTTGCGCAGTGTCATCACCCAGGTGATCGCACTGCAGGACCCCAGCCAGGTAGGCGAAGCCCGCCGTGCCGCGCAGAACATGGCGCAGACCCAGGGCCTCGACGAAACCGACTGCGGCCGCGTGGCGCTGTTGGCCACCGAGCTGGCCAGCAATATCCTCAAGCATGCCGGCCACGGCGAGCTGCACCTGCGTGCCCTGCCCCATCCAACTTCACCGGGTGTGGAACTGCTGGCAGTGGACCGCGGCACTGGTTTCGAGCTGCACGAGTGCATGGCCGACGGCTATTCCACGCGCGGCACTCAAGGCATCGGCCTCGGCGCGCTGGCGCGGCAGTCGGAAGTGTTCGATGCGTACAGCGACGCCCGCGGTTCAGTAGTGCTGGCACGCCTGTACCGCAAGCGCGACAAGCTCGCCGACCTGCGCCTGGGCGTGACCCAGCGCTCGCTGCACGACGACCCGGCGTGTGGCGATGCCTGGCAGGTAACGTTCGCCGGCGAGGGTATCAGCGCCGTGGTGGTCGATGGTCTCGGTCATGGCGAAGAGGCCGAAAAGGCCGCACGCGCAGGTTGCCAGGCGTTCGCTCAGGCACCGTTCGCACGGCCCGAACATGTGCTCGACGACATGCACCAGGCCATGAACGGCACACGCGGTGGCGCAGTGGCCGTTGCCCAGTTCGAATACCACGCCGGGCAACTGCGTTTCGCCGGCATCGGCAACATCGGCGCCACGCTGCTATCGCCGGGCAAGAGCCGCGGACTGGCGTCCCATCCGGGCATCGTCGGCGGACAGTTCCGTCGCGCGCAAGCCTTCACGTTCGACGAGGCGAACGAGCAGTTGCTCGTTCTGTACAGCGACGGGTTGCAGTCGCGCTGGAACATGGCCGACTACCCGGGCCTGGTCCACCTTCACCCCGCCATCATCGCGTCGGTGCTGTACCGCGACTTCTGTCGCGGCCGCGACGACATCACCGTATTGGTCATCGCTCTGGAGCCACCCCATGTCTGAACCCCTCGATCTGGATGCCGAGGCCAGTGCGGCATTGATCGCCCAACTGCGTGCCGAGGCCCAGGCCTTGCGTGACGAACTGGATGAAACCAACCAGGGCGTGCTGGCACTGTATGGCGAACTCGACGGCCAGGCTGAGGAACTGCGCCAGGCTTCGGACCTAAAGAGCCGCTTCCTGTCCTACATGAGCCACGAATTCCGCACCCCGCTGGGCTCGATCCTGAGCATTACCGGCCTGCTTGCCGATGAACTGGACGGCCCCTTGGCACCGGAGCAGCAGAAGCAGGTGAGTTTCATCACTCACGCCGCCCAGGAACTCAGCGACATGGTCGACGACCTGCTCGACCTGGCCAAGATCGAGGCAGGTCGGATCAGCATATCGCCGGCATGGTTCGACATGTTCGATCTGTTCTCGGCGTTGCGCGGCATGTTCCGGCCGATCGTCAATGCCAGCGCCGTGGACCTCATCTTCGAAGAGCCTGTCGGACTGCCACGCCTCTATACAGATGACAAGAAACTCGCGCAGATCCTGCGCAACTTCATTTCCAACTCGTTGAAGTTCACCCTCGCAGGTGAGGTGCGGGTGTCGGCCAGGCTGGAATCGCCATCGCAGATCCGCTTCGCCGTGAGCGATACCGGTATCGGCATTCCCGCCGAGCTGCATGGTACGTTGTTCGAGGACTTTGCCCAGATCGATTCGCCGGTGCAGAAACGCCTGCGCGGCACGGGCCTGGGCCTGTCGCTGTGCAAGCGCTTCGCCGAGTTGCTGGGCGGCACGGTTGGCGTGCAAAGCAGCCCGGGGGTGGGCTCGACATTCTTTGTGATCATTCCGTTGGCCATTGCGCCGGAGCCTGGCCATGACACCTGAAGTGCGGGTACTCATCGTCGACGACAACAGCGCCACTCGCTACGCGCTGCGGCGCCGATTGGAACGCCACGGCATCGTCATTCTGGAAGCCGGCACTGGCGGCGATGGCCTGGCGCTGATCGCCAGCGAGCAACTGGACGCGTTGATTCTCGACGTCAACCTGCCGGACATGAGCGGTTTCGACATCGTCCGACTGCTGCGCGCCAAGCCGGCCACCGCCCTGCTGCCGATCATCCATGTGTCGGCGGCGTCCATTCAGACCGGCGACATCATCACGGGTCTGGAAGCCGGAGCCGATGCGTACCTCATCCATCCAGTGGACGCCGACGTGCTGTTGGCCACCCTGCGCACTCTGCTGCGCGTGCGTGACACCGAGAACGCGCTGCGCGAAAGCGAGGCACGCTTTCGCGAGATTTTCGCCAACATCGCCGCGCCCATCGCGGTGATCGACGAGCAGCTGCAGGTGATCGAGTGCAATCATGCGTTCTCGCAACTGCTGCCTACCCCGGTGTCCCTCACCAGCCTGCAAGCGCAACTGGCGGCCGGGCAGGAAAGCGTGCTGGACGACCTGCAGGTGCGCTTGAGCAAAGGCGAACGCTGGCGTGGCAACCTGACCATCAGGGTCGACGATCAACTGCGTGAAACCGAATGGCAGGTCTCGCCCTATCGCGCACCCGGGCACAGCCTGGTGTTCATCGAGGATGTGACCGAGCACCGGCAGCGCGAGCGTCAGCAACAGATCCAGTTGGCAGACGCACAGACATTGTTGGCGCAGGAAGTGGCCGAGCGCGCGCGCACCGAGACGCAACTGTTGCAAGTGCAGAAAATGGACGCCTTGGGCAAGCTTACCGGGGGTATTGCGCATGACTTCAACAACCTGCTGACCGGCATCATCACGGCGCTGGAGCTGATCAAGAAGCGGGTCGAGCCCTCCGCTGTGCAAGGTGCCACCGGCAGCGTCGACAAAGCCGTGTCACGCTATGCCGATGCGGCGCTGCAGTCGGCAACCAATGCGGCCGCCCTCACCCATCGCATGCTGGCCTTCGCCCGCCAGCAGCCGCTCGATACGCGGCCGATCGCGATCAACCAGCATGTGCATTCGCTGGAAGACCTGTTGCGCCGCACCATCGGTGAACGGATCACCCTGAGCCTGGACCTGACCGACAGCGCAGCCATCGCCATGGTCGATCCGATCCAATTCGAGAATGCGGTGCTCAACCTGGTGATCAATGCCCGCGACGCGCTGCCCGAGGGCGGCAACATTCGTCTGTCGACCTTCGCCGCCTATTCGCGGGGCGACACACGCCTGGCCGATGGCGACTACGTGGTGCTGTCGGTGCGTGACGACGGTACCGGGATCGATCACAGCATCATCGACAAGGTCTTCGACCCGTTCTTCACCACCAAGGCCGTTGGCAAGGGTACGGGGTTGGGTCTGTCGACGATCTACGGATTTGCCCGGCAGTCCGGTGGCGATGTGCGAATCCGCAGCCTGCTTGGCCACGGCACCGAGGTCACCCTGATGCTGCCGGCTGGCCTGGCGCTGCTGCCGCAGCCCAGCGAGCCGGTGCAGTTGGAGAACCGCGGTAACGGTGAGCACTTGCTGGTGGTGGAAGACATGGCGTCGGTACGGATGTTCGTGGTTGAGGCGCTGATCGACGCAGGGTACCGCTGCACCGAGGTAGAAAGTGCGCTGGATGCATTGGATATCGTGCGCGATGACCCGTCGATCCAGCTGCTGTTGACCGACGTCGGCCTGCCGCAAATGAACGGCCGCGTTCTCGCCGACGCTGCTCGCGCCTTGCGTCCCGAACTGCCGGTGCTGTTCATGACCGGCTACGCGGAAAACGCCTTGGACCTGCAGACCTTCCTCGCTGAAGGCATGGACATGGTCATCAAGCCCTTCCGCATGGGCGACCTGGTCGGCCGCATCACCCACCTCCTCGAACGCGATCCCCTGTAGCAGCGGCGCGAGCCGCGTCGGCGGTGTCCGCGTTCCGTCTGACCCACCACACCACCCCCGGACGCGGCTTGCGCCGCTGCTACAGGCGAGTGATTTGTAGCAGCGGCGCAAGCCGCGTCGGCGGTTTATGCGTTCTGCCTGACCCACCACAGCGCGCCCGGACGCGGCTTGCGCCGCTGCTACAGGCGAGTGATTTGTAGCAGCGGCGCGAGCCGCGTCGGCGGTCTACGCATTCCTCCTGACCCACCACACCACCCCCGGACGCGGCTTGCGCCGCTGCTACAGGGGTTCTCGGTGCCTGTAGCAGCGGCGCAAGCCGCGTCGGCGGTGTCCGCGTTGCGCCTGACCCACCACCGCGCGAGCCGCGTCGGCGGTGCACGCGATCGCTGATCACAGCCATATCGCGTCCCACAAAGGATAATCGCCAACCTTCTGAACCAGCCCGGCGCGGACCGGGTTCATGATGATGTAGCGGGCTGCGCTTCTGAGATCATCTTCGCGGCGCAGGGCACGGTCGTAATACCCTTTCTGCCAGAGTCGGCCACAGGTCCCGTTGCGGCGATTGATGGCCAGGCTGCTGCGCGCTTTCATCCGGCAAACGATCGTAGCCAAATCGCCTTTTCGCAATTGAAACAACCAGTGCAGATGATCCGGCATCACCACCCAGGCCAACGACTCTACGTCCCCTGCGTCATGCAGGGCGCGCAACTGAGCAACCAGCGCCCGGGCGGTATGTAAGCAGGAAAAAACGGGAGCCCGATCAGCCGTCACACAGGTGATCGAGTAAATCCGGCCTACCTCGCTGCAGCGCCCCTTGCGCAATACATAGGCTTTTCTGCACGCCGACATTCCCTGTCCACCGAAAAGCCTTCAACGTAGAAAACAGATGAGCCCAGGGCAAGCGCACAATCATTGCCGGATCTGACCAGGCTTTTAGAACCCCGAGCCGGCCTTGTCCAGGCAAGCATCGACCTCGGCATCAGTGGGATAACGCAGGATCTCCAGCGAGTCAGACGTCCAGCTCACCAGGCCCAGCTCCGCAAATTCGCCGAGCCACCCCTCCATCGGCCATTGCGCCCAGCGCTGGTGAAAGCGCTGAGCATTGGCTACGATCGCCGAAAAATGGTTGAGCGGCGGACGCCAGGTCGGGTGGTATTGATGGAAGGCCAGGGCCGCTGCCACTCGTAGCTCCACGCCATGGTGACGTGCGCTGAACGCGAAATCGGTGTCTTCGGCGCCGTAGCCCAGGTACCCCTCGTCAAAGCCACCGATGCGTTCGAATACCTCACGGGTGCAAGCGAAATTCAGCGACCAGAACAGGTGATGCGCAAGCAGCGAACCCGGCTTCCCGCGGTATTGGCTGAGCGGATGGGCAACGCCGTCGCGCATCAACGTGGCTTGAGTCCAGTCTTCAATCCGGGCGGTACTGGGCAAGTAACGGACCTCGCCCAGGTGCAAAGCTTCAGGCCTTTCACGCAGCGCGGCCGCGTAATCGGACAGCAGGCTTTGGCTCGGGATGCAGTCCACGTCGAGGAACACCCAATGCTCGCCCCCGCATTGGCGCACGGCATTGCGCGCTTTCGCCAGCGGCAAGCCATGAGACGCATCATCGACCACGAGGCAGTGGATGGGAAAGCACTCACTGTGCAAATCACGCGCCGGCTGATTCATGAACACCACCCAGAACGCCTCGGGCATCAGGTTGCCCTGCTCCAGTCCACGGATGACATTGTCCAGCTGTCGCTCGCGGCCATGCACCAGTGTGATCACACTCACCATGTCACGTTCACCTCGTCAGAACCCACTCACCTTGCACAACCCCGGCAACCGCGCCGGCTCGCCGTAACCGCTGCCCGCCGGTGCACACCGGCTGACACGCACCGAGCCGCTCCAGGCAATGCGCCGGCCGCGGGCCTCCACCTGTTCGATCAGATGCCGCTCGTCATGACCCAAGTTCGCATTCAGCCCTCCGGCATCCATGTAGGCCAGGGTGCTCATACCGAGATTGGCCATATGCACGTTCGAGCGCCGTTCATCCATGGTCACCGAGCGCCGCCGCCGACCCTGGACGAAGCGGCTGGCACCCGGTTCGGCATCCACCCGCCCGCACACAGCGTCGACCCCGTAGGCCAGCTGCGCGGCCAGCCAGTCATCAGGCACCCGCACATCCGCTTCCGTCCAGGCCAGCCATCGTGCGCCCGCCTGTACCAGGTGTGCGGCGCCTGCGGCCCTCGCCGCTACCTTGTTGGCGGCATTGGTATCGATCAGCCGTACCGGATAGCGCTGGGCGATATCGCGCGACCTGTCACTGCAGGCGTCGAGCACCACGACGATGCGTACCAGTTCGGTACACAGCGTGCCGTGCTCGGCAGCCAACATGACCGATCGCAGGCATCGGTCGAGACTGGCGTGCTCGTTTTGCACAGGAATGATGACGCCGATCATGCTGAACCTCTTGAAGAGACGAAATCGTCGAGACCATGCTGGCCATTGACCAGCAATCGACTCGAAGATGAACGAGAGGTTTCAGATAAACGATGAAACGTGCAGATTCATTCAAGACCGATCTTGAGCAATTCCCCGTCGTCGTCATCGGTCAACACATACAGATAGCCATCCGGGCCTTGGCGCACGTCGCGGATCCGCTCGCCGCGTTCACCCAGCAGACGTTCCTCGTGAATCACCTTGTCACCCTCGAACTGCAGGCGAATCAGGTCTTCGGAGGCTAACGCACCGATGAACAGATTGTGGTTCCAGCGCTTGAACTTGTCGTTGTCATAGAACGCCATGCCGCTGATGGCCGGTGACTTTTCCCACACATGGTACGGATCGGTGATGCCCGGCCCGGTCTTGCCGCGGGCCTCGGGAATCGGCTCTCCGGAGTAATTGATCCCGTGGGTGTAGAGCGGCCAGCCGTAATTGGCGCCGCGCTCGATGATGTTCAGCTCGTCACCGCCACGGGCGCCGTGCTCATGGGTCCAGAGGGTGCCGGTCCACGGGTTCAGCGCAGCGCCTTGCTGGTTACGATGCCCGAATGACCAGATTTCCGGACGCACGCCCTTCTGCCCCACGAACGGGTTGTCCTTGGGCACCTTGCCGTCGGCGAAGATGCGCACGACCTTGCCCTGCAGCTTGTCCAGGTCCTGAGAAGTGGCACGCTCGTTGTTTTCGCCCAGGGCGATGAACAGGTAGCCGTCGCGGTCGAAGACCAGACGGGAACCGAAGTGATTGCCGACCGACAGCTTCGGCTCCTGGCGGAAAATCGTGGTGAAGTTTTCCAGATGAGTCAGGTCTTCGGACAACCGTCCACGACCCACGGCGGTGCCGCCCTTGCCATCCTGGCCCTGTTCGGCATACGACAGGTAGACCATGCGGTCGGCCTTGAAGTCGGGTGACAGCACCACGTCGAGCAACCCGCCTTGATTCTTCGCCCATACCTGCGGTACACCGCTGATGGGTGAAGAGATTTTGCCCTCGGCGCTGACCACGCGCAGATCACCCGGTTTTTCAGTGACCAGCATGCCCTTGTTGTCCGGCAGGAAGGCCAAACCCCAAGGGTATTTGAGGCCTTCGGCCACGGTTGTCACGGTGATCTGGCCCAGTTCGCTCGGGTAAGTGGTCACCGTTGCCGCCGAAGCGGCCAGTCCGTACAGCGCAAGGCCGGCGCAAGCCGAGGCCAAAAGGGTTTTCTGCAGCATGGGCTTATCCTTCAGCAAGAATGGAGTGATCAACGCGTGCCAGGGGCGGTGCGGGGTTGTTGGGTGCCGTTGGCCGGGCGGCGCAGGTTCTCGCCGTTGCCGATGCCGCGGTTTTCAAGCGTCGGCGGTCGCGGATTGTCGCTGCGCGGCGTCGGCTGGCGCAGTTGCGGATTGGGCGCGGTAGTGCCCTGGCGGCTGTTCGGATTGATCCGTCGAGTGGGGCTGTTGTAGGGATTGGAGGTATCGTTGGCGGCCACGGTGATTGGCTGACGCGGTTGCTCGGTGGCGATCGACACGTGGGCCATCGCCGAATGAGACAGCATCGTGCCAAGCATCAGCGACGCCAGTAGGGACAACTTCATGGGTATCTCGCCCTCGATCACGGTGGATTCAGGGATTTGAGGATGAATTGTCCCTGACGTTCGCCGCGGCATGGCCCGGCGAGCTCGTCGAGGTGATTCACCATGTTTCAAATATCGACCTGCACCACTCAAGGCTGGGTCAGGCCGAGCCTCTCGTGCCACTGCGCAAGCGACTCGTCCGGGTACTGTTGAAACTGCCGGTCGTGCTTGCCGGACTGCACCTCGACCCAGCTCGCCTTGGAATCGAGCAGCAGGTGGGTGTGTTCGGGCGGCACCGGCAACTCGCTGTCGATGGCACTGGCGAATGGATGCACCAGCTCCGGCCAGGCCGGATCGAACAACCACAAGGCGCTGCCGCACAGGTGGCAGAAATGCCGCTCGGCAGTACTGGGGTGAGTGCCGCTGCCGTTCTCGTCGGGCAACCTGGCATGGTAGACGGTGATATGACTACGACCCTGCACATTGAGACTGGCCGCTTCGCCGCCCAGGTTGATGGCGTAACCGCCGCCACCCTGGGTCTTGCGGCAGATCGAACAGTAGCACCGCTGATAAGGGTAAGGATGGGCGCTGTGCAGGCTGAAAGTGACGGCACCGCAGTGACAGGATCCGTGCAGTTGCATGGCTGAACTCCGTATCGAGTGGCGATCAATGGGCGGTTGATGAACGTTCAGCGTAGACCCTGCACGGGCCGTTCAGTTTCGCAGGTAGCGCCCGCTGGCCGCGACGAACAGGAGCATCACGATCAACACGCCCAGGGCAATCGACAGGCTGCTGGCGTGGGCCACGAAGCCGATGAAAGCCGGGCCTACCAGGATGCCTGCATACCCCAGGGACGTCATGGCAGGAATGGCGGCGCTCTGCGGCATGGTGGTCTGGCGCCCGACCGCGGTGAACAGCACCGGGACGATGTTCGAGCAGCCTGCGCCGATCAAGGCATAGCCCAGCAATGCCGCCGGCCACGCCGGAACGGCCAGCGACAAGGCCAGACCGATTGCCGCGCAGAGCCCCCCGTACAACGTGACCCGGGCGCCACCGAAACGCGAGACGATGGCATCGCCGGTCAGGCGGCCGATCGTCATGGTCGTGGCGAAGGCAGCGTAGCCAAGCCCTGCGTAGGCAGGTTGCATGTCGCGCTCGGAAACCAGGAATACAGCACTCCAGTCGAGCATGGCCCCCTCGGTGAGAAAGACGATGAAACACAGCGCCCCGAGGAACAGCACGATCCCACGTGGCACGGCGAACAGCGGGCCGTCGCTTTCATTGCCATAGGGCAGCAGATGCGGCGCCGCCTTGAATACCGCGACAAGGGTCAGCGCTACCACGCAGGCCACCGCCAGCAGCGGCGTCAGGCCGAGCGCAAGCAAAGCGGTCATGCCGCCCGCTCCGAGGATGCCACCCACACTGAACAAACCGTGGAAGCCGGACATCATCGGCCGACCACTGGCCTTCTCGACCAGCACCGCCTGGATGTTCATGGCGCAATCGATGGCGCCCATTCCGGCGCCGAACACCAGGATTGCGGCAATCAACAGCGGCAGGGTCGCCACGCTGGCCAGCAGCGGCAATGTCAGGCAGATGAGCAAGGCTGCACCGACGATGACGCGTCGGCAGCCCCAGCGCGCGCAGAAATAACCCGCCAATGGCATGGCCAGGATGGAACCTGCGCCCAGCCCAAGCAGCAGCAAGCCCAGGCTGCCGTCGCTGAGCTGCGCCCGCGCCTTGGCCAGCGGCACCAGCGGCGCCCAGGCAGCCATGGCGAAGCCGGCGATGAAGAAAGCGATACGGGTGGAAAACTGCTCTTGCCGACCCGGCGTGGCGGTGGCGAAGGTGCTGCTCGACGACATGATCAAAGCCTTGGATAAAGAGTTTCATGCAGCCGCGCGCACCGCTCGAGCGACAGGCGACTACCTTGAATGCAAGATGAACAATCGCGACAAATGCCGTGGATCGGCGAACTTGCCGGTAAAAATTCACTCAACGACTGGTGTACCGATCAATAGAGCGACCCGCATTGTGTTCAGTTCCCCGCCGAAAATCCTCCTCCCCCTGCTGTTCCTGCTGCTGACTTCCACCTTGCAGGCCGCTGAAGCCCCGGCGGCCGATGCGCCTGTCGAAGAACCAGCACCGCTGGTGCAAGGCGGCTTGCTGGGTGCCATCAGTACCGGCATCGACGACGTGCAGAAGAAGCTCGATCTCGACGAACATCTGCTCGACACCTGGCGCCTGCGCACCGACCGCGCCGCCAGCGAGGTCGATAAGCTGATCAATCGACACTCCCACTCGGCGCTCGACCTGGCAACGGATTTCATTCTGCTGTCGGTGTGTTGGATGGCAGCGTTTCTGCTCGCGCATTTTCTCGGGCGCTTCATCGTTGCCCGCAGCGGCCACCGTCGTTTCGTCCGCGAGCGTCCGCGCCTGCACAACCTGTTGGGCTACATCCTGCCGTTCACCTTGCCGGCTATCATTGCCCTGCCAGTGACGCTGTATGCCAGTCACTCGCTGGACGCATCCATCGCCAGAGCCATCGGCATGTCGCTGGCCTACGCCACCAGCAGCGGCATTTTCTCCACCTCGGTGATCATGTGCGTGATCACGTTGTTCGACAGCGGTCACAAGCGCGCTGCGGTCACGGTACTGCGTCGCTATGCGCCGCGCCCGCTGTTCATGATCGGCTTTCTGGCAGCCCTGAGCGACGCCCTCACCAGCCCGCAGATCGCCCGCCAGCTGGGCACCAACTTCACCGCCAGCCTGGCGGTGGTCGCGGGCCTGTTCGCCACCTTGTCCTTCGCGGTGCTGGTGGTGCGCATGCGTCGGCCGGTGGCCCATCTGATCCGCAATCGGCCACTGGCGCAGCGCCTGCAGCACCGCGGAGTGCAAGAGTCGCTGCGGCTGTTTTCGGCGCTGTGGTACCTGCCCATCCTGCTGATGATTCTGGTCTCGGCGGTGCATCTGATCGGCGCCGGCGAGGAAAGCCAGAAAGCCTTGCAGAACGCCCTGCTCACCACCGTGCTGCTGATCGCTACGGTGTTCCTCAGCACTGTCATGCAACACCTGTTCAAACCCGCCGCTGCCGCCACTGCCGCACCCCGCCTGCGGCCCTATAAAGAGTTGCTGCGCAACCTGGGCCACGCCGTGGTGCGCATCGTCATGGCCATCGCCTTCATCGAACTGCTGGGACGCATCTGGGGCGTGTCGATGCTCGAATTCGCCGCCAGCAACAGCATGGGCCGGGCGATCAGCGATTCGCTGAGCAGCATCGGCTTGATCCTGCTGGTCACCTGGCTGTTGTGGGTGGTCCTGGACACAGCCATCCAGGAGGCACTGAAGCCGTCGGTCGGCAAACGCGCCTCGCGCCAGCCGAGCACTCGGGTGCTGACCATCCTGCCGATGCTGCGCAACGCCATCAAGATCATCCTGCTGGTGATCTGCACCATCACCACCATGGCCAACCTGGGCATCAACGTTGCGCCGCTTCTGGCCGGTGCCGGGGTAGTCGGCCTGGCCATCGGCTTTGGTTCGCAGCAACTGGTGCAGGATGTGATCACCGGCCTGTTCATCCTCATCGAAGACACCATCGCCATCGGCGACTGGGTGGTACTCGACTCCGGCCACGCCGGCACGGTGGAGAGCCTGACCATCCGCACCCTGCGCCTGCGCGACGGCAAGGGCTTCGTGCATTCGGTGCCGTTCGGCCAGATCAAGGCAGTCACCAATCAATCCCGGCAATTCGCCTACGCGTTCTTCTCGGTGCAGTTCACCTACGACAGCGACATCGACACCGCCCTGGACCTGATCAAGCAGGCGGGGCAATCCATCGTCGAGGACGTGATGCTCAAGCACAACCTGCAGGGTCCGTTGCAGGTGTTCGGGGTGGACAAGATGGACCTCAATGGCATCGTCCTGACCTCGCAATTCCGCACTGTGTCCGGCGGTCAGTACGGCGTGGGCCGGGCATTCAACGAGCGCCTGAAGAAGCTGGTCGACCAGCATGACAACGTGCGTTTCGCCCAGTACTACCCTGCCCTCGGCCTGCCCGCCCCGACCCCGGCCTGAATTACCCGCCGCAAAAAAACCTCGGCACCGACGTTCACAGGGTGCGTGAACGTCGGTGCCGAGGTGTGCGTCGATGGTGAGGGAGCGGGCGGATCAGCTACCGGCGCCGCCGTGGGCTTCTTCGAAGAAGTAGTCTTTCCAGCTGTCTGCCTTGTTCTTCAGCACACCCAGCTCATGCAGCCGCTCGGCATATATGAAGGTGCGTTGCGGCACCACCGTGAAGTCGATCTCCGGGTCCTGGACGATCTTTTCCACGAACGCCTCGCTCAAGGTCGATTTCTCCACGCGAATATAGGTCTTGGCTGCGGCGACCTTGTCGGCCTTGACGATCTGCGCGGCCTCCACCAAAGCGTCGTAGAACGCCTTGTAGGTCTTTGGGTTGTCGTCGTGGAATTTCTGCGTGGTGTACAGCACATTGAAGGTGGCCGGGCCGCCGAGGATGTCGTAGCTGCTGAGCACCTTGTGCACCTTGGGGTTTTCCAGGGCCTGGTACTGGAACGGCGGGCTGGAGAAATGCGCGCTGATTTCCGAACCGCCGGCCATCAGCGCCGAGGTGGCGTCCGGGTGGGGAATGCTCACCGAAATGTTGTCGAATTTCTTGAATTCCTTGTCGCCATAGAGTTTGGCCGTCTCCAACTGCAAAGTGCGCGACTGGAAGCCAACCCCTGCGGCGGGCACCGCGATGCGGTCCTTGTCGGTGAAATCCTGCAAGGTCTTGACGTCAGGATTGTTACTGAGCAGGTAGTTGGGCATCGAGCCCAGCGACGCGATGGCCTTGACGTTCTGCCGACCCTTGGTGCGGTCCCAGACGGTGAGCATCGGCGGCACGCCGGCCGACACCACATCCAACGCACCGGCGAGCAACGCTTCGTTCATCGCGGTGGCTCCGGAAATGCTGTTCCAGTCCACTTCGATGTCCACGCCCTGCTGCTTGCCGTGTTTCTCGATCAGTTGCTGGTCACGCACGACATCGAGGATCAGGTAACCGATGCCGAACTGCTGGGCGATGCTGATCTTGCCTTCCGCGCTGGCGCCGCTGGCCAGCAGTGCGCCGGCCAGGCCGCAGGCCAGGGATAGCTTGCTTGCAAATACCATGATGAAGTCTCTGGACTAAAGGAAATGGACTCAGCGCTGCATGCCCCAGCGCTTGATGGTGAGGCGTTCGAACGTGTTGAACAGCAGGTTTTCCACCAACAGGCCGATCAGGATCACCGCAGCCAGGCCGGCGAACACCTTGTCGGTGTACAGCTCGTTGCGATTCTGGAAGATGTACCAGCCCAGGCCACCCTTGCCTGACGAGGCGCCGAACACCAGTTCAGCGGCGATCAACGTGCGCCAGGCGAACGCCCAGCCGATCTTCAGGCCTGCCAGGATCGACGGCAGCGCGGCCGGAATGAGGATGTACCAGACGAATCGCAGCCCTCTCAGGCCGTAGTTGCGGCCCGCCATGCGCTGGGTTTCCGACACGCCGAGGAAGCCTGCGTAGGTGTTCAGTGCCAATGCCCACAGCACCGAATGCACCAGCACGAAAATCAGGCTGTTCTCGCCCAGGCCGAACCACAGCAGCGACAGCGGCAACAGCGCGATGGCCGGCAAGGGGTTGAACATTGCCGTCAAAGTGCTGAGCAGGTCGCGCCCCAACTGGGTCGACACTGCCAGCGTGGTCAGGCCGAAGGCCAGGACGATGCCGATCAGGTAGCCCTTGATCAGTACCGTCAGCGATATCCAGACCTTGCTCAACAGCTCGCCACTGGCCACACCGTCGATGAAGGCATGGGCGGTCTGCATGAAGCTGGGCAGCAGCAAGTCGTTGTTCTGCCAACGGGCGGCCAGTTCCCAGATAACCGCCAGGGCGAGCAGGATCACGCCCTTGCGCACCCAGGCCTGTTGCCAGATCCGCTGCGCCAAGGAGATGTCGCGCACCAGTTCGGCTTGGGTGAACGGCTCCAGGACGACTTCGTACTCCTGGCGTGCGGGTGGGGAAAGGCTCATGTCGTTGCTCCGAATGCGGCGAGATCAGTAGGCGATGCGCAGGCGCTGGAAATCCACCGGACGGTCCAGCTCAGGCGCTTCGCCCTCGTCGAACAGCAGGCGATGGATGCGCTGGGCGCTGGCCTGGAAATCGACGCCGCCCAGGCTGCTCAGGTCGAACTGGTGGCTGTTGATTTCCGCCCGCACCCGCCCCGGGTGCGGCGACAGCAGCAAAATGCGGTTGCCCACCACCAATGCTTCTTCGATGGAGTGGGTGACGAAGAGCAAGGTGAAGCGCACTTCCTGCCACAGTTCCAGCAGTTCTTCCTGCATCTTGCGCCGCGTCAGTGCGTCGAGCGCCGCGAACGGTTCGTCCATCAGCAGGATCTTCGGCTGCGTGGCCAGCGCGCGAGCGATGGCGACCCGCGCCTTCATGCCGCCAGACAACGTATGCGGGTAGGCATCGGCGAAAGCACTGAGGCCGACCTTCTCCAGGTAGTGACGGGCGCGCTCGTTGGCTTCGGCGCGTTTCAAGGTGCGCGACGCCAGCAGCGGGAACATCACGTTCTCGATCACGGTTTTCCAGGCGGGCAGTTGATCGAACTCCTGGAACACCACGATACGGTCCGGGCCTGGCTCTTCTATGCGCTCTCCGGCGAGGCGAATCTGCCCTTCGCTGGGCTTGATGAAGCCCGCCACCGCTTTGAGCAGCGTGGATTTACCACACCCGGAGGGGCCCAACAGGACGAAGCGATCGGCACGGTCCACTTCGAAGCTGACCTGATGCGTTGCGCGCACCACCCGTTCGGAGGTGCGGTATTCGAGGCTGACGTTGTCCACCTGCAGCAGGGTCTCGGCAGTCGGCCGTTGCCCGGGTACACCTGCGATATCAGCGCTGGCCGTGTGGCCTGGCAGTGCAGCGTTCATGCAAGACTCCCTATCAAAACGGCGCATCGCCCTGGATGGTGGTGCGGTACAACTTGCGCCGCAGGTGGTCCGGACAGCCGGCCGCGAGGTGTACCAACGAGCGGTTGTCCCAGAACACCATGTCGTGTGGCTGCCACTGATGACGGTACACATGCTCATCGCGCACGCTGTGGGCATAGAGCTGTTGCAACAGGTCGCGGCTTTCATCTTCGGGCAGGCCCACGATGTGCGTGGTGAAGCCTTCGCTGACGAACAAAGCCTTGCGCCCGTTCTCTGGATGGGTGCGAACCACCGGATGGGTCACGGTGACCACCTGGGCCAGCTGTTCGGCACTCAGGGTCGGTCGCCAGTTGGCGGCGTTCTTGCCCTCGCTGTAGCGCGCGGTATAGGAATGCACGGCGTGCTTGCCCTCAACGGCCTGGCGCAGTGCTGTGGGAAGAGTGTCCCAAGCCCTGTGCATGTCGGCGAACAAGGTGTCACCGCCTTCGCTGGGTAATTCCTGCGCATGCAGCATGGAGCCCAGGCTCGGCAGTTCTTTATAGGACAGGTCCGAATGCCAGTATTTGCCGGCGTCACCCAGCCCGACCGGCTGGCCGTTCTCGACAATGTTGGAAACGATGAGGATCTCTGGGTGCCCTGCGAGCAGGAACTGCTTGAGCACATGGATTTGCAGCACACCGAAACGACGGCTGAAGTCGATCTGTTGCTCAGGGGTGATGCGCTGATCGCGAAACACCACGACATGATGGTCGAGATGGGCGCGGTGAATGCGGGTGAAGTCTTCGTCACTCAACGCCAGGCGCAGGTCCAGGCCGACGATTTCGGCACCGACATGGCCGGCCAGCGGACGAACTTCGAATGCTTGACGTGAGGTTTCAGGAAGGACGGCGGCCATGTTGTGCTCCGACTCTGGCTATTGAGTACGAGGGGATAGCCAGACTGTAGAGCTATAAGAATAGAATTTTAAATATCGTTATCGCATATCGATATCGCTGTCGGGACTTTCAGATTGTGGAGTCGCGTCGGATGTCTCTGATCCGCTTGAAGTTTTTTTTAAACGCCGTGAAGAAAACAACAGGATTGGCTGTCAGAAACCCGCTATTGACCCTGCGCTATTGCGAAACGTCTTACAGTCAAATACTGTACGCACGTACAGCCAATAAGGAATTCTGTCGTGACCACTGCCACCCCTGCCGCGCCGAGCGCCTATGAGCGTCTTGGCGTGCGCGTCCAGAAGATCATCAATTCGCCCACCGCGCAGAAGTCTCGCGCCGCCCTCATATTCCGCCTCGAGCACGAAAGCGAGGACGATTGGGCACAAATGCTCGAGGAAATCGCCGAGAACGACAACGTCACCCTCGCCCACCGCGACGACGGTGGCGTGCAGATTTTCTGGGTCGTGCCGAAGGAAGATTGATTCGATGATGGTCCGCAGTTTTTTCATCAGCTTGATGTTGTTCAGCTTTACCGCGTATGCCGATGCCCCACGCACGTTCAGCGAAGCCAAGAAAGTCGCCTGGAAGCTGTACGCTCCGCAGTCCACCGAGTTTTACTGCGGCTGCAAGTACACCGGCAATCGGGTCAACCTTGCGGCGTGCGGCTATGTACCGCGCAAGAACGCCAACCGCGCTGCGCGCATCGAATGGGAGCATATCGTGCCGGCCTGGCAGATCGGCCACCAGCGCCAATGCTGGCAGAACGGCGGGCGCAAGAACTGCACCCGCAACGACAAGGTCTACCAGACCGCCGAAGCCGATCTGCACAACCTGGTACCGAGCATTGGCGAGGTGAATGGCGACCGCAGCAACTTCAGCTTCGGCTGGCTGCCCGAACAACGCGGGCAGTACGGTTCATGCCTGACCCAGGTCGACTTCAAGGCCAAGAAGGTCATGCCACGGCCTTCGATCCGCGGGATGATCGCGCGCACCTATATGTACATGAGCAAGCAGTACGGATTGCGCCTGTCGCGCCAGGACACCCAGCTGTACCAGGCCTGGGACAAGACCTACCCGGTGCAGGTCTGGGAGCGCCAGCGCAACCAGCAGGTGGCGTGCGTGATGGGCCACGGCAACGCCTTCGTCGGGCCGGTAGACCTCAAGTCCTGCGGCTGAAGCCAGAGAGCCCTGGCGTGCAACCGCGCTTCAGGGCTTGTCGGCCTCGCTGAACGGCATCACCACAGATTCGATACCGCGCGAGCCCATGAGGCGAGCGCGCTCCTTGTCGGCTTCGGCCCGGCTGTCGAACGGCCCAAGGTAGACCAGGGTCTGGCCGTCGCGCTGGACGAAGCTGGCAACGAAGCCGTTTTCCACCAGCCGCGCCGCCATGTCAGTCACCGAGCCCATGTTGCGACCCGAAACGATACGCACCTCCCAACGCTGCCCTGGCTGTTCGGCTACATCGACGGGCGCCAGCAGTTCCTCGGCGCTGCCGCACACTTCGCGCACGCGAGGGTCGTTGCCATCGTTGTCGATGACAACTTCGAACCGGTCGCCATGGGGGACGGCCGCGTAGCTGCGATAAGGTCCGTAGACGCCCTGGGCGTTCTTGCCCTTTACCTGTCCACAGTAGTTGCCCTGGTCGGTGGTGCGAACGTTGGTGAAACGCGCCGTCTTGGGGTTCTCCAACAACTGCGACACCGCCTCATGGGCTTTTTCGAACGCGGTACCGCAACCGGCCAACGTCAGCATTGCCATCACCATCATCAACTTGCGCACACGCCTACCTCCAGAATTCGAGGCGCCGATTTTATCACTATCCACCCGGCCGGCGCCCGTTCGCGCGTCGACCGCCGCTGACGCCGCGGTAACGCCGTGGCATCATGCAAGCCTTACCTTTTCGAATAGCCAGCAGGGCCCCGACATGATCGCCAAAGAAGACCGCAACACAGCCGCACTGGCGATATTCCTCGACGCCCACCCCGAGTTGCGCGAGGAGATCCAGGTGCTGGACAGCCGCGAGCAGGCCGAACAGGTGCAGTGGGCCTTCGAGGACGAGGCACAGGCCCAGGGTCTGGAACCGTGGGAGCTGGCGCTGCAATTGATTGCGCAAAGCCCGGAAGAACTCAAGGCGATGCGCCTCGAGGTTCACCAGGAAGTGGCGGACGCACTGGGCCTGAGCTGGGAAGACTATTGCGAATTCAATGCCGTCGAACTGTGACATGACCGACGGTCTCAAGCTGAATCGAACCCTGCTCGCCCATCGTCGCTCGAAAGCATGACACCCACGTCAACTTGCGAGGCATGCCATGACTATCGATCTCGATCCCATCCCGCTTATCGGCCAGGCCGGGGAATCACCTCTCGACGATGAGGTGCACAGCGATGGCGCCGCGCTGAACGACGCCGATGCAGACGAGCCCGAAGCAGGCCCGGACGATCTGGACATCGACGGCGCCGATGCGTCCACCGAACCCAGCTGAGCATTGGGCATCGGTCCTGCGATTCGCCAGGGTGACATGAAGCTTGCCTTGGCGACCCTTCACGCAAGCGATCAATAGTAGTTTTTTGCCATCACCACGGAACTGGCCAATGGCCTGCATGTCTGATGCCCGGTAACACGGGAGTAAACTATGACAAGCCGGTTCACGGACTACGAAATTCGCTACGTCCTCAACGGTGAGGCCAGGCGCTTTCAGCAGCGCGATACCCACATGAGCGATGCCGATGCGTTGTACTACGCCGCGCTGCACTCGGGCATCGGGCTGGTCTACGGCGGCACCAACGCGGCAGAACATGCGGCGCAACTCAGAAGGCATGTCGAACGCCGCGGGCTGCGTGACGTACAGTGGCGACCATTGAACTGAATCTGCGCGATCGGGCGGGCGGCATTGATAGACTGCAGCAACCCGTAGCGAGGTGACGGCGATGTTCGATCACGATCTATTGGCTTTGCATTTGATGCGCCTTCATCAGCATCAGCATCAGCAGGCATACGCTGGTGCCTTGGCCGACGTGCGACGCTGCCTGCAGCGGCCCGGCGCAGGTGCGGAGGTTCACCAGGTGCTGGCTGACCTTGAACGGCGCAGTGCGGAACTGGCCACCCTTATCGAAAGGCTCGAACACATCACCCAATGAACGCAAAAAGGGCCCACCTTTCGGTGAGCCCTTCCAGACCGCCCAGCAGAGCGGATTTTGTTTGGTAGGCGCGATTGGACTCGAACCAACGACCCCCACCATGTCAAGGTGGTGCTCTAACCAACTGAGCTACGTGCCTGCTGTGAGGCGGCATTCTACGGATTCGGGGTTGCCTGTCAACTCCTTTCTGCGCGCTAACCCTATGAAATGCGGAATTATTTTTGGCGCGGGTGAATTCGGCATGCTGGTGAGGCAAGGGCAACTGCGATAGCATCCCGGCACAGGCGAAATCCCATCGAGCCGAGGTTGCCGGATGTCCAGCATGCAATACCCCCCGTCCTTCTACGCCGCATCTGCCAATGCAGCGCCGTCTCGCCCTGCCCTCCAGGATGATATCGAAACGGACGTGTGCATCATTGGCGCAGGCTACACCGGGCTGTCCAGTGCGCTGTTCCTGCTCGAACGCGGTTTCAGCGTTTGCGTACTGGAGGCGGCCAAGGTCGGCTTCGGTGCTTCGGGGCGCAACGGTGGGCAGATCGTCAACAGCTACAGCCGGGATCTGGATGTGATCGAACGCAGCGTCGGTGCCGAACAGGCGCGGTTGCTCGGCGACATGGCTTTCGAGGGCGCGCGGATCATTCGCGACCGGGTTACTCGCTACGGCATCAATTGCGACTTGAAGAACGGTGGCGTATTCGCTGCGCTGACGGTCAAACAGATGAAGCACCTGGAGGGTCAACAGCGCCTGTGGGAACGTTATGGGCACACCCAGCTGGAGCTGATGGACCAGACGCGCATCCGCCAGGTCGTCGATTGCGAGCAATACGTGGGCGGTCTGCTGGATGTCAGCGGCGGGCATATCCACCCTCTGAACCTGGCGCTAGGGGAAGCGGCAGCGGTCGAATCGCTCGGCGGGCGCATCCATGAACAGTCCCCGGCCCTGCGCATCGAGCGCGGTGCCAATCCTGTCGTGCACACGGCTCAGGGCCGGGTGCGGGCAAAATTCGTGATCGTTGCCGGCAATGCCTATCTTGGCGAGTTGGTACCGGAACTTGCGGCCAAGTCCATGCCCTGCGGCACTCAGGTGATCGCCACGGAGCCCTTGGGCGAGGCGCTGGCGCGTAGCCTGCTGCCGCAGGACTACTGTGTGGAAGACTGCAACTATCTGCTCGACTACTACCGCCTGACGGCCGACAAGCGCCTGATTTTCGGCGGCGGGGTGGTGTATGGCGCGCGGGATCCCGCCAATATCGAGGCGATCATCCGGCCGAAGATGCTCAAGGCGTTCCCGCAGCTGGCGCAGGTAAAGATCGACTACGCCTGGACAGGCAATTTCCTGCTGACCTTGTCGAGGCTGCCGCAGATGGGCCGCCTGGGCGACAACATCTATTATTCCCAGGGTTGCAGCGGGCATGGGGTGACCTACACCCACCTGGCGGGCAAGGTGCTCGCCGAGGCGCTCAGCGGCCAGGCCGAGCGTTTCGACGCTTTCGCCGATCTGCCCCATTACCCTTTCCCTGGCGGCCGCACCTTCGGCGCGCCTCTGACCCAACTGGGCGCCTGGTATTACAGCCTGCGCGATCGCCTGGGGTTTTGATCGGAGCGCGAGCAGGCTGAAACCCTGCGGCGTCCCCGGACGCGGCTCGCGCCGCTGCTACAGGCACCGCAATCCCCTGTAGCAGCGGCGCAAGCCGCGTCGGCGGTATAGGTGCTTTGCCTGTCACACCGCGGCGTCCCTTTCGCGGCCGATGACCGCTCCTACGGCGGAAGCGTTCAGGAGCCGAGCGCTTTGCGGGCGCGGGCTGCGGCGGGTTCCTGGCCGGCGGCGGCGGTTTCGCCAGCGGCGTCCAGCCAGCGCTGGCGGTCGACCTTGGCCGGCAACTGGTTGGGTTGCTGAACCAGAATGGCCCAGGCACCGGCACTCTTCCACGCCGAATCGAAGCTGTCGAAATCCATCGTCAGACGTCGGTTCATCCCCGAGCGCAGCAAAACGTGCCGTTTGAATCGGTCATAGCCCACCAACAAGGCATACCGCGGTTGCGACCAGAACGCCGAGCCCTCGCTGTAGCGCAGCAACACCGGGTTACCCGCCGCCACCTGAGTCAGCAACGCGTTGAGCTGCGGATCGAGCGCATACACCAGCAAGCCATACTCGCGGGCTACCTGCGTGATGTTCTGCTGCAGGCGATCTGTTTCACCGGGCAGTTTCAGCGCCGGATCGAGCAACCCAGGTGTAATGGTAATGCCTTGTTGCGAGAGCATGCTGGCCAGCACCATCGAACCGCTTTGATTGGCGTTGCCCCGATAGAACGGTACTCCGTTGAGCTCCACTCGGTCCGCCAGGCCAGGCAGTGCCGGGCCGTTGTTGCTTGCGCAACCGGCCAGACCTGCTACCAGGCTGCACATCAGCAGTAGACCGGCCACGACGTTAGATCTGGGCTGCATCGTATTCCCTTGCTCCGTGGCGACACACACTGTGACGCCGGAACGGCCATCATAGATTTCCCGCAGCTAGCGGTATAGCGGCTGAACAATGGACGGCCGCACAGGCCCGGCCGATGCACGCAAATGACCTTTCGTCAATAGGTTGAAACGCCCGCAAACCCTCAAGGTCATCTATTACGTGACCTAGAAGACGCGAAAGCAATGGAGGTAGTGATGAGCCTTGCAATGATAATCTTCAGCCTGATTGCCGGCTGGATGGCCGTAGCGGCCGCCATGCTCTGGGGGGTGCTGCGAATCGCTCGCCGCCACCAGCACGCGCAGCCGCAGCCACGAGCAGCCAAGCGCTCTGCGCCGGCCGCACCCCGTCGCCCCGGGACGCCTCAGCACGTCTGACCCGTCCGTCCGGAACGTCAAGCCAGCCTAAAATCAAAGGCGAAAAAAAGGGGGCATCCATGCCCCCTCGCTTTGTCTGCCGCCTTTACGCTTCGCGATTGGCCGCCAGCTTGCGCTGCTTGGACCTGCGCGACCACATGTTCAAGCCCTCGATCGTCGCCGAGAACGCCATCGCTGCGTAGATATAGCCTTTAGGCACGTGTGCACCGAAGCCTTCGGCGATCAGCGTCATGCCGATCATGATCAAGAAGCCCAAGGCCAGCATGACCACCGTAGGGTTGTCGTTGATGAACTTGGCCAGAGGCTCTGCGGCCACCAGCATCACGATGACGGCGCTGACCACGGCGATGATCATGATCGGCAAGTGCTCGGTCATGCCTACGGCGGTGATGATGCTGTCGATGGAAAACACCAGGTCCAGCACCAGGATCTGACCGATCGCCGAGGCGAAGCTCATGCTCACCTTGTCGCCGATCTTCGCCTCTTCCTGATCGACCGGATCCACGGTGTGGTGGATCTCCTTGGTCGCTTTCCACAGCAGGAACAAGCCACCGGCGATCAGGATGACGTCCTTCCACGAGAACCAGTGATCCAGCACGGAGAAAACCGGCTCGGTCAGTTGCACGATGTACGCCACGGTACTCAGCAGGCCCAGGCGCAGGATCAGCGCCATGCTGATACCGATACGGCGTGCCTTGGCCTGAATTTCCTTGGGAAGCTTGTTGGTCAGAATCGAGATGAATATCAGGTTGTCGATGCCCAGCACGACTTCCATGATCACCAGGGTCACCAATGCCACCCAGGCGGTAGGGCTTGAAGCCAGTTCCAGTAGGTATTCCATGTATCGTTCCTGCCCTTATCACGGTTCGCTGAATGTCTGGAGAGGCTCGGCTGGTGCCGCGCACGCTAGCAAGCCCCAACTACTGGCTCTTTGCTAGCGAGGCATTCTAGAGACACGGACACCTCTGGAAAATTCGTATTTTTACCAGTTACACTTCGGCTTTTACGAAGTGTAGGTCGCCGTGCTCAATTATCGTCAGCTTCACTATTTCTGGGTCGTTGCGCGCACCGGGAGCATCGTGCGTGCCAGTGAGCAACTCAACCTCACCGCACAAACCATTAGCGGTCAGATCAGCCTGCTTGAAGAAACGTTCTGTGTGAAATTGTTTCGGCGTGTTGGCAGGCACCTTGAGCTCACCGAGGCGGGTCGCCAGGCCCTGCCCTACGCCGAACGCATGTTCCAGATTGGCGGAGAACTGGAGGCGGTGCTGCGGACCCAACCCGATGAGGAACAGATTCCTTTTCGGGTAGGCGTGGCCGACGTGGTGCCCAAGTCGATCGTGTATCGGCTGATTGCACCGACCATGGAACTGAGCGAACCCCTGCGCATCACCTGCCGGGAAGACAAGCTGGAACGGCTGCTGGCCGATCTGGCGATCCAGCGTCTGGACATGGTCATCTCCGACAGTCCGATGCCATCACACCTGGACATCAAGGGCTACAGCCAGAAGCTGGGCGAATGCGGCATCAGCTTCTTCGCTACCGAGCAGTTGGCCGCACGCCATGGCGGCGATTTCCCGCAGTGCCTGCACGGTGCACCGCTGCTGATTCCCGGCCAGGAGAGCGTGCTGCGCAGCCGGCTGATGCGCTGGTTCGGCGATCAAGGGCTGCTACCGCGGGTAGTCGGCGAGTTCGACGACAGTGCACTGATGCAGGCCTTCGGGCAGTCGGGCAGCGGCATCTTCATCGCGCCCAGTGTGATTGCCGATGAAATCATGACCCAGTACCAAGTGCGGCTGATCGGGCAGACCGAAGCCGTCACCGAGTCTTTCTACGTGATTTCGGTAGAGCGCAAGGTCAAGCACCCTGGCATCGTGGCCATCACCGAAGGTGCACGCCGCGAGCTGTTCACCGCGCCGGCCTGACCCGCGGCCGCACATTGCCCCGAGGTTTTTCCGGGGGCTGGCGGACAACTATGGCAACATTGGTCATCGGCTTTTACACAAAGGGTGCCCCCATGAAGATCATCAACGCCAGGTTGCGCAAGACCGAAGGCCTGCACACCGTCACCTGCAGCGGTGCCCGCATAGCGGCGGTCCAGGCACAAACCAACAGGGTCCAGGCTCATGGGGATGACATCGACGCACAGGGGCAATTGTTGATAGCGCCGCTGGTCGAGCCGCACATTCACCTGGATGCCACCCTCACGGCCGGTGATCCGCAATGGAACATGAGCGGCACCCTGTTCGAAGGCATCGAACGCTGGGGCCAACGCAAGGCGAGCATCACCCACGAAGACACCAAGCAGCGCGCTCTGACCACCATCGGCATGCTCGCCGAACACGGCATCCAGCACGTACGCACGCACATCGATGTAACCGACCCGACCCTGGGCGCGCTCAAGGCCATGCTCGAAGTGCGCGAAGAAGCGCGCCACCTGATCGATCTGCAGATCGTGGCGTTTCCCCAGGAAGGTATCGAGTCCTACCCCGATGGCCGCCAGCTGATGGAGCGCGCAGTTGCCATGGGCGCCGACGTGGTGGGCGGAATTCCGCACTTCGAGAACACTCGAGAGCAGGGCGTCAGCTCGATCAGCTTCCTCATGGATCTGGCCGAGCGCACCGGTTGCCTGGTGGACGTGCATTGCGACGAGACCGATGATCCGCATTCGCGGTTTCTCGAAGTACTCGCCGAACAAGCTCGCGTGCGTGGCATGGGCAGCCGGGTCACGGCCAGCCACACCACGGCGATGGGCTCGTACGACAACGCCTATTGCTCGAAACTGTTCCGGCTGCTCAAACAGTCGGGGATCAGCTTCGTGTCCTGCCCGACCGAAAGCATTCACCTGCAGGGGCGTTTCGATACCTTTCCCAAGCGCCGCGGCGTGACCCGCGTAGCCGAGCTGGATCGGGCGGGCATGAATGTCTGCTTCGGCCAGGACTCCATCAAGGACCCGTGGTACCCGCTGGGCAACGGCAATATCCTGCGGGTCCTGGATGCGGGCCTGCACATCTGTCACATGATGGGCTTCGAAGACCTGCAGCGCTCGCTCGACCTGGTCACCGACAACAGCGCCCGCGCGCTGAACCTGGGCGAACGCTATGGCATCGCCGTGGGCCGCCCGGCCAACATGGTGATCCTGGGCGCCGAGAGCGACTATGAAGCGGTGCGCCAACAGGCCAAGGCGCGGGTGTCGATTCGCGGCGGCCGGGTATTGATGAATCGGGTACCGGAGCGGGTGGAGTTCAATCTCGGCTGACGGGCTGGACCCTGCTCGGTGCCGGTCCCGAGCCAACTGGCACCGTCGGCCGCTGACGTTGTATCTGACAGACACGTCCTACAGCACAAGGATCCTTCTGCACTCATTACCCGACCCCCTCCTCTCTAGAGTGGCCGACGGCGGATTCTTCCCGCCGCTTGCCCATGTTTCCCAGCCCCCGAGAGGAGCATCCACGTGCAACCAGCAGCCTGCAGCACCCCTTCCTTGACCCGACACACGCTCGGCATGGCCATCTCCATGGCCCTGCTGACGGCCCTCGAACCTGCCATGGCCGATGGATTGGTGGCAATCGATGGCCCGATGGGCACCGCGTTGGTCGACAGCCAAACGCCCGCACCGGTGATTGCCATCGTTGCACCCAATGCCCAGGGTCTTTCCCACAACCGTTGGCAGGACTACAACGTTGGCGCCGCCGGTGTGGTATTGAACAACAGCCTGGCCGCAGGACAAGCCAGTGTTGGCGGGCTCGATATCACGGTTGCAGCCAACCCGCAGTTGGCCGATGTCGCCGCTCGCACCATTCTCAACGAAGTGGTGGGCACGCGCGGCTCCCGTATCGACGGCGAGCAAGTCATCTTCGGCCAGGCCGCCGACTACGTGTTGAGCAACCCCAATGGCATCGAGCTCAATGGCGCCCGCCTGGCCTTGGGTCAACACGACACGGCAACTTACGTGGTGGGCACGACGGTGCTGGCAGATGGCGCGATCGCGCGCTACGACACGCGTGATTCGCAGCAGCGCCTGGTGGTCGGCCAAGCTGGCGTGAACGTTGGCGCCGGCTCCGTGCAATTGATCGCACCCAGCGTGATGGTCAGCGGCGACATGACGGCGGGTGGCGATTTGAGCTTGCTGATGGGTCGCCAGCAGGTCGATGCGCGAACGCTGGCCAGCACCGACACTGCACCGACGCAGACGGCGGTCGACGCCAACCTGCTGGGCGCCATGCACGCCCGGCGCATCAAGGTCATCAGCACCCAGGCCGGTGCCGGCGTGAACATGGGCATCACTGGCATGCACGCCGCCCAAGGTATCCAGATCGCGTCGGCCGGGGCGCTGGCGATCAGTTCCACTGCCCGCCAGAACGGCGAGCCCGCCCAGGCCACGCTCGACGCGGGTGACGAGGACGTGAGCCTGTCAGCCGCAAGTGACTTGACGCTGACGTCGCTGGCGGTCACGGGTCGACACATCGACGCACGTTCAGGTGCGCGCCTGAAGCTGGACGCCCTCGCTCACCAGACCGAAACACAGCGACCGGCGCATGCCGAGGATCACTGGTTCACCCTGGCGCAGGGGGAAGCCGACGCTCACGTCACCGAACGCACGCTGCGCCATGTAGGCAATGACCTGATCGCTCAGGGGCGGGTGCGCCTGGACGGTGTCAATGGCATCGACATCGCTGCCAGCCGTATCGCTGGACCGGAGCACGTCGGGATCTACACGGTGCGCGGAGGCGTCGAGGTCGGGGCGGAGCTGGACACACACGCGCGCAGCGTTCGGCTCGCTTCGTCCGAAAGCCCTGAAGACAACGCCTCTACCTACGTCGAGCGAGCCAACACCAGCCATATCAGCGGCGGCTCGGTCACACTCCCCAGCGCCAGGCTGGTGGGTGCAAGAATCGATGCGAGCCATTCGCTGCACATCGGCGGGTCGGGGGCCACGCACATCGCTGGACAGGAGCTGCGCAGCGCGTCGAGCCAAGGTGCCGATGTACGGCGCGTGACCTTGACCGAGACCCGCGCCCATGAGGCCGCGCGCACCCATGCGTATCAGTTGCCAACGCAGCTGAATGCCCTCGACGGCGAGCTGTCGATCCGGGGCACGGACATCTCCATCAGCGGCAGCAGGCTGTCGGCAGCAAGTGTGGGTCTGCACAGCCAGGGCAACATCGCCATCGAGGGTTCCAGCGCGCGCATGCATCTCGAAGGTGCGCGTCCGAGCGCCGCACAGGCAGCGCGTGGCTTCGATCGCACGTCTACAGCTATCAGCCCCAGCGTGCTGGCAGCCAGCGGCACACTGGCACTGCGCGCGCGTCGGTCGACCTTCAGAGACGGTGACATTTCCATCGCGGGCTCCCACCTGTTGGCAGGCACTGCCCTGACCCTCGACGCCCAGGACAATGTCTGGATAAGCGGCATCGGCGAAACGGAAGGCTTCACCCTCAGTGGGTCGCATTGGAGCCCAATGGCCGGTGCATCGCAACGCCCCTGGAACCGTACAGGCTTCAAGGAATCCCAGGCGCGCAGCACGCTGGCCGGTGACACCGTGCAGGTCACTGCGGGCACGATGCTCGACGTGGCTGGCTCGGAGCTGGACAGCAAGGGGGACATCAAGCTGCAGGCCAGCGATATCCAGCTTACCGCCAGCCTGGAGCCTGCGGGACCGCGCAACCGGGCGATATGGTTGGACAACGATCTGCCTGAGTATCATTTCGTGTCAACCAACGGTAATGCTCGTACGCACGTGACGGACCGTGTGCATAACGGCTTCGCCATGAAAGCGGGCGGCGATATAGACATCGCGGCGGTGCGATTGGCCACCCATGCCGCTTCGGTCAACGCAGCGGGTCGCTTGACGATTGCCGGCAGTCTGGCATCGTTCAAGGACACCCCGGTGTTGGACAGCGATGCGATACGCAGCCATTACCATGGCTACATTCCGCCGCGACGGTCGAGCTGGCAAGCCCCGACGGGTTTGCCACTGGCAGCCCTGGACGTGCAAGTGCCCAGTAAAAACGGCACGACCCGCGAGTCGGCGTTCGTGGCCGGCACGGTCGGTGCCGATACCGCCCAGCGCATCAGCGATCTGAACATCCCGCTGAGTTTGCGCTGACCCACGCAGGCGAATCCAGAACCCGACCCTGTATCCGTGTGAACGGTCAGTGACTGCGAAGCGTGCATCGCAGATCAGGGCCGGGTGGTTTGTACCAGCAGCATGATGGCGTCGCGCTTTTCCAGCAAATGCTGGCGCAGGATCGCGCTCAGGCGCTTGCCGTCGCGGGCCTGAAGGGCTTCGATCATCTGTTCATGGTCGTGCAGGGCGCGATCCCACTTGGGTGCCTGCTGGTTGGACAGGAACCGCAACGCCTGCAGGCGGCGGTTCACCGTGAGGTACATCTGGCGCAGCGCCGAGTTGCGTGACGCCAGGTTGATCAGGTCGTGGATGGCGCGGTTGCGCTGGTAGTAACCCACCAGGTCATGCTGGCTCTTGCTCACCACCATGGCATTGTGCAAAGCCTTGATCTGCTCCAGCTCCGCATCGGTGATGCGCTCGCACGCCAGCTCTCCGGCAAAGGCTTCCAGGCCACTCATCAGCTCGAATGCCTCGCGAATTTCCAATTCGCTCATGCGCGCGACGCTGGCTCCGCGGTTCGGGTTGATTTCGATCAGGCCTTCCCCGGCCAGCACCTTCAGCGCCTCGCGCAGAGGCGTGCGTGAAATACCCAACGTCTCACACAACTCGCGCTCGTTCAGCTTGGTACCGGGCGGCAGCACCCCCTCGGTGATGAACCCACGCAAGTGCTCTACCACGGTGTCGTGCAGACGCTGCCGTTCGAGACGTGGCAATTGCAGCGCGGGCGTGGCCGGGGCGGCCATTGACGAAGACTGCATGCAAACTCCTTGTAGCGATGGGTTAACGCGAGCTTTTCTTATTCTAAAAAGCGCGAATCTAGGCGGATATTAGCGCAATTGAGTGGTTTGACACAGCGCCCCCAACTGCTAATGTAATTTTGCATTCAAAATACAACAACAAAGGGTTGACCTATGCTCAAGCTCGACTTCCATCCTGCCGGCCGCCATTTTCTGCAGATCCCGGGCCCCAGCCCGGTACCCGATCGTATCCTGCGCGCCATGAGCTACCCGACCATCGATCACCGCGGTCCCGAGTTCGGTGAACTGGGCCTCAAGGTGCTCGAAGGCATTCAGCAGATCTTCAAGACCCGCCACCCGGTGATCATCTACCCCGCTTCAGGCACCGGTGCATGGGAAGCGGCACTGTGCAACACGTTGAGCGCAGGCGACGAGGTGCTGATGTTCGAAACAGGCCATTTCGCCAGCCTGTGGCAGAAGATGGCCATCAGCCTGGGGCTCAAGCCCGAATTCATCGGCCTGCCAGGCATCGAAGGCTGGCGCGGCGGCGTGCGTGCAGACATGATCCAGGCGCGCCTGGAACAGGACAGCGAGCACCGGATCAAGGCGGTGTGCGTGGTGCACAACGAAACCAGCACCGGAGTGACTTCCGACATTCCTGCCGTACGACGGGCCATCGATGCCGCCGGGCACCCTGCCCTGTTGCTGGTGGACACCATCTCCGGGCTCGCCTCGGCTGATTATCGCCATGACGAATGGGGCGTGGACGTGACCATCTCCGGCTCGCAGAAAGGCCTCATGCTGCCTCCCGGCATAAGCTTCAACGCGCTCTCGCCCAAGGCCATCGAAGCCAGCCAGCGCGGTGGCCTGCCGCGCAGCTTCTGGGCCTGGGATGACATCATCGAGATGAACAAGACCGGCTACTGGCCCTACACGCCCAATACCAACCTGCTCTATGGCCTTTCCGAGGCACTGGACATGATTCTCGGCGAAGGCCTGGACAATGTCTTCGCCCGCCACCAACGCCTGGCCCAGGCCTGCCGTACCGCCGTGCAGGCCTGGGGCCTGCCCATCCAGTGCGCCGATCCCAGTGTCTACAGCCCGGTACTCACGGGTGTGATGACGCCCGAAGGCGTCGACGCCGACCAGGTGCGCAAGACCATCTACGAGCGCTTCGACATGTCGCTGGGCACCGGCCTGGGCAAGCTCAAGGGGCGCATGTTCCGCATCGGCCACTTGGGCGACTGCAACGACCTGACCTTGATGGCCACCCTGAGTGGTTGCGAAATGGGCTTGCAGATGGCCGGGGTCAAACTGGACGCCAGCGGCGTGCTCGCCGCCATGGATTACCTGGGCGGGCAGCACGTGCCCCTGCGCCGCGAGTGAATCACCGGCGCTGCCCCTGGCTGCGCCCGATGCGACTGACTATCCCGAATCAACGCCTGCGGGCGTAAACAATAAGAAACTGGAGATAGAACATGAAGCGGTTATATCTGCGCCCCACTACCATGGTGCTGGTCATGCTGTGCGCCATGTATTTCATCACGTACCTGGACCGGGTCAACGTCAGTACCGCTGCGGTCGGTTTCGGCAAGGAATTCAACCTCACCAAGACCGAAATCGGCATCGTCTTCTCGGCCTTCGCCTACCCCTACCTGGTGTTCCAGATCATCGGCGGCTGGGTCAGCGACCGTTTCGGCGCCAAGCGCACCCTGGTGGTGTGCGGGCTGATCTGGGCCAGCGCCACTGTGCTCACCGGCATGGCCGGCGGCTTCGTTTCCCTGATCGTGGCGCGGGTGTTGCTGGGGCTGGGCGAAGGCGCCACCTTCCCTGCCGCCACTGCAGCCATGTCGCGCTGGGTCGGCAAGGAGAACCGCGGCTTCGCCCAAGGCATCACCCACGCCTTCGCCCGCCTGGGCAACGCGCTGGCGCCGGCAGCGATGGTCGCGGTAATGGCGGCCTATGGCTGGCGCGAGTCGTTCTATGTCTGCGCCGGTATCAGTTTCGTCTGGGTCGCGCTGTGGGCGCTGGTGTTCACCGAGCAACCCAAGGATCACCCGCGCATCACCCAGCAAGAGCTGGACGCCCTGCCTGCGCCCAAGCCCAAGAACACCATCAAGCTGCCTTGGGGACGACTGTTCCGGCGCATGGCCCCGGTCACCATCGTCTACTTCTGCTATGGCTGGACCCTGTGGCTGCTGCTGAGCTGGGTTCCCATGTACTTCATGAACATGGGCCTGGACCTGAAAAGCACCGCTATATTCGCCTCGACCGTGTTCTTCGGCGGCGTGGTCGGCGACACCCTGGGCGGCATCGTCAGCGACCGCATCTACAAACGCACCGGCAACCTCAACCGGGCGCGCAGCCTGATGGTTGCGATCTGCCTGTCGTTGACCCTGGTAGCCCTGCTGCCACTGATGTTCACCCACGACATGTACGTCTCGCTGGCTTGCCTGGCCATCGCGTTCTTCTTCTCGGAGATGACCATCGGGCCGATGTGGGCGATTCCCATGGACATCGCCCCGGACCATTGCGGTACCGCCAGTGGCATGATGAACACCGGATCGGCCATGGCCGCAATCATCAGCCCGGTGGCCGCCGGACTGCTGATCGACAAGTTCGGCAACTGGCAGCTGCCGTTCATGGTCAGCATCGTGCTGCTGGCTATCGGCGTGGTGCTGTCGTTCCGCATGCGCCCACAGAACCGCTTCGTCTATGAGCTTCCGACATCCGCCACGCCGGTGGCTGTCGCGGTGCCCAAGTGACTGTTGGCGCAATGACATCAGGCGCGAAACAATCCTGAGCAAGGAGTACGATAACCTGGACCGGTGAGGCGGCGGGCCGGCCTGTGTCACGCGCCCGTCGCCACGCCTCCTGCCTGGAGAAGCCTGCCATGCCTCGTTTGTGTGCCAACCTTTCGATGCTATTCACCGAACATCAATTCCTGCAACGCTTTGCCCACGCCGCCAAGGCCGGGTTCAGGGGTGTGGAATTCCTTTTTCCCTACGACTTCGACAGCGCCGAGATCAAGGCGCGACTGCAGCAGCACGGCCTGACCCAAGTGCTGTTCAACCTGCCACCCGGCGATTGGGATAGCGGTGAGCGCGGGATCGCCTGCCTGCCGGACCGGCGCGAGGAGTTTCGCGCCGGCGTGGCCACGGCCATCGAGTATGCCAAGGTGCTGGGCAATACCCGGATCAACTGCCTGGCCGGTATCACCCCGCCCGGCGACGACCCGCAACTGGCGCAACGGACCCTCGTCGACAATCTGCGCTACGCCAGCGACGCGCTGGCGAGTCATGGCATTCGCCTGGTGATGGAGATGATCAACACCCGCGACATGCCCGGCTTCTACCTGAACGGCACACAGCAAGCATTGGCGATTCGCGAACAGGTGGGCCACGACAATCTGTTCCTGCAGTACGACATCTATCATATGCAGGTGATGGAGGGTGATCTGGCGCGCACGTTGCAGTCGCACCTGCAGGCTATCGGCCACGTGCAGCTGGCGGACAACCCCGGCCGCCACGAACCGGGCACCGGGGAAATCAATTTTCGTTTCCTGTTCCAGCACCTGGACCGGATCGGCTACCAGGGCTGGGTGGGGTGCGAGTACAAACCGTTGAATGGAACCGAGGCCGGGCTTGGCTGGATGAAGAGCCACAACCTGGCCTGAGCCCCCGGCGCGCTACAGAGGCTGGCGTTCGTAGGCGCGGTATTCCGGCTTCCAGAAATGCACGTCGATTGCCTCGCGCAACGCGGCCTCATCCATCGGTGCAGCCACGCCGTCCTTCTGCGCTGCCAGGCCTACCGCCAGGGCAATGCGTTTGCTGACCGCCTGCACGTCGCGCAACGGTGGCAGCATCTGCCCCGCTGCCGCGCTGTCGGCCAGCGCCTGTGCCGAAGCCATGAGCATGCCGTCGGTAACGCGCGTGGCCCGGCTGGCAATGGCGCCCAGACCCACACCGGGGAAGATGTAGGAGTTGTTGCACTGCGCGATGGGGAAAGTACGGCCCAACACTTCGATCGGCAGGAATGGACTGCCGGTGGCAACCAGCGCGTTGCCTTCGGTCCACTGCAGGATGTCCTTGGGGTGGGCTTCGATCTGCGAGGTGGGGTTGGACAGCGGCATGACGATCGGCGCCGGGCAATGCTGATACAGGGTTTTCACCACTTCCTCGGTGAACAGACCGGCTTTGCCGGAAACGCCGATCAGCACGCTTGGCCTGGCGTTGGCCACGACTTCCAGAAGGGTCGGCCACTGCCCGGCGAACGACCAGGACGCCAGCGTCTGGCTGTCGTGGGCCAGGCGTTGCTGGAAGTCGTACAGGTCGGGCTGGCGGTCGGTCAGCAGGCCCTTGCTGTTGAGCAGATAGACACGGCTGCGCGCCTGCTTGTCGCTCAACCCTTCCAGCTGCATGGCAGTGATGATCTGCTCGGCGATGCCGCACCCGGCGGAACCGGCGCCGACGAATGCCACGGTCTGCTCGGAAAGCTTCTGGCCCTTGACCTTGCACGCGGCCAGCAAGGTGCCCACGGTGACGGCGGCGGTGCCCTGGATATCGTCGTTGAAGCAGCACAGCTGGTCACGGAACCGCTCGAGCAGTGGCATGGCATTGCTCAGGGCGAAATCCTCGAACTGCAGGATCGCCTCCGGCCAGCGCCGTTGCACGCCCTCGACGAACGCCTGCACGAAAGCTTCGTAGCGTTCACCGCGCACACGCTCTTCGCGACGCCCGAAATACAGCGGGTCGGCAAGTCGCTCGGGGTTGTTGGTACCCACATCGAGCACCACCGGCAGGGTGTAGGCCGGGCTGATGCCACCGCAGGCGGTGTACAGCGACAACTTGCCGATGGGGATGCCCATGCCGCCCACGCCCTGGTCGCCCAGGCCGAGGATTCGCTCGCAGTCACTGACGACGATGACCTTGACGTTGTCCTTGGTCACGTTGTTGAGGATTTCGTCCATGCGCTCGACATCGTCGATGCTGATGAACAAGCCGCGATGGCTGCGGTAGATGCGCGAGAATTCCTGGCACGCCTTGCCGACCGTGGGGGTATAGATGATCGGCAGCATCTCGTCGATGTGGTCGTCGACCAGGCGGTAGAACAGTGTTTCGTTGGAGTCCTGGATCGAGCGCAGCAGCACGTGGCGCTCGAGGTCGGTCGAGCATGCCTGGAACTGGTGATAGGCCCGCGCGCATTGCTGGTCGATGGTCTCGATCTGCTGGGGCAGCAAGCCTTGCAAATGCAAGGTGTCGCGCTCTTGCGCGGTGAAAGCGGTGCCCTTGTTCAGCAACGGCGTGGCAAGCAGTGCCGGGCCGGTGAACGGGACCTTGATCGGGCGTTTGGCGGAGCTGGTCATGCTGTCTCTCCCTTGCTTTTTGTATTTTGCATTCAAAATAGACGCCTTTGCCAAAGGGTGCCATCGGTTTTAGCGCAATCGCCGCTGCGGCGCCAGCGCTGACCGAGGGGCCGTGCCGGATAAAGTGCGCGAGAACAGCCTGCAGGCAGCGCCGCGTAAAGCTCTTCGAACCTTTGCCGATTACGGGCCGTCGTAAATGCAGGCCTCATGCACCGAGGCATCCGCATCCGAGGATCCAGACCATGCAGATCATTCACCCCAAAGCGCGCTATCAACCCTACACCTCTTCTTCCGGAGGCTGGGGATCGGCGTTTTCGGTGATGAATATCCTTTGGCGCCAGCAAGCCCTGGGCAAGGGCCCTGCCGCGCTGTTGCGGCAAAACAAACCCGACGGGTTCGCCTGCGTCAGTTGCGCCTGGGCAAAGCCAGGCAATCCTCACGCCCTGGAATTCTGCGAGAACGGCGCCAAAGCGACCGCCTGGGAGCTGACCGCGCTGCGCACAGGTCCCGAGCTGTTTGCCAAGCATAGCCTCAGCGAGCTGCGCACCTGGAGCGACTACGAGCTCGAACGCAACGGGCGCCTGACTCATCCGATGCGCTACGACGCGCCCAGTGATCGTTATGTGACCACCACGTGGGAGGAAGCCTACCAGGGCATCGGCGAGCAACTGCGCGGGCTGGAACCCGACAGTGTGGTGTTCTACGCCTCGGGACGTGCCTCGCTGGAAACTTCGTTCATGTACCAATTGCTGGCTCGCGCCTATGGCACCAACAACCTGCCGGACAGCTCGAACATGTGCCACGAAAGCACGTCGGTGGGCCTGCAGGAAAGCATCGGGGTGCCCGTGGGTACGGTGAACCTGAAGGATTTCGAGCTGACCGACTGCATCTTTTTCTTCGGTCAGAACGTGGGCAGCAACAGCCCGCGCATGCTTCATCCACTGCAGGAGGCGCGCAAGCGCCAGGTGCCGATCATCAGCTTCAACCCGCTGCGCGAGCGCGGTCTGGAACGTTTCGTCAATCCGCAATCGCCGGTGGAAATGCTGGGGCCGGACTCCACGGTGATCAGCACGCAATACCACCAGGTAGCTATCGGTGGTGACACGGCGGCGGTAATGGGCATCGCCAAGGCCCTGCTGGCGATGGACCGCGCGGCGCATGCCGACGGCCGGCCGGCGGTGATCGACCATGATTTCATCGCCGAGCACACCGAGGGGGTCGATGACTTCCTGGCCCAGGTGGACCAGCACGAATGGGCCGCGCTGGAACAGCGCAGCGGCCTGGATCGCGCGGCGTTGGAGGCCGCTGCCACCGTGTATGCCCGCAGCAACCGGGTGATGATCATCTATGGCATGGGGCTGACCCAGCATCGCCATGGCGTGCAGAACGTGCAGATGCTGGTCAACCTGCTGCTGTTGCGCGGCAACATCGGCAAGCCGGGCGCTGGCATCTGCCCCGTGCGCGGGCACTCCAACGTGCAGGGGCAACGCACGGTGGGCATCACCGAGGATCCGGCCAAGGTGCCGGTCGACAAGATCGAGTCGTTGTTCGGCATCAAGGTACCAACGCAAAAGGGCATGGCCACGGTGGATGCCTGCGAGGGCATCGTGGCCGGTACGGTCAAGGGTTTCATCGGCCTGGGCGGCAACTTTCTGCGCGCGGTACCGGACACCCAACGCATCGAGCCGGCCTGGGCAGGACTGACCCTCAACGTACAGATCGCCACCAAGCTTAATCGCACCCACCTGTTCCCCGGCCAGCATGGCTGGCTGCTGCCGTGCCTGGGGCGCATCGAGCGCGATGTGCAGGACGGCCGCCGCCAGGTCTACACCACCGAGGACAGCACCGGCTGCATCCGCGCCTGGGAAGGCCGCGCCGAGCCTGCCAGCGAGCACTTGCGCGCGGAGTTGGCGATCATCGCCGGCCTGGCCCAGGCGACGCTGAGCGGCAACGAGCAGATTCCGTGGGAGCTGTGGCGCCAGGACTATGCCCGCGTGCGGGAGGCCATCGCCCAGACCTATCCAGAGATCTTCCATGACATGGAGACACGGATGTGGGAGCCCGGCGGTTTCCATCGGCCGCTGGGCGCCTGCGAGCGCCACTGGACCACACCCTCGGGCAAGGCGCAGTTCGTCACCGCAAAGACGCTTGACGAGGACGACGACGTCTCGCAGAACGGCGGACAGCGCGATGTGCTGCAACTGATGACGCTGCGCAGCAACGATCAGTTCAACACCACGGTGTATGGCTACGAAGACCGTTTTCGCGGGGTCAAGGGCACGCGCAGCGTGATCTTCCTGAACCGCAACGACATCGTCCGGCTGGGTTTCAATCCGGGCGACTGGGTCACGATTCGTACCGCCATCGAGCCGCAGGTGCGCCGCGAGGTGGGGCCGATGCAGATCATCGCCTACGATATCCCGATCAATTGCGCGGGCGCCTACTACCCCGAGTGCAATGCATTGGTGCCCTTGTGGCATTACGCGAGCAAGAGCAAGGTGCCCGCCGCCAAGTCGATCCCGGTCACCCTGCACAAGTCCCAGGCTCGCGCCGAAGACATGGCCCACGCTATTCCACTCGCCGACCAGGTGATCTAGCACCCTGTAGGAGCGGTCATCGGCCGCGAAAGGGACACCGCGGAGTGCCTGATGCACCGCGGCGCCGGATTCGCGGCCACGGACCGCTCCTACAGTTTGTCCTCATACTACCTGTGCCAGACGGGATCTCGGTACCCCTGTAGGAGCGGTCATCGGCCGCGAAAGGGACACCGCGGAGTGCCTGATGCACCGCGGCGCGATTCGCGGGCAGAGCCCGCTCCCACAGATAACCGCGGACCTGCAGGTGGGCTACGGGGATTTGGTCAGGTGCTGGTAATGGGCTTTGAGGGTGTCGATGAAATCCTCGGCCAACAGGGTGCGGTTCTGCGCATGGGGCCAGATCACGTAAGTCGGCAAGGGAATATCCGGGCGGAAGGGTCGAACCACGATCTGGCGGTGCAGGTAATCCCTGGCCACCAGCGGATGAGCCAGGGTTATGCCCATGCCGTGCGCAACCATTTCGCAATTGATCGCGCTGTATTGCGCTTCCAGGGCCATGATTCGCTCCACACCGGCCTGTTCGAACAGCCCGTCGACCAGCGCCCGCGTGCCGTCTCCGTGGCACAGCGACACGAAAGGCTGCCCCTGCAGGTCCGCGAAGGTAATGCTCTGGTGCTCAGCCAGGGGATGCGCCGCCGGCAACACGCAGACTGCGGCCATCTCGGCCAGCAACTCGACCTGATGGTTCGCCACATCGCCCGGATGCACCACGATGCCAATGTCGCAGAACTGCGATTTCACCCACTGTTCAACGGTGGGCGACGAGTTCACGTGCAGCGATACGGTCAGCTCCGGACGGGTCGACGTGAACGTCTTGAGCACCTCGGGAATCACGCTCATGCCCGTCGACGGCACAGCCGCAACACGCAGGCGCCCGGTGCCCAGGTTGCGAATGTTCTTCGCCGAATGCTTGAGGCTGTCGAGCCCGACGAATGCGCGCTCCACCTCCTGAAAGAACGCGCGACCCTCCTGTGTCGGGATCAGCCGTACCCCGGCGCGCTTGAACAAGGTCAGCCCGGTGCTCAGCTCGAGTTGAGCGATCAGTCGACTGACGTTGGGTTGCGAGGTGTACAGGACATCGGCCGCTGCGGTCATCGAGCCCATGCGCATCACACTGCGGAACGCTTCGATCTGCCTCAGGTTCACTGACGCCTCCATATCAAATATGCATGACTAGGCCCGATATCCGTATTTGACCATATACCGTCACGCTCGCAATACTCAAGTCCAGCAGCACATACACATAGCGCACACCAAGATGCGTTACCCGGCGCCGCCCATGGCCGGGAGCATGCACAGCGCATGCGTGGCCCCGGTTCGCCGGAGCGACCGACGCATTGTTCGATCTGCCCCCTGCACTTCGGAGATAGTCTGTGAATAGCCAACAACCGTCCTTTCGCCTCACTTCCCTGCGCGTTGCCCTCGCTTTCGCCGCTCTGAGCGGCGCCTGCGCCCATGCCGCCCCAACCCTCTACGTTGCCGGTGTCGGCGGCTCTACCGAGCAGATGTACAAGAGCAAGATCATTCCCGCCTTCGAGAAGCTGCACGACGTCAAAGTGGTCTACGTAGCCGGCAACTCCACTGAAACTCTGGCCAAGCTGCAGGCGCAGAAGGGCCGCCAGCAGATCAACGTCGCCATGATGGACGACGGGCCCATGTACCAGGCACTTCAGCAGGGCCTGTGCGGCGACCTTAGCGATGCGCCGGTGTACAAGGACCTTTACCCGCTGGCTCGCCTCAGCCCACAGGCCACTGGTATCGGCATGGTCGCTACCGGAATCGGCTACAACGAAGAAGCCTTCAAGAAGCGTGGCTGGGACGCCCCCGACTCCTGGGAAGACCTGGCCGACCCACGCTACAAGCAACTGCTCGGCATGCCCCCGGTGACCAACACCTACGGCCTGCACACACTGGTGGAGATGGCTCGCCTGCGCGGCGGCAGCGAGAAGAACATCGACCCCGGCTTCAAGGCGCTCAAGGACGAGATCGGTCCGAACGTGCTGGCCTGGGTGTCGGCGCCCGGTGAAATGGACGGCATGATGCAGAACGGCGATGTGGTCATGGCGGTCTACGGCAGCGGTCGCGCCGTGGCCTTGCAGGGCACCGGTTTCCCGCTCAAGTTCATCTACCCGAAGGAAGGTGGTGTGGCCTTGCAACTGGCCGCCTGCGGGGTGACACCCAATGCCCAGCCGGAACTGTCACAGACGTTCATCCAGTACGTGCTGTCGCCCGAAGTGCAAACCATCCAGGCCCACGAGAACGGTTTTGCGCCGGTCAACAAGACCGTCGAGCTGAGCCCCGAGATCGCCGCGCGCATGCCCTATGGCCCGGACAAAGTCAGTGCCCTGATCAAAGTCGACTGGGAGACCATCAACCAGCAGCGCAGTGAGTGGACCACACGCTGGAACCGTACCGTCGAGCGCTGATCCGCGCGCCCGTCCGAACTTTCCCGACCTTTTCCTGGAGCCGCAGGCGCATGCCTGCGTGGCAAAGCCATGGCATTTTTGACACTGGAAGGCCTCGTCAAGAACTACGGTACGTTCAAAGCCATCGACGGCCTGAGCCTGGAGGTACAGCACGGCGAGTTCGTCGCCCTGCTCGGCCCTTCCGGGTGCGGCAAGACCACCACCTTGCAGTCGATCGCCGGGTTCGTGCAACCCACCGAAGGCCGGATCGTGCTCGACGGTCGCGACATCACTCACGTACGCCCGGAAGATCGCGGCCTTGGCATCGTTTTTCAGAGCTACGCGCTGTTCCCGCACATGACGGTGGCGCAGAACATCAGCTTCGGCCTGGAGATGCGCGGCGTGGCCAAGGCCGAACGTGCCAAGCGCGTGGTCGAGGCGCTGGACCTGGTCCGTCTTGGCGGGCTTGGCGAGCGTTATCCCAAGGCGCTTTCCGGCGGGCAGCGCCAGCGGGTGGCGATTGCCCGCGCCCTGGCCATCCGCCCCAACCTGTTGCTGCTCGACGAACCCATGTCGAACCTGGATGCCAAGCTGCGCGAGGAAATGCACATCGAGCTGCGCGCCATCCAGCGCGAACTGGGTATCACGACCATTCTGGTCACCCACGATCAGGTCGAAGCGATGACCATGAGCGACCGCATCGCAGTCATGCAGCGCGGGCGCATCGTGCAGATCGATACACCATTCGAAGCCTACGAACGACCCCATTCGCCCTTCGCCTCGGCGTTTCTGGGCAAGACCAACGCCTTCGCCGGTGCCGTGCAGCTGCGCAACGAGCGCTGCTGCCACGTGCAGGTGCGCGATACCTTGCTGCATGTGCCCCACGAGGACCGCTCCCTGGGTCAGGACGTCAACGTGTACATCCGCCCCGAGAAAATCCGCCTGACCGAACCTGGCCTGGGCCGCATCAACGGTCGGATCGCCCTGCGGGTGTTCCTCGGCAACCTGTGGTTGCTTGCCGTGGACAGCCACTTTGGCCTGGTCCACCTGACCCAGCCGAATCTGGGGCATGTACCGCCCGCCGAGGGCAACGAAGTCGGCCTGGACTGGTCGGACGACGACCTGCGCCTGCTCGACCGGGAGGCTGCCCATGGCCAGGTATGACGCCGAACACGTAGGCGCGGCGCCTTGGCTGCTCAGCGGCCCGGCACTGCTGGTATTCATCGCCCTGCTGCTGGCACCGTTGCTGCTGACCGCGCTGTTGTCGCTCAACCTGTTCAGCGACACCGAAGGCGTGCTGCCGGTGTACAGCCTGGGCAACTACATCGAGGTGTTCAAGGACGACTATTTCCACGAGATTTTCCTGCGAACCGGCTCGATGGCACTGGCAGTGACGGTGCTGTGCGTACTGCTCGGCGTCCCGGAAACCATCATCATTGCGCGCATGGCGCCACGTTGGCGCTCGACCTTCCTGCTGGTGGTGCTTGGCCCGCTGTTGATTTCAGTGGTGGTGCGGACCCTCGGCTGGGCGATTCTGTTGGGCAACAACGGCTTGATCAACGATGCCCTGCAGGGCCTGGGCATCACCGACGAACCGGTAAAGATCCTGTTCACCCAAGTGGGCGTGATCATTGCCCTGACCCATGTGCTGGTGCCCTTCATGGTGATCGCGGTGTGGGCCACCCTGCAGCGACTGGACCTGCAGGTGGAGTGGGCCGGCCTGTCCCTGGGCGCGTCGCGGCTGACGGTGTTCCGGCGCATCATCGTGCCGCAGATCATGCCGGGCATTCTTTCCGGCTCGATCATCGTCTTCGCCCTCGCCGCCTCGGCCTTCGCCACTCCGGCAATCATCGGCGGACGCCGGCTTAAAGTGGTCGCCACTGCGGCCTACGACGAATTCCTCGGCACCCTCAACTGGCCTCTGGGCGCGGCGATCGCCATGCTCCTGCTGGTGGCCAATCTGATCATCATTCTGGGTTGCAGCAAGCTGGCCGAGCGCCGCTTCAAGCAAGTCTTCGAGTAGGCCGCCATGCACAAGAACGGTTTTTTCTCGCTGCTGTTCCATACCCTGTTCATCGGCTTCATCGTCGCGCCGCTGCTGGTGGTGATGGCGATGGCATTCACCGACAAGGGGTATCTTTCACTGCCCACCAATGGCTTGTCGCTGCGCTGGTTCAGGGCCCTGCTGGACAATCAGGAAATGCTCGACGCGTTCATGCTGTCGATCAAGCTGGGCCTGGCGTCGGCCACCATCGCCACGCTGCTGGCCATCCCGGCGGCCTTGGCCATCAGCCGCTACGATTTCCCCGGCCGCGGCACATTGACCGGTTTTCTGCTCTCGCCGCTGATGATTCCTTCCGTGGTGCTGGGGATCGCCTTCCTGCGTTTCTTCTCCATCGCGCAGATTGGCGGCTCGTTCTGGGCGCTGTGCCTGACTCACGTGATCGTCGTGCTGCCCTATGCATTGCGCCTGACCCTGGCCTCCACCATCGGCCTGGAGAAAGACATCGAGCAGGCCGCGCTGTCGCTGGGCGCCAAACGCTGGACGGCGTTCCACCGGGTCATCCTGCCGCGCATCCGCACTGGCGTGGTCGGCGGCTGGATGCTGGCTTTCATCCAGAGTTTCGATGAGCTGACCATGACCGTGTTCGTGGCCACGCCCGGCACCACGACATTGCCGGTGGCCATGTACAACCAGATTTCCCAGACCATCGACCCGTTGATCACGGCGGTCTCTACGGTGCTGATCGTTGGCACGTTGATCTTGATGCTGGTGCTGGATCGCCTGGTAGGCCTGGACCGCGTGCTCATAGGAGAAGGCAAATGAAGCGCTCGACGGCAGCGATCAAGGCCGACGTGATCGTCGTCGGTGGCGGGCTGGTGGGTACGGCGGTGGCCTACGGCCTGGCGCGCAACGGCGCCGACACCGTGGTGCTCGACCAGGGCGACGATGCGTTCCGCGCCTCGCGTGGCAATTTCGGCCTGGTCTGGGTTCAGGGCAAAGGCTACAACCTGCCCGACTATGCGCGTTGGACACGTTCTTCGGCGCAACGCTGGGCCGACCTGCGCGATATGCTGCTGGCCGACAGTGGCGTGGATGTCAGCCTCAAGCAGCCGGGTGGCTTTCACATGTGCTTCAGCGACGAGGAACTGCTAGAGCGCGAGGCGCGCCTGCGCCAATTGCAGGCGGCGGTCGGTGACTACCCCTTCGAGATGCTCGATGCCGGCGAACTCAAGGCGCGCCTGCCGCTGATCGGCAAGGCCGTGATCGGCGCCAGTTATACCCCCCAGGACGGCCATGTGAACCCGCTGAAGCTACTGCGCGCCCTGCATGCGTCCGCGCAACGCCATGGCGCGCGTTTCGCAGGCGGCCAGCACATCCAGCGCATCGAGGGCAGTGCCGGCGACTTCCGCATCTGGGCCGGGGAGCAGGCCTACTGTGCGCCGCGCGTGGTACTCGCAGCCGGCCTGGGCAACCCCGGGTTGGCCGCGCAGGTCGGGCTGCATGCACCGGTCGCACCCAACCGCGGGCAGGTACTGGTCAGCGAGCGGGTCCAGCCGTTTCTCGACTATCCCACCATCAATGTCCGCCAGACCGACGAAGGCACGGTGCAACTGGGCGATTCGATGGAAGAAGTCGGCTTCGACGACAGTACCTCCACCGGTGTGCTCTCGGCGATCGCCCAGCGTGGCGTAGCGACCTTTCCGCTGCTGCGCGATGTGCGCCTGATCCGTGCCTGGGGTGCCTTGCGGGTAATGAGCCCGGACGGTTTCCCGATCTACCAGCAGTCGTCGACCCACCCCGGGGCCTTCGTCATCACCTGCCACAGCGGTGTAACCCTGGCCGCCGCCCACGCCCTGCGCATTGCGCCCTGGGTGATGGGGGCGGCGCAGCCCGACGAATTGGCCGTGTTCAACGGCGAACGTTTTCTCAGCGACAAGGTGCTTGCCCATGCCCATTGAAGCCCCCAGCCGCGCCCCGCTGTTCCAGTCGGTGGCCGGCGAAACCCGCAGCAGCCGCAGTGTGACCTTCAGCTTCAACGGCGAGGCGTTGAGCGTACCGCCAGGCATCAGCGTGGCGGCGGCGTTGTTGATGTCCGGAATCGAGCGCTTCCGGGCCACGCCGGTGAGCGAGTCGCCGCGCGCGCCCTACTGCATGATGGGCGTGTGTTTCGAATGCCTGGTCAGCATCGATGGCGTGCCCAATCGGCAGAGTTGCCTGATCGATGTGGTCGACGGCATGCAGGTGCGCTCCCAGGAAGGCGCTCGCGATTTGCAGTTCGAGGCTCCCTCGGTCAGCGTCCTGGAGGTGCAGCCATGAACCCCGAATCCGTCGACGTCGTCGTCGTGGGCGCCGGCCCGGCAGGCATGGCCGGTGCCACCGAGCTGGCCGGGCTGGGCCTCGCCGTGGTCTTGCTGGACGAGCAAGGCAGCCCTGGCGGGCAGATCTATCGCGGTATCACCCTGGCGCCGCTGAGCCGGCGCGACCTGCTGGGACCGGACTATGCCCACGGCAACGTGCTCGCCAGAGCCCTGGAGGACACTCCGGTGCGGCACATCAAGGAAGCTGCAGTGTGGCAGGTGGGTCGTGATCATCAGGTCAGCTATCTGCAGGGTGGGCGCATGCACACGTTGCAGGCCCGCGCGGTCCTGCTGGCCACCGGCGCCATGGAGCGGCCCTTCCCCATCCGTGGCTGGACCCTTCCGGGAGTGATGACTGCGGGCGCGGCGCAGATCCTGCTCAAGAGCGCTGGCGCAGTACCCACCGAGCCGGTGGTGCTGGCCGGTTGCGGACCTTTGCTGTACCTGCTGGGCTGGCAGTATTTGCGTGCCGGAGTGCCGATCAAGGCCTTGGTCGATACCACGCACCGCGACGACTACTGGCGCGCGCGGCGTCATCTGGTCTCGGCCCTGCGTGCCTGGCCTTACCTGCGCAAGGGCCTGGAGCTGATGCGCAGTCTGCGCCAGGCGCGCATCGCCCATTTCACCGGCGCCTCGCAGTTGGCGATCGAGGGTACCGATTCGGCCCAGGCGCTGAGCTTCACCGCCAACGGCAAGGCGCAGCGCATCGCCAGTCGGTGCGTGCTGCTGCACCAGGGGGTGGTACCCAATATTCAATTCAGCCAGTCGCTGCGTGCGACCCACGCCTGGGATCCGCAGCAGCTGTGCTTCAGCCCGCTCAGGGACAGCTGGGGCGAACTGGACGTGCCAGGGGTGTTTGTCGCCGGTGACGGAGGCGGTATCGGCGGTGCACAGGCGGCGGCACTGCAGGGCCGGCTGGCCGGCCTGGGCATCGCCGCTCGGCTGGGCGCGCTGGGCGCTCCGCAGCGCGATCGGCGTGGCGTCGAGCTGCGCCGGGCGTTGACCGACAATTTGCGCATCAGACCGTTTCTCGACGCGCTGTACCGGCCCCGCGACGAGCATCGGATCCCGGCTGACGACGTCATTGTCTGCCGCTGCGAGGAAGTCACCGCCGGCCAGTTGCGCCAGTTCGTCGCCATGGGCTGCGCCGGTCCGAACCAGGCGAAGTCGTTCGGCCGGTGCGGCATGGGGCCCTGCCAGGGACGCCTGTGCGGCCTGACCGTCACCGAAGTGATCGCCGATGCGCGCCAGGTGCCCGCAGGTGACGTCGGTTACTACCGGATTCGTCCGCCGATCAAGCCCATCACACTCGGGGAGCTGGCCGGTGACTGAGCGCCAGCGCTCGGGCGCTGATGTATTGGTGATCGGCGGCGGCATCCACGGCCTCAGCACCGCCCTGCACCTGGCTAGCGCCGGCGTCCGGGTGACCGTGCTGGAGGCGGAGTATTGCGGTCGCCATGCTTCCGGGGTGAACGCCGGTGGCGTGCGCACCCTGGGCCGCCATGTGGCGGAAATCCCCTTGGCCCTCGCTTCGCGAACGCTTTGGCATGGCCTGCAGGACGTGCTCGGCGAGGACGGTGGCTTCGTCGCCAGCGGCCAGCTGAAACTGGCCGAGAACGACGTTGAACTGCAGGAATGCCAGCGCCGTGTGGAGCAGTTGCATGCCTTGGGCTTCGCCCATGAGGTATTGATCGATCGGCAGCAGGTGCTCGAATTGGTACCTACGGTGGCACCCCATGTGGTAGGTGGTATCTGGGTCGACGGCGACGGCTATGCCGTGCCGTACCACACCGTTACCGCGTTTCGCCTGGCTGCGCAGCGGCTGGGAGTACGGGTCCTGGAGCAGACGCCGGCACTGCGCATCGAGCGCAGCGCCACCCATTGGCGGGTCGAGACACGGTCGGGCGTGCATCAAGCGGAGCACCTGGTGGTCACCGCAGGGGCCTGGGCGGCGCAACTGGCGGCACAGGTCGGCGAGCCGGTGCCGGTGCATCCGCAGGGCTTGATGCTGATGGTCACTCACCGGGTCGCCCCATTCTGTGCGCCGGTGCTGGGCGCTACGGGCCGGGCGCTGTCATTCAAACAGTTCGCCAACGGCACCGTGGTGATCGGCGGCAAGCTGGTGGGCTCGGTGGAGTTCGCCGCGCGCCATGGCGAGGTTCAAATGGACCGGCTGAGCACCAGCGCGCGTACGGTAACCGACCTGTTTCCCCATTTGCGCAACCTGGGTGTGAATCGGGTCTGGGCCGGTGTCGAGGCGTTTACCGCCGATGACATTCCAGTGATCGGCGCCAGCTGCAAGACGGACAAGCTGAGCTATTCCTTCGGTTTCTGCGGCAGTGGTTTCCAGATGGGTCCCGGGACCGGTCAGCGCCTGGCCCAGCAGATTCTCGGCGAGCCCTCGCCGATCAGTCTCGACCCCTTTTCCGTAGGGCGTTTCGCGCAATCGGCGACGACGCTCGAACAACCTGCAACATCCCTTATCCACTCGTGAGGAAATACACCATGCTGGACATCAAGCGCATCGAAACCAACCAACGCATGAGCCGTGTCGTGCAGTGCAACGGCTTCACCTTCCTCGGCGGGCAGACCGCCACTGACCGTAGCCTGGACATCAAGGGCCAGACTGCCCAGGTGCTGGCCAAGATCGACAGCTTCCTGGAGCAGGCTGGCCTGGACAAGACCCGTATCGTCACCGCGCAAGTGTGGCTGTCGGACATCCAGGCCAATTTCGCCGGAATGAACGAAGTGTGGGACGCCTGGGCACCCGAAGGCCACGCCCCGGCGCGTGCTACCGTGGAATCCCGCCTGGCCGCGCCCGATCTGCTGGTGGAAATCACCGTCGTCGCCGCTGGCTGACCCGCGTCGCCTGATTCGCGGGCAGAGCCCGCTCCCACAGGAGTAGCCCGATCCCCTGTGGGAGCGAGCTCTGCCCGCGAAGGCCGCGCTGCGGTTCCAGCCGTGAAATGCACCACCCTAGTGCCCCGATCGCCTGCGCAAAAATCCATCCTCCCCCGTTGACGGCCACTTCGATTTGGTGTTTCCTGAAACCGGTTTCAACCACTGATCGCCTGCCCATAACATCCATAAAAGGACTCAGGCCGTGACCCGTCTTTCCGTTCCTGTACGCCCTCGTGTGACCATGCTCGACGTAGCCGAGCGCGCAGGTGTATCCAAGGCCAGTGTCTCGCGCTTCATCGGTGAGGATCGCGGTCTGCTGTCCGACGTCATCGCCACACGCATCGCCCGCGCCATCGACGACCTCGGCTATCGCCCCAATCAGATGGCCCGCGGCCTCAAGCGCGGTCGTACGCGCCTGATCGGCATGCTCATGGCCGATATCCGCAACCCCTACTCGGTGGCCGTCATGCATGGCGTGGAAACCGCCTGCCGCCGCCATGGCTACAGTCTGGTGGTATGCAACACCGACCGCGACCCGGAACAGGAACGCCAGCAGTTGCAGGCCATGCGTGCCTACAACGTCGAAGGCGTGATCGTGAACACCCTCGGCCACCACCTGGATGAGCTGCGCGAACTGCAACGGGAACTGCCCATGGTGCTGGTCGACCGCAAGGTGGCCGACCTGCCCAGCGACCTTGTCGGGCTGGACAACCGGATGGCCGTCGACATGGCCCTGGACCACCTCCACGAGCGCGGCTATCGCCAGCTGGCGCTGGTCAGTGAGGCGGTCGATGGCACCAGCTCCCGTACCGAACGCATCGAGGCCTTCGCGCAACGCACCGGCGGCACGGTGTTCTACACAGGTGCCGGCCTCGGCGAGCAACTACGCACGTTCCTTGCCAGCACCGACGTCGGGCCCAAGGCCTTGTTCTGCGCCAATGGCGTGGCGGCACTGGCCTGCACGCTGGCCCTGCGGGAGTTGGGCAACCAGGCATGCGAAAACGTGGGGCTGATCGCGCTCGACGACCTCGACTGGTACCCCCTGGTAGGCAACGGTATTACCGCCCTTGCCCAACCCACCCATGCCATCGGCGTGCAGGCACTTGAATGCCTGTTGAAGCGGCTGCAAGGGGCGCAAGGTCCAGCCCAGACGTTCCACTTCACCCCCGATCTGATCATTCGAGGTTCCACCCCGCTCCGCTGAAAAAGCGCTGCGGCGTGCGCAGTATCCATGCTTACAATTGAAACCGGTTTCAGAGGACAATAACAATGCATCCCTATCCCGTCTCCATCAGCCTTTCCAGCTTCGGCGCGGACCATGTTCGTACACAGGGCCAGGCCAGCCTGGCACCGCTGGTCGCCCAGACCGGCGCCAGCCATATTGAACTGCGCGAGGAGCTGTTCGATGACTTCGATGCGCCCTCCCTGCGCAGTGCCATCGCCGCGCAAGGCCTCACCTGCGTCTATTCCTCGCCGCTCGAGCTGTGGCAGCCCGGCCAGGCCGCGCCCAATCCGCAGCTGCAACTGGCGCTCGCTCGCGCGGCCGCGTGCAGCGCGATCTGGCTCAAGGTCTCGCTGGGTTTTCACTCCATTGCCAGCGACTTGCACCTGTTGCATGACCAGTTGCGCGATCAACCCGTGCGCCTGCTGATCGAGAACGACCAGACTGCCCACGGTGGGCGGATCGAGCCGCTGGTCGACTTCTTCACTGCGATAGCCGGGCAAGGCGTGCCGGTGGGCATGACCTTCGACATCGGCAACTGGCAATGGCAGCAACAGTCGGTTTCGAGCGCTGCGCAGCAGTTGGGCCGTTTCGTCGAATACATTCACTGCAAGGCCGTACAACGCACCACGGCCGGCAAGCTGGTCGCCACGCCGCCCGAGCTGACCGACCTGCATCAGTGGGCGCGCCTGCTCGGGCACATGGCCCCAGGCCTGGTGCGGGCCATCGAGTACCCGTTGCAGGGCAGCGACCTGCTGGCTGTCGCCAAGGCACAGGTGGCCACCCTCACCCGCCTCGGCCAGGCCGCGCAGGAGGTGGCCCATGGCTGAGTTCGATGTGCTGAGCTTCGGCGAAACCATGGCCATGTTCGTCGCCGAGCAGACCGGCGAACTGGCCGAAGTCGAGCGCTTCCGCAAACGCATTGCCGGTGCCGACAACAACGTCGCCATCGGCCTGTCGCGGCTGGGCTTCAACGTCGCCTGGCTGAGCCGAGTGGGCAACGACTCGCTCGGTCGCTTCATCGTCGCCGCGTTGCAACGCGAAGGGCTGGATTGCAGCCATGTCGGCGTGGATTCACAGCACCCCACCGGGTTCCAGTTCAAGTCGCTGCAGGACGATGGCCGCGACCCCACGGTCGAATACTTTCGCCGCGGATCGGCGGCCAGCCATATGGGCATTGGCGACGTGCCTGCACGTCTGCTCGATGCCCGTCACCTGCATGCCACCGGCATCGCCCCGGCGCTGTCGCCGAGCATGAACGCGTTGACCCGCGGTTTGATGACCGCCATGCGTTCGGCAGGCCGGAGCGTCTCGTTCGACCCCAACCTGCGCCCGTCGCTGTGGCCCAGCCAGGCGCACATGATCGAGCAGATCAACAGCTTCGCCGCGCTGGCCGACTGGGTATTGCCGGGCCTGGCCGAAGGGCAGCTGCTGACCGGACACCAACGCTGCGAAGACATTGCCCGTTTCTATCTCGACCAGGGTGTGCAGGCGGTGGTGATCAAGTTGGGCGCGGACGGCGCGTTCTATTGCAGCGCCGAGCAACAAGGCTATGTAGCCAGCCGCCCCGTGACCAAGGTGGTGGATACGGTCGGCGCGGGTGACGGCTTCGCCGTGGGCGTCATCAGTGCCCTGCTCGAAGGCCGCGACCTGGCCCAGGCCGCCGGCCGCGGCAACTGGATCGGCAGCCTGGCTGTACAGAGCCCGGGCGACATGGAAGGCCTGCCGACGCGCGCCGCGCTGATCGAGGACGAAAGCCACTGACGCACGCAAAAAAGACACCCGCAAAACGTTGCGCCCTGCACCCATGAATCAAAACGCCCTACCTGTTGCGACAATTACAAAATGCTCAGGAGTCAGACCATGCACAGCCACACCGTGAAACTCGCCAGCCGTCGCTGGTGGTACATCATGCCGATCGTCTTCATCACCTACAGCCTGGCCTACCTGGACCGGGCCAACTACGGTTTTGCCGCAGCCTCGGGCATGGCCGCCGACCTGAACATAACGCCGGGGCTGTCCTCGCTGCTCGGCGCCCTGTTCTTCCTGGGTTACTTCTTCTTCCAGGTCCCCGGCGCGATCTATGCGCAGAAGCACAGTGTCAAGCAGTTGATCTTCGTCAGCCTGATCCTCTGGGGCAGCCTGGCAACCTTAACCGGTGTCGTCTCCAGCGCCTACTGGCTGATCGTGATCCGCTTCATGCTCGGCGTCGTCGAAGCCGTGGTCATGCCCGCGATGCTGGTGTACCTGTGCCATTGGTTCACCCGCGCGGAACGCTCACGCGCCAACACCTTCCTGATACTGGGCAACCCGGTGACGATGCTGTGGATGTCGGTGGTGTCCGGCTACCTGATCCAGCATTACAGCTGGCGCTGGATGTTCATCATCGAAGGGTTGCCCGCCGTCATCTGGGCATTCATCTGGTGGCGCTTGGCCGATGATCGACCCGCCCAGGCGAAGTGGCTCAGCCAGCAGGAAAAAGACAATCTGCAACAGGCACTGGCCGCCGAACAGGTGGGCATGAAGCCGGTGAAGAACTACGCCGAAGCCTTCCGTTCGGGCAAGGTCATCACCCTGTCGTTGCAGTTCTTCCTGTGGAGTGTGGGCGTGTACGGCTTTGTGCTGTGGCTGCCGTCGATTCTCAAGCAGGGCGCGCAGATGGACATGATCGAGGCTGGCTGGCTGTCTTCCCTGCCCTACCTGGCGGCGGTGATCGGCATGCTGGTGGTGAGCTGGTTTTCCGACCGTATGCAACGGCGCAAGCGCTTCGTCTGGCCACCGCTGCTGCTGGCGGCACTGGCGTTCTACGGTTCGTACGCGCTGGGCAGCGAGCATTTCTGGTGGTCCTATGCATTGCTGGTGATCGCCGGAGCGTGCATGTATGCGCCCTATGGTCCGTTCTTTGCCATCGTGCCGGAGATCCTTCCCGCCAACGTGGCCGGTGGTGCCATGGCGCTGATCAACAGCATGGGCGCCCTGGGCTCGTTTGCCGGGTCCTACCTGGTTGGCTATCTGAACGCCAGCACCGGCAACCCGGGCGCTTCCTACCTGTTGATGAGCGGGGCGCTGCTGCTCTCGGCGCTGCTGACCATCATGCTCAAGCCCGGAGGCTGCGATGCGGTGGTCGGCAAAGCGGACGCCACGGGGCTTGCGTCCTGCAAAAACTGACGCAGATCATGAAACTTCATGAAATCGCCCGGTATTCGTGGCAAAGCGCACAGCTGTCATCCAGGTGGTGCTACTTTTAATACTCCACAGGCTATCCATTCCGATGGCCTGCCCTGCCACGTGCGGCTGCAACAGGTGGGCGCGATGAACAAGATGACATTTCCGAACGCTTGCCAGGTCATGCGCTGGCACTTTCACCCCATGGGCTTCGAGGGCAATATGGATGCGCCCAGCAGCATGGTGGCCAGGCTGTTCGACCGCAGCAGCGGCGAAACCCTGTTGGCCATCGCCGGGCTGCCTTGTGCAACGGTCATGAATGCCGCGGACGTCGAGCGCATCATCGAGGCAGTGGAAGCCGAGCTCGAGGCGTTCATTCCGCCGCTGGCGCTCAAGGCAGGCTGAGCGCGCCAGCCCTCCATCAGCTCGATCCGAAATGACTGTGCAGCGTATCCACAACGATCCGAGCGGCGTCGGCTGCGGCATTGTCGTTGAGCAATGCCTGCCAGCCGCGGCGACCGGGCAAATGCCGAGCCCTCTGCAGTAGAGCCGGCCACTGATCTGCAGCCGGGACACCGAGCACACCCAGTGCCACGCCCAACCTTTCGAGCTGCAACGCCTGCAGGCGTTGCTCATCGAACGGGCGCTGCTCGGCAATGGCGATCAAACGCCCGCCCATATGCGCGACCTCGGCGACCACATTGTCCCCGGCACTGCCTACCACGATCTCGGCACGCAGCAGTTCCGGCAAGGGGTCGACCAGGTGCCCCAGCAGCGTCAGGTTTCCCGGCAGCGGCAGGTCACTGGCGGGCAGCGGTCCGGCTACACGAAATCGATCTTCGGGGCAGCGTCTGGCAATGGCGATCAGTGAATCGACGGTGAAGGCCGTGCCACCCTGCCCGGTGATCACCAGCACCGCGCCATGCTCAGGCGCCACATGAGCGCTGCTTTGTTGGCTGTAGCGGGACACCCAACCGCAGTGGTCGGTCTTGGCCAGCACCCAGTCGGGCATCTGGCTGCACTCCATCGAAGCCGGGTACGGCGCCAGCAAGCGCGAGGCCGATGCATAAGCCTGCAGGTGGGCCGGGTCGGTACGTTCGCCGTGCTGGCGCATGTACACGCACGGTACGCCGAACAGGCGCGCCAGCATCGCCACTTCCACGGATACATCGACCACCAGCAGACACGGCCAGGCGCTACGCATCCAGTCGGCCAGAAGCCCCATGCGTTCGCGCAGCCCGTCCACCGCCAAGGGCGCATAATGCAGCGCGGGAAAGCTCTCCACATGCATGTCGGGCGCAGTGTCGCCGGGCAACTGCAGGGCCTTGATCGTCGAGGGGTAGTCGGCGTCGGGCAACCGCGAGCCGATCAACGTGACGTCGCAGTCCATGTGTCGAGCGATGGCCAGGGCGCGCATGCCATGGCCGGAGCCGTGGTGATGCACGTAGTAGCCGACCTGCGCGCGCTCAGGCACCGGCGTCGGCCACTTGCCGCAACAGCGCGTCGTAGCGGTCGAGCATGACCTCGTGGCTCCACTGGCTCTCGGCGTGCAGGCGGCAGGCCAGGCGTGACTTGCGCCGGGCCAGGCGCAAAGCGTGTGCCAAGCCTTCGACGTCGCCGCCTGCGGCCAGCGCACCGGTTGCGTCGGTCAGCAGATCGCCCACCGCGCCGCGGGCGAAGGCCGCTACCGGTGTGCCGCAGGCCAGGGCTTCTGCCACGACCAGGCCGAAGGGCTCTTCCCAGCACGGGGTGACCAAGGCGGCGGACGCGCTGGCCAGCTCGATGGCCAGTTCGTCACGGCCCAAGTGCCCAAGGTACTGGCACTGGTCATTCAAGCGCGGCTGGATCTGCTCCTTGAAGTAACGCGGGTCGACCGCCTGACCGGCCAGGCGCAGCGGTACGCCGGCCAGTTTCGCGGCGTCCATGGCCAGGTGCGCGCCCTTGTCCGGCACCAGCCGCCCGAACCAGATGGCATGCTCGAGCGGTGCCGCGCGCGGTGACCACAGCTGCAGGTCGATGCCGTTGGGGATGACATGGCACTCGGGAACGACCTCTTTCCACTGCCGTGCGTTGGCTTCGGAGATGGTTGCGAAGTGCCCGGCGCGGCGCTCGCCGCTGTAGGCGTTGATCAATTCGAAGAAAGGTGGGGTGTGCAGCACCGTCAGCATCGGTGTGCGAATCATCGAGGCCATGGTCGCAGGCACATAGTGCAGGCTGTTGTTGAAGATGACGTCGAAGCGGCGGTCGTCGATGTTCTGCATCGCTTTGAGGTAGGCGTGATGCTCCTCGATGTACTCGGAGCTCAGGCAGGCCCGTCGACCGTCCTTGTAGGTGGTGTCATCCCACACCGGGACAATGTTGAGCGCCGGATCGCTGGACGAGCTGGCGAACAGCGTGACGTCATGGCCGCGTTGCATCAGCCCGGATGTCACATCGTGGGTGAACGCTTCCAAGCCGCCGGCGAACGGTTGGCGAATGGGGTGTTTGATGTGCGTCAGCACACCGATGCGCAACGGGCGGGCGGAAGATGAAGACATCGGGGATGTTCCTGGCACGGATTGCAGCTTTGAGGCTGGCGCGCAGGAATGGTTGCATAAAGTAGCAGCGCGATACCGCAGCGCCCGGTTCGCGGCCATGGACCGCTCCTACAGGTAACCGCGTACCCGTAGGAGCGGTCAGCGGCCGCGAAAAGCACACCGCGGATTGACTGACACACCGCAGCGCCCGTTTCGCGGCCTCAGGCCGCTCCTACAGGTGACCTCGTATCCGTAGGAGCGGTCAGCGGCCGCGAAAAGCACACCGCGGATTGACTGACACACCGCAGCGCCCGTTTCGCGGCCTCAGGCCGCTCCTACAGGTGACCTCGTATCCGTAGGAGCGGTCAGCGGCCGCGAAAAGCACACCGCGGATTGACTGACACACCGCAGCGCCTGGTTCGCGGCCAAGGACCGCTCCTACACAGGTTATGCCCTGCCGTATCAGGCCTTGAGGGTGGCCATGTCGATCACGAAGCGGTACTTCACGTCACCGGCGTGCATGCGCTCGAACGCCTCGTTGATGTTCTTGATGTCCAGCATCTCGATATCGCAGGTGATGTCGTGCTCGGCGCAGAAATCCAGGACTTCCTGGGTTTCCTTGATACCACCGATCAACGAACCGGCCAGAACGCGGCGCTTGAGCACCAGGTTGGCCGCATGCAGAGCGGGATCTACCGGCTGGATCAGCCCGACCAGAATGTGCACACCGTCGAAACGCAGGGTTTCCAGGTAGGGGTTCAGGTCGTGCGGCACCGGAATGGTGTCGAGCAGGAAGTCGAAGGTCTCGGCGGCGGCCTTCATCTGCTCGGCATCGGTCGATACGATCACATGGTCCGCACCTTGGCGACGGCCTTCGGCAGCCTTGCTCGCCGAACGGGTGAACAGGGTCACTTCGGCGCCCAGCGCCTTGGCGAACTTGATGCCCATGTGGCCCAGGCCACCCATGCCCAGAATGCCGACCTTGTCACCCGGCTTGACGCCGTAATGCTTCAGCGGCGAATAGGTGGTGATCCCGGCGCACAGGATCGGCGCGGCGTTGGCCGGGTCGAGGCCGTCGGGAATGCGCACCACGAAATTCTCGCTGACCACGATGCTGTCGGAATAACCGCCCATGGTGTTGCTGCCATCGACGCGATCAGGCGTAGCGTAGGTCATGGTCGGGCCTTCCAGGCAGTACTGCTCCAGGTCCGCGTGGCAGGCATCGCAATGCTGGCACGAGTCGACCATGCAGCCCACGCCGACGCGGTCGCCCACGGCGTACTTCTGAACCTGGGAACCGACGGCAACCACGCGGCCGACGATTTCGTGGCCCGGTACCAGTGGGTAAACCGCAATGCCCCAGTCGTTGCGGGCCTGGTGCAAGTCAGAGTGGCAGACGCCGCAATACTGGATTTCGATGCTGACATCGTCAGGGCGCAAGGCGCGACGTTCGAAGCTCAAGGGCGCCAGGGGCGTGGTGGGCGAAAGCGCGGCGTAGCCGAGTGCCTTGGACATGGTAAACCTCTCGAAACGAAAAATGATCAGGCTTGGATTGTGGCTTTCCCGCGCGCCTGCGGCCATGTCCGATCCTGCGCAATGAATGCCCATTCCTCCGAGCACCCCGCAAACGGGGCCCGAACGTGCGATCATCCGCGACTGATTTCATGCCTGATCCGTGGTATCCCATGAGCCTGACCAAACATCTCGACGCCAACGCCCGCCTGGTACAGCTGATTCGCCCGCTGGCCATTGCCGATGACTGGATCCCGACGGCCATCGACGGCCTGCGCGTGGTTTCGTGCCGCAGCCACGTCGCGCGGACCGCGCAGATCTACGAACCGAGCCTGATGGTGATCGCCCAGGGCAGCAAACTGGCGTACCTGGGCGAGCGCACCCTGGAATACGGTGCGGGCCACTACCTGATACAGGCACTGCCAGTGCCGTTCGAGTGCGAGACCTTCGCCAGCGAGCAGTTGCCCCTGCTCGGTGTATCTATCCCGATCGATCGAACGCTGTTGGGTGAACTGGTGCTGGCCATGGAGCCCGGCCCGAGCCAGGCACAGACCACCGAGTCGATGACTGCCGTAGCGCTGGACGACGCCATGCGCGGCGCGGTGGAGCGGCTGCTGCAGTGCCTGCACGATCCCCAGGAGCGCCTGGCCATGGCGCAGGCCCGGTTGCGCGAGGTGCTTTACACCGCACTGCGCGGTCCCAATGGGCATGTGCTGCGCGCGCTGGTCGAACAGCAAGGGCAATTCGCACGTATCGCCGGCGCGCTGTCCTGGCTGCACGCGCATTACGAGCAGCCGCTGCAAGTCGATGACCTGGCGCGACGGGCGAACATGAGTGCTTCGACGTTCCACGAGCATTTCAAGCGCAATACGCTGGCCTCGCCCGTGCAGTACATCAAGCGCCTGCGCCTGCTCAAGGCCCGCGCGCTGCTGGTCGCGGATGCAATGAACGTCAACCAGGTCGCGTTGCGCGTGGGTTACCAGAGCACCTCGCAGTTCAGCCGGGAATACAAACGCCTGTTCAACCACAGCCCTGGCCAGGAACGAGTAACGCGCTGAACCCAGACGCGGCTCGCGCCGCTGCTACAGAAGCACCGCGATCCCCTGTAGCAGCGGCGCAAGCCGCGTCCGGCATCACCGCGGGGCATCAGACACACCGCTCCCACCGCCGACGCGGCTCGCGCCGCTGCTACAGAAGCACCGCGATCCCCTGTAGCAGCGGCGCAAGCCGCGTCCGGCATCACCGCGTGGCATCAGACACACCGCTCCCACCGCCGACGCGGCTCGCGCCGCTGCTACAGAGGCACCGCGATCCCCTGTAGCAGCGGCGCAAGCCGCGTCCGGCATCACCGCGGGGCATCAGACACACCGCTCCCACCGCCGACGCGGCTCGCGCCGCTGCCACTGGCGCCACACATCCTTTGTAGCAGCGGCGCAAGCCGCGTCCGGCATCACCGCAGGGCATCAGACACACCGCTCCCACCGCCGACGCGGCTCGCGCCGCTGCTACAGAGGCACCGCGATCCCCTGTAGCAGCGGCGCAAGCCGCGTCCGGCATCACCGCAGGCATCAGGGACGCCCGGTCAGGTTTCGCGTACGACCAGCTCGAAGCCGAGGTCGATTGCCTGGGCGCTGTCACTCTTGCCAGCCATGCTGTCCAGTAACATCTGCGCCGCCTTGCGGCCGATCTCGGCGCGCGGGGTACGGATCGAGGTCAGGCGCGGTACCAGATGCGCCGAACCCGGCAGATCGTTGAAGCCCACCATGCCCACTCGTCCCGGAATGGCGATGCCCAAGCGCTGGGCCTCGTAGATGGCGCCCTGGGCCAGGTCGTCATTGCAGAAGAACACCCCGTCGACATCTGGGTGTCGCTGCATCAGGTCAGCGAACAACTCGCCGCCCAAGCCGATCGACGAAGGCTGCGGGCACAGCACCTCGAGTTGGGGATCATGCACCCCCGCCCTCTCCAGCGCCGCCCTGAATCCTTCGGCGCGCTGCATCACACGCGGGTCGAGCTGTGCGGCCACATAGCCCAGGCGTCGGCGCCCGGCGTCCAGCAGATGCTGCGCCGCCACGCTTCCGGCCTGCTCCTGGGAAAAGCCGACACAGGCACGCCCGCCGCTGGCGCCCAACTCCATCATGTGCACGCACGGCACACCACTGTTGTGCAACATGGCATGCGCACGCTCGGTGCGGCTCATGCCCGTCAGCAGGATGCCGCCCGGCTTGTAGGCCAGGTAGTTGCGAATGAGGTTTTCTTCTTCGTCGACATCGTAGTGGTAGTTACCGATCAGCACTTCCAGCCCGCGCGGGCGCATCACTTCATGGATGGCTTCCAGCGTGTCGATGAACAAATGGTTGGACAACGAGGGAATGAGCACCACCACCGACTGGCTCTGCGCCGAGGCCAGCGCGCGTGCCGCCGGGTTGACCACATAGCCCAGGGTCTGCGCGGCCTCCAGGACCTTGGTGGCCAATTGTGGAGCGACCGTCGACACCCCGCGCAGTGCGCGTGAAGCCGTAATAGGGGAAACACCTGAGAGTTTGGCAACTTCGGCCAGGGTGGGCAGGCCAGTTGCGCGTGAACCGATTCGCGCCATGATTCTTGTTGTTATCTACTTGCAATGAAAAAGAGTTGAGGTAAGGTAGCGCTGTCTCGAATCCAGAGCAATAATGATTTGTGCCTTGCTATTACCGCAGGCTGCACCAGACTGCTTTGACAAGATCAATAAGATGAGGGCGCCGTATCCACGAACGGCCGGCCCCAGCAGGAGTGACTTGATGAATGCCCCTCTGAACGCTTTGGTGGTGATGGGAGTATCCGGCTGCGGCAAGAGCAGCGTCGGTGCCGCCATCGTTGGCCGCAGCGGCGGCCGCCTGATCGAAGGCGACAGCTTTCATCCCGAGGCCAACATCGCCAAGATGAGCGCCGGCCACCCCCTCGACGACAACGACCGCGCCGGTTGGCTGGTGCGTCTGGGCGAGGAAATGCGTGCCTGCATCGAGTCCGGGCAACGCCCCGTATTGACCTGCTCGGCGCTCAAGCTCAAGTATCGCAAGACCCTGCGCGACGCCGTGCCTGGCCTGGGCTTCGTGTTTCTCGCATTGACCCGCGAAGAAGCCGCCAACCGCGTCGCCCATCGGCCCGGTCACTTCATGCCGGCCAGCCTCATCGACAGCCAGTTCGCTGCACTGGAACCGCCGACCGGCGAACCCTTGACCCTGGACCTGGACGCCACCACTCCCATCGTGGACCTGGCGCAGCAGGTGGAACACTGGCTGGTCGAGCACGGCGCTTCCACGCTGGCTTGATCGGCACTCGAAGACAGCGCTGTCTGAGCATCCCGCGCAGCAGTGCCTGATGTCCCCAACCACAACCGTTGCGCCCACAACAACGACAACACGAGGCAAACCTTTATGTTTGGCTTAGCTCACGACACTTACTTGCTGCTCGATGCACTGGTCACCATCATTGGTCTGATCGTGCTTATCACCCAGTTCAAGGTCCATCCCTTCGTCGCACTCACCATTGCGGCGATCTTCCTCGGCCTGACGTCCGGTTTGCCGGTGGTCAAGGTCATGAAGTCCTTCCAGGACGGCTTCGGCGGGGTGCTTGGATTCGTCGGCATCATCCTTGCGCTGGGCACCATGCTCGGCAAACTGATGGCCGATTCGGGCGGCGCCGACCAGATCGCGCAAACCCTGATCCGCAAGTTCGGGGTCAAGCGCATCCACTGGGCAATGATGTTCTCCGCGTTCCTGGTGGGCATCCCGCTGTTCTTCGAGATCGGCTTCGTGCTGCTGATCCCGCTGGTGTTCATCGTCGCCCGCCGTTCCGGCGTGTCGCTGGTGAAGATCGGCATCCCGCTGCTTGCCGGTCTTTCGGTGGTCCACGGCCTGGTGCCGCCACATCCGGGTCCGCTGCTGGCCATCGGCATCTTCAACGCCGATATCGGCAAGACCATTCTCTACGGCCTGATCGTCGGCCTGCCCACTGCGATGATCGCCGGCCCGATCTTCGGCTCGTTCATCTCCAAGTACATTCCGGGCAATCCTTCCAAGGAGCTGATGGACCAGATTGCCAAGGAGTCGGACAACCAAAACCTGCCCAGCTTCGCGGTGACCCTGATCACCATCCTGCTGCCCGTGTTCCTGATGATGCTCAAGACCTTCGCCGACGTGGCCTTGCCGGCAGAGAACCTGTTCCGCCAGTGGATGGACTTCATCGGCCACCCGATCACCGCGCTGCTCGCGGCCCTGTTGCTGGCCTTCTACACCTTTGGTGTGGCGCGCGGTTTCGACCGTTCGAAGATCATGAAACTGCTGGACCAGAGCCTGGCCCCGACTGCGGCCATCGTGCTGATCGTCGGCGCTGGCGGTGGTTTCAAGCAGATGCTGGTGGATACCGGTGTGGGCAACATCATCGGCCAGATGGCCGTGCAGGCCGAGGTCAATCCGATTCTGCTGGCGTGGCTGGTGGCTGCGGTGATTCGCGTTGCCACAGGCTCGGCAACGGTCGCGACCATCACCGGTGCCGGTATCGTCGCCCCGGTCATCGGCATGATGCCCGGCGTCAACCGTGAGCTGCTGGTGCTGGCCACCGGCGCCGGCTCGGTGATCCTGTCCCACGTCAACGACGCGGGTTTCTGGCTGGTCAAGCAGTACTTCAACATGACCGTGACCGAAACCCTGAAGACCTGGACCGTGATGGAAACCATCCTGTCCGTTGTCGGCCTGATCTTCATCCTGCTGTTGTCGATGGTGGTCTGAACCCGATCACATATGCAATTGGGTAGCGCCTATTCGCGGCCGATGACCGCTCCTACAGATGTGCATTCCCCTGTAGGAGCGGTCATCGGCCGCGAAAGCCCCCCGCAGATCAGCGCCGCTTCAAACGATCGATGATCACCGCGATCAGCAGAATCGTCCCGCGAATCACGTACTGATAGAACGTGTCGATATTCTTCAGGTTCATCGCGTTCTCGATGATCGCCAGAATCAGCACGCCGGCGATCACGTGGCGAATCATGCCAATGCCCCCGGCCAGCGACACCCCACCCAGCACACACGCCGAGATCACCGTCAATTCGAAGCCTTGGCCGATCATCGGCTGGCCCGAGGTCATCCGCGACGCCAGTACCACACCGGCCAGCGCACCGATCACACCGTGCACGGCAAAGATGATGATCTTGGTGCGATCCACGTGCACACCCGCCAGCAGCGCCGCTTCCTGGTTGCCACCGATGGCCATGGTGTTGCGTCCATAGGTGGTGTAGTTGAGCAACCAACCGAAGAAGATGAAGCAGACGATGGTGATCAGGATCGGCACCGGCACGCCCATCAACTGGCCATTGCCGAAGATAAAGAAGTCCTCCTGCATGACCCCGACCGCCTTGCCATTGGAAAAGATATAGGCCAGGCCGCGCACGATCTGCATCGTCGCCAGGGTCGCGATCAAGGCATTGATGCGCAACTTTGCGATGACGATGCCGTTGATCAGGCCAACCACCAGCCCCATCAGCAAGGCCGCGCCCACGCCCAGCAGCACGCTTTCGGTGTCGCGCATCACCACCGCCGCGATGACCCCGGCGCATGCAATCACCGAACCCACGGACAGGTCGAAATGTCCGGACGCCAGGCAGTAGAGCATGGTGCAGGCCGCAATGCCGGTGGTCGAAATGGCCAGGCCCAGCCCGCGCATGTTCAATGGCGAGAGGAAGTTGTCGATGAACATCGTGCACAGCACGAAGATCGCCAGCGCGGCGAGCAGCATCACCCACTCGTCCAGAAAGCGACGCAGGTTGAGACCCTGGCGGGGGGCCTGCAGCGTGTTTTGCGTAGACATAAGCACCTCTGTTGTTATTGTTCAGCCGCGAGTGCGCGGCAGTGCCAATTGCAGCAACCTGGATTCCTGCGCCTGCTCGCGCAGCACTTCGCCGGTCAACGCACCTTCACTCATGACCAGGATTCGATCGCTGATGCCGATCACTTCCATCAGGTCGCTGGACACCACGATCACCGCAATACCATCGGCGGCCAGGCCGTGAATGATCTGGTAGATCTCGGCCTTGGCACCGATGTCGATGCCGCGTGTGGGTTCGTCGAGCAACAGGACCTTCATCGGCATCGACAGCCAGCGACCGAGGATGGCCTTCTGCTGGTTGCCGCCGGAGAGGTACATGATCGGCTGCTCGGCGGACGGGGTCTTGATATTCAGCGCCTTGATCTGGCGCGCGGCGTTCTCCTTTTCCCACGGGCCCTGCACCAGGCAGCCCAGGGTGAGATGGCGGTCGCGGGCGCCGATGTTGATGTTTTCGGCCACACTGGCCAGGGGCACGATGCCTTCCTTCTTGCGATCTTCGGGGCACAATAGAATGCCAGCGGCGATGGCGTCGCGCGGGTTGGCCAGGGTCAGCGAACGCCCATCGAGGGTGAGGCTGCCTGCCTTGCTGGCGGCCAATCCGGACAGCAGGCGCAACAGCTCGGTGCGGCCTGCGCCCACCAGGCCGAAGAAGCCCAGCACTTCACCCTTGGCGACGCTGAAACTGACCGGCTCGTGCAGACCCGGCCCCAGCAAGCCCTCGACGCGCAGTGCCTGGCCCTGATGAGGGCGAGGACGGTAGTTGTAGATGTCCTGGATATCGCGGCCGACCATGCAGGTCACCAACTGGTCGTGGGTCAACTCGGCCATGTCGTCGAAAGTGCGCACGTAGCGGCCATCCTTGAACACCGTGACGGCGTCGCAGATGCGGAATATCTCCTCCATGCGGTGGGAGACATAGAGGACCACCCTGCCCTCGTCGCGCAGCTTGGCAATGATCGTCATCAGCCGGTCGATTTCCCGTGCCGACAAGCTGCTGGTCGGCTCGTCGAAGGCGATCACATGGGCATTGCGCGACATCGCCTTGGCAATCTCGACCAACTGCCGCTGGCCCAGGGACAGACTGCCCAAGCGCTGGCGTGGATCGATCTCGTCGGCCAGACCGGCGAGCAGCTCGCCGGCACGGCGCAGCATGGCGCTGCGATCGATCAGGCCGAAACGCGCTGGCATGTGGCCCAGCAGCAGGTTTTCCGCCACGCTCATTTCCGGCACCAGGTGCAGCTCCTGGTGAATCACGGCCACGCCGCTGCCGATGCTTTCGGCAGCGGACTTGAACACCAGGCTCTGGCTGCCAATCTGCAGGCTGCCCGTGCTGGGCTGGTAGGCACCGCCCAGGATCTTCAACAAGGTGGACTTGCCGGCACCGTTTTCGCCCATCAGGGCATGCACGCTGCCCGGGCGAACTTCGAAGCTGATGTCCGACAGTGCGCGCACGCCCGGGAAATTCTTGCCGATACCGTTGAAACGCAATGACTCTACACGCATGGATACAACTCCAGAGCAGGCATCACGGCACGCCGTGAAGAATCGGCCTCTGCCAGGGCAGAGGCCATGGGTCGGATCAGTTCCACAAACCGATCTTTTCCAGTTCCTGCTTGAAGTTCTCGCGGGTGATCAGGGTCACATCATCCATGGCGGTGTATTTGGGCGGTTCTTTGCCGGTGGTGACCCACTCGAACATCATGCTTGCCGTGTTGTAGCCCTCGGTATGGGGGCTGGGCAGCATGGAGCCGAAGAAGCCACTGTTGGCTTTCTTCAGCTCACCGATGGCATCGGTACCGTTGATGCCGATGCCGATCACGTTGGCTGCGGCGAACCCGGCACTCTCGGTGGCGCGCACGCCACCCAGCACGGTGTTGTCGTTCATGCCACCGATGATCAGATTCTTGGCGCCTGACGGCAGCTTGACCAGCGTGGAGTTGGTGGCGTCCATGCTGCCGGGTACATCGAGGGTCTTCTGCGCGGCGAACAGAATGTGCTCGGTCGGCAGGCCCGCAGCCTTCAGCGCCTTGACCGAGCCGTCGGTGCGCTTCTTGCCGGTATCCAGCTCGTTGTAGGTATTGATGATGGCGTAGGTGTCTTTCCAGTCCCAGCCACGCTTCTTGGCTTCGCCGGCCATGGCCATGCCCTGTTTCTCGCCGACTTCGAAGGCGGCCATGCCCAGGTACGGCACGTCCTCCATGAAGTTGCCCTTGGCATCGACGAAGCGATCGTCCACGGCCATTACTTTCATGTCGTTGAGTTTGGCCTTGGCGACGATGGCCGGGCCTAGCGCAACGTCAGGAGGGCAGATGACGAAACCCTTGACCCCATTGGCGGCCAGGCTGTCGATGGCCGAAAGGGTTTTCTCGCCGTCGGGCACGGCGATCTTGATGACCTTGAAGCCCTTGTCCCTGCCGGCCTTCTCGGCAAAGGCCCACTCGGTCTGGAACCAGGGCTCTTCAGCCTGCTTGACCAGGAAACCGATCTTGACCTCTTCGGCCCACGAAGCCGACGAGCCTGCGAACATCGCGGCGGTCAGGGCGGCACAACACAGGGAACGGATCCCATGACGACTCAACATAGCTAACTCCTTATTTTTATTGAATAGCTACAGCGTCCAGCGATATCAGCGAATAGTCATACCATATAACAGGATGGGCATTTGTAACGTAACGTCACGCTTGCGCCATCCACAGCGGCGTGTCGTAGATCCTGTCAGAAATGACACCACGAGTGATCTGGCAAATAGTATTACCATTTATTTTTACGGACGTCGAATTTCAGCTATACCTGCCAGTGCAGCCACCGCCGGAGTCCGGTTGTCCAACCCCGGGATCCAGCCATTTCCTATAAAAAACTACGGAACGCCTTACATGCCTATTTATCAAAAACTGCTCAGCGCCATTGGATTGACCCTCATGACTGCTTCCATCTCTGCCCATGCGGCAGGCTTGACTTCGACCCGCGAAAGCTTCGGCGCGCTGCCCGATGGCACGCCGCTGGAAAAGATCACCCTGAGCAACAGCCACGGTATGAAAGCCAGCATCATCACCTACGGCGCGACCTTGCAGGCGCTGCAAGTGCCGGACAAGAAAGGCGAGGTTGCGGATGTGGTACTGGGCTTCGATGACATTCAGGGCTACCAGGCCAATCCCACCGTGTATTTCGGCGCCACTATCGGCCGCTTCGGCAACCGCCTGGCCGGGGGCAAGTTCAACCTGGACGGGCAGACCTATTCGGTACCGCTCAATGACAAGAGCAATGCCCTGCACGGCGGCACCCGAGGGTTCGACAAACACGTCTGGGCCGTAGAGGCCACGCAGGATGCCGACCAGGTCGCGGCCACCTTCACCTATCGCTCACCCGATGGCGAGATGGGCTTTCCCGGGACCCTGGCGACCCAGGTCACCTACAGCCTGAACGAACGCAACGAACTGCGCGTGCAGTACAAGGCCACCACCGACAAACCCACCGTGCTCAACCTGACCAACCACAGCTATTTCAATCTGGCCGGTGCCGGCAGTGGCGATGTGTTGAAGCAGGTGGCCACCTTGCATGCGAGCCGCTACACGCCGGTGACGGCGAAGTTGATCCCGACCGGCGAGTTGGCACCGGTGAAAGGCACGCCGATGGATTTCCTCGCGCCTACCGCGATTGGCAAGCACATCGGTGCCAAGCATGAGCAGCTGGCGTTCGCCGAGCCGAAACAAGGCGGCTTCGATTTCAATTGGGTGCTCGACAGCGCAGGCGACTTGAAACGCGAGGCCGCCAAGGTGACCGACCCGGTCTCGGGGCGCACCTTGACGCTCTACACCACCGAGCCGGGCGTGCAGTTCTATACCAGCAACTTCCTCGACGGCACCGTTCGCGGCAAGGGTGGCAAGGTGTATCCGCACTGGGGCGCCTTCACCCTGGAAACCCAGCACTTCCCCGATGCCCCCAACCAGCCCACGTTCGCCAGCACCCGCCTCGATCCCGGCCAGACCTACACCCACACCACGGTGTTTGCCTTCTCGGCGCAGTGATTCGGCCTGACCCACCCCAGCGCCTGTTTCGCGGCCACGGACCGCTCCTACGTGAGGTGGACAGCGCCTGTAGGAGCGGTCATCGGCCGCGAAAGGCTGACTGCGATGTGCCTGACCGACCGCAGCGCCCGTTTCGCGGCCACGGACCGCTCCTACGTGAGGTGGACAGCGCCTGTAGGAGCGGTCATCGGCCGCGAAAGGCTGACTGTGATGTCCCTGACCGACCGCAGCGCCCGTTTAGCGGCCACGGACCGCTCCTACGTGAGGTGGACAGCGCCTGTAGGAGCGGTCATCGGCCGCGAAAGGCTGATTGCGATGTGCCTGACCGACCGCAGCGCCCGTTTCGCGGCCACGGACCGCTCCTACGAATATCGGGCATGGATCGTGGGTAAAAAAAAGCCACCGCACTGACGTGAGGTGGCTGAAAATCTAACCAAAGAGAGTTGAAGCAGAGCACTGGGCCAGTCGCTATGCGGGGAAGAATCAGCGCCTGGCCTCGTATTCAATCTTCGAAATCAAAGATACCAGCCGAACCGAGGCGCCACTATTGCGTTCGTCAATAGTCATTATCGACACATGAAACGTGCCGCAGGCACTCAACGGTGCGCAAGCGGATGCGCACCTGACACTTGATCACGTACACTCGGTCTTCGTTAACATCTTGATACGTATGCGCTGATCGCGTGACCCATTGACTGGCACAAGAACGTCGACCTTGAAACGCAACTCCACCGCCATCTTCTCCCAGCCCGGCTTCCGTGCCTTCCTCATGGTACGTCTCGCGGCCATGTTCGCCATGCAGATCCAGGCCATCGTTGTCGCCTGGCACATGTACGACATGACCCGCCATCCACTGACACTGGCCTACGTCGGCCTGGCGCAGTTCATCCCCATGGTGCTGTTGCTGCTGCCGGCCGGGGATCTGCTGGATCGCTTCGACCGGCGGCGCATCCTGCAGATCAGCTGGAGTGTGTCGGTGCTCTCCTCCGCCGCGCTGCTGTGGCTGGCCCTGAGTGAAACCGTCGACACCTGGCCCTACTACGTCGCATTGTTCGTGTTCGGCTGTACCCGAGCGTTCACCGGGCCCGCCGTGCAAAGCCTGCTGCCGCAGATCGTTGCGCGCGAGCACCTGGCCCAGGCCATCGCCACCAACAGCATGATCATGAAAGTGGCGGTAATTGCCGGTCCCCTGCTGGGCGGGCTGCTGTATGCCGCCATCGGTGGCTGGACGTTCGGCATCTGCCTGCTGGGCTTCGCCCTGGGTGTGCTGCTGCTGCAGTGGGTACCCAGCGTGCGCATCGTGCGGCCGGTGGATGATCAGACCACAGCAGTGAGTCGCTTCACCGCTGGCATCCGCTTCATCACCTCGCGGCCGATCATCCTCGGTGCGATATCGCTGGACCTGTTCGCGGTGCTGCTCGGTGGCGTGGTCGCCCTGTTGCCGATCTATGCTGCGGAAATTCTCCATGTCGGCCCCGCCGGGCTGGGCCTGCTGCGCAGCGCCATCGCACTGGGTGAACTGGGCATGGGTTTCTACCTGAGCATCCGTCCGCTCAACGCGCGGATGGGCCAGCGCATGTTCCTCGCGGTGGCCGTGTTCGGCGTGGCCAACCTGGTGTTCGCTTTGTCCACGTGGTTCTGGGTGTCGTGCGCGGCGCTGTTCGTCGCTGGGGCAGCAGACATGATCAGCGTGTACATCCGCTCTTCGCTGATCCAGTTCGCCACGCCCGACGATATGCGTGGACGGGTCAGCGCGGTGAACATGTTATTCATCGGCTCTTCGAACGAACTGGGCGAATTCCGTGCGGGGGTCAGCGCGACGGCGCTGGGCACGGTGCCAGCAGCGTTGTTTGGCGCTGTCAGTACGTTGGTGATCGTCGCCTTGTGGACACGGCTGTTCAGACCGCTGTGGACCATCGAGAACAACGAGCAGGCCTTGCCCGAGCGCCAGAACACACCAGCCTGATCACGACCGGCTAGCGCCGCGCGGGGCATGGCGGCAGAACCACTCCTGGTTGCCCTTGAGCTCGGCACGCAGCTGCGCCACCAGTTCGGCAATCGCCCGACTGCTGGACAACGGCTGGGTATCGACACCTACCATCAGCAGGTCGACCTGACCACTGGCCGGGTCGGACACCTCGACCGTCATAGTGCCCCCCGGATTCAACGTGCAGTGGCACTTGAGGGGCGCGAAGCTGGCTTCGACGATGCGGCGCATTTCAGTGGTGGGAATCATCTAGAGCTTCTCCTGGCGATGTCATGGCTGGAGACGTGTCGCAGCGTGGGTGCACGGCCGCTCGGCAGCGGCGGCGCGCTCACACTTTCAGCGTATTGCGGCAGGCAGGCTCCGAGGGCTGCCTGCACAAGGCTACCAGACTCAGTCCTGGGTGCCATAGGGCGGATATTTATCTGCGTCACCGGTTTTTTCGGACGTGTCGTCTTCGGGCTTCTTGGCGGGCCCGATCGGATCGACCTGCGGGTCGGCAAGGTCGGGAGAGTCCGGGTCGAACCCCAGGTCGTTGTCGGGCTTGGTCTCGTTGCTCATAAATTCTCCGGTCTTGAATGGGGGCCATCGGCGCGATAGCGCTGCTCCAGCATCAGGCGACGCCTGGCGGGATGCCGTCCTTGTTGAAATCCTTCAGCCGTTCCTTTTCTTCCGGGGTGGAATGGGCGGGCGTCTGGTCCTCGGTGTCCTCGGCGGGCGGTTGCTTGTCATCGGCCATGATCGGTTCCTTTCAATGAGGGGCTCTACACTGTGAGCCTGCAGACCGATCCGGGGTTCCGTGCAATCGACCAGGCCGCTGTCGTCATGGCCGATACATCGCGTCGCTCCTTTCGCGGCCGATGACCGCTCTTGCGGTGGCATGAAACTTTCGTCAGCTCCAGGCACTCAATGTGCAGCCGCGCCAGCATGGCTGCTGGCGGTCCGACTGACAATCCCGAGGAATACACGATGATCGCTCGCTGGCGCTGGGCTCTGGGTCAGATGACCAAACGCTTGTGGTTCCGCGCAAGCCTGTTCTCCCTGACGGGCATCGCCACGGCACTGGTCGCCATCGTCTTCAAGGACTTCGTACCCGCCGACCTGCCGACGCGGATCGGCGCCGACTCGGTCGACAAGATCCTGGCCATCATCGCCTCGAGCATGCTCGCGGTGACTACCTTTTCGCTCAGCACCATGGTCAGTGCCTACAGCGCTGCCAGCAGCGGCGTGACGCCCCGTGCCACATCGTTGGTGATGGAGGACACCACCACGCAGAACGCCTTGGCAACCTTCATCGGTTCGTTCCTGTTCAGCCTGGTCGGGATCATTGCCCTGAGCACCGGCGCCTACGGCGCTCAAGGGCGAGTGGTGCTGTTCGCGGTGACCATCGTCATGATCATCCTGATCGTCTATACGCTGCTGCGTTGGATCGACCACCTGTCCAAGCTGGGCCGGGTCGGCGAAACCATCGACCGGGTCGAAGCCGCAGCGCTGCAATCCCTGGAAAACCGCGCGCGCTGGCCGTACATGGGCGCGGCGCCCTACCCGCTCGATCTGATGACTCCGCCAACGGCAGCCACCGTGCGCAGCGAGGACACCGGCTACGTGCAGCACATCGATGTCGCCGCCCTTGGCGTGCTGGCCGAGAAGCACGCGCTGCAGATCTACCTGAGCGTACTGCCAGGCGCGTTCCTTCACCTCGGCGCAGACCTGGCCTGGTATACCGCGGACAGCGACGGCCAGGCGCAGGCCCAGGCAGACCTCGCCGCGGAGATCCGCGCGGCTGTCACGATCGGCCTGCGCCGTACCTTCGAACAGGACCCACGTTTCGGCATTTCGGTTCTCGCGGAGATCGCTTCGCGCGCCCTGTCGCCGGCCACCAACGACTCGGGCACGGTGATCGACGTGATTGGCCGCGGAGTCAGGTGCTTCACCGCCTGGCATGTACACAGCACTACCGATTCGACATCCCGCGAGATCGATCCACACTGCCGCCGAGTGCACGTTCGCGGCTTGCAGGTGGCCGATCTGTTCGACGACTTCTTCACCTTCGTGGCGCGCGACGGCGCCGGGCTGCTGGAAGTCGACATTCGCATGATCAAGGCGCTGATCAGCCTGAACGAGATCAGCCCGCAAACCTTCGCCGCCCAGTGCCGGCTGCACGCGACTCGACTGCTGAAACGCGCCGACAGCGCGCTTACCCTGGATGAAGACAAGCAGCGGCTGCGTGAATTGGCCAAACCGCTGCTGGGCTGAATGCCGAGCACCGGCGCCCGAAGCGTCCACTGGGGCGATGGCGCTGAACTTGTGCAGCTGTCGGCGGGCCTGAGTTGACACCTGCACTTGCAGGCAATCACTGCTCAAACGGAAAACGATGATGAACATAGCCTGCCTGGCCTGGGGATCGCTGGTATGGAAGCCGGGGGCTTTACCGGCCTGCAGCCCGTGGCACACCGACGGCCCTGCATTACCCGTCGAGCTTTGCAGGGTCGGCGATGGCGGCGAGCTGGCCACGGCGATCTGCCTGAATGCACCTGCTGTGCCATCTCTCTGGGCCTTGCTGGACACCACCTCGCTCGACGACGCCTGCCAGGCACTGCGCGAACGTGAACAGATACCCCATTCGCGCGATGATGGCATCGGCAGTTTCATCTGCAGCGACCGGTCCACCGGGGTCCTTGCCCAATGGGCTCGTGAGCGAGAACTGGATGCAGTCATCTGGACCGCTTTGCCGCCGCGATTCGCGGGTATAGAGGCACGGATACCCACCATCGACGATGTTCTCGACTATCTGCAAAACTTGACGGGTGAAGTGCGAATACATGCGCGGGAATACATTGAACAACTGCCGCAGCAACTAGAAACGCCTTACAGAGACGTCATTCGTCGTTCGCTGGGTTGGGGGGGTTGAAGCGTTAGAGGGAGTGCGGGGGGGGGTTGCTGCACTTCCCTACCGTTCAATTGGCTGAAGGCCAGGAATCGAACGGTTGGGAAGACACTTTAAGCGCAGCAGAATCAGCGACGCAGGAAACGGCTTACCAGTACGAAAATGGCAGCGCCAATGGCCAACGAGGCACCTGGCTTTTCCTTGACGAAGGCAGACACATTGTTCAGCGCGTCGCCGTAGGTCTTGGTCAGTTGGCCAGCCGCTTCACGACCTGCGCCTTCTGCCTGCAGGGAATGGTCACCGACCAGTTTGCCCACTACACCTTGAGCCTTGCCGGCGATCTTTTCTGCTACGCCTTCGATTTGTTCGCTTTTCATGTTGAGCCTCACTTTGATCATCGTTTTAGTGACAGTACTTGAAGTATGTAAGCCGGAAGCTACGTACTTGCTGCCTGAACTTAGGGCGTTGCCGGTTGGAAATAGTTCCGATCTTATTTTCAGTGTTCATGTTGGCAAATTCGGACGCTCGGGCACGCTCAACCAACTGCTTCCAGCGGAGCACCGATCGACAGCGAGCGCAGGTAGTCGCCGAAGCCTTCACGGCAGCGACAATCCAGCCGGGCGCTGGTCGTCACGCAGTTGATCGAAGTCCAGGTGATCGACGCCCCGACCTCTTTCAGGTCGGCCACCAGGTGCACGTCCTCGTGGGCCTTGAGCGGCTTGAACCCGCCAACCCGGCGGTAGGCCTGGGCACTGACGCCCATGTTGGCGCCGTGGACATGCTTGTGACCTTCCACCGGGGTATACAGGGCGTCGTAACGGCTGCGAACTTCCTCGGCATGCAACGACCAGTCATCCACGCGCACCGTGCCGCAAACCGCGTCGGTGCGAAAGCGCAGCTGATCGACCAGCCAGGTGGGCGGCACGAGGGTATCGGCATCGGTGAACGCCAACCAGCGGGCGCCTTGATCCAACAACAGTTGAGCACCCGCGGCGCGCGTACGACCGACGTTGCAGTGCGCCACGGCCACGCTCTGTACGGGGTAGCGGTTGACCACTTGCTGGGTACCGTCGGAACATTCGTCCAGCACGATAACCACCTTGACCTCTTCGCCCGACAGTCCAGGATGCTCACCGGCAATCAGTAACGACTCGATGCATTGAGCGACCACTGCTTCTTCATTATGAGCTGGGACAATGATTCCGATCATGGACGATACCTGTCGAGGAGATGCCGGCATCCGGCGGCTGTAAGTCTCTTGACCTATCTATCGCGCGTTGGTTGCAGATAGATACGACGGGTGGTAGTTCGGCAAATGTTCATTCCAATTTGCAATTCACTTTCTCCCCTCCAGAGGCCCGACGACCCGGACCGGGCTGTCGATCAGCCAGCGCTGCAAGCCTGAACGAATTAATGTAGGGCATGGTGATCAACTGCAGCAGAGGACTTGGCGAGGAGCGTGACAATGGCAACTCGAAGGACAAGCATAGGCTACTGGCACTGGGTGTTGCTGCTGGCGGTGATCGCCTCGGGCTGGCAGCCGCTGGACCGCCAGACCTGGCTGATCGAAAACATTCTGGTGCTGGTGGGCGCCGTGGCCGTGTGGTTCACCCGTGACCATTTCCAGTGGAGCCGACGCGCGTGGGTGATGGTGATCATCTTTCTATGCCTGCATCAGGTGGGCACGCACTTCACCTACCCCCAGGTTCCCTACAACGAAGCGTTGTACCTGATCAGCGGGGTGGACGTGAATGCAGCGCTGGGCTGGGAGCGCAATCAATATGATCGTTTCGTGCACCTGGCCTACGGCCTGCTGCTCAGCCTGCCCTTGCGGGAAATCGTCAGTGAGAAATGCCAGCTCAAGGGTGCGTGGGCATCATTGATCGCCTGGTCGCTGGTGCTGTCGACCTCGATGCTCTATGAACTGATGGAGTGGGCAGGCGCCGCGTACGTGGGCGGTGGCGACTCGGCCTTCGTCGGTGCCCAGGGCGATTTCTGGGATGCCCAGAAAGACATGGCCGTAGCGGCGGCTGCCTCGCTGGTGGTGCTGACCTGCCGCGGCCACGCGCTGCGCGCCGGGGTTTCGGCGCTGCGCGGGCGATTGACACCGCACTGAAACGCCCAGCGGCTCAATGCATCGATACCTCAATGCATCAATACATAGCCAAGCATCTGTTTCGCCAGGCGCCACGGCTGCCAAACCGAAAGGTGATCGAAGATCCTCCCGGAATTTCCCATCACCCCCATGACCGTCACGTAGACGACGCCTTTCCTGATCAACCTCGATATCTTTTTCTTGCTGTAACGCAACAATCAGGACACCTGCACAAGTGGGTTTCGCGACATGGCACTTCTGCAACGGCGAAAACGAAAAAGCCCCGCCAATGCGGGGCTTTTCGATGTTTGGCGGGAAACCAGGGATTCGAACCCTGGGAACGCTATTAACGTTCGCCGGTTTTCAAGACCGGTGCATTCAACCACTCTGCCAATTTCCCGAATGTCTTGCTGGTTGCTTTGCGGGCGCCATAATACCGGAATGAAACACGCTGTCAAACTCTGGATAGAGCGGCTAGGCAAGGGTCTGATATGATCTTTGCATCTGAACGTTTCAGACGTGTTCAATCAAAGGAGTCTCGCCATGCGCGAACAGGATTATGCAGTTAATCAAGGCTCGCAGGTGCAGCAGCTAGAAGTTAGCCGCGTCCTGCGCAACACCTACGGCTTGCTGGCACTCACCCTGGCTTTCAGTGGCGTGATGGCCTACGTCGCGCAGCAGATGCGCGTCGGCTACCCGAACATCTTCGTCGTGCTGATCGGCTTCTACGGGCTGTTCTTCCTGACCAACAAGCTGCGTGATTCGGCCTGGGGCCTGGTGTCCACCTTCGCCCTGACCGGCTTCATGGGCTTCCTGCTCGGCCCGATCCTCAACCGTTACCTGGGCATGCAGGGCGGCGCCGAAGTGGTCAGCTCGGCCTTCGCCATGACGGCGCTGGTGTTCGGCGGCCTGTCGGCCTATGTGCTCATCACTCGCAAGGACATGAGCTTCCTGGGCGGCTTCATTACCGCAGGCTTCTTCGTGCTGCTGGGCGCGGTGCTGGCGAGCTTCTTCTTCCAGATCGCCGGTCTGCAGTTGGCGATCAGCGCCGGTTTCGTGCTGTTCTCGTCGGTGTGCATCCTGTTCCAGACCAGCGCGATCATCCATGGTGGCGAACGCAACTACATCATGGCGACCATCAGCCTGTACGTGTCGATCTACAACCTGTTCGTGAGCCTGCTGCAGCTGTTCGGCATCATGGGTCGCGACGACTGATTCACCGTTGCCCTGTCGAAGCCCGCCTCGTGCGGGCTTTTTCTTGCCCCTGGTTCGAACATCCTCAGCAAAAACCGGTTTGCCCCATGGGCGCCGCGCCGTAGAATCGCGCTCCTTTCGATTGAGCCATCGCGCTCTTTTTGCCGGAGCCTTCGCGCTCTTTCTCAGGAGCCCTTGCCATGAGCACCCCACAGCCACCCAGCGACGAATTGATCCTGGGCCTGGAAGACCGCCCTCGCCCACTGCTGGGCATGCTTGCCGCGCTGCAGCACCTGCTTGCGATCATCGTACCGATCGTCACGCCTGGCCTGCTGATCTGCCAGGCACTGGGCGTCAGCGCCCGTGACACCAACATGATCGTTTCCATGTCGCTGGTCATTTCAGGCATCGCTACCTTCGTTCAATGCCGACGCATCGGCCCGTTCGGCGCGGGCCTCTTGATCGTGCAGGGCACCAGTTTCAACTTCGTCGGCCCGCTGATTGCCGGGGGTGCGCTGATGGTGCAACAGGGCACACCGGTGGAAGCTGTGATGGCGGCGATCTTCGGCGTGGTCATCGCAGGGTCGTTCGTGGAAATCGGCATTTCGCGAATCCTGCCCTTCGTCAAACGGCTGATCACGCCGCTGGTCACCGGTATCGTCGTACTGATGATCGGCCTGACCCTGATCAAGGTCGGTCTGATCAGCATGGGTGGCGGCTTCGGCGCCATGGCCAATGGCACGTTCGCCAACGGCGAAAACCTCACGCTCTCCGGCCTGGTACTGGCGATCATCGTGGTGCTCAATCGGATTCCGGTGACCTGGATGCGCAGCGCCGCCATCGTCATCGCTCTGGCCATGGGCTACGCGCTGGCCGGTTACCTGGGCCGACTGGATTTCACCGGCATGCACCAGGCCGCGGTATTTCAGGTGCCCGTACCGCTGCACTTCGGCCTCGGTTTCTCCTGGGCGTTGTTCATTCCAATGCTGGTGATCTACCTGGTGACGTCCCTGGAAGCGATCGGTGACGTGACGGCGACCAGCAAGGTGTCGCGCCAGCCCGTAGAGGGCCCGCTGTGGATGCAGCGCATCAAGGGCGGCGTGCTGGTCAACGGTACCAACTCGCTGCTGGCCGGTGTCTTCAATACCTTCCCCAGCTCCATCTTCGCGCAGAACAACGGGGTCATTCAGCTCACCGGCATCGCCAGCCGCCACATCGGCGTATGGATCGCCGGGATGCTGGTTCTGCTCGGGCTGTTCCCGACGGTTGCCGGGGTGATCCAGGCGGTGCCCGAACCGGTACTGGGTGGAGCTGCCATGGTGATGTTCGGCGCGGTGGCCGCATCGGGCATCAATATCCTTGCCAGCGTCGACCTTGATCGTCGGGCGCTGCTGATCATCGCCGTATCGCTCGCCCTCGGCCTGGGTGTGGCTCAGGTGCCGGAGTTCCTCGCGCACATGCCTGGCGCATTGCGCAATGTGCTGGAGTCGGGTGTAGCCACTGGCGGTATCTGCGCGCTGCTGCTGAACTGGTTTTTGCCAGCCGGCCCAGTGGCTCGTCACTGAGCTGGCCCGAGCTTGCGACAAGGGCCTGCAGGCTCAAAGATCGAAGCGGTCCACGGCGCGGCGACGCTCGTTGTCGTCGCGCATGTCGTAGGCCGCAGTGGTCTGGATATTGGTGTGGTGCGCCAGCTTCTGGGCAATCGAAAGGTCGTGCTCTTCGATCACTCGGGTGATGAACGAACGGCGGAAATCATGGGGCATGATCTTCACGCCGACCTGGGTGCCGCGTTGTCGGGCGATGTAGTAGATGGCGTGCTTGGTGATACGCTCGCGGGTGATGTGCGCGCCGCGGCGGATGCGATTGAAAAGAAAGTCGTCATCGGCCTGGCCTGCGGGAAGCTGGCTGCGGCGAAACGCCAGCCAGGTTTGCAGATGGGCAAAAGCCCAGCCCGGCGCGTACTTGATCAACTCCTTGTTGCCCTTGCCGGTCACGCGCAGGCTGCGCTCGCTGAAGTCGACCTGGGCCAGGTCGAGGTTGACCGACTCCGACTTGCGCATGCCAGAGCCATACAGGATGGCGATGACGGCGGCGTCGCGCAGGCCCTGCGGCCGCGGATCGTTGGCGCAGACCTCCATCAGGTCGCGGATCAGGCTGCGCTTGAGGTTGCGGCCGTTGCCCAGGCGGGTGCCCTGCATGGGCTTGACCGAGCGAATCTTCAGCAGGTGATCCTGGTCGATCAGGCTCAGCCGCCACGCCTCGTTCATGACCCCGCGCACGGCGTTGACGTAAAGCGAGGTGGTATTGGGGGCGTAGCCATCTTCGCGCAGGGCGGCCACCAGCGAGGTAACGTGCCCGGGTTCGAGACGGTGCCAGGGCACCTCGCGAATGTCGACGTCCTCGAAGCCCAGCCGGTCCGCGGCATCCTGCAATACGTATTGCATGGTCGTGCGGCTGGACGGCATCAGCCGCGCGAGATATTGCAACAGAGGGTTCTGCAGATCAGACAAACCGGGGGATCCTTGAGTGCCAGGGTAGACGCCCGCCATTCTAGCATCCGCGTCGGTGCCTGACCCGTCCGCCCTTACCTGGCCGGTTCGATCAGAAGTTACCGCGCAGCGCCTGCAGGCCACCTTGATAGACACCGTCGAAAATTTCCACCGCCTCGGCATCACTCATGCCGACCGGGTTGAAGCGACCGCCCCACTCCACTCGGCTGTTGCCGGCGTCCACCTCGATGACCTTGAGCGTCGCCAGGTAATCGCTCACCGGAAAGGGACCTTCGATGATGGAATAGCTGTAGGTGCGCGCGGCGTTGTCGTAAGTCTCAAGACGCTCGATGATGACGGTACCGTCCACCGTGGTCAGGTGGCGCAGCCGGCCGTTTTCCTGGGCTTCGCTGTGCTGGATCATGGGCAGCCAGTCGGCCAGGGAGTTGAACCCGGCCACCAGATTCCAGACCTGATCGGCCGATGCCGGAATGTCGATGCTCGCTTGCGTGCTTGCCATGTCATGGCTCCTGTCGGTGGGCTGAGGCTACAACGGTAGCGGTCGTTCGAGTGCGCGGCAAGCCGTTAGTGCATTCGTTCATGCGGCCGATGCAGCTGGGGCGATCATGCCCTGGCAGTGGGCGCGGGCGCGGCACCAGCAATGGATACATGCTGCGCAAACGTTGTCCCATGGAGGCCAGCCCGGCCTGGATCCGTTCATTGAAGGGGCGTTTGCAGCGTCATGAGAATCATCGAAAAGACCGGCGCGCCAGTCCGCGCCCTGACCCCTGCCGAACAGCAGTTGGTGACCGAATTCGTCGAAGGCCGCAGTGAAGGCCCGAAGCTCCTGCAGGCCAACCAGTGGCTGATGAAGGTCCGCACCCAGGGCCAGTGGCTGGCGTGCGATTGCCGGCCCGGTACGCTGCCGGTGATGAACGTGACGCTCAACAGCAGTACCGGCACGCTGTTTTTGAAGAACAACCCCGGCACGGCCGAGCATGCCGAGGGTTGCCCCTTCATACATGACGAGCGTGACAGTACGCCTGGGCGCGAGGATGAAGGGCCACTGCCGGCCGCCTGGTTGCCCCCCGATGTGCCGCTGAAGCTGATTGGCGATTTCCGCGCCCCGGCCATGCCCGGCACGCCTGGCACCGCCGTGGTGGCAAGTCCGCGACGGGAGCAGCACCGGTTGCTCTCGCTGCTGCTGACGTTCATCGAAGCCTCTGGGCTCAATGTGTACGCCACGCACCTGAAGAAGGATCTGACCCGCCAGTTCGCCGACCTGCGCGAAGTGGCCACACGCTACCCGCTGATCGACAGGGTGCCGGCGAGCAATTATCTGGAAACCCGCATCGACATGAAGCACATGATGATGCTCAAGGCACGCCTGAAGGATTCCACCGCCTTCATTGGGCAGCGCCGCTATGGGCTGCTGCTCGACTGCGTGTCCGACGTAGTCGGGCGCAAGGTGATGACCGAGCGCAGCACCGCCGGCTTCGACTTCCAGGGCCATCATCTGTTGTGGGGTGGCGCGCGCAGCAGTGGGCCGCTGCTGGCCCTGGCCCTGTATTCACCGGCAACCGCCGGCAGCCAATTCTATGAAATGGTGCATGTGGCGACGGTGCCGGTGCTGACCCGCGGGCATCTGTTCCCGGTGTTCCGCGACGAGGAACGCGAGGCGTTGAAGATGCTGGTGTCGCTGATCGACTGGATGGCCAGCAAAGGCGTCAAGGTCTTGATGCGCCGACCGGTGATCGGCGCCATGGTGATGGACGAACTGGTGCTCAGCTCGGACCTGGACCGGGTCCTCTCGGTTTCGCTGATGAAAGAGCCGCTGGGTCCGGAGCCCAGTTCCGAAACCTTCAAGCGCCTGGCCGACTTCAAGAGCCTGGAGACCTTCCGCAAGTACGTGGCGGGCTTCTTCATGCGCGAGCGCGATTGACCCACGGCGCACTTGCGTCCTAACCGCGCAGCTGCCAAAGCAGGGCGATGTCGCGGGCGCGATCGCTGAGCAGCGCACTGGCTTCGGCGCACGCCTGCTCCAGGGTCATCGGACCGGACGCAATGGAGAACGCGGCATCGATGCCATGGGCGTACAGGTCCTGGTAGCCTTCGCCCAGCGTGCCGGCCAGCACCACCACCGGGACACCCGCAGCGCGCGCAACGCGGGCCACGCCGAAGGGCGTCTTGCCGCGCAGGGTCTGGGCATCGAAGCGCCCTTCGCCGGTGATCACCAGGTCGGCGCCGATGACGGCATCGGCCAGGCCCACCAGTTGCGCTACCACTTCGACCCCTGGGCGGAACGAGGCACCGAGAAAGGCCTTGGCCGCGAAGCCCATGCCCCCTGCTGCGCCGCAACCAGGCGCGTCACGGCAGTCCTGGCCCAGCACCGCTACGCAGTGATCGGCGAAGTGGTCCAAAGCCTTGTCCAGCGCCAGCACCTGTTCGTGTGTAGCGCCCTTCTGCGGGCCGAAAATGTGCGAGGCGCCGTGGGGACCGCACAGCGGGTTGTCGACGTCTGCGGCGACTTCGAACTGCACATCGGCCAGACGTGGGTCGAGGCCGCTGGCGTCGACCTTGGCTACTTGTGCCAGCGCCAGGCCGCCACGGGGCAATTCACTGCCCTGAGAATCGGTCAGGCGCAGACCGAGCGCGCAGAGCATGCCAGTGCCGGCATCATTGGTGGCACTGCCGCCGATGGCGAGGATGATGCGTCGTGCACCGGCCTCCACGGCTGCTGCGATCAATTGGCCAGTGCCATAGGTGCTGCTGTTGCAGGCATCGCGTTGCTGGCGCTGGAGCAGTTGCAGCCCGCTGGCTTCGGCCATTTCGATGACGGCGGTGCGCTCGTCGGGCAGCCAGCCCCAATGGGCCTGGGTAGGCTCGCCCAGGGGGCCTTCGACAGTGAGGCTGCGCAGCTCGCCCTGGCAAGCCGCCATGATGGCTTGCATGGTGCCTTCGCCGCCATCGGCCATCGGCCGCTCGACGAGCTGCGCGTCGGGCAGGGCCTGGCGCAGGCCCCGGGCGATGGCTGAAGCAACGTCGGCGGCGCTCAGGCTGTCTTTGAATGAGTCAGGGGCGATGACGATCTTCATGGCAGTTCTCCAGTTCTTGTGCGCCCATGCTGCCATTTTCACCACCTCCGCGCGACTGCCGTCATTGGCAGGAGCGGTCATCGGCCGGGAGATGCTCTGCGCGGAGTGCCTGATGCACCGCGGTGCCCTTTTCGCGGCCACGGACCGCTCCTACAGGATCGGCAAATGCCCTCTTCGCTGCCACAGACTGCTCCTACATGGGTCGTAGGAGCGGTCATCGGCCGCGAAGGGCCTGGCGCGGTGTGCCTGGTGGAACGCGGTGTGGCCTTCGCGGGCAGAGCCCGCTCCCACATGGGAGTGCGGGCTTGACCTTCCCATGGTGGCAAGGGTCACAGTCCAGGCATGGGACGGAAGGAGGAAAACGTCATGGCAGCAAACGAAGGTGTCGTCGAGCTGGGTATCCACGGCATGACCTGCGCGTCGTGCGTGGGTCGGGTCGAGCGCACCCTGCTCAAGGTGCCAGGTGTGACGGCAGCGGCGGTCAACCTGGCCACCGAGCGCGCTCGCGTGGAAGGCCGCGGCGTGGACGCCCAGGCCCTGATCGCCGCCGTCGACAAGGCCGGCTACAGCGCCAGGCCGCTTGAGCACACTCCAGACGCCATGGCCCAGGCCAATCAGGAAAGCCAGCAAGACGCCGCGCGCCTGCGGCGCGACCTGGGTTGGTCGGTGACGCTCTCGCTGCCCGTGGTGATAGTGGAAATGGGTGCGCACCTGATACCGGGCTTCCACGCCTGGATCCAACTGCACCTGAGCCAGCAGGATAACTGGCTGCTGCAATTCGCCCTGACCACGTTGGTGCTGATCACCTGTGCCAGGCGCTTCTACCTCAAAGGCACCGTGGCGATGCTGCGCGGCGCGCCAGACATGAATTCGCTGGTGGCGGTGGGCACCCTCGCCGCCTACGGTTTTTCCCTGGTGTCCACGTTCGCCCCGCAGCTGCTACCCAGCGCTACGGCCACCGTGTATTACGAAGCGGTGTGCGTGATCATCTGCCTGATCCTGCTGGGCCGCACGCTCGAAGCACGCGCCAGGGGCCGCACGTCCCAAGCCATCAAGCGCCTGCTCAGGCTCCAGCCACAGACTGCCTATGTGCAACGCCAGGCGGGCTTGATCGAAATCCCGCTGGAGCAGCTGATACAGGGCGACGTGGTGCAGGTTCGCCCCGGCGAGCGGATTGCCGTGGACGGCACGGTGCTCGCCGGCGACAGCTTCGTCGACGAGTCGATGCTCACCGGCGAGCCCATGCCGGTGCGCAAGCAGCCCGGCGACCAAGTGGTCGGCGGCACCCTCAACCAGAACGGCACGTTGCAGCTTCGAGCCACCGCCTTGGGCAGCGCCAGCATGCTGGCGCGGATCGTCGCCATGGTCGAACGGGCCCAAGGCAGCAAGTTGCCGATCCAGGCGCTGGTGGACCGGGTGACATTGTGGTTCGTGCCGGTGGTCATGGCACTGGCACTGGCCACGTTCATCGGTTGGTACTGGCTTGGCCCGACGCCAGCCCTGGGCATGGCCCTGGTGCACGCGGTGGCCGTGCTGATCATCGCCTGTCCGTGTGCGATGGGCTTGGCGACGCCCACCTCGATCATGGTCGGCACCGGCCGTGGCGCCGAGTTGGGCATTCTGTTGCGCAAGGGCGAAGCATTGCAGCAACTGAGCCGCGCGCGAGTCGTGGCACTGGACAAGACCGGCACGCTCACCGAAGGCCAACCGCGCCTGACCGACCTGCAGCTGCTGCCCAACTTCACCCGCGAGCAGCTATTGCCTTTGCTCGCAGCCGTGGAAGCGTTGTCCGAACACCCGTTGGCACGGGCCATTGTGACAGCGGCGCAGGACGCTCGGCTCGACTGGCCCGAGGCCCGGGATTTTCAGGCGCACACCGGCCATGGCGTGCGCGCACGGGTCGGCGCGCAGGACGTGGCCATCGGTGCAGAACGCTACATGACGCAACTCGGCGTGGACACGAGCCCGTTCGCCAGCGCTGCACAGACGCTGGCCGAACAGGGCAAGAGCCCCTTGTATGCGGCGGTCGACGGCCAACTGGCGGCGATGATCGCCGTGGCAGATCCGCTCAAGTCGACTACCCCGGCGGCTATCCAGACCTTGCACCGGCTCGGCCTGAAAGTGGCGATGATATCCGGGGATGATCGCCGAACCGCCCAGGCCATCGCCACCCAGTTGGGTATCGATCATGTGGTGGCGCAGGTTCTGCCAGAAGGCAAGGTGGCCGCCGTCCAGGCGTTGCAGCGCGAGTATGGCCTCACGGTCTACGTGGGTGACGGCATCAACGATGCACCGGCGCTGGCCCAGGCCGACGTCGGCATTGCAGTGGGCAGTGGCACGGACATCGCCATCGAAGCCGCGGATGTGGTGCTGATGTCGGACAACCTCGGCGCGGTGGCCACGGCCATCGCCTTGTCTACGGCAACCCTGAACAACATCCGCCAGAACCTGTTCTGGGCCTTCGCCTACAACGCGGCCCTGATTCCAGTAGCCGCGGGGCTGCTGTACCCGGTCAGCGGGCTGACCCTGTCGCCGCAGGTCGCGGCGGGAGCCATGGCACTTTCATCGCTGTTCGTACTGGCCAACGCCCTGCGGCTCAAGGGCTTTCAGGCACCTGCCAGGCGATCATAGACGCTGCCGGTCGATTCCGTTGGCCACGCGCAGGATATCCGCCATGACGGCCAAGGCTATCTCGGCGGGCGTCTTGCTGCCCAGGTTCAGGCCGATCGGTGCGTGGATACGCTGCTGGGTGGTCGCGTCCAGCCCACCGATGCGCTCGAGACGCTCGAAGCGCTTTTCGCTGGTGCGCATCGAGCCCATTGCACCGATATAGAAAGCCGGTGTGCGCACCGCCTCGAGCAGGGTCAGGTCATCGAGTCGAGGGTCGTGGGTCAACGCCACCACGGCGGTCGCCGAATGACAGCCGCCCTCGGCGATGAACACCGCAGGCAAGACTTCGTGCACGTGCACGCCGGGCAGGTCGAAACGAGCCAGCACTTCGGGACGCGGCTCGCAGAGGATCACTTCATAGCCAAGGGTCAGGGCGAACCCCGCGCAGAATTCGGCGACCGGCGACAGGCCGGCGAGGATCAGGCGCTGTACCGCGCCGATGCGAATGCAGATTTCTTCGTCGCTGACCCGCACCCGTGCATCGCCCATGTGCCCTGCACGAATGCTGCGCCGATCGCTGCCAGGCACCACCTGCCGCGCCAACAGTTGGCCGCCGGCGAAAGCCTGTTCGATGTGCGCCAGATGCTCCAGCGTGGCTGCATCCGGCGCGAGGTATTCGACCAACACGTCGAGAACGCCGCCGCAAGGCAGCGCCATGGTCGGCGCCAGGCCGCCGTCGCCGTAGCGCACGACCTGATTGATTGGTGTGAAATAACCGGCAGCGACACGCTCCAGAAAGTCGTCTTCCACACAACCACCGGACAGCGATCCGCAATGTTCGCCATTGTCCAGTGCGACCAGCATCGCCCCCGGCCCGCGTGGGGCCGAACCGTAGGTCGACAATACCGTGCACAGCCATACGCCCCGGCCCTGGCCGAGCCAGGTCCGGGCCTGCTGTATGACCTGCAGATCAAGCTGCTTCATCTATTGATACCCGCCATCATCCTGCGCAATGTGCCGGCGCCCTGCCCTGCGACGCCCGCTCTGGTGCAACAGACCGCACGTACAGGGCAATAGTTTTCCGCAGACCGTGAAAGGATGACGGCAGGGGCTTGCGACTAGGACCCGCGATAGGTGCTGAAGCCGTAGGGGCTGAGCAGCAAGGGAATGTGATAGTGCTGCTCGGTGTTCTTCACCTCGAAAATCACCGGGATTTCCGGGAAGAAGGTTTCATGCCCGACCTTGCGGTAGTAGTCGCCGGTCTTGAACACCACCCGGTATTCACCCGGCGCAAAAGTGCGCTGTTCCGGGTAGAGGCCGGCGATCCGGCCTTGCTCGTTGGTCACACCCTGCCCCAACGGTTGCCACTGGTTACCCGAATGCTGCTCCAGGGTCACTTCGATACCGGCCGAAGGCACACCCGTTTCCAGGTTTAGTACGTGCACGCTCAGGGGGTTGGCGGCCATCGCGAGGCTGGACAGGGAGGCCAGGCTGGCGGCCAGGATAATTTTCTTCAACATGGTGTATTACTCCTTCAAGAATGAATGGCCAGACCGACGGATTCGGTGGCCTTGACTGCGCAGGCTTCGTCCTGCTCGGCGCCGCCGGCACCGGCGATGCCGATCGCACCGACCAACTGCTTGCCTTCGTAGACCGGCACGCCGCCGCCCAGCAGCAGCAATTGCCCCAGCGAGGTCAGATTGCCGGCCTCGGGGTTGTTGCGGGCACGCTCGGCGAACAGCCGCGTCGGCGTCTTGGTCGACAGCGCGGTGTACGCTTTCAACCGCGCGGCCTCGGTGTTGTGCGGGCCAACGCCGTCGCCGCGTTGCTGGACGATGACGTTGCCGCCACGGTCCAGCACCGCCACGGCGGCCACGCACCCGCTGCCACTGGCCAGCCGCTGCGCGGTTGCCAGGTCCAGGTCAGGGTGCTGGGCCAGGGCAGCGTGGGCCTGGGTGGTGAGCAGACAAGCCAGGGTGAATGTCATGCAAAGGGCTTTCATCGAGCATCTCCGTGATCAGTGGCTGGCACCTTAGCAATCCGGTCACGACAGAACCCCGTCGCAGCGATTACAACTTTGTAATAGGCAATCGGCCGCCGGGGGCCTAGCCTATGCGCGGGTACAGGAGCTGAACGATGCGTGTGTTGCTGGTTGAAGACGAAGCGAAAACGGCGAATTTTCTCGCCAAGGGCCTGGGTGAGTCCGGCTTTGCCGTGGACGTGGCGCTCAATGGGCTGGATGGGCGCTACCTCATTGAGCAGCAGCCCTATGACCTGGTGATCCTGGACGTCATGCTGCCCGGCCTGAACGGCTGGCAGTTGCTCAAGCTGATTCGTCAGCAAGGCGCGACACCGGTGTTGTTCCTGACCGCCAAGGACGCCATCGAAGACCGTGTGCGTGGGCTGGAGCTGGGCGCCGACGACTATCTGGTGAAGCCGTTCGCCTTCGCCGAACTGCTGGCACGCGTGCGAACGCTGCTGCGCCGGGGCGCGGTGCGCGAGGTCGAGCATTATCAGGTGGCAGACCTGGAGGTGGACGTACTGCGCCGCCGGGTCAGCCGCGGTGGACAGCGCATCAACCTGACCAACAAGGAATTCGCCCTGCTGCACATGCTGATCGGCCGGCCCGGCGAGGCGCTGTCGCGCACGCTGATCGCCTCTCAGGTGTGGAACCTGAATTTCGACAGCGACACCAACATGGTGGAAGTGGCGGTCCGACGCTTGCGGGCCAAAGTCGACGACCCGTTCATGCCCAAGCTGATTCACACCGTGCGCGGCGTGGGCTACCGGCTGGAGCACCTGGATGAGTGAACGCCGCCACTCCCTGGCCTGGCGCCTGGCGCTGGCCGTGGCGGTGGTCTGCTCACTGGTGATGAGCGTGGTCGCGGTGTTTCTCTACCGTTCGCTGGCGGCCGAGATCGCCTACCGCGACGACATCGCGCTGCTCGGACGGCTCGAGCAGGTGCGTACCCTGCTGCACGACAGCGACAGCCTGGGCGCACTGCAGCAGCGTCCGCAGCTGTATCAGAACATGCTCGGCAATCAGGAAAGCGTGCTGCGCGTGCGTCGCGCCGATGGCAGTGTGGTGTTCGAGATCAACCCCCACGGCGAAACCTTGGGCGATCCACCACGCATCGGCCTGGCTCGGCGGCCGAGCCGGGCCGACATTCGCCTGGACCACGGCGCCTCGTTGCTGGCCGGCGACGCTGTCGGCCCGGCCGGCGAAGCCTTGACGGTGATGGTCGGCAAACGCCTGCACGAGCGCGAGGCGATCCTGGCCAGCTACCGACTGCGCCTGTACCTGGCAGTGGCTGCCGGGGCGCTGCTGGCCTGGGTCATCGGCCTGTTGCTGGTGCGTCGTGCCCTGACGCCGTTGCGCGAAATGGCCGACGCGCTGGCGTTGATCGATCTGCGCAATCTGCACCGGCGACTGGCCGATACCGCCGCGCCGGTGGAGCTGCAGGCACCGATCCAGGCGCTCAACGGCATGCTGGTGCGGCTCGAACAGGGCTTCGAACGGCTGTCGCAGTTCTCCGCAGACCTCGCCCATGAAATCCGCACGCCGCTGCATAACCTGTTGGGCAGCACCGGCCAGGCACTCAACCAGCCTCGTAGCGTGGACGAATACCGGGAACTGCTCGGCTCTAACATCGAAGAGTACGAGCGGCTGAACCGCATGGTGGAAAACCTGCTGTTTCTGGCACGTGCCGACCACGGGCAGCGGCCGGTGCACTTGCAGGCCATTGACCTCACCCACCTGGGCGAAGAGCTCTGTGATTATTTCCAGCTGCTCGCCGACGAGCGTGGTGCCGCTCTGCAGCACGCGCTGCACGGCACCCTGCAGACCGACCTGCAATTGCTGCAGCGGGCTCTGGGCAACCTGCTCGCCAACGCGGTCCGCCATGCCCGCCCCGGCACCACGGTGCTGCTCAGCCGCCACGACGAGGCTGGGTTCGTTGGTCTGACGGTGCGTAACGAAGGCGACACCATTGCACCCGAGCATCTGGCGCGATTGTTCGATCGTTTTTTCCGCGTCGACCCGTCGCGCACGGAACCGGGAGACTCGGGTGGCCTGGGCCTGGCAATCGTGCAGTCGATCATGGTTCTGGTGGGCGGCAGCGTCAGTGTCCACAGCGCTGAAGGCGTGACCAGCTTCACTTTGAGTTTTCCCGATAAAGGCGCTTTGGAGTCGTGAAACGCAGGGTCATAGCGACACTTCATCGGCTGGATAGAAAATATCTCTGAGCAATACCGGTTTGCCTGCGGTCGATTTCCATAGTGGTTACAGACCCAATCCCGCAAACCCGTACCAGGAGATTTCAAATGGCCGTTGCCAATGTGAAACAGGAACTCAAGACCGTGTCGTCCGTGAAGGCCAAGGCCGAGAAAGGCGAAGGCGCCAGCTTGCAGAACCAGGCCCAGGTCGGTCAGGAACTGGCAGTATTGCTGTCTGACGTGTTCGCGCTGTACATCAAGACCAAGAACTACCACTGGCACATGAAAGGTTCGCACTTCCGCGACTATCATTTGCTGCTGGAAGAGCAAGCGACCCAGATCTACGCCATCACCGATGTGATTGCCGAGCGCGCCCGCAAGATCGGCGAGCCGACCGTACGTTCGCTGGAGCAGATGGTGCAACTCAAGCGCCTGGCCAGCAGCGAAGTGGCTGACCTGTCGCCAGAAGACATGCTGACCGAACTGCATGACGACAACCAGTCGCTGGCTGCCTACATGCGTACCACCCACGGCGTCACCGACGAAGCCAACGACCTGTCCACTACCAGCCTGCTGGAAGAGTGGATCGACCAGGCCGAAGAACGCGCCTGGTTCCTGGGTCAGACCGTCGGCAAATAATGCCTGTGGTGGGTGTTTGACGCTGGCATCAGCCCCGCGTCATTGCATCAGTGAGCATGAGCGTGGTCGGGGGCATTCAGTGCCCTGGCCACGGCTTCGACTTCCACAGTTTCCTCCTCCCCCTGTGCGTTCTTGATCTTCAAGGTCAATGGCACTGCGTCGCCCTCCTTCACCTGCGTTATCAAACCCATCAGCATCACGTGATAGCCATTGGCATCGAATACCACGGGCTCGCCCGCAGGCAGGCTGACTTCGTCGACCGGGAGCATGCTCATGACGTCGCCGTTCATGGTCGACTGGTGGATTTGCGTGTCTTTGGCGACGGGTGACTGGACGCTGATCAGGGTGCTGTCGGAGTCCGCTGTGAGGGTCATGAACGCACCTGTAGCGGGTTGCCCTGGCACAGTGGCGCGCGCCCAGGCATCTTCGATCGTGGTCTGGGCCATGGCGTAGCCGGTCAGGCTCAGGGCTGCCAGGAGCGTGGCGAATTGGCGGACGGTGTTCTTCTTGGCAACGGGTTTCATCAGCAGACTTCCATTACGGTGAGCAGATCCTCGGCGCACTCTTGTGCGGTGAGGGAATGGGACAACCCCAGGCGCAGCACGCCGCGGGAGTCGAAGACGTAACTGGTCGAGGTATGGGAGATGGTGTAGGTGTCGCCGATCGGGACCTTTTCGTAGAACACCTTGAACTCCTTGGCGACATCGGCGGTTTGTTCCAGAGTGCCGCGCAAGGCCACGAAGGTGGGGTCGAAAAGCTTGACGTAGGCGTCGAGCACTTCGGGGGTGTCGCGCTCGGGGTCCAGGGTTATGAAGATCACCTGCAGGCGGTCGCCGTCACGGCCCATCAGCTTCTTGGCCTGGACCGCCCGCGCAAGCGTGGTCGGGCAGACGGCCGGGCACTGGGTGAAGCCGAAGAAGACCATGGGCATCATGCCGCGGAAGCTGGACAGGGTCTTCTCGTTGCCTTGCGGATCCTTCAGCCGGAACGTGCGGCCGAGGATCTCGTTGCTCAGGTCTTTGCCGTGCTTGAACGACAGCTTGTTGCTGTCGCCACATCCGGCCAGCGCGCCGAGACCGAGGATGCCCATGCCGGCGAGTACTCGACGGCGGGTCGGAAAATCGTTCATGCCATTGTGCCCTCTGGAGAGGGCCGCAGTTTAAAGGCCAACGCCACACTTGGGCACCGCAACCTGTCACATTTTGTTTAATCGCGGCCGATGATCGCTCCTATGGATGTACCGAGATTCCACGTAGGAGCGGTCCGTGGCCGCGAAAAGGGCAGCGCGGTCATTCAGGCATACCGCGTCGCGCACTTCGCGGCCGATGACCGCTCCTACGGAGGTGCCGGGATTCTACGTAGGAGCGGTCCATGGCCGCGAATGGGGCGCTACGGTCGGTCAGGCGCACGGCATCGCGCCCTTCGCGGCCGGTGACCGCTCCTACGGAGGTAACGTGACTCGCCGCACTTCTAGAATACCGACCAGCCGATCCGTTCGCTGAGCAGCTCGAGGGCCGCCATGCCGGCCAGGGAATTTCCGGCAGGATTGAGCTCCGGCGACCAGACGCAGACGGTGAACTGCCCCGGTACCACTGCGACGATGCCGCCACCCACGCCGCTCTTGCCAGGCAAGCCGACGCGGTAGGCAAAGTTGCCGGCCTCGTCATACAAACCGCTGGTGGCCATGATCGAGTTGACCTGCTGGGTTTGGCGCCGACTCAACACCTGCTCGCCACTGTGCTTGCAGTAGCCATCATTGGCCAGGAAGCAGAACGCGCGAGCCAGGTCGACGCAGTCCATGCGCAGTGCGCAGTGGCTGAAATAGCTGCGCAGCACGGCCTCGACATCGTTGTGAAAATTGTCGAACGACTTCATCAGGTAGGCCATGGCAGCGTTGCGCGCGCGGTGCTGGTACTCCGACTCCGCCACCCGACCGTCGACGATCACCTGGGGGTTGCCCGACAGTCGTCTGGCCAGGTCACGCATGGACAGCGCCGGTGCGGCGAAACGCGACTGGTTGATATCGCAGATCACCAGCGCACCGGCATTGATGAACGGGTTACGCGGCCGACCGCGCTCGAACTCCAGCTGCACCAGGGAATTGAAGGGTTGTCCGGAGGGCTCGTGGCCCAGGCGCTGCCAGATGTCTTCGCCCGAGTGGCCAATCGCCTGGACCAGACTGAACACCTTGGAGATGCTCTGAATGGAAAACGGCGTGTGCGCATCGCCTGCGCTGAACACCTCGCCGTCGTTGCCGTAGACGGCAATGCCCAGCTGCGCGGCAGGCACATCGGCCAGTGCCGGGATGTAATCGGCAACCTTGCCTTGCCCTATCAGGGGGCGGACGGCATCCAGTATCTCAACCAAAAGCGCTTGCATCGGGCTACTCGCATCATGGGATCAAGCCATAGACGGCCGCTCTCGCCTACGAATCACAGCCCCCTGTGGGAGCGGGCTCTGCCCGCGAAGAATGGCACGCGGTGAACCGGTAAAACCGCAGCGCACCTTTCGCGGCCACAGACCGCTCCTACAAGGGATTGCGCTTCCCCTGTAGGAGCGGTCATCGGCCGCGATGGGCGTTATGCGGTAGGCCTGTCAGCGATAACCCCGCGCCTGCAGGTCGAACAGTTGCGCGTAGCGTCCGCGCTGGGCCATCAATTGTTCATGATCGCCGCGCTCCAGCACCCTGCCCTGTTCCAGCACCACGATATGATCGGCGTTGCGCACGCTTGAAAAGCGATGGGAAATCAGCAGCGTCATGCGGCCCTGGGCGTACTCGCGAAAATGCTCGAACACTGCCGCTTCCGCGCTGGCATCCAGCGCTGCGGTGGGCTCATCGAGTATCAGGATGTCGGCATCGCGGCGCATGTAGGCGCGGGACAGGGCCAACTTCTGCCATTGCCCGCCGGACAGCTCCTGGCCGCCCGCGAACCAGCGTCCCAACTGCGTGGCATAGCCGTGCTCCAGACCTTCGATGAACGGCTCGGCCGTGCCCTGCACCGCTGCCTCGCGCCAGCGCTGCGTGTCGTCGAACGCGCGCGTATCACCGACCCCCAGGTTTTCCCCGACACTGAACTGATAGCGGATGAAATCCTGGAAAATCACGCCGATACGCTGACGCAGCGCGTCTTCCTGCCATTCCTGCAGGTCGCTGCCGTCGAGCAGGATGCGCCCCTGGTCCGGACGGTACAGACGCGTCAGCAGCTTAATCAAGGTGGTCTTGCCCGACCCGTTTTCGCCCACCAGCGCCAGGCTCTTGCCAGGTACCAGGTGCAGGTCGATGCCTTGCAACGTCGCGCGGCTCGCGCTGGGATAGCTGAAACCCAGCCCTTCGCAGCGCAGGCCATCGCCGGGCTTTACGCCCTGGGTGATATCGCCTTGCGCAGGCTGCACCGGGTAGGCCAGGTAGTCATACAGGTCAGCCAGGTAGAGGCCGTCCTCATACAAGCCGCCGATCGCCGTGAGGCTGCTGCTCACCGCACTCTGGCCCTGCTTGAACAACACCAGGTACATGGTCATCTGGCCCAGGGTGATATGGCCGTTCACCGTATCGATGACGATCCAAGCGTAGGCCAGGTAGAACGCCGCCGTACCCAGTAGCCCCAGCACGAAGCCCCAGCCGTCACGGCGCAAGGTCAGCCGGCGGTCTTCGCTATACAGTTTGGTGAAGGTGTCGCGGTAGCGCTGCAGCAACAACGGCGCAAAACCGAACAGTTTCACCTCCTTGATATAGCCTTCGTGGGAAAGCAACGTTTCGATGTAGTTCTGCCGACGCGTCTCCGGTGCGCGACGACTGAACAGGCGGAAGGCATCCCCGGAAAAATGCGCTTCGGCAAAGAACACCGGCAACGCGCCGACCACCAGAATCGCCAATGCCCAGGGGGAAAAATGCACCAGCAAGACGCCGAAGCTGACCAGCGAGATCAGATTCTGCACCAGCCCCAGCGACTTGCTCACCAACGCCAGCGGTCGCGTGGACGCTTCGCGGCGCACCCGTACCAGTTTGTCGTAGAACTCCGAATCCTCGAATTGCATCAGCGACAGGGTCTGGGCTTTCTCCAGAATCAGCGTATTGACCTTCTGCCCCAGTTGCACCCGCAGCAGCGCCTGCTGCACGGACAGGCCGCGCTGCGCCGCGGCCAGCAATGCCAGCACGCCGGCTTCCATCAGCACGTAGCGCAGCACTGGCCACAGGGGCGCCGCACCGGTTTGCTGGTGCATCTGCATGGCCGCCACCACCGCATCGACGATGCGCTGGCCCAGCCAGGCGGCCAGTGCCGGCAGGATGCCCGCAGCCAGCGTGGCCAGCACCAACCCCAGCAACAGGCCGGGCGAGGTCGCCCACACCAACTGCAGGGCGCGCCGGGCCTGGCCCAGAAAAGTCTTGAGGCGGGAGAAGGCAGGCATCGACGAAAGCATTCCTTGAACGAGATAAATGGCCGCGGCCATGACACAATTTAGGTTCCAGCCCAAAGTCGACAACTGCGTGGCGGACTTATTCCAGGCACCCATGGTCATTTAACGGATGAATGCATTCAAATCTATCGCCCTACCCGTCTGGTTGCGTCGCGTCCTGCGGCCATTGCTCGATCCCTACCGCCGTTACCGGCATGCCCGCCTGATCCACGCGGCGCGCATCGTCGCCGCCTTGCTGGTGTCCATCCTGCTGACCAGCGGTTTCAGCCTGCCCCACGGCGAATGGGCCTCGGTCACCCTGCTGATCGTCATTGGCGGCCTGCAGCATCACGGCAACATCGGCAAGAAATCGGTCGAACGTGCCTACGGGACGCTCATCGGTGCCGCGCTCGGGCTGGCGGTGGTGGCCCAGCAGAACTACTTCGAAATGCCCATCGTGACCTACCTGCTGATGTCGGTGGCGTGCGGCTTCTTCGCCTACCACGCCATCGGCAAGGGCGGCTATACCGCGCTGCTCTCGGCCATCACCTTGTTCATCGTCGCCGGCCATGGCGATAACCCGATCACCGATGGCCTGTGGCGCACCGTGGACATTCTCATCGGTATCGCCCTGGCGCTGGCGTTTTCATTCGCCCTGCCGCTGTATGCGGTGTATTCGTGGCGCTACAACCTGGCCACCGGACTGCGCGGCTGCGCGACCATCCACAGCCGCATCGTCAGCGGCCAGCCGGTGTCGGCCGACGAGCACTTGAAGCTGATGTCCAAGCTCAACGCGAACATGGTCCAGTTGCGCTCGCTGCTGCCGTCGGTGTCCAAGGAAGTGAAGATTTCCATGACCGAGCTGGACGCGATCCAGGGCCACTTCCGCTTGTGCCTGAGCACCCTGGAAATCCTCGCCAACCTGCGCCCCAGCGGCACCGACCGCAATGCCATGGCGCAATTGCAGCAGTGCCTGAGCGGGGAACACCGACACATTCGTCGGCAACTGGTGGGCATGGCCCGCGCGCTGCGCGACGGTGCCACCGAGCGGCTCGAGCGCAACTATGCCGGCGTCGATGCCGACGCGCCCAATGTGGTGCCCGGTGAGCTGATCGGCTATCGCCTGTTGACCCTGCAGTTGGTCAACAACCTCGATGGACTGCAGCAACTGCTGGCCAAGACCGCCGGGCGCTGGAAGATCTGACCTGGGTTGCCGCCATGGGCGGCACACCGCCACTGGATTGAACTCCGCCGGTGTGGGCCGCCTCAAACCATGCATGAGGCAAAAGCGATGGCCATTCCGGTCCATCACGCCGTTTCGAGGTCGTGCATGAACATCGATAAATTGAGTAGTCACGTCAACAATGGCGAAGTCAGCGAAGTGAACCTGGTGTCCATGGAAGGTGGCTCATACGTGCTTCACGCCATCCTGGAAGGCGTGTCGCAGCCGGTGGCCGATGCCAAGGGTGCGACCCTGCACGTGGCCTCGGTGGAGGAAGCGCGCAAGGTGCTGTCCGGTGTCGCCGATATCAAGCTGTTTCTGGTGCAGGGCAATGCCCACGATGAAATGATCGGCAACCCCGAAGAAGGCCACCAGGTCATGCGCGAAGAAATCCCCCTGCGTTCCAGCCTGTAACCCGCTTTTCTCCGCAACGACGGCGAACTGTCCACTGGCACATCCTTGGATGTGCCATGCTGCATGGCCCCTTCGGGTAACGGACAACCGCCATGAACGCGTTTCTGAATACCCCCTTCCGGGCTGCCCTGCGCAGCGATCCCTGGCTTGCCACCGCCCCCGTACGTGAAGAACTGTTCGGTATCGAACGCCTCGAACAGCATGCCCAGAGCCTGGCTGCTGCGCAGACCGTGAGCGCCCGGCCGCCACGGGTGTTGTCGTTGCAACGTCGCCTCAAGGACAACGCTCAGGTGCTGCTGGTGGCCTACCGGGCCAGCGCGGCGGCGGTGGCCGATGGAATCGCCGTGGTTCCCGCTGCCCAGTGGCTGCTGGACAACTACCCTCTGGTCGAAGAGCACGTCCGCGGTGTCCGCGAGGACCTGCCCGCAGGCTATTACCGGCAATTGCCCAAGCTGGCGAGCGGGCCCTTCGCCGGCTACCCAAGGGTGTTCGGCCTGGCGTGGGCGTTCGTCGCGCATACCGACAGTTTCTTTGATCCAGCGACGCTGCAGCGCTTCATCGACGCCTATCAAAAGGTCCAGCCGCTGACCATCGGCGAGTTGTGGGCGGTGGCGATCACCCTGCGGATCGTGCTGATCGAGAACCTGCGACGGCTGACCGATCAGATCACCGCCGCTGACCTCGCTCGCCTGGATGCCGAAGCCCTGGCCGATCGCCTGTTCGCTGCCGGCTGTGCGCAAAGTGCGCTGGACGACGACATCCGCAGCCGCAGCGCCGAGCCGTTGTCGGAACTGTTCGCCGCGCAATTGGCCAAGCGCCTGCGCGACAAGGACCCGATCACCACCCCGGCCCTGGCCTGGCTTGCACAACGCCTGCACGAACAGAACAGCAGCGTCGGCCAGGCCGTCAGTCACGCCCAGCAGCGCCAAGGTGCCTCCAACCTCAGTGTGCGCAACGTGATCACCAGCCTGCGGCAGATTTCGTCACTGGACTGGGCGCAATGGTTCGAAGACGTCAGCCTGGTGGACGCCAGGCTGCGTGCGGGCAGCCGTTTCGCCGCCATGGATTTCACCACACGCAATCTCTACCGCAGTGCCATCGAACAGTTGGCACGCGGCTCCACCTTTTCCGAACTGCAGATTGCCGAGCAGGCCCTGCAGTTGACCAGCGCCAGGCCCGAGCAGGAACGCGAAGCCGATCCTGGCCACGTACTGATCGCCGAAGGCCGACCGCTGTTGGAAGCGGCGATAGATTTCCATCCATCAGTCGGCTTGCGCTGGCTGCGCTGGCAACGGCAGTTGGGCGTTGGCGGCTATGTCGGCCTGCTGCTGGCACTGACCGCCGGGCTGCTGGCCATCCTGGTGGCACTGCTGCCCGCCGCGCCGGCCCTGTGGCTGACGGCCTTGGTGGTGCTGGGCGCGCTGCCCGCCTCACAGCTGGCGAGTGCCCTGCTCAACCGCGCGGTGACACGATCCTTCGGCGCCATCGCCCTGCCGGGGCTGGACATGCTCGAAGGCGTGCCCAGCCCATGGCGCAGCCTGGTCGCTGTGCCCACGCTGCTGGGCAGCGAGGCAGATCTGCTGGAAGACATCGAGCAACTGGAAGTGCACTACCTGTCGGGCAACTGTGGCGAGCTGTATTTTGCCTTGCTGGTCGATGGCGGTGACGCCGCTGAACAGCACAGGGACGACGATCAGACCCTGCTCGAGGCCGGCCATGCGGCCGTGGCCACACTCAACCGGCGGCACGGTCCGGGCGAGGCCGGCGCGCGATTCATGCTGCTGCACCGCGAGCGCCGCTACAACCCGGCACAGGGATGCTGGATGGGCTGGGAGCGCAAGCGCGGCAAACTGCACGAGCTCAACCGACTGCTGCGCGGCGATGCGCACACCAGTTTCGGTGAGCAGACCGTGCCGGCAGACGTGCGTCTGGTGATCACCCTGGACGCCGATACACGTCTGCCCCGCGACGCCGCGCAGAGGCTGGTGGGCAAGTTGGCGCACCCGCTCAACCGACCGCGGCTGAGTCGCGACGGACGCAACGTAGTCACCGGCTACGGCATCCTCCAGCCACGGGTCACGCCGAGCCTGCCGCTCGACGCCGAAGGCTCCCTGTACCAGCGGGTGTTCTCCAGCCCAGGCGGGGTGGACCCCTATGCCGCAGCGGTATCGGACGTCTATCAAGACCTGTTCGGCGAAGGGTCCTACACGGGCAAGGGCATCTACGATGTGGATGCCTTCGAGGCCGCCCTGGACGGCCGTGTACCTGACGACAGCATGCTCAGCCATGACTTGTTCGAAGGGATTCACGCGCGGGCCGGGCTGGTCAGCGAGATCGAAGTGGTCGAAGCCTTTCCGGCGCGGGTCGACGTCGCGATGCGCCGGCAGCACCGCTGGACAAGAGGCGACTGGCAGTTGCTGCCATGGCTGTTGAAGGCGCAACTGCCGGCACTTGGTCGCTGGAAAATCATCGACAACCTGCGTCGTTCGCTGGTGGCGCCGGCCACTTTGGGCGCCCTGCTGGTCGCCTGGTGCCTGCCTGGGCCGGCGGCCTGGATCGCAACCTTCGCCGTGCTTGCCTGCAGCGCCCTGCCTGCCATGTGGGCACTGCTCCTGGCCGCGCCGCGCAAGCGCCCGGCGGTACTCTGGCGCAGCCATGGCCAGCGCCTGACCCATGACTTGCGCCTGGCCAGTTGGCAGTTCGTGCTCGACCTGGCGTGGTTGCCCGACCAGGCTTGGTCGATGCTCGATGCCATCTTCCGCAGTGTGTACCGGGTCTTTCACAGCAAGCGCCTGCTGCTGGAATGGACCACTGCCGCCCAGGCCGGTGCAGCGCCGCGCCCTGGCCTTGGCGCACACGCTCGACGCATGGCCCCGGGACTGCTGCTGGCCTTGGCCGGTTGCGCCGTCGCACTGGCCAAGGCGCCTGGCAATGCCGCGCTGATCGTGCCGTTTGCCCTGCTGTGGCTGACGGCCCCATTCATCGCACAATGGGTCAGCCGCAGCAGTTCGATCACTCCCTGCGCGCCCGTGAACGCCACGCAGGCACAGGACCTGCGGCTGATTGCCCGACGCACCTGGCGCTACTTCGAAACCTTCGTGACGGCCGGTGACAACCACCTGCCGCCCGACAATTTCCAGGAGCAGCCCCACCCGGTGGTTGCCCACCGCACCTCACCGACCAATATGGGCCTGTACCTGCTGGCGGCCGCCAGTGCGCGGGACTTCGGCTGGGCGGGCACCCGCCAGACCTTGCTGCGCCTGGAGGCGAGCCTGGCGGTGATGCAGACGCTGGAACGCTTTCGCGGGCATTTCTACAACTGGTACGACACCCAGGACCTGCGCCCACTGCCGCCGGTGTACGTGTCGGCGGTCGACAGCGGCAATCTGGCCGGGCATTTGATCGCGTTGGCCAATGCCTGTGAACAGTGGGCCGAGCAAGGTCCGCTGGACCCCTCCTCCGGGCTGCACGACACCCTGCTGCTGGTCATTGAAGAACAAGGTCGCAGCCAACCGCTGACCCAGATACAGGCGCACCTGCAGACCCCGTTCGACCTCGGTCGACAGGCAGTCGCCAGGCTGTTGGGGGAAATCCCGGCCGACCCTGGTAATGGCGTCTGGCTGCCAGCCTTGAAACAGGCGTTCGCGGCTCACCTGGATGACCGCCAACTGCACGGCGACACCTCGGCGCGCCTGCGAGCGTTGGCCGATAACGCGCGGCGCATGGCTATGGACATGGAGTTCGGCTTTCTGCTCAACCGCAAGCGGCAGTTGCTGTCGATCGGCTACCGCGTCGCCGAGCAGCAACTGGACAGCAACTGCTATGACATGCTGGCTTCCGAGGCACGCCTGGCCAGCCTGTTCGCCATCGCCAAGGGCGATGTCGCCACGCGGCACTGGTTCCGCCTGGGCCGCAGTGCCACACCGTTGGGCAATGGCTCGGCCCTGATCTCCTGGTCCGGGTCGATGTTCGAGTACCTGATGCCGTCCCTGGTGATGCGCGCCCCCGCCGGCAGCCTGCTGACCCAGACACAACGGCTGGTGGTGGAGCGTCAACAGGCCTACGGCAAGTCGCTGGGCATCCCGTGGGGGATTTCCGAATCGGCCTACAATGCGCGCGATCTGGAATTCACCTATCAATACTCCAACTTCGGCGTGCCCGGCCTCGGGCTCAAGCGCGGGCTGGCCGACGACCAGGTCATCGCACCCTATGCCACGGCATTGGCAGCGATGGTCGACGCTCCCGGCGCCTGGGCCAATTTCGCCACCCTGCGGGCATTGGGCGCGCTCGGCCAGTACGGTTTCTACGAAGCGGTCGACTACACCCCGACACGCTTGCCCGAGGACACTTCGCAGGCAATCGTGTGCAACTACATGGCTCACCACCAGGGCATGACAGTGGTGGCCATCGCCAACGTGCTGCTCGACGGTGCCATGCGCGAGCGCTTTCACCGCGAACCGATGATCCAGGCCAGCGAGCTGTTGTTGCAGGAGCGCATGCCCGCCAATGTCGCAGCCCTGCAAGCCGCTGCCGAACACGGCCATAACGTCGCCGCAGAGACGCTGGAAGGTCGCACCCAGCGCGCCCTCGATGGCCTGCCGGTGGCAGCGCCGATCACCCATCTGCTCTCCAACGGGCGCTATTGCGTGATGTTGACCGGTCTCGGGACTGGCTACAGTCGCTGGCGCGATCTGGCCGTGACGCGCTGGCGCGAAGATCCGGTACTGGACCCGTGGGGCTCGTTCGTGTTCGTGCGTGATCTGGATCGGGGCACCCTGTGGTCCGCTGCCGACACCCGTGCGCACGGTTGCCTGGGCGAGGTCACGTTCGCCGAGGACCATGCCCAGTTCATCAGCCACCGCGACGGTTTGACCAGTACATTGACCGTGCTGGTGTCCGGCGAGGACGACAGCGAAGTGCGCTCACTCACCTTGACCAATCGCAGCGAGCAGACCCGCTCCGTGGAGCTGACCACCTACAGCGAACTGGTACTGGGCGCCGCTTCGGCCGACAGCGCTCACCCGGCCTTTGCCAAGTTGTTCGTGGTTACCGAGTACCTGCCTGAATATGCCGCGTTGGTGGCTACCCGGCGGCCGCGCAGCAGCGAGGAGCCGCAGGTCTGGGCCGCTCACTTCGCAGTGCTCGACACGCCGCTGGACGGCCCGGTGCAGTACGAAAGCGACCGCGCCGCCTTTCTCGGCCGCGAGCACACCTTGCTCCAGGCCACCGCCCTGAAGTCCGGCGCAACACTGTCCAACAGCGTCGGCACGGTGCTCGACCCGCTGTTCGCCCTGCGTCACTGCCTCAGCATCGCTCCAGGCCAGAGCGTGGACATCGCCTTCTGGACCGTGGTGGCCGACAGCCGCGAAGCGCTGCTGGGCCTGATCGACAAGCACCATGAGCACAGTGCCTACGAGCGCGCCAAGACCCTGGCCTGGACCCAGGCACAGGTGCAACTGCGCCATCTGGATATCGACGCCGAGGCGGCAGCCGACTTCCAGCGCTTGAGCGCGTCCCTGTTGTACGCTGACGCTCAATGGCGCGCACCAGCGCTGAGCATCCTGCGCGGTGCAGGCAGCCAGGCCGGCCTGTGGCCAATGGGCATCTCGGGTGACCTGCCCGTCGTACTGCTGCAGATCGACGACATCGAAGATCTGCCGCAAGTGCGTGAACTGCTGCTGGCCCACGAATACTGGCGAATGAAGCGCCTGAGCGTGGATCTGGTGATCCTCAACGAGCGTGACGCCAGCTATCAGCAGGACCTGCAGATTGCCGTGGAAACCGCAGTGCGCAGCAGTCAATCGCGACCCGGACCCAGCGCGGTATTGAGCCGCGGTACGGTGTACACGCTGCGGGCCGACCTGTTGCCGGGCGATGCGCGCAGCCTGTTGCTGGCCACCGCGCGCCTGGTGCTGCGCGCCCACAGCGGATGCATCAATGCGCAGATCGGCCTGCGTCCGAGCCAGGGCGTACCTGATCGCAAAGCGCAGTGGCCGCAACGGGCGACGAGCGTTGCCGCTACAGCCGGCGCCCCCGAGGCGGTCGAGGAAGTGCTGGAGTGTTTCAACGGCCTAGGCGGTTTCGCCGACGAAGGCCGCGAGTACGTCACCCTACTCGACCAGGGCGCGTGTACCCCGGCACCCTGGCTGAACGTCATCGCCAATCAGAACTTCGGCTTCCAGGTCTCGACCCAGGGCGCCGGGTACACGTGGGCGCTGAACAGCCGGGAGAACCAGCTCACTCCTTGGGGCAACGACCCGGTGGGCGACGCCAGCGGCGAGGCCCTGTACGTACGCGACAACGCCAATGGCATCATCACCGGGCCTTGTGCATGGCCCGTGCGTGACGAAGGGCGCTACAGCGCGCGGCACGGGTTCGGCTACAGCCGCTTCGAGCACAGCGCCAACCAGTTGCACATGGGCCTGCTGCAATACGTGCCACTGGAGGACGCCGTCAAGATCAGCCGTCTGAGCGTGCGCAACCTCAGCGACAAACCCCGCCGGCTCAGTGTGTTCAGCTACCTGGAATGGGTGCTGGGTACCTCGCGCGCGGCCACCGCCGCGGGGCTTATCAGCGAAGTGGATGCTCGTACCGGGGCCCTGCTGGCACGCAACCCGTGCGCCATCGCCTTTGCCGGACGCGTGGCATTTTCCGACCTGGCCGGTGGTATCGGCCATTGGACGGCCGACCGCACCGAGTTTCTTGGCCGTCACGGCAGCTACGCCGCCCCGGCTGCGCTCGCCTCCTCGGCGCCGTTGGCCGGCGCCAGCGCCGCCGGGCTCGATCCCTGTGCCGCCCAGCAGCATGAAGTGCTGTTGGCAGCTGGGCAGCAGATCGAACTGGTATGGCTGGTCGGCCAGGCGCCGTCGCTGGAACAAGCCCAGCGTCTGGTGCTCAAGTACCGCCACGAACATCTGGACGGTGTGCTGCAACGCGTGCGCGACAGCTGGGCCGACAAGCTCGAAGCCGTGCAGGTGCGCACCCCGGATCGGGCACTGGACATCATGCTCAACGGCTGGTTGCTGTACCAGACCATCGTCTGCCGCCTGTGGGCACGCTCGGCGTTCTACCAGGCCAGTGGCGCCTACGGCTTGCGCGATCAGTTGCAGGATGGCTTGGCCTTGAGCCTGGCAGCACCGCACCTGACCCGCGAACATCTGCTGCGCGCTGCAGGTCGGCAGTTCGTCGAAGGCGACCTGCAGCACTGGTGGCTGCCTCATTCCGGGCAGGGGGTGCGCACCCGCATCAGCGACGACCGGGCCTGGTTGGCTTATTGCACCGCCGAGTACGTTCGCAGCAGTGGCGACGAAGGGGTGCTCGACGCCCCTGTCGCTTTCCTTGAAGGTGAGCCCCTGGCCAGCGGCGAAACCGATCGCTTCTTCCTGCCGCAAACCGCTGCGTCATCCGCTTCTTTGTACGAGCATTGCGCCCTGGCGCTGGACTGCAGCCTGGAGCAGATGGGCGACATGGGTCTGCCGCTGATCGGCAGCGGCGACTGGAACGATGGCATGAACCGGGTGGGTGAACAGGGTCGCGGCCAGAGTGTCTGGCTGGGCTGGATGCTGCTGGCCAGCCTGGAGCGGTTCATCCCCTTGGCCGCCCGGCGCGACTGCCCGCGGGCACAGCGCTGGCAGCAAGCCTACCTGCAGTTGCAGACCGCGCTGGAAACCCACGCCTGGGATGGCCAGTGGTATCGCCGCGCAACGTTCGACGATGGCACGTGGCTGGGCGCCGACGGCAATCCGGAATGTCGCATCGACTCGATCGCCCAGAGCTGGGCCGTGCTGTCCGGCGCCGCGCAGCCCGAACGAGCCCAGCAGGCCATGAGCGCAGTCAATGAGCATCTGGTGCGACCGGCAGACGGCATCGCGCTGCTGTTCACTCCGCCGTTCGAGCACTCGCCGCACGATCCCGGCTACTTGATGGCGTACCCACCCGGCCTGCGCGAAAACGGCGGGCAATACAGCCATGCGGCCATGTGGGCAATCCTGGCCTTCGCCAGGCAGCACCGCGGTGATGAGGCACTGGCGTTGATCGACCTGCTCAACCCCATCAACCATGCGTTGGACGCCGCCAGCGTGCAACGCTACAAGGTCGAGCCATACGTGATCGCCGCGGATGTCTATTCGGTTGCGCCCCATGTCGGGCGTGGCGGTTGGACCTGGTACACCGGCTCGGCCAGCTGGATGTACCGCGCCGGCATCGAGGGCATTCTCGGTGTGCGCCGCGAGGGACAATGGCTGCTGCTCGACCCTCGTATCGCGGCCCGGTGGGCAGGGTTCAGCGTGCAAATTCGCGTGCCCGGCGGGCACGTGCACATCAGTGTGGAGCGCAGCGACGACGGTGGTCGTGGCTGCCTGTTGGACGGCAAGCCACTGGTGCTGGATGAAGGTGTCGCGCGCATCCCATTGGCACCGCACCTGGTCCACTACACCCTGTAGGCGGCGCCTGGCTGGGCACGCTGGCCATCGGCCCAGCGTACCCAGCCGGGGCGCTTTACTTCGTCACCACGCACTCATAGGATGACTGACTACAACAACAAAGCCGAGGTTCTTCCATGCGTAAACATCTGCTTCTTGCCGCCGCCATCGGCTGCGCCGGCGGCCTGGCCCAGGCCAGTACCTTCGCCTATATCTCGAGCCCCGAGGACGGCATGATTTCCCAGTACCGCCTGGACGAAAACACCGGATCGCTGACGCTGGTGCACCAGACTCACGCGGGCGACCAGGTTAATCCCATGGCCCTGAGCCCCGACGGTTCGACCTTGTACGCCGCCCTTCGGGTCAAGCCGTTCCGCGTCATGGCCTATCGCATCGACCCGGCCAGCGGCCAACTGGACGCCGCCGCCGAAGCCCCGCTGGCAGCCAGCCTGGCCTACCTGAGCACCGACCGTACCGGCCGCTACCTGATGGGTGCTTCCTATGGCGGCAATGTGCTGACCGTACAACCCATAGATGCCGAGCACCGTCCCGGCGAAGACATCAAGGTCTACCCGACCGGCCCCTACGCCCACTCCGTGCGCAGCGACCCCAGCAACCGTTTCGTCTACGCAGGCAATCTGGGCGTGGACCAGGTGTTGCAATTCACGCTGGACGACAGCAGCGGCGCCCTGGAACCCATCGGTAACGGCCATGCCTCGGTCACCGCCGGCAGCGGCCCGCGGCATATCGCGTTCGCGCCAGGCGGCAAGTTTCTATACGTGGTGGGCGAGCTGAGCGGTACGGTCGACAGCTTTTCCATCGACGCGCAGACCGGGGCCCTGACCAAGGTCGCCCATGTCGAAGCCGTGCCCAAGTCGCTGAGCCTGGCGCACGGCGAGATTCGCAATGCCGGCAACAACGATCTCAAGGATGATCCGACACCACGTATCTGGGCTGCGGACATTCGCGTATCGCCTGACGGTCAGCTGATCTACATCACTGAACGCACCACCAGTTCGGTCTCGGCGTTCAAGGCCGATCCCGCCAGCGGCACGCTGAGCTTCCAGGGCAACTACCCGCTGCAGGAGAAGCAGCCGCGCAACATCGCTTTCTCGCCCAGCGGACGCTGGTTGCTGGTGACCGGGGAAAAGGCAGACAAGGTGGGCAGCTATGCCGTGGGCGCAGCGGGTGCGCTGACCCGTACGGCAGAAGCGCCTTCGGGCAAAGGCGCCTTGTGGATCGAGATGTTGAACCTGCCGGGCGCTTGACCGGCTGCTGCTTGATCGGCTGCTAGGTGCGCGTGCGGCCGATCCATTCGACCGCCGTGCGCCAGAAGCACACACCCAGGAAGTACGCCGACATCAAGCTCCACAGACCCATGGCCACCGGGTTGCTGGCGGGGTGGTTGAGGATCAGCACGAAGGTGCACAGCAACCAGATCGACGTCACTGCGATGTTGACCGCCATGAAACGGCGAACCCGGAACGGGTGCAGGAACTTCATCTTGGTGACGGTCAGCAGCGCCAGCCCGACAACGGTGAGCAGCGCGATCCACGGCGACGGCGAGATGATGTACATGCACAGCGCCACTACGTTCCAGGCCGCGGGAAAGCCGACGAAGTAGTTGTCCTTGCTCTTCATGTTGACGTTGCAGAAGCAGAACAACGACGACACCAGAATGATGCTGACGGTGATCAGCAAGGTGAATTCGGGCAGTGGAATGTAGCGATAGATGAACAGTGCCGGAATGAACACGTACGTCAGGTAATCGATGACCAGATCGAGTGTCGAGCCATCGAAGTGCGGCAGCAACGACTGGGTATTGAGCTTGCGTGCCAGTGCACCGTCGACGCCGTCGACCACCAGCGCCAGGCCCAGCCACAGCAGGCAGATTTTCGGCTGGCCGTCGAACAGCGCCAGTGTGGCAAGAAAGGCCAGCACCACGCCGGTGGCGGTGAAGCCGTGGGCGCCCCATGCTTTGAGCGTGGCCGAGGGTCTGATCAGTATCACGGGGTGTTCTCCAGGAAGTAGACGGGCCATGACAACCGCTGGCAGGTATCCACAGCATTGACCCGAAAGCGGCACAAGTAAATGAATGGGCCGCAGCTATCGACCGGGCGTGTGGGTGTAAGGTTCACGACTCGGTCAACGTAAGTGTCACAGGTAACCCGGTGCGCTGCCAAGCGATTCACTGCATTGAAGTTTTTGTGGCGACGGACGTTGACCGCCGCGCGGCACCGCGGAGTAAGATGAAGCCGGTGTCCAACTGCCCCAAGATTGGGGCGGAACCGGTTTTTCACCCGCAGGACCAGCAGATTCAGCGCCCGGGCCAGACAGCCTGGCGCCGGTGAAGTCGCTCATTATCCGGATGGCGCGGCCCATGTGGCCGCGCTACGTTGCGTTAAGGGAATATAGAATGGCCCCAAGAAATGTGATTAATGCGTCGGTGAGCCCCAAGGGCAGCCTGGAAACCCTCTCCCAGCGCGAAGTGCAGCAACTCAGTGCCGCCGGTTCAGGCAGCACCTATACCCTGTTTCGCCAGTGCGCCCTGGCCATTCTCAATACCGGCGCCCATGTCGACAACGCCAAGACCATCCTCGACGCCTATCGGGATTTCGAAGTGCGTATCCATCAGCAGGACCGTGGCGTGCGCCTTGAGCTGCTGAACGCCCCGGCGGACGCCTTCGTCGATGGCGAGATGATCGCCAGTACCCGCGAGATGCTCTTCAGCGCACTGCGCGACATCGTCTATACCGAAAGCGAGCTGGACAGCCAGCGCATCGACCTGAGCGATTCCCAGGGCATTACCGACTACGTCTTTCATCTATTGCGCAACGCCCGCACCCTGCGTGCCGGCCTCGAGCCGAAGATGGTGGTGTGCTGGGGTGGCCATTCGATCAACTCGGACGAATACAAGTACACCAAGAAAGTTGGCCACGAACTGGGCCTGCGCCGGCTGGACATCTGTACCGGTTGCGGCCCTGGCGTGATGAAGGGGCCGATGAAAGGCGCCACCATTGCCCATGCCAAGCAGCGCATGAGCGGCGGGCGTTACCTGGGCCTGACCGAGCCGGGCATCATCGCCGCGGAAGCGCCGAACCCGATCGTCAACGAGCTGGTCATTCTTCCGGATATCGAGAAGCGTCTGGAAGCGTTCGTGCGGGTCGGTCATGGGATCATCATCTTCCCCGGCGGCGCAGGGACGGCCGAAGAGTTTCTGTACCTGCTGGGCATTCTGATGCATCCGGACAACCAGGGCTTGCCGTTTCCGGTGATCCTGACCGGCCCCAAGAGTGCGCAGGCGTATCTGCAGCAGCTGGACCAGTTTGTCGTGGCGACCCTGGGCGAAGCGGCTCGGCAGCATTACCAGATCATCATCGACAACCCGGCCGACGTGGCGCGGGAGATGACCGAGTCGTTGAAGCAGGTGAAGCTGTTCCGCCGCGAGCGCAACGACGCCTTCCACTTCAACTGGCTGTTGAAGATCGAGGAAAGCTTCCAGCGTCCGTTCGACCCGACCCACGCCAATATGGCCGATCTTGAACTCAGCCACGCCCTGCCCCCGCATCAACTGGCGGCGAACCTGCGCCGGGCGTTTTCCGGGATCGTGGCGGGCAACGTGAAGGACAAGGGCATTCGTCTGATCGAAGAGCATGGCCCGTACCAGATTCGCGGTGATGCCGCGATCATGGAACCGCTGGACAAACTGCTGCAGGCGTTCGTCGAGCAGAACCGCATGAAACTGCCAGGTGGCGCAGCCTATGTGCCGTGCTACCGCGTCGTGACCTGACCCGCCCCCGTACGGTGGGAGCGGTGATCGGCCGTGAAACTCCCACCGCGTATTACCTGATACCCCCGCCGCGCCCTTCGCGGCCACGGACCGCTCCTACGATTTGAACCCTGTAGGAGCGGTCATCGGCCGCGAAACCACCCCCGCGTAATACCTGACACCCCGCCGCGCCCTTCGCGGCCACGGACCGCTCCTACGATTTGAACCCTGTAGGAGCGGTCATCGGCCGCGAAACCACCCCCGCGTAATACCTGACTCCCCGCCGCGCCCTTCGCGGCCACGGACCGCTCCTACGATTTGAACCCTGTAGGAGCGGTCATCGGCCGCGAAACCACCCCCGCGCAATACCTGACACCCCGCCGCGAATCTTTCAGCCGTTTACTCAAGCCCAAGATTTCCAAACAAACCTGTTGCGCATCCTGCGAGATAATTCTATCGTTATTCCACATCAACTATCGCATTGAGATAAACATGTCAGACATCGTGCTAGAAATCAAAGGGCCTGTCGCTGTCATCACCCTCAATCGTCCGGCAGTGCTGAATGCCTGGACCACGCCGATGCGTAACGAAATCATCGAAGCCTTGAACGGCTACAACGCCGACCCGGAAATCAAGGCCGTGATCATGACCGGCGCTGGCGACCGCGCTTTTTCGGCAGGCCAGGATCTTTCCGAAGCCCACGATTTCGACGGGGACCGCGCCGTTGAATGGGTCGGCGAGTGGGAGCGCTACTACGCCACCCTGCGCGGCCTGTCCAAACCACTGATCATCGCCCTCAATGGCACGGCTGCAGGTTCCGCGTTTCAGGTCGCACTGCTGGGCGACATCCGCGTTGGCCACCCAGGCGTGCGCATGGGCCAGCCAGAAATCAACTCCGGCATTCCCAGCACTACCGGTCCGTGGATCATGAACAGCATGCTGGGCATGTCGCGCACCATCGAGCTGACGCTGACCGGCCGTTTGATGGACGCCGATGAATGCAAGCAGATCGGCTTGATCCACCATTTGGTGCCAGCCGATCAAGTGATGAGCAAGGCCCTGGAAATCGCCGAAGAACTGGCCGCCAAGCCCCCGATCGCCATGCGCCTGGACAAGCAGCGCTTCCGCGAAATGAGCGAGCCTGGCTTCAAGGACTGCATTGCTGCCGGCCGTCGCCTGCAGAAGGAGGCATACGACTCCGGCGAGCCGCAGCGAATGATGGAAGCCTTCTTCAAGGCCCGCGCCAAATAAAGCCCTGCCTTGTGAAAGTGAGTTGATTGTGGGAGCGCGGCTCGGCCCGCGAAGGCAGCAACGCGGAATCACTGATATACCGCGGAGCCCTTTTCGCGGGCAGAGACCCGCTCCCACAGAGCCCGCTCCCGCGGGAAATGATTTCATCGCACCACGCACGGCGGCGGCCATGTACCTACCCCGGCTCTTGCAATGCTTTGACTGCCGACGTCCTGACTACCCAACGATCCATTCGTTTTCTGTAGGAGACTGTCATGCACACACCTTCCAACCCCGGACGCCGTCGGTTGCTCAAGGCCGGCGCCACGGTCGCACTGGTCTGCGGCCTGCCCAGCGTGGTCCGCGCCGCCGATAAACAGATCATCGTCTCCGACCCCGGCGGTCCCTACACCGTGGCCTACCGCAAGGCTTTCTACGACCCCTTCGAAAAAGCCACCGGCATCAAAGTCATCAGCGTGGCGCGTGAGTCCCAGCCGGTGGCGCAGTTCTCGGCCATGGTAAAAACCCGCAACTACGTGTGGGACGTCACCACCCTGACCATTTCCGCCGACATCCCCTACCTCGAAGCCCAGGGCTTTCTCGAACCGATCGGGTTGTCGGCGAGCGAATACCCTGACCTGCTTCCCGAAGCCATCACCGCCAACTTCCTCGGTGTCGACGTGTACTCCACTGTGCTGGCCTACCGCACCGACACCTTCAAGGACGGCAACGGCCCGCAGAGCTGGGCAGATTTCTGGAACGTCGAGAAATTTCCCGGCCGCCGCTGCCTGCGCCGCAGCCCGCTGGACACACTGGAACAGGCCCTGCTGGCGGACGGCGTCAGCCTCGACGAGCTGTACCCGATGGACGTCGACCGCGCCTTCAAGAGCCTGGACAAGATCAAACCGCACATCGACCTGTGGTGGACCTCGGGCGCGCAAGCCATGCAAGCCATCCAGAGCGGCGAAGTCGACATGATCTCGGCCTGGAACGGCCGCGCCCAGGCCGCCATCGACAACGGCGCGCCGGTGCAGATCGTCTGGAACCAGGGGCTTTATTCGATCGAAGGCTGGGCCATCCCCAAGGGGACGCCGCACGCGGACATGGCCAAACAGTTCGTGCGCTTCTGCGCCGATGCCAAGCGCCAGGCCGACTTCACCGACACCCTGGCCTACGGCCCGACCAACCGCAAATCCTTCGAGTTCATCCCGGCAGAGCGCGCGGCGCTGCTGCCGACCGCCCCGCAGAACCTGAAAAACATGCGTCTGCCGAGCCCTGCCTGGTGGGCAGAGAACCGCACTGCCGTGACCGAGCGGTTCAACGCCTGGATCTTGTCGTAAGGGAGTCGATGCATGAGCGTGAAACTTGAAACCCGTGGCCTGGGCAAGACCTATGGTCAGTTCGTCGCCCTGCAACCCACCGATATCCAGGTGCGCGAAGGCGAGTTCCTGACCCTGCTCGGGCCTTCGGGCTCGGGCAAGACCACCTTGCTGCAGATGATTTCCGGGCTGGTCCCACCGGACAGCGGGCAGTTGCTGATCGATGGCCAGGACGCGACCCACATCGCCCCCGGAAAGCGCGGCATCGGCCTGGTGTTCCAGAGCTATGCGTTGTTCCCGCACATGAGCGTGCGTGACAACGTGGCGTACGGGCTGCGCATGCGCAAATACCCCAAGGGCGAAGTCAACCAGGCGGTCGACGACGCCTTGGGCATGGTGCGCATGGAGGATTTCGCCCATCGCTACCCGAACGAACTGTCCGGTGGCCAGCAACAACGGATCGCCCTGGCCCGCTGCTTCGCCTACCGTCCCTCGATCATCCTGCTCGACGAGCCGCTGGGCGCCCTGGACAAGAACCTGCGCGAGCACATGCAGCTGGAAATCCGCCGCATGCACAAGGAACTGGGGGCTACGTTCATCTATGTCACCCACGACCAGGAAGAGGCGCTGACCCTCTCGGATCGCATCTGCCTGATGAACCGCGCGCGCATCGAACAGCTGGCCACGCCAGAAGAACTCTACGATCGCCCGGCAACACGCTTCGCCGCCGAGTTCATCGGCCACTCCAATCTGCTCCAGGGCCAACGCGACGGCACCGGCCACCTGCAGGTCGAAGGCCAACGGCTGGACCTGGCTGGCTGCGCCGGGCACCAGGCGCCGAGCGCCGGCACGGAAGCGTTCCTGCTCATCCGGCCCGAAGCCGCGCGCTTGACCGAACCCACTGCCGGCTTGCTGCAGGGCATCGTCGATGAATGCGTATTCCTGGGCAGCGACACCCGCGCCCTGGTCCGCCTGCCTTCGGGCAACCGCTTCAGTGTGCGCTGTTCACGCGAGCTCAGCCCGCGCGTCGGTGACCCGGTTGGCATCGCCTGGAATCCCACACGGGCCACCCTGCTGCCCGCGCAGGCCACCTCATGAACTGGCGCAAAGGCCTGATTCCGGCCATCCCCGCCCTGCTTTTCCTGGCACTGTTCTTTCTGCTGCCGGTGGCGGAAATGCTCATGGGCAGTTTCCAGAACGCCAGCGGCGAGCTGAGCCTGGGCAATTTCGAACGGATCGCCTCGACCCCGGTGTACGCCCGCGTTCTGGGCATTACCTTCTGGATCTCGGCGCTGACGGCCGTGCTGTCGGTGCTGCTCGCGTACCCCGTGGCCTACCTGCTCACCCGGCTCTCGCCCATGGGTCGCGAGCGTTGGCTGCTGTGGATCATGCTGCCGTTCTGGACCAGCTACCTGGTCAAGACCTATGCGTGGATGCTGCTGCTGTCACGCAAGGGCTTGCTGACCACGCTCGCCGCCGACGTGCTGGACAACCCGTCCGGCCTGGTCCCCGCACTTTCGGGGGTGCTGATCGGCATGGTCCACTCGATGCTGCCGCTGGCGGTGATTACCCTGCTGCCGATCATGCGCAGCATCGACCAGCGCCTCGCGCCGGCCGCACAGACACTGGGCGCCAGCGGTTCGATGAGCTTCTTCAGCATCTTCCTGCCGCTCTCGGCGCCCGGCATCGCCGCTGCGGGTCTGCTGGTGTTCATCACCAGCCTTGGCTTCTTCATCGTGCCTGCGCTGCTGGGTTCGCCACGGGAAATGATGGTGGCGCAGTTGGTGATTTCCTCGGTGCTCGACCTGTTCGACATGAACTTCGCCGGTGCCCTGTCGGTGGTGCTGTTGGCCTGCTCGTTGGTGGTGTTCGTGATCTACGACCGCATCGCCGGGCTGTCGTCGCTCGGCGGCGAGGCGCCCAAGGAACGTCAGTCCGGAATGGGTCTGCAGATCCTGATCTGGCTGGGGCACCGCTTTTCGGGCCGGGGCAAAGCGCCGCGGCGCAGTGGCGATGGCGCCCTGTTGACCGGTTACAGCGTGCTGCTGGTCATGCTGCTGATTCTGCCCGTGCTGGTGGTCGTTCCGCTGGCATTCACCAGCAGCCCGTTCATTGCCTTCCCGCCCAAGCTGTTCAGCTTGAAATGGTTCGAGGAGTTCTTCACGTCCGCCGTATGGCAGGCGGCCCTGTTCCGCTCGCTGGGCGTCGGTGTGGCCACCGCGCTGCTGGCGCTGGTGTTGGGCTTCGGTGCGACCCTGGCCTTGACGCGGGTAAGCGCCGGGTGGCGCAAAGGCCTGTTCGCGTTGTTCATCGCCCCGCTGATCGTGCCGCGCATCGTGATTGCACTGGGCCTGTTGTACCTGTTTTCCAGGCTTGGCCTGGCGGGCAAGGACATCGGCCTGGTGCTGGGCCACACGGTACTGGCCCTGCCCTACGTGGTGGTCACCCTGTCGGCGGCGTTCAAGCAGTATGACTGGCGCCTCGACGATGCCGCGCGGATTCTCGGCGCCGGTGCGTTCACGCGACTGCGCACCGTGACCCTGCCGCTCATGTCGGCGAGCCTGGTCTCCGCGTTTCTGCTGGCCTTCATCACCTCGTTCGACGACCTGACCATCGCCATTTTCGTCAGCGGTGGCATCAATACCACGCTGCCCAAGCAGATGTGGGACAGCATCCAGCTGGCGCTCACCCCAACCCTGGCTGCGGTTTCCACCACGTTGCTGGTGTTCATCGTGTTGTTTGCCGTCATTGCCCAATGGGTATCGCGGCGTTCCACTTCCAAACGTCAAGGGCTCTGAACGATGCATCCATACACTCGCTTCTTCCCGCATCGCATCAGCCACGATCAGCTCACCACCGCGCCGCTGATCCATGCCGGCCTGCTGATCGACGACCATGCCGTGCGCGTCACCTTCGAGGGCCGATCGCTCGCTACCCTGGAGTTGCGCCAACGGGTCGCCGCCTTGCAGCAGGTACTGGCCGAACGCGGCCTGCGCGCCGGACAACGGGTAGCCGTCATGCTGGGCAACAGCGACGACCAGATCGTGTTGATCTACGCGCTGATCCTCAGCGGCCTGGTGTGGATCCCGATCAACACCAAGTTGCGCGGCCCTGGCCTGGACTACCCGTTCGAGCACGCGCGTCCCGACCTGGTGGTCGGCGACGCCGAGTTTGCCGAACGCCTGGCGGACAGCGCTGCCGCCCAGCTCGACTGTGTCGGCATCGACGTGCTGCACGAGCAGGCCCTGGCCTACCCGGCAGCGAAGCTGCGGCTCGAGGACAGCGCGGCCGATGCCACGCTCTGCGTGATCTACACCTCCGGCACCACCGGCGCGCCCAAGGGTGTGGTGTTCACCCACCGCATGCTGCGCATTGCCAGCGAGGCGGTTCTGCAGGTGGCCGACGTCAAGGCAGGTGACCGCCTGCTGTTGTGGGAGCCGCTGTGCCATATCGGTGGCGCGCAGATGCTGCTGATGCCGTTTCTGGCCGAAGTCAGCCTGAACGTGGTGCAGCGCTTTTCCGCCAGCAAGTTCTGGGCGCAGTGCATGCAAGTGCAGGCGACCCAGTTGCATTACCTGGGAGGCATCATCGATATCCTCATGCAGCAGCCCGCCGAGCAGTGGCCTGTGCTGCATAGCCTGCGGACCCTTTGGGGTGCGGGTGTGAGCCTGACCAATTGGGCAGCGATCGAGCAACGTTTCGGTTGTCCGCTGCGCGAGTGCTATGGCATGACCGAGTGCTCCAGCTTCGCCACCTTGAACCGTACCGGCAAGCCGGGCTCGATCGGCCGCGCTTTGCCCTGGCTGAGCCTAGAACTGCTGGATAGTGACGGTACGCCGGTCGAAGTGGGGCAACTGGGGGAAATCGTGCTGTCCAGTGAAGTCGAAGGCGTTTTCCTGCCCGGCTATCTGGACAACCCAGAAGCCACCGCCAGCGCCCTGCGCGATGGCCGGCTGTTCACCGGTGACATGGCACGCATGGATGCCGAGGGCGACTTGTTCTTCGTCGGACGTCGCACCGACAGCATGCGTGTGCGTGGCGAGAACGTTTCGGCCTGGGAAGTGGAGCGGGTGTTCAGCGCCCACCCTGCGGTGAAAGCCTGCGCGGCGCTGGGCGTCAAATCGGCGGTGGGCGAGCAGGAGATTCTGCTGTTCGTACAACTGGAGGCCGGCACTGCTGCGCAGTGGCAGGCCATGCTCGAGTGGGCCGCGCTGCGCTGCGCCTCCTACCAGTTACCACGCTACTACCAACAAGTGGAGCAGTTCGAGCTGACGCCCAGTGAGCGTATCAAGAAGCACCTGTTGCCCAAGGATGTCACCCAAGCCTGGGACAGTCGCAGTTGAACGATGGGCCGCGAGCGGCCTGTGCGGTAACGGTTTAGTGAATAGCGATAGAAAGTGCCGGGTAACTGCCGGATAATCGGTTTTTTCACCAATGTGTTGCGTTCATGGCCAGTACCCCGAAGAAACCTCCTGCCGACCCAACGGCCTCCTCGCTGTACGTGCAGTCCGTCGACAAGGCCATGAAAGTGCTCATGGCCTTCGACGGCAGCCAGCGTCAGTTATCGCTGTCCGACATCGCCGGGCTGACCGGCATGGACCTCAGCGCCGCGCAGCGCTTCACTCATACGCTGGCAACCCTGGGCTACCTGAACAAGGACAGCAGCAAGAAGTACGAGCTGTCGCCGCGGCTGCTGGACTTCACCTACCACTACCTGACGTCCAGCGAACTGGTGACCCGTGCCGCGCCCTACCTGCAGCAGTTGAGCGCGGACACCGAAGAGGCAACCAACCTGACGGTGCTCGACGGCACCGACATCGTCTATGTGCAGCGGATCGTCAGCCGACACGTGTTCAACGCCAGCGTCATCATCGGCACTCGCCTGCCGGCCTGGTGCACCGCGCCGGGCCAGGCGCTGCTGGCGACCTACAGCGACGACGAAGTGAACGCTATCTTCGACCGCAGCCAGTTCGTCCAGCACACGCCGGCGACCATCACCGACCGAGAGCAGATCTGGGCCAGCATCGAGCAGATTCGCCAGCGCCGCTATGCGCATACCGAAGACCAGTTTTTCTATGGCGACGTGTCGACGGCGGCGGCTATCGTCGATGGCAATGGCCGGGGCATCGGGGCGGTGAACCTTGCGGTATCCCGCTCGCGCTGGGTACCGGAACGCGACAGCAAACGCTATGCCGACCTGGTGATCAGCGCGGCGTCGTCGATCTCGATCAAGCGCAAGGTTTGAGTTTCAAGCGAAGACGGCGTTAAGCCCTTCGCGGCCGATGACCACCTACAGGGGCATCGCCAATCGCTGTAGGAGCGGTCGTCGGCCGCGAAAGGTTCGATGCGGTCTACCCACCACCCCCGTCATCCCCCTGCAACATCACTGTCTTAATCTGCGAGGCTTCCCGACCTGGTGAGCCGCCATGCGCCGTCTGCTTCTCATTCTGTGCATCCTGAGCCTGGGCATGAGCCTGAGTACGGGCGCGCTCGCCGATTCGGCCACCTTGCGCATCCAGGGCTCCAACACCATGGGTACGGAGCTGGTTCCGGCACTCATACGCGGCCTGCTCGAAAGCCGAGGCCTGGCCCCTGTCCAGACACTCGATCCTTCCACGGGCGAGCTGCTTATCACCGCCCATGAGCCGAACGGTACTGCGTTGCGTTTCGAAGTCGGCGCCCACGGCTCCAGCACAGGCTTCGACAGCCTGTTGGCCGGGCAAGCGGATCTGGCCGCCTCCTCCAGGCCCATCAGTGACCAAGAGCGCAGCCGACTGGCACCCCTGGGCGACCTGAGCAGCTTCGGCGCCGAACACGTGATCGGCATCGACGGCGTGGCCGTGATCGTCCATCCCGACAACCCCCTGCGGCAGCTGACCACTCGCCAGCTTGCCCAGGTATTCAGCGGCGAAATCAACGACTGGAACGTACTAGGTGGCCGTGGCCCGATCCATGTGCTGGCCCGCGATGACCGCTCGGGCACATGGGAGACGTTTCGCGACCAGGTACTGACCCCACATGCCGGGCGCCTGACGGCCCATGCGGTCAGGCTGGAGTCCAGCGAGCAGCTGTCGGATCGGGTCAGCGCCGATCGATACGCCATTGGCTTCATCGGCCTGGCCTCGATACGTGGTGCCCGCGCGCTGGCCATCGCAGATGGCGACAGCCAGTTCATGGCGCCTACGGTCAGCCTGATTGCAACCCAGGACTACCCCCTGAGCCGCCGGCTGTACCTGTACAGCCCACCAATGCGCCCCTCGCCATGGGCCGACGCATTGATTGCTTTCGCGCAGAGCGAACCGGGACAGGCAATCGTTGCCCAGCAAGGCTTCGTGGCGCAAACGGTGCAAGCCATGAGTGTCCCCGCCTCGCCCGACATGCCCATGCGATACCGGCAGTTGGCCCGTGAGGGCCGGCGTCTGTCGGTGAGTTTCCGTTTTGCCGAAGGCAGCGCCACGCTGGATAACAAGGCAATGGCCGATGTGGTGAGGGTGCAGGATTACCTGCGCAGCCATCACCTGCTGCAGAACAAGACCACACTGGTGGGGTTCGGTGATGCCAAGGACGATTCCGCCCGCGCGGTACTGCTGTCCCGGCTACGTGCCATGGCGGTTCGCCGTGAACTGGCCAGGGCGGACGTGCTCTTCCGCGATATCCAGGGCTTTGGAGCGCAGCTGCCGGTGGCGACCAACGCGGTCGATGAAGGGCGGATCAAGAACCGTCGAGTGGAAGTCTGGGTTAACCCATAGCTCAGGGCACCGTGATTGATGCCGGCGGCAGACACAAAGTGTTACCGGTGATGCCGACACGGGAACGAATACGGGTAACAAGGGAACAGATCTGCGTCACTCTGCCGCACGCAGCATTGTCAGTAAATTCAAGTTATTGATTTAAAACGATTTGTGAAAGTTGGCACGCGCCCTGCTATGTCATACGTACAACAATAACAACAACGCGATAAACCAATAAGAACAAGATGAAACGACTCTGACATAACAAGAACAAACGCGACAGAGGCGTAGCTAACAGATTTTTTTGGAGAGGAAATGCTTTTCAGGGGCTAGCCCCGCAGCCAGGTAGAGAACAACAAAACTACGCTCAGTAGCTACCCACTGGTTGGATCGACGATAAAAGCAGATCAGCGCTCAAAAAAATACGTTTGCTCTTGACCCCGCCTGGGGGTCGCACAACAAGCGGCAAGGGCCACGGCTGACAAATACAACAACAGGTCGCCCCTCAATAATAAAAAAGAGCATGCAACAAACCCTTGAGGGGAGCCCAGGCTCCCCTCAGTGCTTTCTGCGATCTGGCTTTGCAGTCCCTGGCGCGTATCACACACCAGGGCCTGCAACCGGTCAGATGGGCGAGGCACTCACCACACGCAGAGCCAGACCCTCGTACGGATCCAGGGTAATGGTGAATTCACCGGCTTCGGTCAAATCACCCTCAACCCGCTCGTTGATGATGTCCACCACAGGTCCCGCAGCGATACCCGGCAGATGCAACGTCTCCACGATCGGTTCATTGCTGAAGTTCAAGGCGGTGATCTGGGTACCCTTGCCGGCGGGCAACTCGTGCACCATCAGCAACAGGCCCGGGTGCTGAACATCCGGAATCAGGATTTGCTTGCTGGCGGCGATGTCATACGCACGTCGTACCGCCAGAATCTTCTTCAACTGCGAAGCGAAGCTGTCCGGGCGTTGCAACTGGTCTACCAGGTTGCCGTAAAGCGTCTTCGGACGCGGCATGTTGCCCGCGGAAAATTCAGCCTCGGGATCGAGCCCTACCAGGTCGTAGGCGCCGCGGTGGATCCAGCGCGTGTCACCGTCTTCCATCAAGTGCGCGACCTGCTCGGCTGGCAAAGTCAGCGCGCCGACCAGATCCCAGCCCGACAGCGCGAAAACGCCAGGTTGCATGGCGTTGTACATCACCAGGAGCAGATGAATGTGCTGGATCTGCTTGATGTCCTGATCGGTGATCGCCTCCAGATCGCGGATGCCCAGTGCCGCCGTGATGATACTGGCGGTGGTGCAGGACACCCCATTGGTGACGAATTTCAGGTTGTAGGGTGCATGCTCGCCGGCCAGGCGCTCGTACATTTCCTCGCGGATATGCTCGCGCAGAATGTTGCCGGGAAAAGTCTGCCCCTGGTACAGATAGGTGTCGTGGGCGTGCAGCGTCCAGAAGTGCACCAGTTCGAGGGTCAGCTCGTCGTGGTTCTGCAAGGCGTGGATCAACGAGGCCGGGTCGATACCGAATGCGTGAACCTGACGCAGCATGAGGCGCAGGAACTCGGTATTGCCCAGCAGCAACGCGTGTTGATAGGCCGGCCGAGTGATGAAGTCATAGGACAGGTCCGCGCCGCCATGGGACATCGAGGCAATGTCGTCAATGGTGAGGTTCAGTTCCTGGAAGCTGAAACCACCGGCCTTGCGAATGGCGCCACCCAACAGCTGGTTGCCGTTCACCGACAATGGGTGGCTTTCCGACCAGGCCGGGCCTTCGGCTCGACGCTCGACGCCGAGGAAACCGTTGGCGTCCAGACGCAGGATGCGCGCACCCATGACATCGATGGAATGCAGGGCATCACCGATGATCATCTGCTGGGCGGCGAAGGTCGGGTCCAGCCAGTTCAGCGATGGCTGGCCTTCCTTGAAGTAGTGCAGGTAGACCCAGCGTCGCGCCTTGCCGTCCACGCCAATCACCACTGGGGTCGCACTCCAGTCGGTTTCCTTGACGCCGGGCTCGAAGAAGATCACACGTTGCAATTGACCAACGATGTAGTGCTTGTCCTTGAGAATGTCGCAGACTTCCGGGGTCAGGTTGATCGCGTCGCGCCCGGCCGGCACTTCAGGCAACAGCCCCCAGTCTTCTTCCTTGATCTCGACCATGTGGTAGAGGCCTGGATAATCCGCGTGGGCCATTTCGGCCAGGCGGAAATCCGCGCCCTTGCCGGTGTGCGAAGGGATCGCGTCGTCGATGACGACAGCATTGTGCGCTGCAGCCATGCGGCTGAGCTGGATCATGTCGGCTTCGGTACCCAGCTCGGGGTCGATGTCGAAGCTCATGCGGTCGAAGTTGCCGTCGACGCTGGGGGTGCGATCACGTCCACGCAGACCGCCGGACAGTTTCAGCGGGCCGTTGTGAATACCTTGAATGCCGATCTCGGACAACGCATGCCACAGGGTCTCATCGCCAAGGGCCTGCAGTACCGAGCCCTCTTCGCGTGTAACGATGGAAGCCGGGTAGGCCGTGAACCAGACCGAAGCAATGGCTGATGCGTCCCGAGGCCTGGCCTGGGCGTAGGGTCGTTGCCACAGCCGCGCTTGTCCGGCATACAGCTTGGCGCGCTGTTTGGCGGTATGCAGCATGGACTGGTCGACCAGCCATTGGATGTAATCCTTGTCCGGCGTCGTCATCGTTACTTGCCCTCGAAAAGTGTCCTACAGTATGAGTACGACGGAGGGTTATCGTTGCATCCGTCGAGGATTTCCCTGAAGGCGCCACGCTGACCTGGTCCGATGAACGGTATAAAGCATTGTGCCATCAGGCCGATAAAGCAATTGGCAGGGGATCATCCCTGCGCGGGCGATCAACAGGAGAGACCCATGATTACCTTTCTGCTGGGCTGGTGCGCACTGTCCGTACTCGGGACCTTCGTTTTCGTGGGGCTGATACGGGCAGACAAGCGACGAGAAGTACAGGCCATGGAAAATGCGCGCACGCAGTTCCAACGCATTTCTTTTCAGACGCAGCTGGCGAGCTGAAATCGCAAGGTTTGACCTGAGGCATGCAGAGTCGACGCGCGATGCTCGACACTGATGAAGATGCCGCTCGAACGAGCGGCTACGGGATGCAGGGCAAGCAGGCCGCCAAGTGCCGGCCTACCCTGAAGATCAGACCTTGACGATCCAACCCTGTGGAGCTTCCACGTCTCCGGACTGGATACCGGTCAACTCCTTGTAGAGGCGTTGGGTGAATGGGCCCACTTCTTCCTGGCTGAAGAACACGTGCAGCTTGTCCTGGTATTCGATTCCCCCGATCGGGGTAATCACTGCCGCGGTGCCGCAGGCGCCGGCCTCCTTGAACTGGTCGAGCTGATCGATCAGCACATCACCTTCGATCACTTTCAAGCCCAGGCGCGATTGCGCCAGTTCGATCAAAGACAGACGAGTGATGCCAGGCAGCACCGATGGCGATTTCGGGGTCACGAATTCGTCGTTGCGGGTGATCGCGAAAAAGTTCGCCGAACCCACTTCTTCGATCTTGGTGTGGGTCTGGGGGTCCAGGTAGATGCAATCGGCAAAGTTGGCCTTCTTCGCATTGGAACCCGGCATCAGGCTGGCAGCGTAGTTGCCACCCACCTTGGCGGCACCGGTACCGTTGGGCGCGGCGCGGTCGTAGCCGGAAATGACGAAATTGTGCGGCTTCATGCCGCCTTTGAAGTAGGGGCCGACCGGGATGCAGAAAATCGAGAAAATGAACTCGGGCGCTGTACGCACGCCGATGTTGTCACCTACGCCGATCACGAACGGACGCAGGTAAAGGGCGCCGCCTGAACCATAGGGCGGAATGAAGCGCTCGTTGGCGGCGACCACCTGGCGGCAGGCGTCGATGAACACGTCGGTGGGCACTTGTGGCATCAACAGGCGACCACAGCTGCGCTGCATGCGCAGGGCGTTCTGGTCGGGGCGAAACAGATTGATCGAACCATCCTTGCAACGGTAGGCCTTGAGGCCCTCGAAGCACTGCTGCCCATAATGAAGCGCGGTCGAGCCTTCACTGATGTGCAGCACATTGTCTTCGGTCAGGTTGCCCTGGTCCCATTCACCGTCGCGCCAATGCGACAGGTAGCGCAGATCGGTCTTGATGTAGTCGAAACCCAATTTGTCCCAGTTGATGCTTTCGTGACCCATGACACCCTCTACCCTTTGGCGATCGCCTGAACAGCACAGGCTTTTACGAATGGACACAACAATACTGCATTTGCCTGGCCCGCGCAGCCTGGCTAGTGGAAATCGCGGCTGCGTACATCCAGCCCATGGAGCATGGCGCTGACATCGGCCATATGCCCGGCAATGACGTGGCGCACGCCGTCCTTGTGCTCGAACCGGCCCTTGACCTGCATCATCTGCGAACCCACCAGCACCCGCCGCTGGCGCTCGGCCAGATCGCGCCAGACCACCACGTTGATCATGCCGAATTCGTCTTCCAGGGTAACGAAGGTCACCCCGCTGGCGGTCGACGGCCGTTGCCGGCCCGTCACCAGCCCGGCCACGGTCACCGGACGGCCGTGGGCCAGGCTTTGCAGGTCATGAGAACTGCGGCAGCGCAATGCTTGCAGACGCTCGCGCAGCATGGCCAACGGATGCGGACCGAGGGTTGTGCCCAGGCTGGCATAGTCGGCGTAGAGGTCTTCGCCGACACTGGGGACCGGCAAGGCCACGGGCTCTTCGCGCAGGCCGGGCACTTCGGCGAACAGCGGCAACTGTTGCTCGACGCTGGCGACATCCCAGCGGGCCTGATGGCGGTGCCCCACCAGGCCGAGCAGGGCATTGGCATCGGCCAGCTGTTCCAGGCTGCGGTTGTCCAGCGCACAGCGCCGGGCCAGGTCGGTCACGTCGCGGAACGGGCCGCCAAGGCGAGCCTGCTGCACGGCGCGACCGGCCTCTTCGCGCAGGCCCTTGACCATCCGCAACCCCAAGCGTATGGCCGGTTGCCCACCTTCGCCGGGCTGCAGGCTGCAGTCCCAGTCGCTGTGGCACACGTCCACGGCGAAGATCTGCAGATGATGGCGACGTGCATCCTGGAGGATCTGATCGGGACTGTAGAAGCCCATGGGCCAACTGTTGATCAGGGCGCAGGCAAAGGCTGCCGGCTCATGGCATTTGAGCCAGCAACTGGCGTAGGTCAACAAGGCGAAACTGGCCGCATGGGACTCGGGGAAACCGTAGCTGCCGAAGCCCTTGATCTGCTCGAAGATGCGTTCGGCGAACTCACGGGTATAGCCGTTCTTGAGCATGCCTTCGGTGAGGCGGAGCTGATGCGGTTCCAAACCGCCGTGGCGCTTCCAGGCGGCCATCGAACGGCGCAACTGGTCGGCCTCCCCTGGCGTGTAGCCAGCGGCGACGATCGCCAGCTCCATCACCTGTTCCTGAAACAGCGGCACACCCAGCGTGCGTTCGAAGACTTTCTTCAGGGCCTCGGAGGGATAGCTCACGGCTTCCTCGCCGTTGCGCCGACGCAGATACGGATGAACCATGTCACCGACGATCGGCCCCGGCCGGACGATGGCGACTTCGATCACCAGATCGTAGAACGTCCTCGGCTTGAGGCGCGGAAGCATTGCCATCTGCGCCCGCGATTCGATCTGGAAAACGCCTATGGTGTCGGCGCGGCTGATCATGGCGTAAGTCTGCGGGCACTCCTTGGGCAAGGTCGAAAGGGTCAGTTCACGGCCACGGTAGCCGCGTACCAGATCGAAACAGCGGCGGATCGCGCTGAGCATGCCCAGCGCCAGAATGTCGACTTTCAACAGGCCCACGGCGTCCAGGTCATCCTTGTCCCACTGGATCACCGTGCGCTCGGCCATGGCGGCGTTCTCGACCGGAACCAGGGTGTGCAACGGGTGTTCGGAAATGACGAAGCCCCCCGGATGCTGGGACAGGTGACGAGGGAAACCGATCAGCTGCTCGGTCAGCGCCATCACCCGCTTGAGCACCGGGCTCTGGGTTTCGAAGCCGGCCTCCACCAATCGCTCGAGCGGTGGCAGGTGGTCGCTCCAGCGCCCGAAGCAATCGGCCAGGGCGGTGATCTGATCTGCTGGCAGGCCCAATGCCCGTGCCACATCACGCACCGCGCCCGCCCCTCGATAGCTGCTGGCGACTGCGGTCAGGGCGGCACGCTCGCGACCGTAGCGACGGAACACGTATTGCAGCACTTCCTCGCGCCGCTCGTGTTCGAAATCCACGTCGATGTCCGGTGGTTCGTTGCGTTCCTTGGAGATGAAGCGCTCGAACAGCATGTGCGTTTCACGCGGGTCGAGCTCGGTGATGCCCAGGGCGAAACACACCACCGAGTTGGCGGCCGAGCCGCGTCCCTGGCAGAGAATGTGCCGTTCGCGGGCAAAACGGACGATGTCGTGGACGGTCAGGAAATAGCTTTCATAGCCCAGCTCGATGATCAGTTGCAGTTCCTTGTCGAGCAATGCCTGCACCTCGGGGTCCACTCCCGACGGCCAGCGCCAGCGCGCGCCCTGGGCACTCAGGTGGCGCAGCCAGGCACCGGCGTCGTAGCCACGCGGCACCAGCTCGCACGGATATTGATAGCGCAGCTGGCCCAGGTCGAAGCGGCAACGCCGGGCTATATTCAAGGTTTCCTGCAGCAGCGCGACGGGGTAGATGTCGGCCAGTTGAGACAGCCCGCGCAGATGGCGTTCGCCGTTGGCGAACAGCACATGCCCCGCTTCGGCCACCGGCACGTGATGGCGTATGGCAGTGATGGTGTCCTGCAGGGCACGCCTGCCGCGGGCATGCATGTGCACGTCGCCGCAGGCCACGGCCGGCAGGCCCAGGGTCTTGGCCAGGCCCAGCAGATTCTGCAGGCGCCGCTGGTCATTGGCGCCGCGGTGCAACTGCACGGCCACCCACAGGCGCTCGGCAAAACGCCCCTTGAGCCAATGGCCGTGGGCCAGATCGTGGGGTTCATCGGCTATCCACAATGCCAGCAAGCCGTCGCGTTCGACCTCGTCGAGGTCATCACGCAGCAACCGGTACTGGCCCTTGCTCGCGCGCCTTCGAGCCAGGGTGATCAAGCGGCACAGGGCCTGGTAGCCCTGGAGATTCTGCGCCAGCAGCACCAGCTTGGGGCCTTGTTCGATGCGCATTTCACTGCCGACGATCAACGTCATCGAATGGGCCTGGGCAGCCTGCCAGGCGCGCACGATACCGGCCATGGTGCATTCATCGGTGATCGCCAACGCTCGATAGCCCAGCGCCGCAGCCTTGGCGAACAGTTCCTGGGCGCTGGACGCGCCGCGCTGGAAGCTGAAGTTGGAAAGGCAATGCAGCTCGGCGTAGCCCTGGCTCATGCGAACCAACCCTGCAACAGCAACTGAGGGTCATCGCCCACTGCGCGGTAGGCCCAGCCCCGTCGCCCTGCCGAAGTTTCGACCAGATAGTAGTCGCGGCGCACATCGCCACCGTCCCACCAACCGGATTCAATGCGCTCAGGTCCCGCCAGCACACGCAGGCCCTGCGCGGGCAAAGGCTCGGCCTGTTCGAGCAACCAGCCTGGACGGGCTGCGCCCAGGTCTGGAGAGGCCGGCACCCAAGCACCATCGTTGCGCCAGGCCCGCTCGGGGCGATGGTCCGCGTGGGCGCGCAGATCCTGCAAAGCATCGTCGCCGAGGCGTGCTCGCAGGCGTTCGCGCAACTGCTCCCAGGGCTGGGTCTGTTGCGGTCGCTGGTCGAACAGCTCCTTGCAGGCAGGTACGAAGCGCGGCAGATCGAGCGCGCTCAACCGTACCACCTGCACAGGCCGGGGCACCTGCAGATGCTCGAAGCGCCCGCGGGCCAGTTCGAACAACAGCGCGGCGTCGCGCTCGGCAGCGAGCAAGCCGACTTCGACCAGGGTGTCCTCGCCCTCGGCATGCTTGAGATGCAGGGTGAAACGCTGCACCCCAACATCCCGCCCGGCCAGATACACCGCCAGGTCGTTGATCAGGCGCCGCAGGGGAAACAGCAGCGCCTGATGGGATTCCACATCGAAGTTGAGTTCGATGTGTTGATCGAATACATCTGCAGGAATGAAGAATTCCAGGGCCAGGGGCCGGTACCCGAGCAGGGTGTCCAGATGACTGAGCACCTGGGCCGAAAAGCGCCTGGCAAGTTGCGCCCTGGGCAGCGCCAACACCTGGCCCAGATGGCGCATACCCATGCGCTTGAGGGCGACGGCATCGGCGGCGGCGAGCCCGACCCGCTCCACCGGCAGGCGCTGGAGAACATCGGCCAGCGTCGATTGATCCTCGACGCTGAGACCGTCATAGGCGTTGGCCAGCATGCGTGCCGCAGCCGGGTTGGGGGCCAGGGTGATGCGATGGCGGAAGCCCAGGGCATCGAGTTCGCTGCGCAACCGCGCCTCGAACTGCGGCCATGGCCCGAACAGTCCTAGGGTCGACTGCACTTCGAGCAACAGGACCCGGGGGTAATGCACGCTGACCTGGGAACTGAACCGATAGGCCCACGCAGCCAGGAAACGCTGCCAGTGTTCGATCTGGGCCGGGTCGTAGGGTGCGGTGGCGAAATCACGGCTGAGCATGTAGGCGGCGGTGAGTGACTGCCCCGGTTTCAGGCCCAGTTCACGTGCCGCCGGATTGACTGCTTGCAGCACGCGTCGCTGCAGCGGGCCGGTGACCAGGGCAAGCGGTTGCTGTGGGTCTTCGCGTTGGCGCAGCACGGCGTCGAGCGCCAGTTGCGGCAGCAGAATGCAGGCCCACAGCATGGCAATCTCAAACGTAACTGACGAAGGTGACGGGCATCGCGGGCGGTATCCCGCCGCGACATTTGAGTACCTGCACCTGCCCTGCAGGCGCATGCAGCGACAGCCGCAGCGCTGCCGGTGACGGGTTGAGCGCCGCCCGCTGTTCGCGCAAGGCAAAGCCCAGGGTCTCGCCGGTTTCTGCCGCCACCTGCAGGCGTCGCAAGGCCTTGTCATCAGGGTTCTGCGGCCAGCAGAGTACCGCTGCGCAGCTGCCGGAACGCAGGCATTGCTCGGCAGCCCACAAGGCATCCTTGCCTTGGGCCTTGAGCACGCAAAGATGCTGCAAACGGACACCCGCCGCCATCCAGGCATGGGGATAGGGAATGAACGGCGGTGCTATCAATACGATTCGTTCGCCCGCCTGGCTCAAGCGCGCCAGGGTCGGCCAGAGCAACTGCAATTCGCCACTGCCGTTGGCGGCTAGCAGGATTTCACTGAGTGCCGCCGGAGGCCACCCACCGTTGGGGAGCACGGCATCGAGGGCAGCATGACCGGTGGGCTGCAAGCCGCTGGGAGCGGTTTCCTGACGTCCGCGCCAGATGCGGCGTTGGTCGATCAGGCCGTCCAGGCTGACCACGGCGCCCATCACTGCCCTGCCCTCGAGGCCAGGTTGCTGGGGGAATGAAAATAGGTGAGTGGGAGTGATCTGTTCATGGCTGCATTTTTACTACTGTATGCATGAACAGTAAAGTCTATTTTCAGTTCTCGCCACCAAGGGTGCCAACGGTACCGATCAGGCCGGCGTTGCCACCAGTAATTTGCGCAATGGGAAGCGCGATGCGCCGCTCCAACCGAGAAATTCCTGTTCCGGCATGGGCCGGGCGAAAAAGTAGCCCTGGGCTTCATCACAGCCCAGGGCGCGGATCATCTGCATGCACTTGAAGGTCTCGACGCCTTCGGCCACGGTGCGGTAGCCCAGCTTGCGCGCCAGTTCCAGCACCGTCTGGACGATCAATTGATGCCGCGGGCTGTGCTCCATGCCGGTGATCATCGACTTGTCGAGTTTCACCACGTTGGCGGGTATTTCGTGCAGGTAGGAGAAATTGCTGTAGCCGGTGCCGAAATCATCGATCGCTACATCCACGCCCAATTCGCGGATGGAGGCCAGCTGTGTCAGCACCAGTGGGTTGGAACGCAGCCACTCGCCTTCGGTAATCTCGACCTCGAGGCGCTCGGGGTGGATGCCGTAGGTGCGACAGGCCGCGCTGATGACCTGAGTGATGTCGTGGCCGTCGAAATCCAGCGCGGAAAGATTCAGCGACAGTTTGGTCAGCACCGTTGCAGGCCATTGGGCCAGCTTGGCCAAGGCTGCGTCGATGACCCAGCGCGTCACACTATGGATCAACGCACTCTTTTCAAGCACCGGAATGAACTCGGCGGGCGAAACCGGACCCAGCCGTGGATGCTCCCAGCGCAGCAATGCTTCGGCACTGACCTGATCACCCTCGGGCAAGGCGAAGCGGGGCTGGAACACCAATCGCAGTTGCCCGTCGCGCAGCGCCTGGGTCACATCGGACGCCAGTCGGAAGGACCTGCGATAGGCGTTGTCGCGCACGGGGTCGTACCACGCCCACGCCTGACCGCCGAGCAACGCCAGTTCGGCCGCGTACATGGCTTTGCGCAGTGCATCGCGGATCGCTTCGAAGCTGATCAGAAATGGCGTGACGCCAGCGCGCACGGTGGGTCGAACCGGCATGCCTTCTATCTGCGTGGGACAGCGCAAGGCGTGTACCAGCATGTCGAGATAGCCGCCGACATCGGCATGCTCGGCGTCCAGCACGAAGGCGAAACGCTTGCGGCCGATGTGGTAGACCGGGCCCTGCCCCGCGCGCAGGCGCAGCAGCCGACGGGCTATGCAGCACAACAGGTTCTCGAATGGGACCATGCCCAGGGCCAGCGTCATGTCATGGGCCCAGGCGGTATCCACGGCATCGATCAGCACCAGGTGGCGGGACGCTCCCGGATGCTGCAGCAACAGATGGCCAAGGTCGGTGAGAAATTGTCGCCGGTCGGGCAACAGGGTCAGCCGGTCACAGGACACTAGAGCCTGGGCAGAAGCATGAACGGGATCGGACACGACACTTTCCTGCAGATGTCAGGCTCGAGCTTCCTGCGAGAGACCGGGCAATTTGAGAGAGGGCAATTCAATTGATGGCAAAATAACATCACCCTAAATACTTGCCAAGCGTCATCTGCCTAATAGCCGGTCCGCGAGCATCGGAACTGCCATCCGACACTGCTACACTGCGGCAAACCCTGGGATGGAATGGACGATTCATGCTCGAAGCCCTGCTGTTCGACCTCGATGGCACACTGACTGAAACCGACGCCTTGCACCTTCTCGCCGTGCAGCAATTGCTGGCCGAGGAAGGTCGCGAATTCACCCATGAAGAGTTCCAGTTGCATGCCAGCGGCCGGGCCAATGCCGACATGTGCCAGTACCTGTTTCCAGAGCGATCGGTGGCGGAGCACGAAGCGTTCGCCGATCGCAAGGAAGCGCGCTTTCGCGAACTTGCACCGCAACTTGCGCCGATTGCCGGGCTGTTGCGTTTGCTCGACTATGCCGAGCAGGCGCAACTGGGCATGGTGGTAGTGACCAACGCACCGCGTGCCAATGCCGAACACATGCTCGATGCCCTGGGCCTGGCCGAGCGCCTGCCGACAGTGGTGGTTGCCGAAGAGCTGGCACGCGCCAAACCCGATCCGCTGCCCTACCTTACCGGCCTGCAACGCTTGGGCGCACGCGCCGAGGCAGGCATTGCCTTCGAAGATTCGGTACCTGGGGTAACTGCTGCGGTTGCGGCTGGGCTGTTCACCGTGGCGCTGTCGACCAGCCAATCGGCGCAGACCCTGCGGTCCGCCGGGGCTAACCTGGTGATCGAATCCTTCGAGGATGAAAACCTCTGGATTCATATCGAAAAGATGCGCAATTCCCTGTAACCGCGAAATCGCCGACGCGGCTCTCCATCCCTGTAGCAGCGGCGCAAGCCGCGTCCGGACTTACCGCGTTGGGCCAGATGCACCGCGGATACCGCCGACGCGGCTCTCCATCCCCTGTAGCAGCGGCGTAAGCCGCGTCTGGGCTTACCGCGTTGGGCCAGATGCACCGCGGATACCGCCGACGCGGCTCGCGCCGCTGCTACAGGGGGTTGTCGAGCAAGAAATTCCCCGGTCGCTGCGGGGCGTCGTTTTCGATTTCGGGTACCAACGCTTCATCCTTGAGGTGGACGCCCGACAGCTTGCGTTGCCAGGCCTCGCGCATCAGGTACTGCAACTTGTGCGCAGCGGTGGCGTAGCTCAGGCCCTGCTGGCGAACATTGGAAATGCAGTTGCGCGCGGCATCGTTCAACCCCACTCGCGGTGCATAGGTGAAATACAGCCCGAGGCTGTCGGGCGAACTCAGGCCCGGCCGCTCACCGATCAGCAGTACCACCATGCGCGCGCCCAGTGCCTGCGCTACCTCGTCGGCTACCGCCACCCGCCCTTGCTCGACCAGGCAGACCGGCGCAACGCTCCAACCCTCATCACCCGCAATCTGCTCGATGCGTTGCAGCATGGGCAGCGCATGCCGATGCACAGCCAGCGCGGAAAGACCGTCGGCGATCACCACCGCCAGGTCGAACCCTGCCGAACTCTCGCCGGCGTGAGTGAGCAGCTGCTGGAGCGAAGCCTCGTCCAGGCGCCGACCCAGGTCAGGACGCTGCAGATAGACATGCCGGTCAGTCGCCGCGCTGTGCAGGCTCAAACTACCGGGACAAGCCTCGGCGAGCGCTGCCTTGTCGAACGGCAGGTGCACGGCATCGCGGGCTTGCGCATGGGCGTACTGGAAGTCCAGCTGTGCGCTGCTGGGCAAGCTGGTGCCGGCCCGGCCCAGGGCTATGCGCGCCGGTGTCAGTGCGCGCAGCGCGCTCCAGGGGTCGCCTCGGGTGGGAGTGTTGTCGTTCATGGCTCACCTTCGAGCAGATGGATAGCGTTAGCCAAACCTTGGCCCGTCAACCCAGACGGGCCAGGGCCGTGCCGAACAACGGCGGAACACCCGTACCCAGGCGCAGCTGGCCGTCCTGCTGTTGCAGAATGTCCATGCGCGCCAGCCAATCTTCGAACTCCGGTGCCGGCCGCAGGCCCAGGGTCTTGCGCGCATACAAGGCATCGTGAAAAGAGGTGGTCTGGTAATTGAGCATGACGTCGTCCGACCCCGGAATGCCCATGATGAAATTGATACCGGCCACGCCCAGCAGGGTCAGCAGCATGTCCATGTCATCCTGGTCAGCCTCGGCATGATTGGTGTAGCAGATGTCGCAACCCATGGGCACACCCATCAGCTTGCCGCAGAAATGGTCCTCGAGCCCTGCGCGGATGATCTGCTTGCCGTTGTACAGGTATTCAGGGCCGATGAAGCCGACCACGGTATTGACCAGGAATGGGTCGAACCGCCGTGCTACCGCATAGGCCCGCGCCTCGCAGGTCTGCTGATCGACCCCATGGTGGGCGTTGGCGGACAACGCACTGCCCTGCCCGGTTTCGAAGTACATCAGGTTGTTGCCCTGGGTGCCGCGCTTCAGGCTCAGGCCTGCTTCATGGCCTTCCTGCAACACCGCCAGGCTGACACCGAAGCTGCTGTTGGCCGCTTCGGTGCCGGCGATGGACTGGAACACCAGATCCAGCGGCACGCCGCGCTCGATGGCGGCTATCGAAGAGGTCACATGGGTCAGCACGCAGGATTGGGTCGGTATGCCGTAATGCTGGATCACGCCGTCGAGCATCTTCAACAGCTCGCTGATGGCGCTGAGGCTATCGCTGGCCGGATTGATGCCGATCATGGCATCGCCGTTGCCATACAGCAGGCCATCCAGAACACTGGCAGCGATACCGGCCGGATCGTCCGTGGGATGGTTCGGCTGCAGCCGGGTCGACATCCGCCCACGCAGCCCTACCGTGTTGCGAAAGCGCGTGACCACGCGAATCTTCTGCGCCACCAGGACCAGGTCCTGCACACGCATGATCTTCGACACGGCAGCGGCCATCTCCGGCGTGATGCCGGGCGCCAGGGCCCGCAGGCTGGCTTCGTTGGCCTCGTCGCCGAGCAGCCAGTCACGAAAGCCGCCCACGGTCAGATGGCTGACCGCAGCAAAGGCCGGGGCATCGTGGGTATCGACGATCAGGCGGGTGACTTCATCCTCTTCATAGGGGATCAGCGCCTCGTGCAGAAAACGCGTGAGCGGCACGTCCGCCAGGGCCATCTGCGCCGCCGCCCGCTCGGCGTCGCTGCCGGCAGCGATTTCGGCCAGGTAGTCCCCCGAGCGTGCCGGACTGGCCTTGGCCATCAACTGCCGGAGATTGTCGAAGCGCCAGGTCTGCCCGGCGATGCTGTGCACGAAACTCATGCTGCCCTCCTCACTCGCTGGCCATTGCGGGGTGGCTGTCGCCGCGGCTGCGCACGAATACGCAGAACAGCGAGCCGAGGCACATCAGACCGATGAAGATCCCGCAGATCATCGCATTGAACCACACCATCGCCACCAGACACACCAGCGCCAGCACCAGCGCAATGGCCGGCACCAGCGGATAGCCGGGCGCGCGGAAGGAACGCTCGAGCTGAGGTTCGCTGTGGCGCAGCTTGAACAGGCTGAGCATGCTCATGATGTACATGACGATGGCGCCGAATACGGCCATGGTGATCATCGCTGCGGTCAGGCTGAGCCCCTGCAGGTTCACCAGGCCATCGCTGAAGATCGCCGCGATGCCCACCACCCCACCGGCGAGGATGGCGCGGTGCGGGGTGTGGAAGCGCGACAGCCTGGCCAGGCCCTTGGGCAGGAAACCCGCCCGTGCCAGCGCGAAGAACTGCCGTGAATAGCCCAGGATAATTCCGTGAAAGCTGGCGACCAGCCCGAACAGGCCGATCCATACCAGCATGTGCATCCAGTTGGAGTTCTCGCCCACCACGCCTTTCATGGCTTGCGGCAGCGGGTCGTTGATGTTCGCCAGGGCGCGCCAGTCGCCGACGCCACCGGCGAAGATCATCACGCTGATGGCCAAGGTGACCAGGGTCAGGATCCCGGCGATGTAGGCCCGGGGAATGGTGCGTTTGGGGTCCTTGGCTTCCTCGGCCGCCATGGCCGCACCCTCGATGGCCAGAAAGAACCAGATGGCGAAAGGAATCGCCGCGAACATGCCGCTCAATGCACCCAGGCTGAACGTGTCGGACCCGGCCCAACCGCCCAGGGCGAAGTTGCTGAAACTGAACGCCGGCGCCACCACGCCCATGAACACCAGCAGTTCGAACACCGCCAGGATGGTCACCACCAGTTCGAAGGTGGCCGCAATGCTCACGCCGACAATGTTGAGGCTCATGAACACGGCATAGGCACCGACCGCGGCCCATTTGGGATCGAGTCCGGGAAACTGCACGTTGAGGTAGGCGCCGATGGCCATGGCGATGGCCGGCGGGGCGAAGACGAATTCGATCAGGGTCGCCAGCCCGGCAATCATGCCGCCTGCAGGGCCGAATGCGCGCAGGCTGTAGGCAAATGGACCACCCGCATTGGGAATGGCCGTGGTCAGTTCGGTGAAGCTGAAGATGAAGCAGGTGTACATCACAGCGACCATCAGCGTGGTGCAGAGGAAACCCAGGGTGCCAGCACTGCCCCAGCCATAGCTCCAGCCAAAGTATTCACCGGAGATCACCAGACCAACGGCGATACCCCAAAGGTGCAGCGTGCCCAGCGTAGGTTTGAGTTTCGAAACGGTCATGGGGTGTGCCCTCGAAGACGGATGTGCGCATAGGAGCGTTCCTGAAGGGTAACCATAGGCGCCAAGTGGCTACTTGACGCCTCGAAAGTGAAAGCAGCCCTACTCTCGATGATCGAACCGCTGCGCCAGTCTGGGGCTTGCCGCGATTGACTGCCCCGATCCAACGCACCGATGCCCGCACTTGCCGGGCGGCGCAGGGCTGGGCCCACAGGAACGCCATTTCCTTGAAACATCTGCACACATCAAGCCAGTCCAAGCCTCTGCCAGGCATATCCTGGTTTGCTCATCCCGCAGAATGGCGAACCCAGAGCCACACTCATGGTCGCACTGAGGGAGCGACGTGCTCGGTCCGGGAGTTACCCACTCATGTTTCGCTTATTGCGCAGTTGCTTGACCCTGGCACTTCTGGCCGGCATAGCGGGATGTTCGCTGTTGCCCTCCAGGGATCCGGTTTCCATCAGTGTGGTGGGCATCGAGCCCTTGCCTGCGCAAGAGTTGGAGCTGCGCTTCGCCATCAAGCTGCGGCTGCAGAACCCCAACGAAACCGCCATCGACTACGACGGCATAGCGGTGAACCTGGACGTCAACGGCCAGCCGTTGGCCAGTGGCGTCAGCAGCCAGCACGGTCGTATCGAACGTTATTCGGAGGAAGTGCTGGCCGTGCCTGTGAGCGTGTCTGCGTTTACGGCGTTGCGCCAGGCCGTGGGCCTCAATCCCGCCCAGAGCCTGAACGGCATGCCCTACCGATTGCATGGCAAGCTTGCCGGCGGACTGTTCGGAACGGTGCGCTTCAGCGACAGCGGTACCTTGAGCCTGCCGGCTGCAGCGGGCTATTGAAACCCGACGCTTGTGCCGCCGAATCCGGCAGCCCCTGGCTCAGCGTGCCGCAGCCATCAGCTTGTTCACTTCGGCACGCACCATGTTGGCGTACTCAGGGGGAGACATGCCGTCCAGCTCGGCGCGTACCCACTCGGCCCAACGACCCTTGCGTTTGGCCTTTTCCCCGATGAGTCGGGCAGCGTCGGCCTTGGCCTTGCCCAGGTTGGCTTGCCACAGCTCGTAGAGACGGGCCTTTTCATCCTCGATCATGGCGCGCTCGGCCAGCGAACGATTAGCGAGATTGAAGCTCATTGCGAGTACCTGCCAGCAGAAAAAACAGGCGACATCTTACACGTCTGGACATGAAAACCTGTAGGAGCAAACGCTGCGCCTGAGCGCTGCATGCAACTTTCCAGGGCGCCGGGACTCAATCTTGCACTGCCTTAAATAAACACCAGGAGTGAGTGAAATGGCCCGTAGATCAAGTGCTGAATCGGCCGAGGATCAAATCAAGGATCAAGTTTTCAGCGAGCTGCTGGCGTTGATCGAAGAATCGGAAAAAATGCTCAGGGACGGCGCCTCCCTGGTGGGTGACGACGCCAATAGCCTGCGCGCGCAAGTCAATTCCAAGCTGGAGCACGTTTCGTACTCCCTGGCCGGGCTGCGCGAGCGCGCCAAGCCAGTGGTCGAAGCCACGCAAACCTACATCGGTGGCCATCCTTGGCAGACCGTTGCTGCTTCGGCAACCTGCGGCCTGTTGCTGGGTCTGCTGCTGGGCCGTCGCGACTGATCAGTCCGCACTGCACCCACAGATTTCACCCGTGTTCTCGCATCGTTGTTCCGGGCCGTCGATCGCAGCGGCCCTTCCTGCATCATTCGCCAGCCAAAGCCCGCAATCTTTCCAACTCTTCGACAGGCATCGAAATGCCTTGAGTCGTTGCCAGTGCGCGCTGGCGATAGCGCCTGTCGCCCGAGAGGCGCGATTGCCCGGCTTCATGCATGCGCTCGACCAGCTCGCGGCTGCGTTCGGCAAAGTTCTGGCCAGCACGCTTGTCGGGGTCGATGACGATGATCAACTGCCCGGTCCAGGGTGTCTGCGCACCGGGATGACGTGTCCAATCGAACTCGAAGGAAAAATTTCCACCGGTGAGGGCCGCTGAAAGCAGCTCCACCATCATCGACAACGCCGAGCCTTTGTGGCCACCAAACGGCAGCAGCGCCCCGCCATCGAGAATTGCCGCCGGGTCGGTCGTCGGCTGCCCGTGCTTGTCGACACCGGCACCGACAGGCACGGGATGCCCGGCCCGTGCCGCGATCTGCACATCACCGTGGGCCAGTGCGCTGGTTGCCATGTCAAAGACCAGCGGATCCTTGCCTGCGCACGGCGCTGCGAAGGCGATCGGATTAGTGCCGAACAGCGGCTTGGTGCCTCCATGGGGAACGACGCAGGTCATGCTGTTGACCACGCTCAGGGCCACCAGGCCTTCGGCAGCGAACGGTTCGACATCTGGCCAGAGCGCAGCAAAGTGATGGGAATTGCGAATCGCCAGCACGGCGATACCTGCCTCGCGCGCCTTGCTCACCAACAGCCCGCGCGCCGCGGCCAGTGCCGGCTGGGCAAAGCCACCGGCGGCATCCACTGCCACATAACCACTGGCAACGTCTTCGACCTGCGGACGCGCCTTGCCGTCCACCCAGCCGCTGGCCAGGGTAGAAAGGTAACCGGGAATGCGGAATGTGCCGTGGCTGTGGGCCCCGTCTCGTTGGGCAGTTGCACAGTTGTGGGCAAGAATGTCGGCCACCTCGGCAGAGGTGCCATGACGCAAGAAGATCTGACGCAGCAAGTGCGTCAGATCATCGAAGGACAGCGATTGAACGGCGGGGTCGCTAGCAGGCATCGGGCATTTCCTGGCGTCAACGGAACGAGGTCCTAGTACGCCACACCCACCCGCCTCAGGACAAGCCCGCGGGCATCAGTCCTTCTGATCGCGCAGCACGTTGCCCGACTGGCCGTCGATACGGAACTCGTAGGCTACGCCGTCGGCTTTCTTGCCCTCACCTTCCCAGTAGCCGTTGTCGTCAGCTTCGATTTTCCACACTTCCGTGTAACCCTTGGACTTGGCGGTCTCGATGGCTTTCTCGATGGTGATCCAACCAGCGCCGGGCTTGTCGGCCAGCGCCAGGCCAGCGGTCATCAGGGCGGAAGTTGCAACGACGGCAGTCAAAGTCTTCTTGAACATGGGGCACTCCATAACAGTGATTGGTTTGTGCTGCACTGTCTTGGAGCGTCACCTCGAAAAATTAGTTCAAAGGCCGCCCGCTTACGGTCGCTTGACCTTGCGACGCAGCACACCGTTGATCACCACCACCAGTACGGCGATACCCATGGCAATGTACTGAAAGAGTTTTTCGGTGATGACGCCCTGGGTCTGCAGATAGGACAGCCCGAGCATGATCAGCAATACCACCAGGGCAATCAGCAAGGAATATTTGATACGTTGAGCTTGAGTCATGTAGAGGTCCTGACAGTCGTGTTGGCCCGGATTCTGTTGCCGGGATGTATCTGTTTGCATGCCATGTTACATCGCCAGGGACCACCGAGGCACAGTGTTCGAGCACATCGCCACGGCCAATGTCATGCCAATGACGGTATGGATTTCCCACGCAGTTGCCGGAACCTGCCCACAGCCAGAGACCTCTTGACTCCTAGAGCCTCAGGGGCGCCTGGACAAGAATGACCTCCGGCCGGATTGGCCAAGTGCTGCCACAAGGAAGTCACCATGAACACCCAACAGCTCCAGCAGATCGACGTCGAGCAACTTCCCCATTCGCTGCAGGTATTGATCGAATGCATCGGTGTCGAACAGGCCTACCGCCTGACCCAGCTCTACGGCGGACGCCCGCGCTACATCCCCAAACACCCGCAACGCACCGCCCTGGCGGAACATCTGGAAGCCGCAACGGTAGTGGCGTTGATCCAGCGCTTCGCCGGCATGGCCCTGGAGATTCCCAAGGCCGACCATTTCCTGCGCCAATGGCGCAACCAGCAGATTCACCACGAGACGCGCAACGGCACCTCACGCAGCGTCCTCGCCCACAAGTACGGCCTGAGCCAGCGGCAGATCGGCAATATCCGCCGCACCCTGGCGCTCTGAGTCCTACTCAAGCCCGACTAGCGGACTTGGGATCGAGCCTCAGAAATCACGTTTGTAGAACAGGTCCAGCGAACTGGCGACGCCGCTGGCCACTTCCAGATACAGACGCTTGCTCAACAGGTAGCGCAAGGCGATGGTATTGGCCGGCTCGAACACCCCCACGCCATAGCGCAGGCTGAGCTTCTCGGAAATGTTGCCGCTGGCGACCACACTGGTGGCATCGCCGCTGCCCTGGGTGTCGAGCTGGAAATCTTCGATGCCCAGGTCGGTGGCCAGTTTGCTGGTGACCCCCGAACTGCCCATCAAACCCAGACCGAGCGCCGCCTGGGCGAGCATGTTGTTGTCCTCGCCGCCGTTGCCCAATGGCCGGCCCAACACCAGGTAGGAGAGCGCCTGTTCCTGGCTCATGGTCGGTTCCGAGAACACTTCGCTGGTGGGTTGCTCGGCATTGCCGGTCAAGCGGATCCCGGCGATCACATCACCGGTGGTGCGGATCGCCTCGATGTCCAGGTACGGCTGACTGATTGGCCCGGCAAACAGCAAGCGCGCGCGGCGTATGGTCAGACGTTGGCCATAGGCGTTGTAGCGCCCGTCATTGAGGGCCAGTTCACCGCGCGTGTCCAAGTTGTCGCCGATATGAACATGGCCTGCCAGGTTGGCGCTCAGGCCGAAGCCGTTGAACGTGAGTTTTTCCTGGCCCACTTCCACATCGATATCAATCGCCATGGGCAACGGCGTCTTGCCCTGCTCGGTCTGGTTGCCGACGATGACCACGTCATCGGACAGCTTCACGGTGGACGGCGGCAATTGCCGAACCACGATGGCACCCTTGGGAATGAACACCTTGCCGACCACGGCGAGACGCTCGCCATTCATCTGGATGCGCAGGTCGGGCGCCGCTTCCAGGGTTGCATAGGGTTCGACATTGATCGGCAGCCGCGAGCCCTTGAGCTGCACGTCTACATCGAGGGCATCGGCCCAGGCGACGGTGCCGCCCAGCGACCCTTGGCCGGTCTTGCCGCTTTTCCAGCTGCCCTGCAAACGCACGCTTTCACCGGCGATCTGCGCCTGCAACTGCAGGTCTTCAAGGGTGGTCGGCAGTTCCGGGCCGGCTATTTCGCCACCGCTGAGACGGACGTTGCCGTTGACCTGCGGTGCCATCAGAGAACCTGTGATCTGTCCGCTGCCATCGAGCTGCCCCTTGAGGGTTTCGACCATGGGCACGAAGGGCCGAGCGATGGAAAGGTCGAGCCCGGCCAGGCGGAAACTGCCGGTGACAGGCTTGCTCTCCGGGATCGGATCGATCTGCGCAATCACCTGCAATTGCCCCAGGCGATCCCCGCGAAAATTGAGCTCGGTATCGATTCGCTTGGGGTTCAGACGGCTGGTCAGACGCAGGGTTTGATAGGGGAAGTCGACCCACTGCTGGTCGTTGCGCACCCGCAAGGTGCCGTTGCCGGCATCGACCGTGATCTCACCGGCCGGACCGCTGGCGGGCACATCCACCGCCACGTCGGCATTGAGCAGGCCCTGCCAGGCGAAATCCTTCGGCAACCACTGGGCCAGGCTGTCCAGCGGGAACTGCTTGAGGTGGTAGCGCAGGCGCGGCTCGGGCGCCAGGCGCTGGTCTTCGCCACACAGGCTGGCCTGTCCTGAGCGCCAACAATGGGCACCGAAGTTGACCTGCCCGCCAGCCAGGTATTCCAGGCGCGCTGGCGCCTGCAGACGCCAGTCCTGGCCACCGGCCTGCACCGAACCGCTGGCCAGTCGCCCGCGCCAGCTGCTTTGTGCGGTGAAGCCTTTGTCCAGCGTACCGTCCAGACTGGTCGCCAAGGCCAGCTGAGGCCCCTTGAGAGCCAGTTGCGCTTGCTGTCGCTTGATATCGCCCGAGGCCTTGGCGCTCAAGGTGCCCAGGTCGGTTGCACCTGCGCGAATGCCTGCAGCGGTCAAATCCAGCGTGCCGCGCTGGGCCCCATCGAGGCCGGCGTCCAGGGTCAGGTTCTGCAGACGGTTGCTGTCCATTGCCAACTGTTGGCCCACCAGCTTGAGCTTGCCTTGGGGTGCCTGCAGGGTACCTGCGGCATCCATCTGACCTTTCAACCGACCCTGCAGCCCGGGCCACAACTGCCCCAGGCGGGCCAGGTCGATGTCCAGCCGACCCTCGACTCGCTGCTGCAGGCTGCCTTGACTCTTGATGCGGTTATCACCCAGGCGAACGTCGAGGTTGCCCAGCGTCCAGCGTTCGCCCGCGCCTTGGGCCTTGGCCTGGAGCACGGCCGGTTGCCCGCGCAAGCGGCCCTTGAGGTCCAGGTCGGCATCGAGGCTGAGTCGTTCGTTCTTGAATTCACCCGTACTGCGCAAAGGACCGGCAAGGCTGCCGGGCATCTGCGCGACCCAGTACGCCGGATCGATGGCGCTCAAGGCGAGTGCCGTGTCCCAGGCGATGCCGTCGGCAAACTTCACGTTCAAGTGCCCTGCCGCCTTGCCCTGCCCGGCCACCAGTTCCAGCTGGGGCAGGAAGACCTGCTGCAGGTCGCCGCTGAACGGTGTTACCAAGGTGAATGCACCAGCCGGGCCATCGAAGGCACCTTTCAGGTTGCCCAGGTACTTGCCGTCGCTGTAATCGATCTCGCCTTTGAAACGCCGCACCTTCACGGCTGGCTCGGCAATGACCGGGTACAGGCGGTGCCAGGGGAAGTCCAGCCAGTCGATCCTGGCCTTCGCCGCCAGGGCCTGTTGCCAATCCAGAGAGCCAGACAGCCGCAGGTGCTGTTGCGCGCTGGACGAGATGTCCAACGCCTGCACCACGGCACCCTTGGCATCCACCCGCGCGCCAAGCAACAGGGTCATCGGCGACTGCTCGGCCGGCAGACTGGCCCGGCCATCGATGGCATAGCCAGCCTGCAGGTCACCCTTGGCGAGGAGTTCCAGCTGATTGAAAGCCAGAGTGTCGGGCAGCCCGGCGCTGGGTTTGAACGCCTCGCTCTGAATGCGCAACTGCGCAGGCAAATGCTCGGCCAGCGGCTGCACCGTGCCGGTGATCAGCGCGGGCAGGTAGCCGCTACTCTCCCCGTCCAGGGTCAGTGTGTCCAGCAGATCGCCCGTGGCGTTGAGGGTGACCTGCCAGGGCTTGTCGTCCACTGCCGGCAGTTGCACCTGGGCGTCGAGATCGAGCGGCCATTGGCCGCCAGGGCGCAGAGTGCCGTGCACATCCAGCACCAGTTCATCGCGCTGCAGGTGGGCTCGGTCGATCTTGAGGCCGTCGGCGGTCCAGTGCGCTGCCAGCTCCAGACCGCTCAGCTGTTGCACCCCATCCAGCTCCAGGCTATCGATACGCACATCGCCAAGCTCTATCGCGACGGGCAATTGCAGATCGGGCAATACGATCGGACCGCTGCCGGCAGGCTCTTCGCTGGCAGGCAACTGCGCAAGAATGGCGCCGGTGTGCAAGGTGTCGATGCACAGGGTCATGCGCCACAGGCAAGCGGGTGACCAGGCCAGCTCAAGCGCCTGCACCTCGACTCGGGTCGCCTGCTGCTGCCATACCAGCCTGTCGGCCTGCCAATGCCCGCCCAGCCTGCCACTGAAGTTTTCCAGGGTCAGTCCGGGCACGCGAGCCAGCGCCCAGTGGCTGCCGGCTTGCGTGCCCAATACCAGCGACACGGCCACGATCACGGTCAGCAGCAGGGCTGCGACCGCCCCTAGGGAGATCAGCAGACCTCGTTTCAGTGCGGGCTTCATAGTTCCGGCCCCATGGAAAAGTGCAGGCGCACGCCACCGTCGTCATCCATGGCGTGGGCCAGATCGAGACGAATCGGGCCTACCGGGGAGACCCAGCGTACGCCCACGCCGATGCCCGTCTTGAGGTCGGCGAACTTGAGGTCGTTGAACGAATTGCCCTTGTCGATAAAGGTCGCCAGGCGCCATTTCTCGGCGATCGAGTACTGGTATTCCACGCTGCCGGCCACCATGTAGCGTCCGCCGATGCGGTCGCCATCGGAGTTTTCCGGAGACAGGGTCTGGTAATCGTAGCCACGCACGCTCTGATCGCCACCGGCAAAGAAGCGCAGCGAAGGCGGAACGGATTTGTATCCGTTGGTGGCGTTGCCGCCCAACTGCACCCGGCCAAGCAAGCGGTGATTCTGCGCCACGGTGGTCAAGCCCTTGAGCATTACGTTGCCATGCAACAGGTTGGTGTCCGACATCAGCCCTTCCTTGGCCACTTGCGCATCGAACTGCACACGGTAGCCATTGTGCGGGTCGACCTTGTTGTCGCTCTTGAGGTAGGTGTAGCTGATGCCTGGCATCAACAGGGTACTCAGGCCGGTGTCGTCGCCCAACCGGTATTCTTCGCGTTGCCACTTCAGCGAGATGACTCGCTGCCAGCCGCTGGGTAGCTTGCTGTGCCATTCCGGGCCGAATGTCAGCAGTTTGCTCAGGCTGTCGGTGTCGGCCAGCTCTTCGTATTGGTAGCCACCAGCCCAGCGCAGTTTGTCGGTGAGGGGTGGATCCAGGGGGATGTCATACCAGAGCCCGACGTTCTGCCGAGGCGCGGAAAGCTCCATTTCCGCACCATAGCTGTGGCCCTGGGGATTGACCCAGTGGCGGGTCCAGTTGGCTTTGCCGCGCGGCCCCACATCGGTCGAATAACCCAGGCCCAACCCCATGGTCCGGGGCTTGCGCGTGGTCAGTTGCACGTCCACGGGAATGACCCGCTCGGTGGCTGCCGTTGGCGCCGCGTCGACCCGCACGCCTTCGAAATAGCCACTCGATTGCAGCGCCTGGTTCAGCTCGGCAATCAGTTCGGAATCGTAGGCGGTGTCTTCCTTGAAGGGCACCATGCGCTGCAGCAGTTCATCGTCGAAAGGCGTGTCGCCCTGGAAACTGACCTTGCCCAGCTTGAACCGCGGACCGCTGTTGTACACCAGTTCGATGTCGGCCAGGCCTGCCCGTGGGTCGACGGCCAGGCGCTGCTTGCTGAAGGTGCCACTGAAGAATCCATAGCGCGAGGCCTGGTTCTGGATAAGCTGCTTGGCATTCTCGTACTGACCGTGGTTGAGCACCGCGCCAGGAGCCAGCTCGCGACTGTGCGGCACGCGGAAGGCCTTCATTTGCGCCGCCGGACCTTCGACACGTACGGTGACATTACGAAGATGTATAGGCTCTCCCGGCTCAATGTGCAGCAGCAAGCGAGGATTTTCTCCCGGCTGTACTTCGCTGCTCACTCGCGCCTGATAATAGCCCAACGCCTGCGCCGCTTTCTGCGCCTGCTCCTCGGCCCCGCGACTGAAGCGCAACAGTGCCTCGCCGTCACGATCGCCCAGGCTGCCGATATAGCCTTCGACATTGCTCTTGAGCGCCGCATTGGCAGGGTTGATGCGCACATCGAGTACGCTTTGGGCCTGAGCCGCCATACATGCAACCAGCAGCGCCAGGCTGCCGGCCAATCGTCCTGAATAGTTCATAGGCGAATGCTATCACGACCTGTACGTCGATTTGGACCCTGCCAGGCGTCGTGGATGACTGGAGTTCAGCCTTGTGCGTAACCGACTGTTTCAGAACTGCGGACCGTTTCAGGGCTGGGATGGAAGAACACGTGCTCGACCACCGGACCCAATGGCACTTCGCCGATCTGGGTATAGCCTTGCCGTTCGAAGAACGCCAGATAGCGCGGATTGCCGGTGTCCAACACCACGCCTTCGGACGTCGGGTCCTGGGCGCACCAGTTGTGTACCGCCGTCAGCAGTTGCTCGGCCAGTTCAGGGCCCTGGTAATCGGGATGCAGCCCCATCAGCGGCAGCACATGCACCGCATCCGAAGGCAGGCAATGCTGCACGGCGTGATGGTATTCAAGATAACGGCGGGTACCTTCCACGCCGGTGCCCAGCATCATCCGCCATTGCCAGGCCCAGCTCTCGGTGATGCCCAGGCGACGCTGGGGTGGCGCTACCAGCGCAACGCCGGCCAGACGGTCATCGAAGAACAGGCCCAGCGCCGGCAGGTCCTGGAGGAAGTGCTGATTGACCAGTTGCCGCACCGTGGAACGCACGCGGCGCTCGAACCCAGGACGATCGGCTTCGAACAGGTAGGCAAAGGTCGGGTCAAGCAGGTAGGTCTGGTAGAGCAGCGCGCGGGTTTCCCGAGCGTAACCACCATCGAGCTGACGTACTTCTGCAGCGGTGGTCGAGGTCTGGAGCATGGAGGTCTGTCCTTGGCGAGTGCAACGAGTAGTCAATGGACGATGCGCGGCGGCAGGGGTTCCGTGCCTGGGGCAGGCAAATCACGCTGGATTGCACGCCGCCGCGCTGGTCGCTCGCGCCACACTCCGTTAGCATCGCGCATTTGCCAGGATCCGCGACCATGAAAATCGTCTCGTTCAACATCAACGGCTTGCGCGCCCGCCCGCATCAGCTGGCGGCCTTGATCGACAAGCACCAGCCCGATGTGATCGGCCTGCAGGAAACCAAGGTGTCGGACGAGCAGTTTCCGCAGGCCGAGGTCGAGGCGCTGGGCTATCACGTGCACTTTCATGGGCAGAAAGGGCACTACGGGGTTGCGCTGCTTTCTCGCGCCGCCCCGCTGAGTATCGACAAAGGCTTCGCCGGTGACGAAGACGACGCTCAACGCCGCTTCATCCGTGGCACATTCGCCGATGCCCAAGGCCAGGTCGTCACGGTGATGAACGGCTACTTCCCGCAAGGTGAAAGCCGCGATCACCCGACCAAGTTTCCCGCCAAACGACGCTTCTACAGCGACCTGCAGAGCTTGCTGGAAAGCGGATTCAGCAACGATCAGCCATTGATCGTGATGGGCGATGTGAACATTTCGCCCCAGGATTGCGACATTGGTATCGGGGCGGACAACGCCAAGCGTTGGCTGAAGACGGGCAAGTGCAGCTTCTTGCCCGAAGAACGCGAATGGATGCAACGGTTGCTGGACTGGGGGCTGGTCGACAGCTTCCGTCACCTGCACCCGGAGGTGGCCGACCGGTTCAGCTGGTTCGATTATCGCAGCCGCGGCTTCGAAGACCAGCCCAAGCGCGGCCTGCGCATCGATGTGATTTTGGCATCCCGCGGGCTGCTGCCGCAGGTTCGGGCCGCCGGTATCGACTACGACCTGCGCGCCATGGAAAAACCTTCAGACCATGCCCCGATCTGGTTGGAATTGGGGCCCTTGTAACGACCGTACGGGGATTGGCGCTGCGCCCGGACGCGGCTTGCGCCGCTGCTACAGGGGTGCGTGCGTCTGCTGGGTTGCGGGGCCGGCGGACGCGGCTTGCGCCGCTGCTACAGGGGTTGCGGGGCGCTGGGGGTGTTGTTTTTGTAGCAGCGGCGCGAGCCGCGTCGGCGGTGCATGGGATTGGCCTGCAGCATCGCCGTACGGCTTTTGAGGTGGGGGTTATTGCGTCTTGGCCTGCTGATCGAGCTGGGCGCGAAGTTCCGGGGCCAGGTTCAGGGCGGCTGCCAGTTGGTCGAGCCAGGCCCGCTCGCCGGCATCCTGCTGCCCCATGAGCATCACGCTGGCGAGGTACATCTCTGCTGCCATCGCCGGGCCATCGGCGGCACTGGCCAGCTCTTGCGCGTCCAGCGGCCGCGCCAATTCTGCGTCCAGCCACTGCTGCAACTGCGCATCCTCGGCATGCTCGGTCAATTCGGCGCGAATCGCGGCTTCCTCTTGTGCATCCACCCGGCCATCGGCCTTGGCCGCGGCAATCAACGCCCGCAGAATCGCATGGCTGTGGCCTTCAACTTCGGACTCGGACAGCTGATCGATTGTGCGCAACGCTTGCTGGGGTGCGGCTGCCTGCTGTTGCTGCCAGGTCTGATAGGCCTTGTAAGCCATCATTGCCAACGACGCCATGGCAGTGTACTTGCTCGAACCGGAACGACTGCCCCTGCTTCCGCCCAGCATGCCACCCAGGCCACCCAGCAAACCGCCGAGCCCACCCAGCCCGGCGCCGCCCGATGCGCCACGGCCGCCACCGAGCAGTCCGCCCAGCAAACCGCCCAGTCCGCCCTGCCCTTTGGCAGCGCCAGGCTGGCCGGCCGAGGATTGTCCGCTGCGACCGCGCAGCAGTTGTTCAAGTAGATCACTGGTGTTCATGGCAAGGCTCTCTCTGTGTGGCGATAAGGAGTGCAACACCATAGATCATCGAGCGGCCGGGCGGGTTCAGCGCAACCTGTAGGCGCCGCCCTCAGAACCAGCGATCGTTACGCTTGCGCCCACGCGTCATCATCGGCAGGATCAGCCCAGCCAGCAAACCAGCACCGGCAATGCTGCCGCCATAGACCATGTAGCTCATCATGACGTGCTTGTTTTCATCACCCAACTTCGCCTGGGTGCTGCGCAATTCGGACTGGGCATCGCTGAGCTCGGCGTTCAGCGCCTTGCTGCGCGCTTCCAGCTCGTCGATCAGCTTCTTGCGCGCATCCAGGGTTTCCTGCATGCCCTGGACTCGGTTCTTCCAGCTGTCATCGATGGACTGCAGCTTGCCGCTCAGATCGGCCACCTGCTGGGTCAGCAGCGGAACGTGTTCGGCAGGGCCGGGGGTGGGTTGCAGGTCGCTGCTGGGGATCCAGACACTGGAACCGCCCTCGCCGCGCACCTGGCTGTAGTCACCCTGAGTGGAAAGCAACTCGACTTTCTGACCGGACTTCAAGCTGCCGACGATGCGATAGCCATCGGTCGGGCCGCTGCGCACGAAGGTACTGAGGTTGTCGCTGACCCAGCGGCTGGTGTCGGGTGCTTCTTCGCCATGCGCAGGGCCGATAGTGAACAACAGCCCGGTGAACAGGCCGGTGGCAACCAGGCGGGTGCGGCTGAATACGGTAGAAAGACGTTGAGATGAGGGCATGGCGATCTTCACATGAATAAGAAAAAAGGCCCCGATGAACGGACCATTCGAAAGCGGGACAACAATGTCCCGCGGGCTGGGCCTGCACCGGTCGTGCCTGTCGCTACTACCGCTACGGGTGGCTACTACTTGCGAAGAGAGGCGATGAAAAGCCCTTCCTGGGCCTATTGCCCGGCATGCCGTCGGTTCAAGCCGCCAGCTGAAAGACCACAAAAAGGTGGCAAGGTTCACAAAAAGACTGTGACTGGGCGCACGGCTCGAGCGTGTTCCGGCGCTAGGCGTCGCCCAGTTGCACGGCAAAAAAACACCCATGGGGCTCGCGACTGCTCAGGCTCACGTGCCAGCCCTGGTTGACACAGATGCGCTGCACCAGGGACAAGCCCAGGCCCAGACCCTCGCCGCGCTGCTCGTCCCCGCGCACGAATGGCTGAAACATGGCGTTGCGCTTTTCCTCCGGAATGCCGATACCGCTGTCCTCCACGTGGAACCCGGTTTCGGTCAGGGTGAGGCGCACGAACCCGGTGTCGGTGTAGTGCCATGCGTTGCGCAGCAGGTTGCCCATTACCGAATGCAGGAATGCATGGTTGTAGACCTCGCTCGAATGGTTGTCCGCCACATAGATGAATTCAAGGCCCTTGGCCTCTATTTGGCGCCCCCAGATCTCGACCAGTTCGTCGGCGGTCCGGCGCAAGGTGGCAGAAGGATTGCCATGGCTGGCCGCATCGCGGTCGCGTGCCAGCAACAGGAACGTTTCGACCAGTTGGCTCATGCCGTCGGTGGCCCGTGCAATCCGCGCCACTTGACGGTGCGAGCGCTCATCCAGCTCGGTGGCCAGCAGCAGGTCGCAGGAACTGGCGAGAATCATCAACGGCGTGCGCAATTCGTGGCTCACGTCGCTGGTGAACATCTGCTCGCGATTGAGCGCCGCCCGCAGCTTGCTCAGCGTTTCATCGAAGGAGCGCGCCAGTTCGCCGACTTCATCGTCGGTGTAATCGGGCGACAGCGGCGGAGCCAGGCCGAGCATCTTGTCGCGATGGCGCACCTGCCGGGCCAGCCGCACGACCGGCGCCATCACCCGGCGGGCCAGGAGTCCGCCCAGCATGATCGCCAGGGCGATGCTCAGCAGAAAGCCAGCGCCTACCACGATGAACAGCACATTGGCACGCTGTTCCATACCCTCCTGGTCACGCAGCAATACGTACTGACGATTGTCGACGCGGGCGACCATGGCGTAGTAGGTGCGCGGCCCGAGCGTGAGCTTCTGGAAACCGATCGGCAGGGTCTTGAGCTCGTTGGGCATGCTCAGGTCGCCGTTGCCACCCTCGATGTAGAACAGCTCGTCTTTCTCGGGTCGGTGGCGCCAATCGTCCGCATTGTCGACCAACAGCAGGCGATGCATGTTGCCGCTCAAACTCATGGTCGTCAGCTTGCGCTCCACCAGATGCACGGTGGCCACGATGCCCACAGCGAATACGCCGGCGACGAAAGCGCTCATCAACGCAAACACGATGACGATCCGTCGACTCAGACTCTGCTTGAACTCCATACGGCTCCACTGGGTACTTGCACAGGACGCACCTTCTGCGCTCGGGCCGAGCATGATTATGGGAGACGCTCGAACAATCAAGCCTTGCCGGGGCTTTCATGGGCCTGAGCGAGGGCAAGGCGCTGAGCTGCGTATTTCAAACACCGTGTACCGGGATCCACGGACGCCGGAGCAGGCCGGAATGCGTGACTTGCAGGTCATAAATAAAATATGTAGTGCTGATAAGAAAGCACTACATATTCATTGACGCGACTCGTTGCGACTTGCATGATGAGGCCGTCTCCCTGATCGGGAACAGAGCAGAGGCGAAACCAGTCCTGCTCGATGAGCCATCGAGTCACTCCGATGTGATCCGCGTACCCCGCGGGTAGGTGCAACCTGAACGCCATGGCTTTCATGTAGTGATGGTTTCAAGCACTACACATCGAGCTCGAGCCAGTACTGACCTAGACGGACAACACGTGAAGCGTACCTGCCGACCCGTGTTGGGGACCACAACCTGACAGATCACACAGAGCTCAAGGAGCATACACATGAACCTGAACCAGCAGCCCACCGTTGACCAGCTCGCCCGCATTCTGGCAGCCGGCCGTGACAGCCTCGACGACCACATTCTTTGGGTCTGCCAGCGGGGCGATGTACATATCGACGCCCTCTCCAATGACGCCGACGGCGAGGATTTCGAGCGCAGCCACCCCGAACTGCGCGCGCGCATGCCGATCTACCGCCGCGGCAAGGGCTACGTCGGCAAGAAAGCAGCGGCCGATCGGCAGTTCGTCAACGATGTGTTCCAGACCCTCAATCGCGAGTGGACCCTGGGCCAGGGACAGGGCCAGGTACGTCGGATTGCCAGCTATTGCTGATACAGGTGGACAAGCGCATCAAGCCGGACGCGGCTCGCGCCGCTGCTACAGGGGATGGTGTCATTCTGTAGCAGCAGCGCAAGCCGCGTCGGCGGCAACACAGTATGCCTGTACAACCGCGTCAAGCCGGACGCGGCTTGCACCGCTGCTACAGGGGATGGTGTCGTTCTGTAGCAGCGGCGCAAGCCGCGTCGGCGGCCACCGCTGCACACCTGTTCGCCGCATGGATTTGACGTTGGGGGTGGGTTTATCCAAAGTAGCCGCCTCTTATCGCTATCAGGATGCGTTGCGTGACCCATTTCCGTTTCCCCTGGCGACGCCTGCTCATCGGCGTCGTGCCGGCGCTGGCGCTGTTGTCCGCCTGCGACAACGACAACAAGCCCGTGCCACCCACACAACCCGTCGCCACCTACGCACCGGCCACCTGGGATGATTTGCCCAAGGTCAGCGACAGCGACCTGCAGGCCGGCTTCACTGCCTGGCGCTCGGCTTGCCAGCGGCTGGCCAAGGATGCGATCTGGGGCGCCACCTGCGCATCGGCGCAAGCGGTGGACACTGCTCCCACCGCGATCCGCACCTTCCTCCAGGCACAACTGCAGGTCTACGGCCTGCGCTCTGCGGAAAAAGGCGAACACGGCCTGATCACTGGCTACTATGAGCCTGTCTATCCCGGCAGCCTCAAGGCCGACGCAGGGCATCCGGTACCTGTCTACGGCGTACCGGCAGACATGATCAGCGTGCAGTTGGACAGCCTTTACCCCGAACTCAAAGGCAAGCGCCTGCGCGGGCGGCTCGACGGCCAGGTGCTGCGTCCCTATGATGACGCGGCCACCATCCAGCGTCAGGGCATCGACAACGCGCCCGTGGTGGCGTGGATGCGCGACCCCATGGACCTGCAGTTCCTGCAGATTCAAGGTTCGGGGCGCCTGCAGCTGGACAACGGTCGGCAACTGCGCGTCGGCTACGCTGACCAGAACGGCCACCCCTACCGCCCGGTCGGCCGCTGGCTGGTGGACCAGGGCCTGCTGAAGAAAGAAGAAGTGAGCATGGGCCGCATCCGAGACTGGGCCGTGGCCAACCCCCAGCGCGTACCGGAACTGCTCGCCAGCAATCCGAGCTACGTGTTCTTCAGCCTTCGGCCGGACAGCAACGAAGGGCCGCGTGGCTCGCTCAACGTGCCCCTTACCGCAGGCTACAGCGTGGCGATCGATCGCAAGGTGATCCCGTTGGGTAGCCTGTTATGGCTCTCGACCACGCGCCCCGACGGCACGCCGGTCGTTCGCCCAGTGGCCGCGCAAGACACCGGTGGCGCCATTGCCGGCGAAGTGCGTGCCGATCTGTTCTGGGGGACGGGAGCAGAAGCCGGCGAGCTGGCCGGCAACATGAAGCAGGAAGGTCAGGTGTGGTTGCTCTGGCCCAAAGGGGCCGCATTGCCAACCCCCTGAAGCAGACGGCGAATGCCTGCAAACAAAATGCCTGCAAACAAACAGGGCACCTGACCGTCAGGCCAGGTGCCCTGCTCGTTCAGGCCAGCAGTTCCTGGATCTGCTCGTGCAGCGTATCCAGGTCGAACGGCTTGGCCAGGATCGGTGCCTTGCGCGCGATCGGGCTGTTGGTTTCGAGGATTTCCGCCGGATAGCCACTGATGAATATCACCTTCAGGTCCGGCCGCAGCAACACGGCGGGCTCGGCGATCTTCACCCCGGAAATGCCACCGGGCAGACGATAGTCGGTGACCATCAGGTCCAGGTGCGGCTTGGTCGACAGAATTTCCAGTGCCTGCTCGCCATTCTCGGCTTTCAGGACGCGATAGCCCAGGCCGGACAAGTAGTCTGCCAGGACCATCAATATCAACGGTTCGTCCTCTACGATGAGAACGACATCTTGTGCATCTTCACTCATGGGGAAGCCTATGTACTTATATGTTTTGCTGCCATTACGACCATGACCTGCGACAGAGGTTGCGTGTGAGTGCGCTTATTCCTAAAGCGGCAGGCTGACCCGGAACGTCGCGCCGTCGCCCAGGGCGCTGTCGACTTCGATGCGCCCGCCGTGGGCCGCCACGATCTGCTCGGAAATGAACAGGCCCAGGCCCAGTCCCGCTACCACGTTGCTGCCCGACACCCGCTCGAATTGCTGAAAGATGCGCAGCTGGTTTTCCTTGCTGATACCGATGCCATGGTCCCGCACTTCCACGCGCGCCCAGCCGTTGTGCCCGTACACCGTGACCTCCACCGGCCCCTTGCCACCGTAGCGCAAGGCATTGGAGATCAGGTTGCTGACCACTTGCTCGATGCGGAACTCGTCCCAGATGCCCAGCACCGGCTCATCCGCACGCAGGCTGATGGTGCAGTCGGCGGCAGCCACCTGAGGCGCAAAACTGTCGACCAGATTGCGCACCAGTTGCGCCAGATCGAACTGGGCAGGACGGATGGACAGCTTGCCGGTGCGGATGCGCGACACATCGAGCATGTCCTCGATCAAGCGGATCAGGCTCTTGATCTGGCGCTCGTCGCGTTCGACCATGGCGCGCATCTTGTCGAGGGTGAAGGCATCGGCGTTATCGCGCGCCAGGTGCAGTTTGCGCAGTTGCGTTTCCAGGATCAGCCCATTGAGCGGAGTGCGCACTTCGTGGGAAACGATCGACATGAAGTCGTCGCGCATGCGCACGGCATGCTCCAGTTCGCTCTGGGTCACTTGCAGGCGCTTGAGCAGCACCTCCTGTTCCTGACGCGAGCGCTCCAGCGCATCGAGCTGTTCCTTGAGGGTCTTGCGCTGGCGGTACAGGTCGACGAACACGCTGACCTTGCTCTTCACCGCCTGCATGTCCAGCGGCTTGTGGAGGAAATCCACGGCGCCGCTTTCGTAGCCCTTGAAGGCATAGTTGAGCTCGCGCCCGGCGGCGCTGACGAACACGATCGGAATGTTCTTGGTCTTCTCGGTGCTGCGCATGAGCTCGGCCAGCTCGAAGCCGTTCATGCCCGGCATCTGCACATCGAGAATGGCCATGGCGAATTCGTGCTGCAACAGCAGCGACAAAGCTTCGTCGGCCGAGAGTGCCTTGTGCACCTCACGGCCGGGGCTGGCGATCAACGCCTCCAGGGCCAGCAGGTTCTCCGGCAAGTCATCGACGATCAACAGTTTTGCTTGGACGTTGCTTAGCATGTGCTTCGTTCCAGCTCGGCAAGCAGACAGCCAATGCCGTGGAGTGAAAGAATGTGATCAGGCGCCTGCAGGCGGATGGCCGCCTGCGGCATGACCGCGACCCGCGCCTCGGCGGGGTCCTGGACGATGGTCAAGCCACCTTTGTGTTTGATGCTGGCCAGACCTCGCGCGCCGTCTTCGTTGGCCCCCGTCAACAATACCCCGATCAACCCGCTGCCATAGGCATCGGCGGCCGAATCGAAGAGAAAGTCTATGGCTGGACGCGAATAGTGCACCCGCTCCTCCTGGCTCAACGACAGGCTGAAATCGCGCTCGACCGACAGGTGATAACTGGGGCCGGCAAAGTAGAACATACCGGGTTCGATAGGCTCCTTGTCACGCGCCTGGCGCACCGGCCGGTTCAAACGCCTTTCGAACACTTCCGCCAACTGGCTGTGACGCTCGTCCGGCAGGTGCAGCACGGTCAGCACCGGCAGCTTGAAATCCATCGGCAACTGCCCGTACACCCCCAGCAGTGCCTCGACGCCACCGGCCGATGCGCCCACCACCACCGCTTGGAAACGACTCATGACTTGCGATAGATCCGTTCAGGGCGCGTCAGGGTTTCGAAGCGCGAACTGTAGGCCGAGAAATCCAGGGTTTCCTTGCTGCCGAGCATGAGAAAGCCGCGATGGCTCAGGGATTCGTGGAACAGCCCGAAGGCGCGGTCCTGCAGGCCTTTGTTGAAATAGATGAGCACATTGCGGCAGGACACCAGCTGGGTCTCGGAGAACACGCTGTCGGTGGCCAGGCTGTGGTCGGCGAAGGTCACGTTCTCGCGCAGGCTGCTGTCGAAGATGGCGTTGCCATAGGCCGCGGTGTAGTAGTCGGCGAACGAGCGGGTGCCACCGGCGCGCTGGTAGCTCTGGGTATAGGCGCGCACGCTTTCCATGGAGTAGATGCCTTGCTTGGCCTTTTCCAGGGAGGTCGGGTTGATATCGGTGGCATAGATGATGGTGCGGTCGAGCAGACCTTCCTCGCGCAGCAGAATGGCCATGGAGTAGACCTCTTCGCCGGTGCTGCACCCGGCGATCCAGACCTTGAGCGATGGATAGGTCTTGAGCAGCGGCACCACCTCACGGCGCAGCGCCAGGAAGTGCTCGGGGTCACGGAACATCTCGCTTACCGGAATCGTCAGGTACTGCAGCAGCTCCATGAACGCCGTAGGCTCGTGCAGCACCCGAGCCTGCAACGACGAGACGCTGCTGCACTCCATCTGGCGCAGCGCGTGCAGGATGCGACGCTTCACCGACGCGCCCGAGTAATCGCGGAAATCGTAGCTGTAGGTGAGGTAGATCGCCTCGATCAGCAAACGGATCTCGATATCGATATTGCGTTCGGCAGCCGGCTGGGAGGGCTTGCCGGCCAGGGAATCACTCACTACATGCGCTCCAGTTGCGGCAACCACACGCGGATCAGCGAGAACAGACGATCCAGGTCGATGGGCTTGGCCAGATAGTCGTTGGAACCGGCCTGCAGGCAGCGTTCCTGATCGTCTTTCATGGCCTTGGCAGTGACCGCGATGATCGGCAGCTTGCGCCAGCGCGGGTCCTTGCGGATCTCGCGGGTGGCCTCGTAGCCATCCATCTCGGGCATCATCACATCCATCAACACCAGATCGATGTCCTCGACCTGATTCAACTTGTCGATTGCCTCTCGGCCGTTACGGCCTACTTCAACGATGGCGCCCTTGTGTTCAAGGGCACTGGTCAGGGCAAAGATATTGCGCACGTCGTCGTCCACCACGAGGATCTTGCGGCCCTCGAAGACCTTGTCGCGACTGCGGGCGGTTTTCAACATCTTTTGCCGCTCATGGGACAACTGCGATTCGACTTTGTGCAGGAACAGCGTCACTTCGTCGAGCAGCCGCTCGGGCGAGCGCGCGCCCTTGATGATGATCGAACGGGAGTACTTGAGCAGCTCGGCTTCTTCGTCGCGGGTGAGGTTGCGCCCGGTGTAGACGATGACCGGCGGGAACGCACGGATCTCCTCGTTGGACATGCGCTTGAGCAGGTCGCCGCCGAGCATGTCGGGCAGCTTGAGGTCGATGATCATGCAGTCGTAGACGTTGTCGCGCAGCAGGTCGAGCGCCTCCTGGGCAAAGCCCACGGCAGTGATCTCGATGTCGTCGTCGCCGATCAGCAGGGAAATGCTCTCGCGCTGCAGGTCATCGTCTTCCACCAGCAGAATGCGCTTGAGCTTTTGCGTCAGCTTGGCTTCCAGGCGGCCGAAGACTTCCTTGAGTTCGTCGCGGGTGGTCGGCTTGACCGCATAGCCGATCGCGCCCATGTGCATGGCCGCCTCGACCCGGTCCTCGACCGAAATCACGTGCACGGGAATGTGCCGCGTGGTGGCCAGTTCCTTGAGGCGCTGCAGCACGGTCAGGCCGGAATGATCGGGCAGGCGCATGTCGAGCAGGATCGCATCGGGCACGAAGGTCGCCGCCAGGTCGAAGCCCTCATCGGCGGCGTGGGCCACCAGACAGTGGTAGTCCAGCTCATGCGCCAGGTCGTAAAGGATACGCGCGAAGTTCGGCTCATCCTCGACCACCAGTATGCAGCGCTTGGTGAACGGGCCTTTATCGCGGTCGTCGGCAAAGCGCGCCACGGTCAGCGGCGCTTCGAGCACGGCCGGGGTGTTGGACACCGGCTGCGCAGCGATCACCATGGGCTGCGGCGCATGCCGCGGCGCCTCGATGATTTCTTCGTAGCGTTGCGGCAATACCAAAGTAAAGGTGCTGCCCTTGCCCAGTTCGCTGCTGACGGTGATGTAGCCGCCGAGCATGTTGGCTAGGTCGCGGGAAATCGACAGGCCCAGGCCGGTGCCGCCGTAGCGGCGGTTGGTGGTGCCGTCCGCCTGGCGGAAGGCCTCGAAGATGGCCTGCTGCTGGTCGACGGCGATACCGATGCCGGTGTCGCGAATCTGGAAGGCGATGCCTTGGTTGGCATGGCCAGACACCAACAGCTCGACACTGCCCTGCTCGGTGAACTTCAGCGCGTTGGCCAACAGGTTCTTGAGAATCTGCTCAACTCGCTGGCGATCGGTGTACAACATCGCCGGTGCGTCGGGAAGAATCTGCACCGACAGTTCCAGGTGCTTCTGCCCGGCCAGCGGCTCGAAGGTCATGCGCAGGCCGTCGACCAGACGCGGCACGCTGCTGTTCTCCGGTCGCAGGTCGAGCTTGCCTGCCTCGACCTTGGAGATGTCGAGGATGTCGTTGATCAGGTTGAGCAGATCGTTGCCCGCGGAGTAGATCGACTCGGCGAATTTGACCTGATCGGCAGTGAGGTTTTCCTGGGGATTTTCCGCCAGCAGCTTGGCCAGGATCAACGAGCTGTTGAGTGGCGTGCGCAACTCGTGGGACATGTTGGCGAGGAATTCGGACTTGTAGCGGCTCGAACGCTGCAGCTCGTCGGCACGTTCCTCGAGCTGTACCTGGGCCTGGTTGAGCTCCAGGTTCTTGCGATCCAGCGCATCGCGCTGCTGGCCCAGTGCATCGGTGCGTTCGGCCAACTGCTCGTTGGTCTGCTCAAGTTCCGCCTGCTGGGTTTCCAGGTACGCCTGGGACTCCTTGAGCACTCGCGACTGTTCTTCGAGCTCTTCGTTGGCGGTTTTCAGCTCTTCCTGCTGCACCTGCAGCTCTTCGTTGAGCTGCTGGGTTTCGGCGAGCACTTCCTGCAGGCGCTGACGATAGCGGGCCGCTTCGATGGCGGTGCCGATGTTGTCGGCCAGCAGTTCGACGATTTCCAGGTCGCGGTCGGTCAAGGGGCGCAGGAAGCCCAGCTCGACCACGGCGTTGATCTGGTCGTTGTCGCTGGTCGGGATGACCAGCACGCTGCGGGCTGCGCCCTCGCCCAGGCCTGAGCTCAAGCGCAGGTAATCGGCCGGCACGTCGTCCAGGCGGATGACCCGGTTGCGCTGCACGGCCTGGCCGGCAATACCCTCGCCATTGATCAGCAACTGGTCCGTCACCTCACGCTCGCGGGAGAACCCGTACGAGGCGATACGGCGCAGGTTGCCGTGCTCTTCGCGGATGTACACCGCCGCGACCACCGACCCCAGGTACTGGGCGAAGAACTGCAGCATGTTGCGGCCCAGCATCTGCAGGGTCTGCTGGCCCAGCAACTGTTCGGCCAGCTGAGTCTGGCCGGTGCGCAGCCAGGCCTGGTCCTGCAGGCGCTTGGCACCCTTTTGCAGGGCAGCCAGGTTGCCGCCGTAGGAGGTCGACAGTTCGGTCATGTCGCGTCGGCCGAAATACGCCAGCAAGGCGCTGACCACCAGAACGAACAGTACATAAAGGCTGACCGATGCCCAGATGGTGCGTGACACGTTTTCGCTGCGCTCCACCCGCAGTTGCTGCTCCATGGCAATGAAGCCTTCGTATTCCTTGCGGATCGCGTCGGTCAGGCGCTTGCCGCGGCCGGTCTGGACCACGCTGGAATAGTCGCCGGTGGCGCGCTTGAGCGAAATCAGCTCCTCGCCGTAGGAGAGCCAGTCCTTCTGCAGCGCCATGATGCGGGTCAGGCGATCGACTTGGCGCGGGTTGTCGGCCACCAACGCCTGCAAGGCTGGCAACTCGGCGGCCAGGCGCGGCTTGGCCAGCTCATAGGGGTCCAGGTAGCCCTCGGCACCCGAGAGCAGGTACCCCCGCATCCCGGTTTCCATGTCGATCGACAGCTTGGTCGCTTCGTTGGCGTTGTTGATGACCCGGTCGGTGTGCTCGACCCAGTCGATCACCGACAGCAGGTAAACGATGATCGCAATGAACACGGCCACGCTGAGCACGCCCACGCCCAGCGGCAAGCCAACGTTGCGACTGAGCAGGCGACGGAAGCTCTGCTCGTCGATCGAAGAGGGTTTGTTCATGTCCTTGGGCCCGGATCCTGTATTCGAGGTCGGGGATTTTGCCGCAATTCAGTCAATTTGTTAGGTTTTTTCCTCATGCTTCGTAAGAATTTTCACATCTAAACGTGGGAATGGTCTCGTTTAATGCCTCCACAAGCATGGCCTGACCCCGACCCATGCTTTATGATTGGCGCCCTGCTTCCCGGGTGCTCGTTGCCCTCGGGGCGTAACGTTATCTGCGACATGACGGCTCGGCGCCGTCTGCGCCCTTTGCCGACCAGGATCCGAACGATGTCCGATACCGCCAAAACCATTCTTGTCGTCGAAGACGATGCGATCGTCCGCATGCTGATCGTGGACGTGCTGGAGGAATTCGAGTTCAAGGTACTGGAAGCCGAGGACGGTCCTCAGGCGCTGACCTTCCTCAACGATTCGGCCGAGACCATCGACCTGATGATGACCGACATGGGCCTGCCCGGCATGGACGGCAAGGAGCTGGCCGTCGAGGCGCGCGCCTTGCGTCCCGAACTGCCGGTGCTGTTCGCCAGCGGCTACGCCGAAGCGCTGGACGTTCCGGCGGGCATGGCCATGATCGGCAAGCCGTTCTCCATCGACCAGTTGCGCGACAAGGTCAAGAGCATGCTGGCGGCCTGAAGCCGCGCCTACCGCTACACCCCGGCGCGTAATCATGGCCTAATGCGCGCCCGGTTTTTGCCCCCGAGTCTGCCCCATGTCTTTTCAGCGCGTCCTGGTCATTGGCTATGTCTGGCCCGAGCCCACCTCTTCCGCGGCCGGCGGGCATATGATGCAGTTGCTGCAGTGCTTCACGACCCAAGGCTGGCACGTGACCTTCGCCAGCCCCGCCAGGGTCGGCGAGCACAAAGCCGACCTCGCAGCGCTGGGCATCGCCGAACGAGCCATCGAGCTCAATGACGACAGTTTCGACCGCTTCGTGGCGGAGTTGCAGCCAGACATGGTCCTGTTCGATCGCTTCATGATGGAAGAGCAATTCGGTTGGCGGGTCGAGCAGCACTGCCCGCAGGCCGTGCGTGTGCTGGAAACCTGCGACCTGCAGAGCCTGCGCGACGCGCGTCAGGGTTTGCTCAAGCAGCGCCTGCACGCAAGTGACGACGAAAACGACTTCTCGGCATTGTTCGCCGAAGCACCGGACACGCTCTACGCGCACATGAGCGACGCCGATATCACCCAGCGTGAAGTGGCAGCCATCTTTCGTTGCGACTTGAGCTTGATGATCTCGCCGTTCGAGACGCAACTGCTGACCGAACGCTTCGGCGTGCCAGCCAGCCTGCTGCATGATTGTCCGCTGATGGTCGAGCCGCCAGCCACCGCAGCACTGACCTTCGAGCAGAGAGCCCACTTCGTCTGCATCGGCAATTTTCGCCACGCCCCCAACTGGGACGCCGTGCTGTGGCTCAAGCAGCAGATCTGGCCACGCATTCGCAAGCAGTTGCCGCGCGCGCAATTGCACGTGCATGGCGCCTACACACCGCCCAAGGCCACGGCCCTGCACAACCCTGCACAAGGTTTCCTGGTCAAGGGTTGGGCAGTGGATGCGCTACAGGTGGTGGGTCAGGCACGGGTGGCGCTGGCGCCACTGCGTTTCGGCGCGGGCATCAAGGGCAAGTTGCTCGATGCCATGCTCTGCGGTACGCCCAGCGTCACCACCCCGACGGGCGCCGAAGGCATGCGTACCGGCGAGCGCTGGCCGGGCCGGATAGGCCGCAGCGCAGACGAGCTGGCGCAGGCGGCGGTCGAGCTGTACGAAAACGCGGATCAATGGCAAGCCGCCCATGAACAGTGCCATGAGCATCTGGGCGCCCAGTATGCGACCGAGCCACACGCTCAGGCCCTGATCCTGCGTCTGCAACAGTTGAGCCAGAGCCTAGCGCAGCATCGCCGGGCAAACTTCACCGGCAGCATGCTCCGGCATCATCTGCACAAGAGCACGAAATACTTCTCGCAATGGATCCAATCCAAGAACCAATCGGTCTAAGCGGCCGCTGGCACTTTGTGGCCCGCGAACTAATCTCTGGTGTCCAAGGTAGTTCCTATTGCCCATTCAGGACGAACGACGATGGCGCCTATCGACAGTACCAAAGTGTACGATTCCGAGCTGATGCGCGCATTGCGTGGCAAGCACGAAGAGCTGCGGCCCGCGCTGAAGAAAGTCTCCACCTTCCTGCAAGCCAACCCCTACCGCAGCGCAACGCTCAACATAGAAGAACTGGCCGGCGCCACCGGCACCTCCACCGCGGCCGTCAACCGCCTGGCCAATGCGATCGGTCTCAACGGTTTCACCGGCCTGCGCTTTGCCCTGATGGAAAACCTGCTGGCCGTGGTGTCTGCGGCCGACGTCATCGAAGGCCGGCTCAAGCAGGCACCGGAGACGGGGTTCGATCTGGAACAGCAGATCAGCCTCAGCAAGCACCATCTGGACAACGTCACACGCATGAACGACAACCAGACCTTCGAGGAGATGGCCCTGCGCCTGGCCCGCTCGCAGAATGTGTTCGTGGTCGGTTTCGGCAACAGCTTTCACATCGCCGCCATGGCAGCCGCGGGGCTCAGCCCGTTCTGCGCCGGCGCGCACTGCGTGACCCTGGACGGCGGTCTTGAAGGGTCGGCCTATCGACTGTCCGGCATCACCCGCAACGACACCCTGCTGGCCATCGCCCTGCCCGCCTACACCCGCGACACCATTCGCCTGGCCGAATACGCCAAGTCCCGCGAAGCCTGTGTGCTGAGTGTGACCGACTGCCCGGCATCGCCGCTGGTGCAGGTGTCGACCCTGAGCCTGTTCATCCCACCTCACCACCCCGTGCTGCCCAATTCAAAGGTCGGGTTGATGGCCGCCATGGAAGCGCTGCTGGCTCAAGTACAGCTGCTCAAACCGGCGGCGAACGAGGGCCAGCCATCGCTTCCCGACTGGGAGCCGGACCGCGGCAGCCTCCCCCCCTCCTTGCCGGGCCTGCCGCGCTCGAACACGCCGCGCAAGAACGACGACGCCCGCTGAGCGAGGGCCGCTTCAACGCCGGGCTTCTCGACTCCGGACGTTTCAGCCTTGGACGCACAGGCCCGTCCACCGCTATGCTTGGGTGCGCATTTCCGATCGGCACAACTCCAAAAGCAGCCACGGCATGACTCGAGCAACGCGAATAACCGACCCTTCCTACGAGTTGATGGACGACCACGACGGTCGCTCGATCATCTATCGCCAGCACGGTTTCCCATGCCCGCTGGTGCGCTGGCATTTCCACAAGGAATACGAACTGCACCTGCTGGTCGCCACCTCCGGCAAAGTGTTCGTCGGCGACTACATCGGCAACTTCAATCCGGGCAGCCTGTTTCTCACCGGGCCCAATCTGCCGCACAACTGGATCAGCCAGCTGCAGAACGACGAGTCGGTGAGCAAGCGCGACATGCTGGTCAATTTCACCGACGAGCTGTTCGACCATGGCCACCAGGTATTCAGCGAACTCAAAAGTCTTGCGCCGCTGCTCGAACGAGCCCGTTACGGCATCGAGTTCCGCTGTGCCCGGACCATCGCCCAGGCCGGTGCCTCGATGCAGCGCATCGCCGACAGCCAGGGTATCAGCCGCCTCGGACACTTCCTGATACTCATGGAATCGCTGGCGGCCTGCGAGGACTACCAGTTGCTCTCGGGCACTGCAGCGGCGCAGGACGCCGACGAGCACGCGGTGGAGCGCACCAACCGCGCGGTCGACTACATTTTTGCCCACTATGCGCGCGAGCTGTCTCTGGAAGAAGTCGCCGCCTACCTGGGCATGAAACCGACCTATTTTTCCCGGGTGTTCAAACAGGCCACCGGCCGCTGTTTCGTCGAGTTCGTCAATCGCCTGCGCATCAGCAAGTCCTGCGAGCTGCTGGCTGACGGCGATCGGCCGGTGACGGACGTGTGCTTCGAGTCCGGCTTCAACAATATTTCCAACTTCAACCGCCGCTTCCAGCAGCTCAAGGGCATGACGCCGTCGCACTATCGTCGCCTGGCCGTGCAGCGGTCGAGCTCCTGAAACCTGTACGAAACCTCACAACGACGCTGCGCACGCCTCTGGCGCGTCGCTGCGCCAGCCGGCTCAGTGCAAATAAGTATCAGCGTGGGTGTACTCAGGGATTTGTCAGAATGCCTGCGGGGGTCTGTAATCACAGGCAGTGCTTCACCTCTACGAAGACACAAGAATAATAACCAAGGCCGCCCCCCCGCGTGCCGAAGAGGAATGCGAGATGACCATAGACTACAAACGCCTGCTCGTTGCCAGCGGTCTGTGTGGCGCACTGGCCGTCAGTGGCTACAGCCATGCCGACACCACCCTGACCATCGCCACCGTCAACAACAGCGACATGATTCGCATGCAGCGCCTGGCCAAGACTTTCGAGTCCGAGCATCCCGACATCATGCTCAATTGGGTGGTGCTGGAAGAAAACGTGCTGCGCCAGCGCCTGACCACCGATATCGCTACCCAGGGCGGCCAGTTCGACGTGTTGACCATCGGCATGTACGAAGCCTCGCTGTGGGGCGCAAAGGGTTGGCTGTCACCGATGAAGGACCTGCCCGCCAGCTACGACATAGACGATGTCTTCCCTTCGGTGCGCGACGGCCTGTCGGTGAAAGGCCAGCTGTACGCCCTGCCGTTCTACGCTGAAAGCTCGATGACCTACTACCGCACCGACCTGTTCAAGGCGGCCGGTCTCGAGATGCCGGAAAAACCCACCTGGACCCAGATCGCCGAATTCGCCGGAAAACTCACCGACAAGAGCAAAGACCAATACGGCCTGTGCCTGCGCGGCAAGGCCGGCTGGGGCGAGAACATGGCGTTGATCACTACCGTGGCCAACAGCTTCGGCGGCAGCTGGTTCGATAGCCAGTGGAAGCCACAGTTCGACAGCGAAGCCTGGAAGAAAGCGCTGAACTTCTATGTCGACAACATGAAGAAGTCCGGCCCTCCAGGCGCTTCGAGCAATGGCTTCAACGAGAACCTGGCGCTGTTCAACAGTGGCAAGTGCGCCATCTGGGTCGACGCCAGCGTCGCCGGCTCGTTCACCATGGACAAGACCCAAAGCAAGGTCGCCGACAGTGTCGGCTTCACCTTCGCCCCTCATGAAACCACCGACAAGGGCTCGGCCTGGCTGTACTCCTGGGCCCTGGCCATCCCAGCCAGCTCGAAGAACCAGCAGGCCGCGCAGCAGTTTTCGGCCTGGGCAACGTCCAAGGAATATGCAGCGCTGGTCGCCAAGACCGACGGCGTGGCCAATGTCCCACCTGGCACGCGCAAGTCGACCTACACCGACGAGTACCTGAAGGCGGCGCCGTTCGCCCACATCACGCTCGAATCGCTGAAGGTCGCCGATCCCAAGCAGACCGATGCCAAGCCCTACGTTGGCATCCAACTGGTGACCATTCCCGAGTTCCAGGCCATCGGTACTGAAGTCGGCAAGGCATTCGCTGCCGCGCTGACCGGGCAGACCACCGCGGACCAGGCGTTGGTGGTTGCGCAGACGGCGACCGAACGCGCCATGAAGCGCGCCGGCTACCCCAAGCAGTAACACGTCCGCCCTGCTGCCCGCCGACCGTGGCGGGCAGCCCTGCTCACCAGGTGCGCACTCATGAATACTACGACTGCCAAGCCCCAGCCCGACGCCGCTGAGGTGACGGGCAAGCGCCGCTTGTCCAACCCCGGCTGGTTTCTGGTCACGCCGTCGGTGGCCTTGCTGCTGCTATGGATGATCGTGCCACTGGGCATGACCGTCTACTTCTCGCTGATCCGCTACAACCTGCTGTACCCCGGCGAGAACGAATTCGTCGGGCTGGAGAATTTCAGCTTCTTCCTCACCGACGCCGGCTTCATGCCGGGCGCCACCAATACCTTGCTGCTGGTGGGCAGCGTGCTGTTGATCAGCGTGGTCTTCGGCGTACTGATCGCAGCCCTGCTGGAAGCCAGCGAGTTCCTGGGCCGAGGTATCGTGCGAGTGATGCTCATCTCGCCGTTCTTCATCATGCCCACGGTTGGCGCGCTGATCTTCAAGAACCTGATTTTCCATCCGGTGTCGGGGATCCTCGCTGCGGTGTGGAAATTCTTCGGTGCCGAACCGGTCGACTGGCTCGCCCATTACCCGCTGTTCTCGATCATCGTCATCGTCAGTTGGCAATGGCTGCCGTTCGCCATCCTGCTGCTGATGACCGCCATGCAGTCGCTGGACCAGGAACAGAAAGAGGCCGCGCGGCTTGACGGCGCCGGCGCCCTGGCGATCTTCTGGCACCTGACGCTGCCGCATCTGGCGCGGCCCATCGCCGTGGTGGTGATGATCGAAACGATCTTCCTGCTCTCGGTGTTCGCGGAAATCTTCACCACTACCAACGGTGGTCCGGGTTTCGCCTCCACCAACCTTGCCTACCTGATCTACAACCAGGCGCTGGTGCAGTTCGACGTGGGCATGGCCTCCGCTGGTGGCTTGATCGCCGTGGTCATCGCCAACATCGCCGCCATCATCCTGGTGCGGATGATCGGCAAAAACCTCACCGACAAGAATTGAGGGCCTGCACCATGACACTTCAACAATCGCGTCGCCTGCAAAGCCTGGTCCTGGGCTGCCTGGCCTGGGCCGTGGCGATCCTGGTGTTCTTCCCGATCTTCTGGATGGTGCTGACCAGCTTCAAGACCGAGATCGACGCCTTCGCCACACCGCCGCAGTTCATCTTCACGCCAACCCTGGAAAACTACCTGCACATTCAGGAGCGCAGCGACTACCTGCACTTCGCCTGGAACTCGGTGCTGATTTCCTTCAGTGCCACCGCCCTGTGCATGTTGATTGCAGTGCCGGCCGCCTACTCGATGGCGTTCTATGAAACCAAGCGCACCAAGCAGACCTTGCTGTGGATGCTCTCCACCAAGATGCTGCCACCGGTGGGTGTGCTGATGCCCATCTACCTGCTGGCCAAGGGTGCCGGCCTGCTGGATTCACGCATTGCCCTGATCGTCATCTACACCCTGATCAACCTGCCGATCGTGGTCTGGATGGTGTACACCTACTTCAAGGACATCCCCCGGGAAATCCTCGAAGCGGCACGCCTGGACGGTGCCACGCTGGGCCAGGAAATGCTTCGGGTGCTGTTGCCGATCAGCAAGGGTGGCCTGGCCTCGACCGTGCTGCTGTCGTTGATCCTGTGCTGGAACGAAGCCTTCTGGTCGTTGAACCTGACCAGCTCCGGCGCCGCGCCGTTGACCGCCCTGATCGCCTCGTACTCAAGCCCGGAAGGCTTGTTCTGGGCCAAGCTGTCAGCCGTTTCGACCCTGGCCTGCGCGCCGATTCTGATCTTCGGCTGGATCAGCCAGAAGCAGCTGGTGCGCGGCCTGTCCTTCGGGGCAGTCAAGTGACCGGTGGCGATTTCACGGACGCCTTCGCGGCCGCTGACCGCTCCTACGGGTTCTGCACGACCCTTGTAGGAGCGGCCAGTGGCCGCGAAGAGGCCAGCATCGCCAACAACGTACTCATATCAGGAACCATCCCATGGCCACTCTGAAAATAAAAAACCTGAAAAAGGGCTTCGAAGGCCTGCAGATCATCAAGGGCATCGACCTGGAAGTGCACGACCGCGAATTCGTGGTGTTCGTCGGCCCGTCAGGCTGCGGCAAGTCGACGCTGCTGCGTTTGATCGCCGGGCTCGAGGAAGTCAGCAGTGGCACCATCGAGCTGGACGGTCGCGACATCACCGAAGTGACCCCGGCCAAGCGCGACCTGGCCATGGTGTTCCAGACCTACGCCCTGTATCCGCACATGACGGTGCGCAAGAACCTGTCGTTCGCACTGGACCTGGCCGGCAAGCCCAAAGCGGAAGTCGAGAGCAAGGTAGCGGAAGCTGCACGCATTCTCGAACTGGGCGCCCTGCTCGACCGCAAGCCCAAGCAGTTGTCGGGCGGCCAGCGCCAACGCGTGGCGATCGGGCGCGCCATCGTCCGTCACCCCAAGATCTTCCTGTTCGACGAGCCACTGTCCAACCTCGACGCAGCCCTGCGCGTGCAGACCCGCCTGGAACTGTCGCGCCTGCACAAGGAACTGCAGGCCACCATGATCTACGTCACCCATGACCAGGTCGAAGCCATGACCCTGGCCGACAAGGTGGTGGTGCTCAACGGCGGCCGCGTCGAACAGGTAGGGGCGCCTTTGGAGCTGTACCATCATCCGGCCAACCTGTTCGTCGCCGGTTTTCTCGGGACGCCGAAGATGGGTTTCCTCAAAGGCACGCTCAGCCGGGTCGATGGCCAGGGCTGTGAAGTTGCCCTCGACGCCGGCACCCGGATCTACCTGCCCCGCGTCAGCCAGACGCTGAAAGTCGGCGATGCGGTGACCTTGGGCATTCGCCCCGAGCACCTCGACCTGGCGCAGCCGGGACAATGCCAGCTGGCGGTGACCGCCGATGTCAGCGAGCGGCTGGGCAGCGATACCTTCTGCCACGTCGTCACCGACTCGCAGGAACCGCTGACCCTGCGAATCCGCGGCGATCTGCGCAGTCAGTACGGCGAACGCCTGAACCTGCTGCTGGACGCCGAGTACTGCCACCTTTTCGATGCCCAGGGCATTGCCGTGGCCAAACCGCTGCAGGCCGCTGCCTGATACAGGACCGAACATGAAACTCAATCGACAGAATCTGCATCAGCTCGCCGAGCACATCCAGTTGCCCGCCTACGACCCGACGACACTCGCGCATGGCATCGTCCACATCGGCGTCGGTGGGTTCCACCGCGCGCACCAGGCGTTCTACACCGATGCCCTGATGAACCAGGGCGAAGCCCGGCAGTGGGCTATCTGCGGCGCCGGCTTGCGCAGCGAAGACCGCAAGGTCCGCGACGCCCTGGCCGAGCAGGATTTCTACTACACCCTGGTGGAACTGGGCGACACGCCGGACACCGAAGTGCGAGTGATCGGCGCGATCACCGACATGCTCCTGGCCGAAGAGAGCGCCGAGGCCCTGATCGTCAAGCTGGCCGAGCCCGCGGTGCGCATCGTTTCACTGACCATCACCGAAGGGGGCTATTGCATCGACGACAGCAACGGCGAGTTCATGGCTCACTTGCCGCAGATCCAGCACGACCTGGCTCACCCGCTGACGCCCACCACCGTCTTCGGCTTTCTCTGCGCGGCCTTGCAACGACGGCGCGACGCCGGCATCGACGCCTTCACCGTGATGTCCTGTGACAACCTGCCCCATAACGGCGCAGTCGCGCGCAAGGCGTTGCTGGCGTTCGCGGCGCTGCAGGACCCGACGCTGCACGACTGGATCGCCAGCCATGTGCAGTTCCCCAATGCCATGGTCGACCGCATCACGCCGATGACCAGCGAGGCCCATCGCGCCCAACTGCGCGAACGGCATGGCGTAGAGGACAGCTGGCCGGTTGTCTGCGAGCCGTTCGTGCAATGGGTGGTAGAGGACAAGTTCGGCGCGGGCCGGCCCGCCTGGGAAAAGGTCGGCGTGCAGTTCACCGACGATGTCACGCCCTATGAAGAGATGAAGATCAAACTGCTCAACGGCAGCCACCTGGCCCTGACCTACCTGGGCTTCCTGAAAGGTTACCGCTTCGTTCACGAGACCATGAACGATCCGCTGTTCGTGCGCTACATCCGCGCCTACATGGACCTCGACGTCACGCCACAACTGGCTTCCGTGCCTGGCATCGACCTGGAAGGCTACAAGGACACGCTGATCGAGCGCTTCTCCAACCAGGCCATCGCCGACCAGTTGGAACGCGTGTGTTCGGACGGCTCCTCGAAGTTTCCCAAGTTCACCGTGCCGACCATCAACCGCCTGATCGCCGATCGGCAGGGCACCGAGCGTGCGGCGCTGGTGGTAGCGGCCTGGGCGCTTTATCTGGGCGGCGTCGACGAGAACGGCACGCACTACACCATTCCAGATCCACGCGCCGAGTTCTGCCAGGCATTGGTGGCCGACCAGGCATTGCTTACCCAACGGCTGCTGGGGGTCGAGGAAATCTTTGGCAGGCAGATCCCACGCTCGGCGGAGTTCGTCGCGGCCTTCGAACGCAATCTCCACAGCCTGCGTACCCAGGGTGTGCATGCCACCTTGAAGCAGCTGCTGGACGGCGAGGAGTAAGCGGCCATGTTTCTCGGGATCGACTGCGGCACCCAAGGCACCAAGGCGCTGATCCTCGACGCTGACAGCGGCCAGGTACTGGGCCAGGGCTCGGCCGCTCATCATATGATCAGCGGCGAAAACGGACGGCGCGAGCAGCACACCAGTGACTGGCTGACTGCGTTCGAACAGGCCACCGCGCAGGCGCTGGCCCAAGCCGGTATCGATGGCCAGCAGATTCTGGGCGTCGGTGTGTCCGGCCAGCAGCATGGGCTGGTGTTGCTGGACGCAGACGGGCAACCGCTGCGCCCGGCCAAGCTCTGGTGCGACACCGAGAGCACGCCGCAGAACGAGCGCCTGCTGGCCGAACTGGGTGGTGAACAGGGCTCGCTCGACCGCCTGGGGCTGGTCATTGCGCCGGGGTATACCGTGTCGAAGCTGCTCTGGACCCGCGAGCATCATCCGCAGATATTCGAGCGCATCGCCCACGTGCTGTTGCCCCACGACTACCTGAACTTCTGGCTGACCGGGCTGGCGCGCGCCGAATACGGTGACGCTTCGGGCACCGGTTACTTCAACGTGCGCGAGCGCCAGTGGGACTTTGCCCTGCTGCGCCAGATCGACCCCAGCGGGCGGCTGGAAGCGGCAGTGCCGCCGCTGATCGAGTCGCATCAGCCAGTGGGCACGATTCGTCCGGGAATTGCCGCACGCCTGGGTATCAATCCGTTGGCTGTGGTCGCCAGCGGCGGCGGCGACAACATGATGGGCGCCATCGGCACCGATAACACCCACCCTGGAGTCATCACCATGAGCCTGGGGTCTTCCGGCACGGTGTACGCCTGCAGCGACCAGCCTACCGTGCTGGACGAACCGGCGGTGGCGACGTTCTGTTCGTCGTCGGGAGGGTGGTTGCCGCTGATCTGCACCATGAACCTGACCAATGTGACTACGGCCGTGCGCGAGTTGCTGCAGTTGGACATCAGCGGTTTCAACAAGGCCGTGGCGCAGGCACCGATTGGCGCCGCAGGTATCGTGATGCTGCCGTTCCTCAATGGCGAACGGGTACCCGCGCTGCCTCACGCCACCGGCTCGGTGCTGGGGCTAACCAGTGACAACCTGAGCGCGGCAAACCTGTGCCGCGCGGCGGTGGAAGGCACCACCTTCGGCCTGCGCTATGGCCTGGACCTGCTGCGCGCAGGCGGCCTGCAAACCCGCGTGATACGGCTGATCGGGGGCGGCTCGAAGAGCCCGGTGTGGCGGCAGATAGTAGCGGACATCATGGACGCCCCGGTGGTCTGCACCGAGCAGCCGGAAGCCGCGGCATTGGGCGCGGCAATCCAGGCGGCGTGGTGCGCCGGGCAGGATCCACAAGGCTTGGCCCTGTTATGCGAACGCTGCGTGCGCCTGGATGAAACCAGTCGCACCCAACCCATCCCCGCCAATGTCTCGGCCTATCACGGCGCCTACCAGCGTTACCGCCAGCATATCCCTGCGTAGCCCCGGTGCCACGCCCCCTCTGTAGGAGCGGTCAGCGGCCGCGAAGAAAGCACCGCGGTGTGCGGGGCGGAAGGTTAGAGGTCCGGCTGGATGATTTCGACCCAGTAACCGTCAGGGTCCTTGATGAAGGCGATGCTCTTCATGCGGCCATCGGTCAAACGCTTCTGGAAGTCCACACCCAGCGTTTCGAAACGCTCGCAGGCCGCGTGGATATCCGGCACCGACACACAGATGTGACCGAAGCCACGTGGGTCGCTGTTGCCATCGTGGTAAGCGAAGTCCGCATCGTTCTCGGTGCCATGGTTATGGGTCAACTCCAGAACGCCGGGCATCGACTTCATCCAGGTGGTGCGCGCCTTGTCATCCGCAGGAATCGTCGACTTGTCCACCAGTGCCAGGAAATACAGGCTGAACTGGGCCTCGGCAAAATCCCGCTTCTCCACCAGGCTGAAACCCAATACCCGGGTATAGAAGTCCAGCGACCGCTCGATGTTCTTGACCCGCAACATGGTGTGGTTGAAGACGAACTGGGATGTGGCGGCTTCAGGTTGCGCGGTTACACCGGGCACACTGTTCAAATGATCGAGGCTCATGAAAGCTCCCTTGAATGAATGGGCAGTAGCTGCGAGTCATGATACGGAACGCAATGGACGATGCCAAACGCGACGACGCTTTGAATGCGCGACAATGAGACGCGGAGAGTGTAACGCGGAAGATAATCTTGAATTTCAGGCAATAAGAAGCCCGCCGAAGCGGGCATTTGGGGCGCTGTTCCATCAGCGGATTTCATAATGGAACAGTGGCTGTGAAAAGGATGTGAAAACCTGAGCACTCACTCAGCGTTTTTCATCGAATTCACTCAGCGAAGCAACCAGCCGTCTACGGTGCTGACGCCATGCTCCTGTTTCCAGGCTTTGAGGCCGTGGTGATTGCCACCCTTGGTTTCGATGCGCTCGCCGGTGTGCGGGTTCTCGTACACCTTGACCACCCGCGCCCGCCGTTGCTGCTTGGGCGCAGGGGCTGGCGCCCTGGCGGAGGCAGTTTGCGGATCGAGAATGGCGACGATGTCGCGCAGGCCCTTTTCATAGGTTTTCATCAAACCCAGGAGCTTTTTCTCGAACTCGATTTCTTTCTTCAACCCCGCGTCGTTCTTCATTGTTTCGAGCTGGGCGAGTTGTTCTTGCAATGCCTTTTCGGCGGCACGGTATTCAGCGAGTCTTGACAATGTCTCTACTCCGGACAGAACCTGATGGCGCCCTGCCCTTTTTCGAGCCGGGCTCTCTTGCAGATGCCACGCTTGCTTGCACACGATAGTGCAACTTCGCAGAAACGTAAATGACGCAACAGTGGGGACGGCAACTTCTTTAGTTACTTGAAGTTTGTCTGGAAGATTGGGCGCGCAGCAGAAGTTGAAGCAGAGGGTTTGATATTGTCAAAAGCGACGCGGCTTGCGCCGCTGCTACAGGTGTTACCCCGTAGCAGCGGCGCAAGCCGCGTCGGTCAAGCGCCCCTCCTGTAGCAGCGGCGCAAGCCGCGTCAGCCCAGCGCTACCCTGTAGCAGCGGCGCAAGCCGCGTCAGCCCAGCGCCCCTCCTGTAGCAGCGGCGCAAGCCGCGTCAGCCCAGCGCTACCCTGTAGCAGCGGCGCAAGCCGCGTCAGCCCAGCGCCCCTCCTGTAGCAGCGGCGCAAGCCGCGTCAGTTGGCCGATCAGGCAGGCGCAGAAGTGCGGATCAGGTGATCGAAGGCTGCCAGCGAAGCCTTGGCGCCCTCGCCGACCGCGATCACGATCTGCTTGAACGGCACGGTGGTCACGTCACCGGCAGCGAAGATACCCGGCAGATCGGTCTCGCCGCGTGCATCGACCATGATCTCGCCGCGGTTCGACAGCTCGATGGTGCCTTTGAGCCAGTCGGTGTTGGGCAGCAGGCCGATCTGCACGAAGATACCTTCCAGAGCGATTTCGTGATGCTCGCTGCTCTGCCGATCCTTGTAGCGCAGGCCGTTGACACGCTGGCCGTCACCGGTCACTTCGGTGGTCAGGGCACTGGTGATCACCTTGACGTTGGGCAGGCTGTGCAGCTTGCGCTGCAGCACGGCGTCGGCACGCAGCTGGGTGTCGAACTCGATCAGCGTGACATGGGCAACGATACCGGCCAGGTCGATGGCGGCTTCCACACCGGAGTTGCCACCACCGATCACCGCCACGCGCTTGCCCTTGAACAGCGGACCGTCGCAGTGCGGGCAGTAGGCCACGCCGCGGTTGCGGTACTCCTGCTCACCCGGCACGTTCATTTCACGCCAGCGCGCACCGGTCGCCAGAATCAGCGTCTTGGCTTTGAGTGACGCACCGCTGGCAAAGATCACTTCATGGGGCGCACCGTCCTTGCCAGGGATCAGTTTCTCGGCACGCTGCAGGTTCATGATGTCCACTTCGTATTGCTTGACGTGCTCTTCAAGCGCCACGGCCAATTTCGGGCCTTCGGTTTCCTGCACGGAAATGAAGTTCTCGATGGCCATGGTGTCCAGCACCTGGCCGCCGAAACGTTCGGCGGCAACACCGGTACGGATGCCTTTGCGAGCAGCGTAGATGGCAGCTGCCGCACCGGCAGGCCCGCCGCCGATCACCAGCATGTCAAACGCCTGCTTGGCGTTGAGTTTTTCCGCCTGGCGATCAGTGGCGCTGGTGTCGATCTTCGCCAGAATCTCTTCGAGGCCCATGCGGCCCTGACCGAAGTTCTTGCCGTTGAGGTAGACGCTCGGCACGGCCATGACCTGCCGCTCTTCCACTTCAGCCTGGAACAACGCGCCGTCGATGGCCACGTGACGAATGTTGGGGTTGAGCACCGCCATCAGGTTCAGCGCCTGGACCACGTCCGGGCAGTTCTGGCATGACAGGGAAAAATAGCTTTCGAACAGAAACTCGCCTTTCAACGCAGCGATCTGTTCGATGACCTCGGCACTGGCCTTGGAAGGGTGGCCGCCAACCTGCAGCAACGCCAGTACCAGCGAGGTGAATTCGTGACCCATGGGGATACCGGCGAAACGCAGGCCGATGTCCGCGCCGGGACGGTTGATGGAGAACGATGGCTTGCGTGCATCGTTGCCATTGTCGAGCAGCGTGATCTTGTCCGACAGCGCGTCGATGTCGCGCAGCAGACCGAGCAATTCCTCGGATTTCGCGCCGTCATCAAGGGACGCGACGATCTCGATCGGTTGGGTGACCCGTTCCAGATAGGCTTTCAACTGGGCTTTAAGATTGGCGTCCAACATGAGGGCGATTTCCGTTTTGAATGTTTCGAAGACGACAGTTGCCCGCCGGGGTAATCGACCCCGAGTGAGCGATGATGCTTTTGGAGAAGTTAACAACCGTAGGAGCGGTCGCTGGGTGCGAATCAGGCGCTGCGTTCGGACAAGCAAAACGCGGCGGATTTTCGCAGCCGATGACCGCTCCTACAGGGGTGATGCAATCCTGCGGGGAGTGACCCGCAGGAGACAGCCTGGGAAGCTGCTTAGATCTTGCCAACCAGGTCCAACGACGGAGCCAGGGTGGCCTCGCCTTCTTTCCACTTGGCTGGGCAGACTTCGCCTGGGTGAGCGGCGACGTACTGGGCCGCTTTGACCTTGCGCAGCAGTTCGGATGCATCACGGCCTACACCGCCGTCGTTCAGCTCGACGATCTTGATCTGGCCTTCCGGGTTGATCACGAAAGTGCCACGGTCAGCGATGCCGTCGGCCTCGATCAGCACGTCGAAGTTCTTCGAAATGGTGTGAGTCGGGTCACCGATCAGCGGGTACTGGATCTTGCCGATGGTGTCCGAAGTGTCGTGCCAGGCCTTGTGGGTGAAGTGGGTGTCGGTCGACACACCATAGATTTCCACGCCCAGTTGCTTGAAAGCTTCGTAGTTGTCGGCCAAGTCGCCCAGTTCGGTTGGGCAAACGAAGGTGAAGTCGGCTGGGTAGAAGAATACGACAGACCACTTGCCTTTCAGATCGGCGTCGCTGACCGGCACGAAAGCGCCATTGTGGTAAGCGGTAGCGTTGAATGGCTTGACTTGGCTGTTGATGATCGGCATCGGTGACTCTCCTTCAGGGGGTTGAAATCGTGTTTGAATTCGATAGGCAGCATCCTAGACACATGCTTGACCGATAGCTCATTGGCAAACTGGATGCTGTCGATTGGTTTTGCCTATCGAAGCTACCCATAATAAAGAAGAAATATGAACACAGGGCAATGACACTGCTTTTTGTCGACTTTTCGCACAGTCGCACCCACGCACTCCCTACAGCCATGCCTGGGACCCGGCGGATAGCATGAGGCCCGCTTCCGCAGATGAGATCAACCAGGTGACTATCAAAACCATTGTGGCCGACGACCACTCGGCCGTTCGACTTGGGCTGCGCATTGCGCTGGAGCGCGCCCCGCGCGCGCGTTTCAGCGTGGTCGGCGAGGCCGAAAACGCCAACCGAGTGCTCGAATCGCTGCAGCAGCATGCCTGCGATCTGCTGATCACCGACTACCGCATGCCTCAGCTCGAGGGTGGCGACGGCCTGGCACTGCTGCGCCAGGTGCGTCTGCGCTACCCGCGCCTGCCGGTGCTGGTGCTGACCACGCTGGATAATCCCATGGTGCTGCGGGCTATCCTCGACAGCGGCGCCCGAGGGCTCTATGACAAGCAGGAGTGCCTGAGCCATCTGAGCACGGCGGCCCACAGCCTCATGCGCGGCAACCACTACCTCAGTGCACGCTTCACCCGACGCCTGGCCGAATATGAAGTGGAACACCGGGGCGCCCATGAACGCCTGTCGGCCCGCGAGTTGGAAGTGCTGAGGTTACTGGTGGGAGGCATGAGCGGACGCGACGTCGCTGCACGTCTGCAGCGCAGCGAAAAAACCATCAGCCGGCAAAAGCGCTGCGCCATGGAAAAACTGGGTATCAGCCATGACGCCGCACTGCAGGAATACGCTGCCGTGGTCGGCCTGCCGGACTGACCGGCAGGCCGCAGGCTCAGGCGTCCACTGGAGTGCGCATGGTGACGAATTCTTCGGCAGCGGTGGGATGCACGCCGATGGTTTCGTCGAAGACCTGCTTGGTCGCGCCCGCCTTGAGCGCAATTGCCAGGCCCTGGACAATCTCGCCGGCATCAGGGCCAACCATGTGGCAACCCAGCACCTTGTCGGTGTCGGCATCGACCACCAGCTTCATCAGGGTGCGCTCCTGGCTATGGGTCAGGCTCAGTTGCATGGGTCGGAAACGGCTCTCGAAGATCTGTACCGAATGCCCCTGCTCGCGCGCCTCTTCCTCGGTCAAGCCCACGGTGCCGATGTTCGGCAGGCTGAACACTGCAGTGGGGATGTGCTTGTAGTCCACCGGGCGATACTGCTCGGGCTTGAACAGGCGACGCGCCACGGCCATGCCCTCGGCCAACGCTACCGGGGTCAACTGCACCCGGCCAATAACATCGCCCAGCGCCAGGATCGAGGGTTCTGTGGTCTGGAACTGCTCGTCGACCTGGATGAACCCCTTGTCGTCCAACTGCACGCCGGTATTTTCCAACCCCAGGTTATCCAGCATCGGCCGGCGCCCGGTCGCATAGAACACGCAGTCCGCCGCCAGCTCGCGACCGTCCTTGAGCGTGACCTTGAGGCTGCCGTCGTCGAGCTTGTCGATGCGGGCAATATCGGAATTGAATTGCAGGTTCATGCCGCGCTTGGTCAGCTCTTCGCTCAAGTGCTTGCGCACCGCTCCGTCGAAGCCACGCAGAAACATCTCGCCGCGGTAGAGCAAGGTGGTTTCGCTGCCAAGGCCATTGAAGATCCCGGCGAATTCGACGGCGATGTAACCGCCACCAACCACGATGACGCGCTTGGGCAGTTGCTCGAGGAAAAACGCCTCGTTCGAGGTGATGGCATGCTCACGACCCGGCACATCGGGAATCTGCGGCCAGCCACCGGTGGCTATCAGGATGTGCTCGGCGCTGAAGCGCTGGCCATCCACTTCGACCGTGTGCGCGTCCACCAGGCGTGCATGGCCTTCCAGCAGTTTCACGCCGCTGTTGACCAGCAGGTTGCGATAGATGCCGTTGAGCCGTTCGATCTCCTTGTTCTTGTTGGCAATCAAGGTTGGCCAATCGAACGAAGGCTTCTCCAGGCTCCAGCCAAAACCGCTGGCGTGGTCGAAGTCGTCGGCGAAGTGGGCGCCATACACCAGCAACTTCTTCGGCACGCAGCCGACATTGACGCAGGTGCCGCCCAGGTAGCGGCTTTCAGCCACTGCCACTTTCGCGCCGAACCCTGCGGCGAAGCGCGCCGCGCGCACGCCGCCGGAACCGGCGCCAATCACGAATAAATCGAAGTCATAGCTCATGTTGCTCTCCTGGCACCTGCACGGCCCGCACGCGAGCCGTAGCCATAAACAAGAACGCCGCTGTCCAGAGGGCAGCGGCGTCGATCATGCTAACCGATTGGGCGTCAGATGAACGCTTTGCCGGTCTTGTAGAAGTTTTCGAAGCAGAAGTTGGTGGCGTCGATGTAGCCTTCGGCGCCGCCGCAGTCGAAACGCTCGCCCTTGAACTTGTAGGCCAGCACGCAACCGTTCTGGGCCTGCTTCATCAGGGCATCGGTGATCTGGATCTCGCCACTCTTGCCTGGCTCGGTCTGTTCGATGAGGTCGAAGATGTCCGGGGTCAGGATGTAGCGGCCGATGATAGCCAGGTTTGACGGCGCATCTTCAGGCTTTGGCTTTTCGACCATGCTGGTCACGCGAAAGATATCTTCACGGATCATGTCGCCGGCGATCACACCGTACTTGTGGGTTTCCTGCGGGTCGACTTCCTGAATGGCCACGATCGAGCAGCGGAACTGGTTGTACAGCTTGACCATCTGCTGCAGCACACCGTCGCCGTCCAGATTCACGCACATGTCGTCCGCCAGCACTACCGCGAACGCCTCGTCGCCGATCAGCGGGCGACCGCTGAGAATGGCGTGGCCCAGGCCTTTCATCTGCACCTGGCGGGTGTAGGAGAAGGTGCACTGGTCGATCAGCTTGCGAATACCGACCAGGTACTTTTCCTTTTCGGTGCCCTTGATCTGGGTTTCCAGCTCGTAGCTGATGTCGAAGTGGTCTTCGATCGCGCGCTTGCCGCGCCCGGTGACGATGGAAATCTGGCTCAGGCCAGCTTCCAGAGCCTCTTCGACGCCGTACTGGATCAGCGGCTTGTTGACGATCGGCAGCATTTCCTTGGGCATTGCTTTGGTCGCTGGCAGGAAGCGAGTACCGTAGCCGGCCGCTGGAAACAAGCATTTCTTGATCATGTGAGTCCTTACAGAAGAGCAATGCTGACGAGTTACGGCACAGTCGGGTTCAGGCGTCGACTACCTAACAATGCCTGCCGCTGGCCAACCGATTGGTTGATAGAGAAATCCTGATGCAGATAGTTCCACTGCAAGGTAAATATTGCTACACCGGTCGAGCAACGGAAAATTTCCTTGCACAACTACCCTTGCCGCCTGGCAGTGTATAGCATTGCGCCACCGCATAGCGGCCCCCTTGTCTACCTGAAGAATCCCGCCCCATGAGCACCCTCCTGCGCACCACCCTGGCCACCCTTGCCGTGCTTGCCGTTTCGGCCTGCGCAAGCACTTCGCCCACCATTCTCAAGAACGGCCAACAAGGCTTGAACATCGATTGCTCGGGTCAAGCCATGTCCTGGGACAAGTGCGACGAACAGGCCCGCCTGGAGTGCCCTGCCGGCTATCAGACGGTCGCCACGCAAGGTGTACCGCGGCGTACCGGCGAGGTCGGGCTGGCAGATGCCGACCTGGGCAACTACCAGACCCGCAGCCTGGTGGTGGTGTGCAAGTAGAGACGGCTCAGCCGGAAATGCATTTCTCGGCCGCCTGACGCACGTCGGCGGGGCGCAGCGGCACGTTGGACAGACGTTCGTGGACCTTGATGCTGCTGCCGCCGGAGCGATCGTCGACGATCAGCACGGCGGCTGGATCCTTGGAGAGTTTCTGCGGAACGATGATCCGATAGCCGTCATGCTTCTGCTCGATCACGGAGGGCCCGCGACTGTCGCTCAGCTGGGCGACCACGCAGGTGGAATACTCCTTGGGGGTCTTGCCGGAAATCACGCTCATGGTCTCGGGGCTTTTCTCGATGTCCGTCACGGTGGCACAACCACCGAGCAATACCATTGCCGTCAACCAGGCCCACTTCATGATGCATCTCCGTCATTAAATACCCTGTGACCGCAAGGTCATGAATTTGCTCCATGCATCGGTAGAATTTATCCGTCTCGCGACGCGCATGATATCGTTGCGCTTTTGCGCGCACCTGTAACTCGCGCACCTGCAACAGTGGAGAGCCCATGAAATTCGTTCACCAGCGCGAGCACCTCAATGAAGATGACCTGGTCGTCATCGAGTGCTCCCAGCTCTGCAACATCCGCCTGATGAGCGATGCCAATTTCCGCAGCTTCAAGAACGGTGGTCGACACACCTACCACGGCGGCGCGTTCGATACCTTCCCGGCCAAGATCAGCGCGCCGAGCACAGGCTTCTGGAACATCACCATCGACACTGCGGGCACCAAGCTGTCCAGCGTGGCGCGCAAGAGCAGCTTCACCCACAAGATCAAGATCGTGCGCCGCACGGCTTCGAAATTCACCTGATACAGGGGCGCCCATGATCAAGTATGTGATCCGCTACAACCTCGACGGCCAACGCCGCTGGGACTTCGCCCACCTGCCCACCGGCTCGCTGGAAGAGGCCCAGGCTGCCCTGGTCACCTTGCACGGCGACGCTGCGGCGAGCATCAGCGACATTCACGTCAGCAAGGCCCTCTGAGTCCAATCCGCAGCGCGCCCTTCGCGGGCAGAGCCCGCTCCCACAAGGTGATCGCGAATTCTGTGGGAGCGGGCTCTGCCCGCGAAAAGGTCACCCTGGTTCCGCAGGCACTCCGCGGTACGGCCTTCGCGGGCGATGACCGCTCCTACAGGGGTGACAGGTACTTCGGGGCATATGCATTCTGGTTCTGTGCATATACTCAAACATCACTTTTACGTCTATTTACAAACTGTTATCTTCCGTCGGCTCTGTCGAGAGCCCGCGACCGTGCGCGTGCTTTTCTGATGATGCGACAAGACAGCCTGAGAACAGGATCACCATGTACGTTTATGACGAGTACGATCAACGGATCATCGAGGACCGCGTCAAGCAGTTCCGAGATCAGACCCGCCGCTACCTGGCTGGCGAACTGAGCGAAGAAGAGTTTCGCCCGCTACGCCTGCAGAACGGCCTCTACATCCAGCGTTTTGCCCCGATGCTGCGCGTCGCCGTGCCCTATGGCCAGCTGACATCGCGGCAGACGCGCATGATGGCCAAGATCGCTCGCGACTTCGACAAGGGCTACGCGCACATCAGCACGCGACAGAACGTGCAGTTCAACTGGCCGGCCGTGGAAGATATTCCCGACATCCTGGCCGAACTGGCCACCGTGCAGATGCATGCGATCCAGACCAGCGGCAACTGCCTGCGCAACGTCACCACCGACCAGTTCGCCGGCGTGGCCGCCGATGAAGTGATCGACCCGCGCCCGTGGTGCGAGATCGTTCGCCAGTGGACCACGTTCCACCCGGAATTCGCCTACCTGCCGCGCAAGTTCAAGATTGCCGTGAACGGTGCAAGCACCGACCGCGCCGCCATCGAAGTGCATGACATTGGCCTGGAGCCGGTGCACAACGACGCTGGCGAGCTGGGCTTCCGCGTACTGGTCGGTGGCGGCCTGGGCCGGACGCCGGTAGTGGGCGCGTTCATCAACGAGTTCCTGCCCTGGCAGGACCTGCTCAGCTACCTCGATGCCATCCTGCGCGTATACAACCGCTATGGCCGTCGCGACAACAAGTACAAGGCCCGGATCAAGATTCTGGTCAAGGCCCTGACGCCGGAAGTGTTCGCCCAGAAAGTCGATGCCGAGATGCAGCATCTGCGCGGCGGCAGTACCACACTGACCGAGGCCGAACTGCACCGCGTGGCAAAGCACTTCGTCGACCCGGAGTACAAGGCCCTGCCCGACTTCGCCGCCGACCTGGCGCAACTGGATGCCGAGCATCCGGGTTTCGCCCGCTGGCGCTCGCGCAATACCCTGGCCCACAAGAAGCCGGGCTATGTGGCCGTGACCCTGTCGCTCAAGCCCACCGGGGTGGCCCCCGGCGACCTGACCGACAAGCAGCTCGACGCCGTCGCCGATCTGGCCGACAAGTACAGCTTCGGGCAACTGCGCACCTCACATGAGCAGAACATCATTCTGGCCGACGTCGAACAGGCGCAGCTGTTCAGCCTCTGGAACGAGTTGCGCGAAGGCGGTTTCGCCACCCCCAACATCGGCCTGCTGACTGACATCATCTGCTGCCCGGGCGGTGATTTCTGCTCCCTGGCCAACGCCAAGTCGATTCCGATCGCCGAATCCATCCAGCGCCGTTTCGACGACCTGGACTACCTGTTCGACATCGGCGAACTGGACCTCAACATTTCCGGTTGCATGAACGCCTGCGGTCACCACCACGTCGGCCACATCGGCATCCTTGGCGTGGACAAGAAAGGTGAGGAGTTCTACCAGGTGTCCCTGGGTGGCAGCGCCAGCCGCGACGCCAGCCTGGGCAAGATCCTCGGCCCGTCGTTCGCCCAGGACGCCATGCCGGATGTCATCTCCAAGCTGATCGACGTGTACGTGGAAAAACGCACCGAAGACGAGCGTTTCATCGATACCTACCAGCGGATCGGCATCGACCCCTTCAAGGAGCGCGTCTATGCAGCGAATCATTAAGAACAACGAAGTCGTCGACGAAACCTGGCACCTGCTGCCCAAGGACACCTCGTTCGACGGCATCAGCAACTGTGACGACCTGATCGTGCCCCTCTCGCTGTGGCGCGAGCACGGTCCGGCGCTCAAGGCTCGGGACGGTGGGCTGGGCGTATGGCTGGACAGCGACGAAGAAGCCGAGGAAATCGGTGAACAGGCCAACGAGTTCCAGGTCATCGCCCTGAACTTCCCGGCCTTCACCGACGGCCGCAACTACTCCAATGCGCGCCTGCTGCGCGATCGCTATGGCTTCAAGGGCGAACTGCGCGCCATTGGCGACGTGCTCCGCGACCAATTGTTCTACCTGCACCGCTGCGGGTTCGATGCCTTCGCCTTGCGCGCCGACAAAGACCCGTACGAAGCCCTGGAAAGCCTCAAGGATTTCTCCGTGAGCTACCAGGCGGCCACCGACGAACCGCTGCCGCTGTTCCGTCGCCGCTGAACCCTGGTTGCAGGCCGTAGCCGCCGCGCCACTGCTGGCGCGGCGGTCACAAACTTGCACGCCGCCGCTCGATCCCTCCTAAGAACCGACCAACGCTGCCCGGGTCAGCGCTCGATGGAGCGCGTCCAGCGCCTTTCGACGAGCCTGATCAATCGCCCCATAGAGATCCAGCGTGGCTTGTTCGGTCAGCACCACTTTCGCCGCCTCCCCCTGCTCGCCCTGCCATACCACGCCGGGCGCCAAGGTTTTCAGCTGCTCAAGCAACGGCGGCAGCCCGGATACCTCTGTGGTGAATGCAGCGTTGGCATCCAGGGCTTCTTCGAAATGGTTGATCACCTCGGCCCAGAAGTCCGAAAGCGCTGACATACGCTCCGGGTACACCTTGCGCAGGTACAGCTGCCAGAAAGGCTGATCCACCAGCCAGTCGGTCAATCCGCTGTCGGTAGCGCGCTCCAGCACGGCGCGTACCACATGCTCGACAGTGGCCGAAGCGATCTGCTCTGTGTAGAGCATCTCGGGTTGCGCGCGCAGCCCCAGGCGTGACTGCGCCAACCCGCGCAAGCGCAAGCGAATCTCCACCTCGTCCGGCACGGCGGCCTGCAGTTCCGCCTCGGTGATCTCGTCGAACGGCAATAGCGCCGGCGCAGGATCGCCAGCCAGCAACGCCTCGCGCCGTTGCAGGCGCGCCTGGGTGATGCCCACGGCGTACTCGTCCACCAACGCTGCCTTGTACAACTGGCGACTCAAGGCCAGCAAGGGCTTGAACATCGCCGCCCCACCATCGATGGCGCTGGACGCCGCCTGCCAGGCCAGGACCCGGGTTTCGAAGTCGTCTATCACCACGCTGATGCCATCGCCGCAGGTGTTCTCGGTCAAGGTCGCCTGATCGAACAGCTGCTGACGCAGGTCCACCACACCCAGCCCATCACCAGCGCCCCCCTGCACCGGCGGCACCAGTGCCTCCATGATCGCCCACATGCGCTGCTTGTAGGCCAGGGAGTGTCTGGCGTAGCCCGCCGTGCGCGAGACTTGATCCATTACTCGATAGAAAGCCGCCGCCCCCTCACTGCTGCGATCCGCCGCGATGCGCTGCGCAAGGCCCGCTTCGCAGCCTTCCAGCCAGCGTTGGTCGACCACCGGGCGGCCTGCTGCGCCAGCACCGCCCATCCAGCGTCGACGCGGGAACACACCGGCCCGACTCAGGCGCTGATAGCTGGGTTCCGACAAGGGGTTGTTGTCCAGATTGAGCACCGGACGGCCGTGGTTGACCAGGTTCAGGTTGATCTGCGCCATGGCGCTGTTTTCCAGCACGGGCACGCGGACGATCTCGTTGCCGCTGAGGTTGGCAATTCTGATCACCTGAGGCACGCGATTGAAGACCTGCGTCAGCCCCGGCGGCCAGGTGCCGATGCCAGTCCCGCTCAACCCCAGATAGCGCAACGACAGCAGTCTGTCGAGCGTGGGCGGCAGCAGCAGCGGGTTGCCGTTCAGATCCAGGGTCTGCAGGCCAGACAAGCCTGCCAGCGCCGTGCGTCGTGCCTCGCTCAAGCGAATATGGTTGCGCTGCAGGCGCAAGGTTTCCAGTTCCCGCAATTGCCCCAAGGCGGTACAGGCGGCATCGTCGAGGGTCAGCGCATTGCTCGACAGATCCAGCTCGCGCAGATGCGGAATTTGCCCGAGCGCCTGCAGTGCTTCAGCCGGCAGAGGGTTATCGACGATGCTGCCCTCGGCCAGGCGGATCGCGAAGCTGCGTCGCAAGCTGAGGTAGCGCAGCGCGGTCTGGGTGGGGTGGCTGATCAATGCATCGAACATCTGTGGCGCGGGAGCCAGCAGGTTTTCGTCGAAGTCCAGGGTCATCAGCCTGGCCATCGAGCGCACCTGCCCCGGAATGGCTGTCAGCCGGTTGTTCGACAGGTTCAGGCTGAACAGATTGGGAAACACCGACAGGAAGAACGAGGGATCGCCTTGCAACCCCATGGCGCTCATGCGCAAGTGCCGCACATGGCTGAGGTCGGCCACCAGCAATGGCAGATCACCCAGGCGCTGCCCGCCAAGGTCCAGAATCGTGGTTTCCCTGCGCCAGGCGCTGATGATATCGCGAGCAGCGTTGTCCCTGTTCACGTCCACCGGCGCGCGCCGGCGCCAATCCTTGAGTTCCCGGCGCAATACCTGAAATTCCTGCTCCAGGCGCTGCAAGGCCATCTCGAACGACTCATCGGGCCGTACCATCGATTCACGCAGCACCTGCAGACTGGCTTGCGACAAACCCGGATACAGGTGCCGCAACCGGCGGTTCTGCCTCCAGCCTGGTTGGCCACGCCCGCTGAGCGCGTAGCCGATGCCCTGCGAGTGGCGTTCCGGTGATTTGAACCAAGGCTGTACCTGACGTTGCCCGAGCAGTCGCGACACGCGGCTGCGGTCGGCGCGAACCAGGCCACTCAAGCGCTGGCGCAGTGACTCCCCAGCGCTGGGATTGAGGTCCAGGGCGCTGCGTTCGGCGTCGGGCAAGGCGCGGCAGATGGCGCTGTACAGATCCATCCACCCGCCCAGTTCCTGGTCGCGCTGGTCATAGGCGCGGTAGCGGCCCTCACTGGCCACGATGTACTTGAGCTCGGTATCGACCCCGACGCCCGCTGCCGCGGTGACGTCGCCGGCCTGGCCGCCGTCGCGCAACTCCAGGCGCACCCGGCCCGTCCATCCCGGCAGGCTGGGCAACAGGCCGATCACCACCTTGTCGCGGTCCGCAGAGCCACCGGTGTCGAAGATCAGCGCGCTACAGGCCTGGCTCGAACGCCACTGCGCCAACCGCGCGCGCGCCTGCTCGGCCACACGCAGCGGCAGCCGCCCAGCTTCGCGGATACGCGTGCGCTCGGCAGCGCTGACCGACGCGCCGATCTCATTGGCGATTCGCACCGGCAGGCCCGGAAAATCGCGACGCAGTATTCCAGCCTCGCGGCTGGCAGCAGGCTGCTGGCGCTCGATCAGCGAGGCCAACAGCTGCTTGCCCTGCTCATCGAGCATACCCTGGCCGCTGGGCCCCATGCGCGCGGCCAGGTCCTGATGGGCCTGGTAGCGAATGACACCCTCGTGCAGGGCCGCCGGCAGTGGCTCCTGGTCGACGTGCAGGCGACGCAACCGGTCCAGGGGTACGCCATGGATCTCGGCCAGGGTCAGCAGGTCGTCGTCGCCGGTGCGCTCGGTCATGGGACCGAAGCGGCGCATCAACCCGGCGCCGCGCCATTGCAACGGCTGCTCCAGAGAGTGCTGCCAGGCGCCTGCGCCATTGTGCTGGACGCTGGGGCGATAGGCCGTCGAGCCTGTGGGATGAATCACATGGCCCCGAGCCTGATCGGCAGTGAGTTGCACCTCGAAAAAGTGATCGTCGAGCCGGATGAAGGTCTTGCCCAGGTGGCGGTAGACGCCTTGGTCGTCGGCCGCGATAGCGACAGGCAAATCGACTGCCCGGTAGCCCTGCAGATCCGGGTGCAGCAGGCGTTGGCGACCGTCGGCCAGCCGCACCTGCTGCATCTCGTCGACCACGCCGTCCGCGCGATAGGTCGTGCCGAAATCGGCGGCCACGCCGTGGGCGACGACGGCCAGTGCCAGGTTGCCGACGATGCCCTTGAAGTGTCCGAACGCTTCGTCGGTGCGGCCATCCTCCCAGGCCTCGATACCGTGGTAGACCTCACCGACCAGCTGCTGCGCGATCACCGGCACCATCACCTCGCCCAGCGCCGGGATGCACAGTGCCGCCAGGTTCAACAGCGACACCCCCTCCTCCAGCCAACCGCTCCAGCGCGCCTGACGCTGATCGGCGTCGATCCGATCGGTAGGCACCGCCAGGCACCTGGCTTCGGCCTTGAGCCAGGCCACATGGCGCTCGTGCAGATGGGCAAACAGCTCGCCGCGCACCGACACCTCGACGATATCCAGCTTGGGCCGCGCATTGACCACGGCGATCTTGCGCCCGTTGTCACCGTCCTCGGTGCGCCAGAGCCGACGTTGCAGGCGCGCCTGGAACTCGGCGCGTTCGGTCTGCGCCACCCGCGCAAGCAACCGGCGAACGGAGTCGGGCTTGAGTAGCTCCACAGCCAGCGCCTGGATGAACTCGGCCGTCGATGCGTATTGCTTCAGGGGTGCCCGCGCATCGCCCGGCATCCATACCAGACAAGGCATGGGCACCGTGGCCTGGCCCACACCGCGCGCCGGCCCGATCACCAGCACATCGTGCAGCGCCGACCCGAGCAGGCTCAGCCGAGAGAACTGTACCGTGCCGGTACCCCAGCGCTCGACGCGGCCGGCGACCACACTTTCGACCACCTTGAAGCCCTGCTCGTCGATGTCCCCCTTCATCCGCGCGACATGGGCCAGCACCCGCAGCTGGGCCCTGCGGGTCGCATTGACTGCGGCAGCGACCTGGGCACGGGTGGCGGTGGCTTCGAACACCTCGCTCAAGTGCGCCTGGTACAGACGCCCCAGGTCCAACTGGCGGACCAGGGTGGCGAACTGTCCGGGGTCGATCGGCAGTGGGTTGTCGATGCGGTATTCAAAGCGGCTGGTGAACGGACCGAGCGGGAACGGACCGCTCTTTTTCACGCTGCCCGAGGGTGCCAGCGTGGTGCGCGGATGAAAATCCGGGTCTGCCACGAAGTTGCCCAGCGCTGCCATGATCAGTGGTTCGGCTTGAGGCACATGGTCGTTATCCAGACCCAGCAGGTGTTCGCGCGTCTGGATACGGATGAAGTCCGTGGCATGGACATTCAAGGTTGCGCCGAAGCGCATGCGCATGGCCTCGGCGAGGATCGGTTCGGCGAATGCGACCACGCTGCGAAACCCGGCCAGGGCCAGGCTCAGCTTCGAGCGGCAACGCTGGCGCTCGGCCTGGGCGGATATCAAAGCGTCACGATGCTCGCTCGAAGCGCGGGTGAACCAAGGCAGTGGGCCGTTCGAGCTGAATTGCTCGGACACCAGCGCTTGCTGCAACTGGTTCATCTGCGTCGTGCCGATGGCGGCGGCCCATGCGGGGGTGCGCTCACGAATGAACGCATCATGGCGACCTGGAAGGGGAATCTCGGTGCTGGACATGCTTGGCTTTCCTGGTTTCGAAGAACGCCCAGCAAAACAGAGCCGACAAGGGCGGCTGCGGTAGCCATGCACCACAGCCGCCGGGGCTTGCCTATTGCGCCATGGCCTCCTGCGTCAGCGCACGCAGGACTGTCATTTCCGCGGCCTGGCGCTCCACCTGCAAGCTGACCAGCTCCTGGTCAAAACCGTCGTCATAGTCACGCGCCTGCAGCTGCGCCAGGCGCACCTGCCACGGTGCCTGGGCGGCGTCCAGGCGAGCCCGGTGCTCGCGTCGCAGGTAATCGAGCCAGTAGTCCTGGCTCATGTGCCACTCCAACAGGGCTGCATCGCTCTCCTCTTGCAGCACCTGGCCGGCCACCGCATCGAGCTGGGCCAACGTCACCGGTTCGATGGCCCCGAACAGCATGCCATGGGGCTGGTTCAACAGACCCAGCCGCGTGGCCAGGCCAATCCGATAGGCCAGCAGTACCTCGACCTCTTCCATTTCGTCCGCGTCGATATCGCGGGCCGCCGCGCGCGCCCGCACATCGGCGCGGGCCAGGCTGTCGACGCGATCCAGGCGGTACAGGCTGCGCGACAACCCAAGCAGCTGAGCACTGCGTTGCGGCCCATCGAGCGCGGGGTCGGCTGCGCGGACGTACATCTGTTGTTGTTCCAGGTCGGCAAACAGTGCCATCACCTGATCACCGCAGGTGTCCGGGCGCTGGGCGATGGCGAACAATTGCTCGCGCAGCGAGCTCGACGCAGCTGCCGCGTCGATCACTTTCCAGGCCCGCTCGGCCAGGTTGGCGGGAACCAGACGGTAATCTGCGGTATCGCTGAGCCTGCCCAGCAGCTGCATGAAGCGCCGGCTGCCCGGCATCGCACGCAGCCTGGCCAGGCGCGCCGCAGCCTCGCCGTCGGCCGATTGCGCCAGTATCTGCAGGTAGTCGAAGACCACGCCCACGGCCTGCAGGCGGCTGACCGCAACGGCGCTCAAGTGGGCGAAAGAAAGACCCAGAGGGCGTGGCACTTGTGGCTCGCCTCGGAAGAACGCCAGCGTGTGCAGCTCGGGCACCTCGACGATGGGGTTGTCGTCCAGCTCGACCCAGCGCAGGCGCAGCGGTTGCCGGTCCATCAGGCCGGTCAAGCCGACAGGCCACTGCTGCAGCTGACAGTCGCGCAGGCGCAGCCCGCCTATGGCCTGAAGCAGGCTCAGGTCCAGGTGCGGGCCCACCGGATTGCCCGACAGGTCCAGGTAGTCCAGCGTTTGCAGGCTGCCCAGCGCCTGCATGGCCCGGGGCGTCAGGGTCATGCCGTTGCGGCCCACCCACAGGCTTTCCAGGTTGGGCAGCCTGGCAAGAATGGGCAGGTGCTCGGCCATCGCCTGGCCATCGGTGTTGTCCAGGGCCAGGTAGCGCAACGAGGACAGGCTGGCCAGGCGCTGCACGGCGGTCGGGGGAATCTGCATGGGGTTGTCGCGCAGCACCAGTGCGTGCAGGCCAGGCAGTGTGGCCACCTCATCGAACATCGTTGGCGACGCCTGCAGGCGGTTGTCGTCGAGCGCGATCATCTGCAGTTCGTTCAGCGCCGTGACACCGGGCGGGATCCGCGTCAGGTAATTGCTTTGCAACTCCAGGTGTTCCAGTTGGGTGAACATTTCCAGAAACCCGGGCGTCAGCTCGGTCAGGCCGCACTGTTCCAGCGACAGGTAGCGAACCCGGGAAAAGTCGCCCTCCAGCACCGGCAGCGCACCAATGCGCAACTCCGAGAGATCGAGCACTTGCGACATTTCACCGGCACCGTCCTCGGCCAGGGGTGCCTCGCCGCGCCAGGAAGCCATGATGCGCTGCCGCGCCAGCTCGCGATCTGCGCTGGCGACCGCAACGGGTTGCCCATCGGCACCTGGCGTGGTGGTGCTTTCCTGGGCCCAGTGGGCCAGGGAGGCATCCAGCCGCCGCCCTTCGTCGAAGCGTGCCTGCTGGCGAGCGGCGCTGAGGGGACGCACAGGTTGCGCCAGTTCGTCCTGGCTGCCACCACGACCGCTGAGACGATAACCCCAGCGGTGCCCCGCGATGCGCTCGGGCGCCGTGAAGGCCTTGGGCCGGCGCTGGCCAATGAGCCGGGCGGCCCGCGGGCGATCCCCGGCTGCCAGGGCCAAGAGTTTCTGCGGCGAAACAGTGCGCTGTTGTTGCTCGCTCATGGCCGCCGTCAGGCCCTGGCGCAGCCTGGCGGTGCGTGCATCGCCGGCGCCAGTGAGGCCGAGGATGGCTCGATTGAGCTGCGCCTCCCACAGGCTCCAGCGTGCCTGGGTGGCCAAGCGCAGCGGAACGCGGGCAGCGGCAATCAGCTGTGCCCGTTCGCGGTCGTTGGCGCCGGCCGCGATCTCTTCGGCAACCACCTGCGGCAGGCGGGGAAAATCGCGAAGCAAGGCGGCCGCCGGATGCCCGACAGGTATCGCTGGTGCTGCTTCGCGCAAACGCGCCAGAGCAGCCGTACGCTCACTCGCGGGAAGCGCCAGCACGGACCGTTCGGCGCGCAGGTCATCGGCGCACGCCTTGACCAGCGCCGGGAGCTTGCCGCCGCGACGATGCAGATCGCGCAACTGACGCCCGCTGATTCCGCTGACCTGGCGCACCCGTTGCAGCGCGGCATCATCCAGCCCGTCCAGCGCAGGGCCGAATCGACGCAGTGCCTGCACGGCAGTCCATTGCCCTGGATCTTCGTGGGCCACGCGCCAGGCGCCTTCACCGTTGTGGGTCAAGGCCAGGCGATACTCGACGTCGGCCGCAGGATGTTCGATGTACCACCTTGCGCTACTGGCCTCGAAGCTTTGTCGGTAGAACAGTCCATCGTGCTTGATGTAGTGGCTGCCCCCGTGCACGTATTGCCACTGCGCATCGGGCACCAGCGTCTGCGGAAGCTGCTCGCGGGCTGCGAACGCTTCCAGGGTGGTCGGCCACAGGCGGGTGCGCCCGGCGCGGTCGACGACCGGCAGCATGCCGGCCACGAACGGCGACCGCGCCAGGGCCACGCCGCCTGCGACCGTGGCGCCCACCACAGCGAGATTGACCGCGACGGCGAAAAAGTGAGCTGCCGCTTCTTCGGTCTGCCCGTGGGTCCAGTCATCCATGCCGACGAACAGCTCGCCAAGCAGTTGAACGGTGCCGACGGCGGCCATCAACGCACCGAGGGCCGGCACCGACAAGGCGGCAACATTGAGCAGCGTCACGCCCTGCTGCAGGTAGTGCATCCAGCGCGCCTGCCGCTCGGCGGCGTCGATCTCGGCAGTCGGTACAACGAAGTAGCGCGCATCCGCCGCGCGTTTGGCCAGCATGGCCTCGTGCAGCAGCGGCACCAAAGCCTGGGCGCTCGTGGTGCGGCGCAGACCGATATCGGCGTCCGGATCATCCAGTGGACCCTGTGCAATGCCCCACTCGACACGTTGCGGACGCAACGTGTTGTTCAGCCTGAGAAAGAACTCGCGGCGGTCGGGCTCGGCCACGAACCCCGCAAACCAGCCCTGGAAGGCACCGTCACGCAACTTCGCACGCAGGTCGGCACTGAACGCGTCGAAGCTGGGGTACTGCTTGAAGGCACCGTCGCCAGCACCAGGCATATAGACGATGCACGGTGCACTGGATTGCGTGCTGGTCTGGATGGACACCACACCGTGCAACGTCGTGCCGCTGTGCACCCAAGTGACCAAACCACGCAGATCGCACAATATCACTGGCTGACCCTGCCACTTCACCTCACCCGGCGTATCTGCCAGCAGCTGCTGCACCACGCTGCAGGCTTGCGCATCGAGCTGGCCGCGCAGCAACGCCTGCTGCGCCTGCACGGCCAGTTCGCTGCGTATATTGGCGCGAAATGCACCCGTGACCCATTGGCTTCTGAGCGCCGTGGGCTTGAACACCTCATCGAAGCGTTGCTGGTAGGCACGGCCCAGATCCAGGTCGCGGCACAGCCGGGCGAACTGGTGAGGTTGTACAGCGATCGTGTCCTTGGCCTGATAGTGCCAACCGTAGCTCCAGCGCAGGCCGTGCTCTTCGAGCCGCAATTGCAGGGCATCGGGTTGCAGCAGCAGCGTGCCGCCGGTGAAGTGGCCGGGGCTGGCTTCGTCTTCACTGAAATTGGCCATGGCCGCTTCCAGCAACGTACGCCGCCGCACACTGAGCGGTCGGCCGAGAATCGCCGAGCCACGGTCGAATTCGACCCATTCGGCGCGAGTGACATCGACAGCGCCCGCTGCACCGAAGGCAGCGTCGAAGGCCGATTGCAGACGGGAGCCGACGAACTCGGCCGGACCGACGAAATCTTTCGCCAGATACTGCGCAGTCGCCTGGCTCGCGCGGTTCTGGCGCAAGGTTTTTTCGTAGGCGCGAATTGCCGCTGGCTCGGCCTTTCGCAACCAGTCCGGGACATGCTTGGCGATGACAGGGTAATGGGCGGGGGTGTCGCTGACATGCAGCGCGGGTGCTGGGGTAACCAAGAGCAGGCTCCAATCCGGGTAATCCACGGCGACATGCCGCAGATGGCCCAGTGGAGCAAGGCGCCCGAAGCGCCCGGTGTTACATAACGCTGGACGTTACCAGAAACGCTGCTGGCTGAGCTTCTCCCAAGCCTTGCCGGCCAGGTGCTCGACCGAGCCGCTGGCTGCCAGCCCTACGCGCTCCTGCAGGCTCTTGGCCTTGGCGTAATGAAGATGGAACACCTCGGCTTGCCTGGCGCGTTCGGCCAGGTATTCGTCGCTGGTCTTGAGCTCGTCGACCAGCTGCTTGTCGAGCGCCGCCACGCCGAGCCAGACCTCTCCGGTCGCCACATCGTCGATCGACAACTGCGGGCGATAGTGGGCGACGAAACTCTTGAACAGCTTGTGGGTGACGTCGAGGTCTTCCTGGAATTTCTCCCGGCCCTTCTCGGTGTTCTCGCCGAACACGGTCAAGGTGCGCTTGTACTCGCCGGCGGTGAGCACCTCGAAATCGATGTCGTGCTTCTTCAACAGCTTGTTGACGTTGGGCAACTGCGCGACCACGCCGATGGACCCGAGGATGGCGAACGGCGCGCTGATGATCTTCTCGCCGATGCACGCCATCATGTAGCCGCCACTGGCGGCAACCTTGTCGATGCACACGGTCAGCGGCACACCCGCCTGGCGGATGCGCGCCAGTTGCGAGGACGCCAGGCCGTAGCTGTGGACCATGCCGCCGCCGCTTTCCAGGCGCAGCACGACCTCGTCGTTGGGGGTGGCCAGGGTCAGCAGTGCGGTGATTTCATGACGCAGGTTTTCGGTGGCGGAAGCCTTGATGTCGCCATCGAAGTCCAGGACAAAGACCCGGTGCTTGCTGTCGGGCTTTTTCTTCTTGGCTTTCTTCTCGTTCTTCGCCTGTTCCTTGCGCAAGGCCTTGAGCTTGTCCTTGTCGAACAGACCGGCTTCGAGCCGCTCGCGCAGGCCCTTGTAGAAGTCATTGAGCTTGCTGACCTGCAACTGGCCGGCCGGTTTGCGCCGGCCCTTGGCGCGCAGCGACGCGATGGCGGCCAACACCACCAGGATGGCAACGACCAGGGTGACGGTGCGGATCAGAAACCCGGCGTAATCGGCGAAAAACTCCACGGTGACTCCTTACATGCATGACGCCCGCCAAGCCAGGGGGACGATGGAATGAGCCCAGCATACCGGGGGGCAAAGCCTTGGGCCAGCCGGGAAACGCTCGGCATCAAACGAGCCATTCAAACGCACGTATGATTATCCGTTGACAGGCGCCGATACCCCCCCTAACCTCGCAGGACTTTCACTGCCCTATCGAGCCAGGCCGCCCAGGCCCTCGCGATCATTGCACACCTCCAACAAAAGGACCGCACCATGACCTCCGTAGCCGACGCCGTACACGCCATGAAAGCCAAGTTCAATCCAGAGGCCGCCAAAGGCCTGGACCTGGTATTCGGATTCAACATCACCGACGAAGACAAGCAGTACGCCCTGCTGGTGAAAGACGGTACCTGCGAGCTGCAGGAAGGCGAAAACCCGGACGCCAACGTGACCCTGGTCATGGACAGCGAAACCCTCAAGGGTATCGTCAGCGGCGAAACCGATGGCATGCAGGCGTTCATGGGCGGCAAGCTGCGCGCCGAAGGCGACATGATGCTGGCCATGAAGCTGAGCGAACTGTTCCCGGTCTGATTGTTCCCGGTCCAGAGCTGCGCTTCACCGCCGCATCCCACCTGCCCCGACCACGCCTCGGGGCAGGTGCGTCTCAAGCCTCATCCGTATGTCTCCCCTCGCCACATATGTACAGCCATGGTACGCCTGCATCGCCCTAGCCTTGACCGCTCTCAGGCCGGCACCTGCCGCCTGTTCCTTCGATGGAGCGCATCATGGCCAATACCCTCCCCTGGTTTCACTCGCGTCAACTTGCCCAGTGCATGTCCCGCCACCTCACCCAGGCATTTGAAAGCGAACAACTGAGTGTCATCGAATACGACTGGCTGCGGGGCCTGCCAGATAGCCCCACCATTGCGCCGGACATGCAGGTCTGCCTGCTGGGCAATGCCGATCCCGGCGTGTTCTGCGGACTGCGCATCACGCGCACCGATCCGGACCTTGCGGCGGCCTACTATTACTCGCCACTCACAGGCATCCTGCCGTTCACCAGCAGTGCCGCCCTGCGCGATGCCCTGTTGGCGCGGTTGCAGGCCGAAGCCGGGGCTCGGCCGACCAGCACGCGCGAGCCGAAATGGGTGTCAGTGACCCAATCACCGTTCAAGCGCTGGATGAAAGCGATCATTCTGGCGCAAGCGCGGCGCCTGAAAGCCATCGACCGTACCTGGCATCAGTTGCCGCTGCTCGGCGATATCCTCGACCGCGACCTCACCGCAGCGCTGCGCACTGCGATGCCTGCCAGCGACCCGATCATCCCGCGCAGCCACAAAGTGCATCGTGTCGACCGCCAGACCCAGGCAGTGGTCAACGTGCAGCGCTTGCTCGATACCGCTCTGGACCTGCTCGCCGACTCACCGCAACCCGACTGCGAACATCGTTTCCTCGGCGTCTATGGACAGACGTTGAGTGACGCCGATGCGCTTTGCTACCGCAGTACGCTGATGGCCACCAACTCACGATTGGCGAAAAACTACAGCGCTGCGCTGGCCGACTTCTGGCGCGCCAACCCCGACAACGAGCGCGGCAGCCTGCGCGATGGCCTGGGTCGGAGCCTGCAGACTGCCTACCTGAGTGCAGTGCTCGAGGCGCAAAGCCATCTGCATGCGAGCAACGCGCAACTGGAGCTGCTGAAATCGGTGGCGACATCGCCAGCGCCTGCCGGTTTGCGCCTGGAAACCCTTCGGTTCAACGCCGACCAGGCGCTGAACGACGAGCCCGTGGCCTGGCCAGGCACGCTGATCATCAGCGACGCCGACCAGGCCAGCCTCGGCTACTACATCTTCAGCACGGACCAGGGTCTGTCGCATTGTGCCGACCTGCAGGCGCTGGGTGACTACCTGCAAGGGCTGGTCGCCGGGGCGAGCGACAGCCTGCGGCTGATCAAAAGCGATCGAGCATTGTTCAACGCGATGATTCGGCCTGTACCCCAGCGCCTGGCGCTGACCGGGCAAGCGTTCCAGACCCTGGCCGACGGCTTGATCGACTTGCAACGGCGCCGGGCGCAGGAGGTGTTCGGCAACGCGTCAGCCCTGCGCCCTTCTCCGCTGTTGGCGGTCGCCGAAGCGTTGGATCTGCGCAAGCTGGCACACCCTCGGCTGCACTGGCTCAGTGGCGAGCGACCGATCACCGCCCTGGCCCTGCAGGCAGTCGAGCCTTCCACGAATCAGGCCAAGAGCAACTGGCTGCTGCAGATCGAGACCCTGCGCAGCTGGCAGCGATCGACCATGCACTGCGTCTCCCCGGTCAAAGACGGTGTGCGCCTGTTGTTCGCACCCGGCCTGCTGGCGATGCAGTCCCCGCTACCGGCCGACGAGTTGCGTCTCCACATTGATGGAGCACCGGAGTTGGCGGCTATCGGGCTGGTCGACTACTTTCTGGAGCGGACCAGCGGCGCCATCATCGCGCCACTGACCTCGGCGGATCGAGTGTTGAACCTGGCAGGCATCGAGCTCAACTGGCCAGACGTCGAACATATAGAACAACTCGTGCTGGCCTGCAGTCCGGCACTGACGAAAACCTACCGCGGCCTGGTGCGCCGGCAGATGTCCGCACCGCAACCACCCTGCCTGGGTGCCTATGACCTGCCAGGTCAACGGCGGGCATTGCGTGAACTCGGCCTGCGCACCAGCCTGGCCGTCGCCCGGCGTGAGGGCAGCATCGACGAGACACTGCTGCAACTGCTCGCCACTGCACTCGACTATCCCACGGCCCGTTTGCGCAATGCTGCCGACACCGACGTGCATGCCATCTATTTGCGGGTGCCTTCAGAAACGAACACCATCCCGCTGGCCGACATGTTCGTGCTGCACTGCCATTCAAAGCCTGCAAGCCCGGTATTGATGTGGTCCGGCGACCACGGGCTGTTCGCCTTCGACTCGCTGCAGCAACTGAAGAAAACCGTGGCGGCTTCGGCCCGTCATCCGCACGCCCGTACCCGCTGGCTCAACGGCCTGGATCCGGCCTTGATCGCGACAGTCCTGGAACACTTCCAGGCCGCTCCCGTCTCCGGCATTCACGTGGAAACCCGTGCGCTGACCGGCGATTTCATTACCGAGCTCGATGCGCTGGAAAGCCATCGTCAGCTGACCGGTCTGGGCGTCAACATGGCGCTGGCCGTCCAATGCGGGTTTTCCGCCACGCTGTTCCAGCGCAATGCAGACTACAGCCGCGCCGACAACATGCTCACCGTTGGCCTGGACCGTCTGGCCGTCGATGCGGCGAACGTGCAGCTTGCCGAGCTGCTACCCCCCTGGATCCAGCGCGCTAGCGCCAGCCAACTCGCCCGCTACGCCGACATTCTCGGACGCTGCCTGGCAACCGCCAACAGGAAAAGCAATTATCTGGCGCAAATCCCCTTCATCGACGATTTCTCGCGAGACCGTCTGCGCGCCTCCATGGCCAAGGTCTGGCCAGGAGGCCCCAGTGATCCTGATCGGGTCGTGATCAAGCTGACCGACACCAGCGGCGGCGGGGTCAGCATTGGCGGCATGCTCGGTACCGGTACGCTCGTCAGCCGGACGAAAACCCTGACCGAATGGGCGATCAGCCAATTCTCCGGGTCGGTGTCGAGCGAGATGCACATCAGCCTCGACCCGCCCTCGTTGATCATGGATGTACCGACCACGCACCAGGTGCGCGAGGTGGTCAAGGATGCGGATGTGGGTGGCGAGTACCGCAAGCTGCTGGCCGCCAAGCTGTCCAGGCAGTCTGGAGACTACCCCTTGCGCCGTTTGCTGTTCGTCAAGGCATTGCCGGCGCAGATGGTGCGCAACGCGCTCGAACGAGAGATGCAGGGCAAGATCAGTGCGGCGGCCACCGACATGATCGCTCAGGTGGTAGAGATGCCAGACGGTGTCGCTCGCGAGCCCTTGAATGGTCAGCGGATCACCCTCGGGCCGCTGGGCTTGATCCCGGACGTGGGCATGAAAGCCGATATTGCCTGTGGCATGTACCTGATTGCGCCGGTGCAACCCGACCGTGGGCCGGTCGTGCTCTACACCTGCTATGGCGAGTCGGAGACCATTCGCGAGTACGCATCGCGCGCACAGCTGCTGGAGCAGATCAAGACCAACACCGCGCTTCAGGCACAGATCCTGAGCCGACTGCCTGAAGACGTTCATTCACGCTATGAGCACTCGGGATTCACCGAGCCCCATATCCCCTGGACCACCGAAGTCAACGACGGTCAGAGACTGGGCAAACCGCCAGCCATCGTCCTGCTCGATCAACCAGAACAGGGCAACGCTCTGTACTATCTGTTCGAAGACAATCTCCAGCTCATCCAACTGCTGGCACGCCAGCAGACCATGTCCTCGGGAGAAGCGAGCTGGAATGCTTTCTGTCACATCGTGAAACTGGGCATCGAGCAAGGTGCGATGATTCTACCCAGCGTCGTCGGGTCCCTGGTGGCGCTTTATCAGTCGCAACAGCTGCTCAACGATTCGGTCAAGGCGATGGGACGCAGGCGCTGGGGCGAGGCCCTGGCCGACTTCATTGCCGCCCTGGCTTCGGTGGTCGGCGCGCGCCGTGGCGCCGAGCATTTCAAGCGCGAGATCCAGGCCGCCGAAAATGCCGAACACGCACCCAGGGCGCTGGTGGCAGGCCGGCGCTTCGGCGGCCTGAGTGCGGCACTGGCCGCATTGGAAGCCAACGATGTGGCATTGAACAGACTCAACTACGACGCCCTGCTCAACATGTATGAAACCGCCGACCTCGCGCACCGCTATGCCGTGGTCGATGGCCGGGTGATGGAGGTCAAGCGCGCCGAGCAAGGTTGGTACATCGTCAGCAAAGGACGTGAAGGGCCAACCATCACCCTGGATGGCCAGCAGAAGTGGCACGCCGATCTCGAGATCGCGCGGATGGGGGCCGGGTATTCGTTGATGGACAACTACGACACCTGGATCACCGACATCAACATTCCCGACGTATTCATCACCTTGGCCGAAGGTACCGATCAGATCCGCCAGCGCTACCCTCGTCATCACCAGATGATCGTGCGCGCCCATGCCCATGCGGTCGATTGCCTGCGCAATGCGCTGCAAAATCTCAACCAGAAATCCCCCCACGTACCGCTGCCGGCACAGACCCTGGAGATTCTGACCGACGTGTTCGAAGTGGACGTCACGCCGGCCATGCTGCAACGTCTGCGCAGCAGCTGTGTGCAGTTGCTCGACGCACTGACCAGCGATGCACTGGACCCACACTCCTCGCCCCGCTATTGGGACGGGCTCAATGAGGAGGGCCACGAGGGCAACCACGCCTTTGTCTGGGAGGGCGATCCGCAGCAACGCATATTCCTGACGGAAAAATTCTTCGATCTGCCGATCGAGACCATGATGTATTCCAGTCATGAACGCACCCAGGCGCAGTTGTATGCGCACCATCAGGCCGCATCGCTGCTGCATGAGCTCAGCCATCAGGTGCTCAAGACCGTGGACCTGGCCTACCTCGACACCTTTCTGCCGCTGCACCAGCATTATGATGACCTGGGCGGCATGTATGGGCAGGCGCAGGTGTATGCGCGCAGCCTGCTCAAGATTCGCCAGGAAGGGTTGTCCTTGAGTACGCCGGTTGCAAAACTGTTCACTCGCCCGGGTTCCAGTGGTCGACGCGATTTTCGTCCCAGCGATGGGCGTCAGCGCAAAACGGTCCTGCAATTGACAGGCAAGACCCACCTTGCCGATGCCCGCGTGGCCTTCCGGACCGACCCCGAGGTGCGTTCGAAGCTGATTCTGGCCAATGCCGATTCAGTCACGCTGCTGATTTTCCGCCTGGGGCAGGAGGTCTTCACGCCGCCTTCTTCCTGAAGATTTGTTCAGCTTCCATTCGGCGCAAACATCAAGCACGCTGTTTAATAATGAGTATCATTATGTTACAAGTTAGCATCCTAATTACTCGTTGAACGGTGCGAAGTGCTGGTTCCATTCTTGATCATGCTGCGCGAAGGGATTGAAGCCGCGCTCATCGTTGGCATCATCGCCAGCTACCTGAAACAGACTGGTCGTGGTCAATGGATGCCAGCGGTCTGGATCGGCGTCTTTCTCGCAGCGGCCCTGGCCCTGCTGGTGGGCGGCGGCCTTGAGTTGATGAGCGCGGAATTCCCGCAGAAGCAACAGGAATTGTTCGAAGCGCTCATCGGCCTGGTGGCCGTGGTCATCCTCACCTCCATGGTGTTCTGGATGCGCAAGGTCGCCCGCTCGGTGAAGCACTCGCTGCAGGCAGCCCTGGACCAAGCCCTGACTGGCTCTCGCCACCAGGTCGCGGCGCTGATCGCCATGGTGTTCTTCGCAGTCGCCCGTGAAGGCCTGGAAACCGTATTTTTCCTGCTCGCCGTGTTCCAGCAGAGCGAAGGTCCCGGTGCGCCCATCGGCGCCCTGCTCGGCCTGCTGCTGGCAGTGGCCATCGGCTTTGCCATCTATTCGGGCAGCATGCGCCTGAACCTGTCGCTGTTCTTTCGCTGGACTGGCTTGTTCATTCTGGTGGTCGCGGCGGGCATTCTCGCCAACTCGGTCATGGCCCTGCATGAAGCAGGGGTCTGGAACAGCTTGCAGAGCGTGGTCTTCGACATCAGCGCCACCCTGCCCATGGACGGTCCGATCGGATCGGTACTGGCCGGCATGTTCGGCTATCAGGACGCACCGACGATCAGCACCCTGGGTGCTTACCTGATCTATCTGGTGGTTGCCCTGGTGGCGTTCTTCATGCCCCATGCCGCGCCGGCGCAGGTCAACTCCTCCCCCGCCACTCATCAGTAAGGCTTCCATGTCCAACCCAGTCAATGGCGCCGCGCCGCGCCTGATGCGTGTGGCGCTCGCCGCGTCGGTGGTCGTGATGATCGCCGCCGGCGGCCTGTTCTACTACGCGTCGCAAGTCGCTTCGAGCAAACGTCAGGCCAGCGCCCAGAACGAGATCGTGGTGAACATCCATCCGCACAACTGCGAGCCGGCCGCGCTCACCGTGGCCGCGGGGCGCAACAGCTTTCGCATCGTCAACCGCTCCGAGCGGGCGGTGGAATGGGAAATCCTCGATGGCGTGCTGGTGGTCGAAGAACGCGAGAACATCGCACCCGGCCTGAGCCAGGTGATCAACGCCAACCTGCAGCCGGGGGATTATCAGATCACCTGCGGCCTGCTCAGCAATCCGCGCGGCACCTTGAAGGTCACGCCCACGGCCGAGTCCGATGCTGCAGCCAAGGCGCGGCCGTCGATGGTGGCTTTCGTCGGCCCTCTGTCGGAATACCGGGTGTACCTGGCAACCCAGGGCAGCGCCCTGATTCGCGCCGTAGACGCCTTGAACCAGGCCATTGTCGCCGGTGATCTGGCGCAGGCACGCAGCTTGTACGCCCCGGCACGAGCCGCCTATCAACGTATCGCGCCCGCCGCGCAACGCCTGGCCGAACTGGACAATGCCATCAATGCCCGCGCCGACTACTACGAGAAGCGCGAACAGGATACGGCTTTCGGTGGCTTCCACCGCTTGGAGTACGGCCTGTTCCAGCAGAACAGCGTGGAGGGTCTGGTGCCGGTGGCGCAGAAACTGGCCAGCGATGTCACTGAATTGAGGCGCCAGCTGCTGGCGCAGCCATTGCCTCCCGAACAACTGGTGAGCATCGTTGCGCGCAACCTGCACGGGCTGGCGGACATTCGTAGCCAGGGTGAAGAGGAGCGCTACAGCCATACCGACCTGAATGGCTTCGCGGCCAATCTGGAGGGTGCGCGCAAGGTGGTCGACCTGCTGCGTCCACTGTTGACGAAGTCTGCGGCCGAGCTGCTGCCGCGGATCGACGAGGCGGCGGATGAGTTGGCCATGCAGTTGGCGAGCCTGCGCAGCGGCGACGGCTATCAAAGCTACGAGACGGTCAGCACCGAGCAACGCCAGCAGATCGCTGCCCAGGCCAAGGCCCTGGCCGATGCCCTCGACGGCATCGACCCTGCGCTGGGCCTCTCCACCCTGTAGGCCCGTCGGCGGCACCTGCGGTGTAACTGGCTGACCGCACTGAGCCCGGACGCGGGGATACGACAAGCCGCAGTGGCAGTGCGATCTCTGTAGCAGCGGCGCGAGCCGCGTCGGCGGCACCGGCGGTGTAACTGGCTGACCGCGCTGAACCCGGACGCGGCTTGCACCGCTGCTACAAGGGATTACGACAAGCCGCATTGGCAGCGCGATCTCTGTAGCAGCGGCGCGAGCCGCGTCGGCGGTACCTGCGGTGCGACAGACGTTGAAGTGAATGAAACAGCGACGAGATAAACGATCATGAGCAACGCCGACAATCCGAATCCGACCATCGACGCCCAGCGCCGTCGCGTGCTGCTGGGCCTGGGCGCCGCCGGTGCGGCACTGGCCGGTGCCGGCCTGAGCTGCCCGGCGATGGCCGCACCCGCCGCCAAGGTCACCGAAGCGCCAAAAAGCGAAAAGACTCAGGACCGCCATGACTACCAGGGCGTGCACCAGACCGGGGTCGTCACACCGCGGCCAGCCGCAGGCATGCTGGTGGCATTCGATGTACTGGCCAGTGATCGCGAAGACCTGGAGCGCCTGTTCCGCACCCTGGACGAGCGCATCCGCTTCCTGATGACTGGCGGCCCCGTGGCGCAGGTCGACCCCAAGCTGCCGCCGGTGGATTCGGGCATCCTTGGCCCGGTGGTGGTGCCAGACAACCTGACCATCACCGTGTCGGTGGGCGAGTCATTGTTCGACGAGCGTTTCGGCCTCGCCGATGCCAAGCCCAAACGCCTGTCGCGGATGGTCGGTTTCCCCAACGATGCGTTGGAAGCGGATCAATGCCACGGTGACCTGACCCTGCAGTTCTGTGCCAATACCCCGGACAGCAACATCCACGCCCTGCGCGACATCGTCAAGAACCTGCCCGACCTGCTTTTCGTGCGCTGGAAACAGGAAGGCACGGTGCCGCCGCAGGCGCCCGCCAAACCTGGCGAACCTGAACAGAGCGCGCGCAACTTCCTCGGCTTTCGTGACGGCTCGGCCAACCCGGACTCCAACGACACCCGGCTGATGGATGCGCTGGTATGGGTACAGCCCGGCAGCGACGAGCCAACCTGGGCCGAGCATGGCAGTTATCAGGCGGTGCGCATCATCCGCAACTTCGTCGAACGCTGGGACCGCACGCCGCTGCAAGAGCAGGAGAATATCTTCGGCCGGGTGAAAACCACCGGTGCGCCCATGGACGGCCGGCTCGAAAGTGACGTGCCCGACTACAGCAAAGATCCCGAAGGCAAGCTGACCAAGCTGGACGCGCACATTCGCCTGGCCAATCCGCGCACCCCCGAGTCGCAGCAGAACCTCATCCTGCGTCGACCCTTCAATTATTCGAACGGGGTGAACAAGAACGGCCAGCTGGACATGGGCTTGCTGTTCATCTGCTACCAGGCGGATCTGGAAAAAGGTTTTATCACCGTGCAGACCCGCCTCAACGGCGAACCGCTGGAGGAATACCTCAAGCCCGTGGGCGGCGGTTATTTCTTCACCCTGCCAGGGGTGACCAGCGCCCAGGATTTCATCGGCCGCAGCCTGCTCGCTGCGAGCAAGAACCTCACCACCACTGCATGACCACTTGATACAACCGGGGAACCACTCATGACAAAGACGCCACTCGCTCTGCTGCTGACCCTTGGCCTATTCAACGCTCCGCTGTCGGCCTTTGCCGCGACCCAGTCGCCGTTGGACCTGGTAGGGCCGGTTTCGGACTACAAGATCTACGTGACCGAGAAGGTCGATCAACTGGCCGTGGAAACCGCCAGGTTCACCGACGCGATCAAGAAAGGCGACCTGGCCACCGCCAAGAAGCTGTATGCGCCGACCCGCGTACACTACGAGGCCATCGAGCCGATCGCCGAGCTGTTCAGCGACCTGGATGCGTCGATCGATTCGCGTGTCGATGACCATGAAGCCGGTGTGAAGGCGGAAGATTTCACCGGTTTTCACCGCCTGGAATACAGCCTGTACTCGGAAAATACCACCAAGGGCCTGGATGCATTGGCCGACGGTCTGCTCAAGGATGTGAAGGACTTGCAGAACCGTATCGCCGAGCTGACCTTCCCGCCGGAGAAAGTGGTCGGCGGTGCCGCCGCACTGCTCGAAGAGGTGGCCGCGACCAAGGTGTCCGGTGAGGAAGACCGTTACAGCCATACCGACCTGTATGATTTCCAGGGCAACATCGACGGCGCGAAGAAGATCGTCGATCTGTTCCGTCCGCAGATCGAAGGCCAGGACAAGGCTTTCGCAGCCAAGGTAGACAAGAACTTCGCCACCGTCGACAAGATCCTGGCCAAGTACCGCACTGCCGATGGCGGCTTCCAAACCTACGACAAGGTCAAGGAAAACGACCGCAAGGCACTGATCGGCCCGGTCAACACCCTCGCCGAAGACCTCTCCACCCTGCGCGGAAAACTCGGCCTGAACTGAGCCGTCTGCTGGTGATAAGGGCCCTTCCAAGGGCCCTTTTTCGTGGGCGCCGTTTTTGTCAGGGGCGTTTTTTTTGCAGGGGTTGTTTTTGTAGGGTTTTTTTTGCAGGGGCTGTTTTTGTGGGAGCGGGCTCTGCCCGCGAAGCCCGCACCCCCGTACATCAGAAACACCGCGGCGCCCCCTTCGCGGCCGATGACCGCTCCTACGGCGCCCTCGAATCCTGCGTAGGAGCGGTCCGTGGCCGCGAAAAGGCGCTGCAGTCTCCCAGACACACCGCGGCGCCCCTTTCGCGGCCGATGACCGCTCCTACGGCGCCCTCAAACCCTGCGTAGGAGCGGTCCGTGGCCGCGAAAAAACCGACGCAATACCCCTGATCCCCCGCAGCATCTCATCCGCGGCTACACGCCGCTCCTTCAAGCTTCTGGCACTGTGCAAACCTGACACTCATCACCGGTCATTTCGATCTCCGTAGCGGACACACACAGACATCAATCCGCCCCACCCACCTGGTCACTGCCCGCTACATTCAAACCTCCGCCATGGATGGAGGCTCTCATGCCACTCTACAAAAATTGCAGGTTACGCACGGGCCGCTTTTCTCAGCGTGGCGGCATCTATCTTTTGACTGCCGTTGTGAAACATAGAACGCCCCTGTTCCGGGATTTCGAACTGGGACGGTGCGTAGTCAGGGAGATGATGAATGCCCAGCGCTGGAACCAGGCACAATCGCTGGCCTGGGTTGTCATGCCCGATCACCTCCACTGGCTGATGCAACTTGAGGACGCATCGCTGGAAAGCCTGATGCGTCAGGTCAAATCGCGCTCGAGCAAGGCAATCAATGAACGGTGCGCAAGAACAGGCCAATTGTGGCAGGCAGGCTTCCACGACCGAGCGCTGCGTCAGGAGGAGGATTTACTCGCCAGTGCCAGATACATTGTCGCCAACCCGCTGCGCGCAGGATTGGTCAAAAGGGTCGGCGATTACCCTTTGTGGGATGCTATTTGGCTGCAGGGTTACCAGCCATCCAGCTCAACCCCACGCCCGTAGGAGCGGTCCGTGGCCGCGAACGCAGCGCTGCGGTCTTCCAGACACACCGCGGCGCCCCCTTCGCGGCCGATGACCGCTCCTACGGCGCCCTCGAACCCTGCGTAGGAGCGGTCCGTGGCCGCGAACGCAGCGCTACGGTCTCCCAGACACACCGCGGCGCCCCTTCGCGGCCGATGACCGCTCCTACGGCGGACTCGAACCCTGCGTAGGAGCGGTCCGTGGCCGCGAAAAGGCGCTGCGGTCTCCCAGACACACCGCGGCGCCCCCTTCGCGGCCGCTGACCGCTCCTACGGCGCCCTCAAACCCTGCGTAAGAGCGGTCCGTGGCCGCGAAAAGGCGCTGCGGTCTCCCAGACACACCGCGGCGCCCCCTTCGCGGCCGATGACCGCTCCTACGGCGGACTCAAACCCTGCGTAGGAGCGGTCCGTGGCCGCGAAAAGAGCGCTGCAGCGTCTGGGGTTACACCCTAGCGCCGAGTTCTGCGGAGATGGCGTGAGCGGCTTTCTGGACCACAGGAACCAGGGATTCCATCTTCTCCACAGGCATGTAAGGCAGCGTGCTGGCGACACTGATCGCGGCCACGATTTGTCCGCTGGCATCGCGGATGGGTGCAGCCACGCAGCGGATCGACGGTTCGTTGTCTTCCAGGTCGAACGCATAGCGACCCGTTACATAGGTTTGCATACGGGCCTGGAACTGGGGCCAGGTGAGTTGCGGGTGGTCGGGCCACAGGGCGGATTCCGCCGCAACGGCCTCACCCCGTTCGAACAGCCTCTGCCATTCGGCCGCCTCGGCGTCGAGCATCAGCGCCTTGCCGATGCCGGTGCGCGCCAGCGGCATGCGATGACCTACCCGCGAACGCATCTCCGGGCCATTGCGCCCTGGGGTCTTGTGCAGGTACAGCACCTCGTCGCCGTCGCGAATCGCCAGGTGAATGGTATCGCCGGTTCGCGCCGACAGTTCATCCAGCCAAGGGCTGGCCAACATCACCAGTGGCACTTCGTCCCGCGCCTGGAAGCCCAGCTCGATCAGCCGCGGCCCGAGCAGATAGCCCGCCTGGGGCAGCACCCGCAAGTAGCGCTCGTCCACCAGGCAACTGACCAGCCGGTGGGTGGTGCTGCGCGTGGTGCCGATGCGCCGTGCGATCTCTTTCAGATCACGGGCGCCGCCGGCCACGGCCTGGATCACTGCCAGCCCGCGGAGCAGGGTCTGGGTGCCGGTCGGTGCGGCGGGGGGCATGTCGTCCTGCATGGTCAACCTTCGCGTCAGGTAAAAGCAGGCGCATTATGTTCGCCTGCTCGCAATCGGGTCAAAGCTCGATCCGCTCGACCTTGCCCACCAGCAGAATGTAGGACAACGCCCCGACCAGCGCCGTGACCGCAATGTAAGTGATCGCGGGCGCGAACGAGTCGCCGGTCGCCAGGAAGCCGATGGCGATCGGTGTGGTGATCGCCGACAGGTTGCCGATGAAGTTGAACACCCCGCCCGTCAGCCCCAGTAACCGCGCAGGGGCCAGGGTCGAAACCAGCGACCAGGTGATCGACGCCAGGCCGTTGCCGAAAAAGGCCAGCGCCAGGCAAGCGATGACCAGCGGGGTCGAATCGACGTAGTTGGCGCCAATGATGCACGTCGAGATCAACAGGCCGCCGATGATCGGCAGCTTGCGCGCCAGGCCGATGCTGGCGCCGCGACGGATCAGCCAGTCGGAAAAGAACCCCGAGCACAGCACGCCGACAAAAGCGGCCAGGAACGGCAGCGAGGCGAGCATGCCCGATTTGATGAAATCCATGCCGCGGTATTTCACCAGGTAAGTCGGGAACCAGGTCAGGAAGAACCACAAGGTCGAGTTGAGGCAATACTGGCCCAGGTAGATACCCCAGAGTTTGCGCTTGCTCAACACGATGCCCAGGTCGGTCCAGCTGAAACCGGCCTTGGCCTGGCGCGCCGATTTCTGCATGTCGACCAAGCCGCCGCCGTCGCTGATGAGCTGGATTTCGGCCGCGTTGGCGCCTTTGAAATCGCGCGGCTCGCGATACACCGCGTACCAGATCACTGCCCAGACAATGCCCACCAGACCGGTGCTGACGAACACCATGTGCCAGCCGAATTCGTGTTGCAGCCAGGCCAGTACCGGGGTGAGGAAGGCCAGGCCGACGAATTGGCCCGAGGTGTAGAAGCCGATGGCGGTGGCACGTTCGCGCTCGGGAAACCAGGTCGTCACCACGCGGCTGTTGATCGGGTACGCCGGCGCTTCCAGCGCGCCCACGGCCATGCGCAGCACGAACAGGGCGATGAAACTGCCGGCAAAGCCGAGCATGACGGTGGCAATGGACCACAACGCCAGGGCCACGCTGTAGAGGATGCGTGGCGGAACGCGGTCGACCAGCCAGCCGCCGGGGATCTGCATGGCGGCGTAGGTCCAGCCGAATGCCGAGAAAATCAGGCCGACGTGCACCGGATCGATGCCCAGGTCGCTGGTCAGCGCCGGTGCGGCGATGGACAGGTTGCTGCGGTCCAGGTAGTTGATCACCACGGTGATGAACAACAGCACCATGATGAAAAAGCGCTTGCGGCTGGGCGTCGCCAGCGCCGGCGCGGCGGTAGTGGATTGGGTATGCATGGGGTGCCTCTTATTGTATTTGTAGAGGGGTGATGCGGCGACAGGCCGGACGCCTTCGCGAGTAGAAAGCTCGCCGCCCGTGTGGGAGCGGGGCGAGCGGCGAGCTTTCTACCCGCGAAGGCCGCGCCGCGGTATCAGCAGTGAATCACCACTCGGCGAAGCTGCCGTCGGCATGGCGCCAGATCGGGTTGCGCCAGCGATGACCGATCTCTGCGCGCTCCCGCACGTAGTCCTCGTTGATCTCGATTCCCAGGCCCGGCCCGTTCGGAATCTTCACGAACCCATTGTCGTAATCGAACACTTCAGGATGGGTGACATAGTCGAGCAGATCATTGCTCTCGTTGTAGTGAATGCCCAGGCTCTGCTCCTGGATGAAGGCGTTGTAGCAGACCGCATCCAGCTGCAGGCACGCCGCCAGCGCGATCGGCCCCAACGGGCAATGCAAGGCCAGCGCTACGTCATAGGCCTCGGCCATGTTGGCGATCTTGCGGGTCTCGGTGATGCCCCCGGCATGCGAAGCATCGGGCTGGATGATGTCCACATAGCCTTCACTGAGAATCCGCTTGAAGTCCCAACGCGAGTACAAACGCTCACCGAGTGCGATCGGCGTACTGGTCAACGGCGCCAGCTCCTTGAGCGCTTCGTAGTTCTCGCTCAACACCGGCTCTTCGATGAACATCAGCTTGAACTGATCCAGCTCCTTCATCAGCACCTTGGCCATGGGCTTGTGCACCCGGCCATGGAAGTCGACGCCAATGCCCACGTTCGGCCCTACCGCATCACGCACGGCCGCAACGCTGGCCAGGGCGCGATCGACCTTGTCGAACGTGTCGAGAAACTGCAGTTCCTCGGTGCCGTTCATCTTCACCGCAGTGAAACCACGAGCCACCGCCTCGCTCGCCGCGCGCGCCGTGTCGGCCGGGCGGTCGCCGCCAATCCACGAGTACACCCGGATCCGATCGCGTACCTGCCCGCCAAGCAGGTCGCTGACCGAAACGCCCAGGGCCTTGCCCTTGATATCCCACAGCGCCTGATCGATACCGGCCAGGGCGCTCATGTGGATGGCGCCGCCACGGTAGAAACCGCCGCGGTACAGCACGGTCCAGATGTCTTCGATATTGCGTGGGTCCTTGCCGATCAGGTAGTCGGACAATTCGTCAACGGCGGCAGCCACGGTGTGCGCGCGGCCTTCGACCACGGGCTCGCCCCAGCCGACTACACCCTCGTCGGTCTCGACCTTGAGGAAGCACCAGCGCGGTGGAACGATGAAGGTCGTGAGTTTGGTGATTTTCATCTGTTGTCTCTCTTGTTCGATGGACGCTCGAGCGTCTGGAAATTTTGCCGTTACCGCCCGTATGGATCTCTGTAGGAGCGGTCCGTGGCCGCGAACCGGGCGACGCGGTGGATCAGTCACTGCGCGGCGCCCTCTTCGCGGCCGATGACCGCTCCTACAGGGGTGCACAACGTGTCAGCCTTTCAATGATTGCCAGGCCTGGACGTACGCCTTCGCGTTATCCGCCACCTGTTGCACCGTCATGCCTGGCTTGAACAGGCCCGAACCCAGGCCAAACCCGGCAACGCCGGCGTCGAGAAACTGCTGCATGTTGTCCGGGCTGATGCCTCCCACCGGTATCAGCGCCGTGCCTTTGGGCAGCACTGCCAACAGCGCCTTGACCACGGCCGGCGTCAGCGACTCGGCCGGGAACAGTTTCAACACGTCGGCACCGGCGCCCAGCGCGGCGAACGCTTCGGTCGGTGTCAGCACGCCCGGCGCCAGGAACATCTCGGCCTCCTTGGCCGCCTTGAGCACTGCAGGATCGCTGTGCGGCATGACGATCAGTTGCCCTCCCGCCGCCTTGACCTGAAGTACCTGCTCGGCCGACAGCACCGTTCCGGCACCGATCAGGCAATCGGCGGGCAAACTGTTGCGCAACAGCCGAATGCTGTCGAAAGGCTGCGGAGAGTTGAGCGGCACCTCAATGATGCGAAACCCGGCGCTGTACAGCACCTCGCCGATGGCCACCGACTCTTCGGGGCGCAGGCCGCGCAAAATGGCGATCAGCCCGTTCTGGGCCATTGCTTGCTTGAGCATGTCAAACCTCTTGGAACTGTTGAGCGACGAGCCCGGCGGCCAGCGCCAGGCTCCAGAGACCGCGTTCGGTGGCCTGTTCGGCCAGGCTGACGCTGTTGAAGCCACACAAGGCCAATGCCTGCCGATAGCGCTGGCACAACGCACTGCTGCCGATCAGGACCACAGCCGGCAGCGATTCCTGCCCGCTGCGCTGACGCAGCATTTCGGCCAGGGCGCGCAGCTCGTGGCCAATCATCAGGCCAGACAGATAGTCCGCTTGTTCACTGCTCGCCAATTGGCCGGTCAGGCCAAGGCTGCGCGCGCTGAACATGGTCGACAGCACGCCGATGCTGCCCTCGCGCGACATCGCCACGGCTACACCGCGCTCGAACGCCGCGCCGTCGAACGACGCACTGCGCTTCTGCGTGCGACCGAGAATGGTGTGGGCACTGGCTGCGGCGAACAGCTCGCCGGTCATGAAGGTGTCGAAATGCTCGATGCGCTGCTCGACCACCCTCGCCCACTTCGAATGGCTGCCAGGCAGGCCGATCAGCAACGTCTGGTCGCGCTCGCCCGAAGGCAACGACTGCAGCAGGCCGAAGATCTGGGTTTCCTCGCCGCGCATGACGTTGGGCAGTGCCGAACGTTGCAGCACGCCGGGCACCAGATGCACGCAGATACCCCTGAGGGTACGCACGCGAGCCATGCCGGCGGCGACATCGGCGGCCTGCGCCGGGCTCTGGCAATACGGCACCTCGTGCCAACCCTGGGCGCTGCCGACCATGCCGCAGGCGATCACGGCAACGTCAGGAAAAGCATCGAGCCAGTCGCCGCAGGCCTCATCGAAGGTCAGCTCGAAACCATCGCTGGTCTGTTCGCCGCAAATGCTACGGGGGGTGTTGGACAACTGCATGATGCCCCGATCCAGCGAACGCTGGTCGAGTACGTGGCCATCAGGGCCGAGCAGATAGGCTCGCAGGGAACTGGTTCCCCAATCGAGTGCAACGAGTTGCGGCTGCATCGCTTCACCTTGTTTGTTTTTGGTAGTGAGTGGCGGTGTGTGATGGCCGACTATAAATCCATTTGAACGATAATCTCAATATATAATTATCAATCCCACATATAGGGATTTTATAGGCAAAAATCCCCCGTAGGAGCGGTCATCGGCCGCGAAAAGAGCGCCGCGGTGTGTCAGCTGAATCGCGGTGAATCTTTCGCGGCCACGGACCGCTCCCACACCAGCACCGCAGCATTCTTGGGATGGAGGCATAAAAAAACCGGCCTGGTGGCCGGTTCGTTTGAGGTCAGGCGTAGGCCTGAAGAGGTCGGCGTCTGCCGAAGAGCCAGGCGGTGCCGACACCGACCGCACCCATCACCACGCAGTAGCCCACACAGACCCACGGGCTCCACGGCATCAAGGCGATCAGCAGCAGCGGCGTGGTACTCGCCCACAGCGCATACGCGATGTTGTAGGTAAACGAAATGCCCGATACACGCACCTTGGCGGGAAACAGGCCGACCATCAGCGACGGCACCACACCCACCACTCCACACCCCAGACCAGCCAGCGCATAGGCCACGGCAAGACTGCCGACCCCGGCAACCAGGCTGGCATAGAGCGCGGTGATGCCCAGCGGCAGCAGCACGCTATAAAGGACCAGCGCACGCCAGGCGCCGATGCGATCGACCAGCAGGCCAGCCAACACGCAGCCAACGTTGAGGAAGACGATACCCAGGCTACTCAGCGCAAAGGTGTGCCGTGCATCCAGGCCAAAGCGCTGCTGCATCACCGTCGGCGTGATCACCACCAGCACCACCACCGCCGAAGTCAGCACACACGTCAGCAATACCGCAGGGATCAGCGAGGCGCGGTGTTCACGCAGCACGGTACGCAGGGAGAATTCGCTGACCTGCTCACTGCGCGCGCGCATGGCCAGAAACACCGGTGTTTCGCTGAGCAGTCGGCGCAGCCCCACACCGACCACGCCAAATACGCCGCCCAGCAGGAAGGGCAAACGCCACGCCCAATCGAGGATTTCCTGCGGGGTGTACACCCGCGCCAGCACAGTGGCAGTCAATGCGCCGAGCAGATAGCCAAAGGTCAGCCCCGCCTGGAGAAACCCCAAGGCATAGCCGCGTCTTCTCAGCGGCACGTGCTCGGCCACGAACACCCAGGCGCTGGGCACCTCGCCCCCCACGGCAGCACCCTGCAGAATGCGCAGGGCCAGCAGCAGCAGCGGCGCGAAGTAACCGATCTGCGCATAGGTGGGCATCATGCCGATCAGCAGGCAGGGCACCGCCATCATCAGGATGCTCAGGCTGAACACACGCTTGCGCCCCAGACGATCGGCGAAATGCGCCATCAGGATGCCGCCCAACGGGCGGGCCAGATAGCCGGTCACGAAGATGCCGAAGCTCTGCAACAGGCGCAGCCACTCGGGCATCTGCGGCGGGAAGAACAGCTGGCTGAGAGTCAGGGCAAAAAATACGAAGATGATGAAATCGTAGATTTCCAGCGCGCCACCGAGGGCCGCCAGACCGAGGGTCTTGTGGTCGCTGCGGTTGAGCAGCAATGGCTGGGCAGAGCTATCGGCAGGCATGGGCAAGTCCGCTGGTGGCCGACGGCGCGTATCCTCGCGCCTGTCAAAGGCGCGCAGGATAGCAAAAACCGTCAGGCGTGGCAGGCGCTATGAGGTGCCTATCCCGTAGGAGCGGTCATCGGCCGCGAAAGGAACGCCGCAGACTGGCAGATACACCGCAATGCCCGGTTGGCGGACCCCGAGGGCTCCTACAGCGGCGGTGAGCTGAGCGACTTGCGTGCGCGGATGCCATCGCCGATCACGCGAACGCGATGCTCCGGCGGCGCCTTGGGCGATTCGACAATGGCCATGAAGGTCTGCAGCGCGTCGCGGTCCGGCAGCTGCGTGACGCTGGTGCTCAACCGCTCACCGCCAGGGTCGGCCAGTTCGGTTTCGATCCGCTTCTGGCTCTCATACAGCAACGCATGGCGAACGTGCTCACTGTTCTTGCAGAACCGCGGCAGATCGACACCCGACCGCACAGCCATGTCAGTGTTGGCAATCAACAGATCGAAAGGCTCGTAAGCGCTTTGCACCATGGTCAGCAGTTCGTCGAGCGAACCCACCGGCACCACCCTGAAGTAGCCCAGGTTGTTGAGCGTTCGTTCGATCTGCACCGCCTGCTGGTCCAACTCGTCGGCAATCAGAATCCGCAATCTCTTGTCAGCCATCATCCACTTCCCAGGCGTCGGCGCAGGACGATCCCTTACCCGCCTCGCCAAGCCACTACAGCGGGTGCAATTCAACCCGCGGCTTCCAATGATCATCACCCCCAGGGGGTGGCCCGCCGGCAAGCTTACTCTCCCAAACGACAGTTCGAAACGGAAAACGTCGAGCGTTTGACGATAAATCACAAACTACATTTGAGATTGTCTGCAAGCTGATGTTTTGTAATGCTTTAATTCTTTATTACTTAAAGTTTACCCAGCATATTTCCGACGGTTAGCGCCGTTTCCAGATACATTTCCGGTGACAACACGGAACGAGCGGCAAGTACCTGCGCTCATAGCTTCGAACCCTCCCCTGATTCACGCTAGCTGCATCAGCGTACGGCAGGCCCCGCTTGCCGTTGAGAGAGGACCTGACGCATTGTGTTCACCTGAACGCGCGGGAGTCGACAATGATCCGCTTTGCCATCATCGCTCCACCCCTGCCGAGCCACTTTCAACCGCTTGAAAACCTGGCAATGGAGCTGATCGACCGCGGACACAGCGTCACATTCTTCCACCAACCCGACGCACGTCATCTATTGCATTGCAGCAGGGTCAAATTCCGCAGCGTCGGCCAGGAACGCTTTCCTGCCGGAAGCCTGGCAAAAAGCCTTGCACTGGCAGCCAATTTCGACACCTTGCTTGGCCAGCGGCGTACCTATGCCGATATGGCGCAAGTCACGCAGATGCTCTGTGAAGAGTTGCCCAACGCTCTGCGCGAAGAACGCATCGATGCCGTGCTGTGCGACCAGATGGAAGCAGCGGGCGGGCTGGTGGCAGAGTCGCTTGGCCTGCCGTTCGTGTCCGTGGCCTGCGCATTGCCGGTCAACCGCGAGGACATAACCATACCGTTGGCCGTATTGCCCTACCCGTACGAGCGCGGCGAAGAAGCCATCGAGCGGTATGCGCGCGCCGAGCGCCGGCATGACTGGGTCATGAAGCCATTGCGCAAAGCCATTGCCCGTCAGTCCGCCGCACTTGGGCTGAGCGTCCGCGAGGGCCTGCATCAATGCCTGTCGCCGCTCGCGCAAATCAGCCAAACGGTGCTGGAGTTCGATTTTCCGCGGCCCAATCTGCCGCCATGGTTCCATGAGGTCGGCCCCCTGCGCCGGGTGTCCGATGAGACCAACCACCTGCCCTACACGTTGGACAATGCTCGGCCTTTCGTCTTCGCAACCTTGGGCCGGCTCCATGGCAACCGCATGAGCCTGTTCAAACGCATTGCCCAGGCCTGCAAGTTGCTCGATGCCCAACTGCTGGTCATGCATTGCGGTGGGCTGAGTCATCGGCAAAGCGATCAACTGCTGCGGCACGGCGCAACCTGGGTCACGGATTTTGCCGACCAGCCCATGCTGTTGCAGTATGCCGACGTGCTGGTGACCCACGGCGACCTCGACATCGTGCTCGAAGCCGTCGTGGCAGAAACGCCGATCCTGGCCTTGCCCATCGCCGCCGACCAGCCAGGCGTTGCGGCGCGGGTGGCCTACAGCGGTTCCGGCGTGCACGCCAGCCGGCATTGCAGCAGCCGGGAGTTGGCGGAACACATGCGTCATCTGCTGGAGAACCAATGGCCCGACCTGGAGAACCTGGCCGATGCCATCCACCTGATGGGCGGCACCCAGCGGGCTGCCGATATCGTCGAGGCGGTGATTCCCGACCGGTTCAAACTGCGTCTGGTCAGCTCCAGCTGAGCCTGCGACCGATCGTCAATTGACGACCAGCTTGTCGCGGTTGCGATCCAGCAAGGCCTTGCCGATACCCGTAACCTCCAGCAGTTCTTCCACCGAGTCGAATGGCCCGTAGGTCTGTCGGTGCTTGACGATGGCGGTCGCCTTGGTCAGGCCGACCCCGGAGAGTTCCTTCTTGAGGGTTTCAGCGTCGGCTGTATTGAGGTTGACCCTGCCCGGCAGCCCCGGATGGGCAACCGATACCGAGGCGGCAGGCGCGGCCATAACTGGCGAGCTTAGAATGGGCACCGCGGTGCTGGCGAAGAATGCCAGCGCCAGTGCAGGAAGGAGGATCTTGCGCATTGCTTATGCTCCATGACTTGAATGAGAAGTGCGGCATTCCCGAGCCGCCTGCCAACCCTAGTCCCGCATCGCAGATGTTCCAGTGCCACCCTGTTGCACGACGTGTCGCACTGGCCCTGCCCCGGCCTGCGCGGGCACCTGACGGATCGAAGGCATGTGTAAGTAGCTATGTGCGCTGCACCAGCCCGTAGGATTTTTCGGCGTTCGGACCTTCTGTGTTGATGCAAAGTCACATCCACGTACAATCCACCCGCCCCCAAACACTTCACTGCAAAGGCCTATGGACAGACAACCTCTCATGCAATCCCAGAGTACTTCCGTGCGCGAGCGTACGGTGCACGTGCTGAACGCCTATGTGCTCCCCATCGGCTGGTTGGTCATCATGACCGGCATGTTCTGGGCATGGGATCGCTCTCTGTATCACAAGCTGTTCTACATCTTCCTGGCGGTGCCCACCCTGCTCGCCCTGGCATTGCAGCCGGGTCCGTTCAAGGCGCTGGTGCGCAACCCGATGTTCCTTGCCTTCGTGGCCTTCAGTGCCTATATCCTGCTCAGTGTCAGTTGGGCCGCAGACGGCGAAGACTTCGGCTCGCTGTTCAAGCGGCCGCTCTACATCGCCATGGTGCTGCTCTCGGCTGGCCTGATCGCGCTGAAGGTGCCCGCGCGACTGGCGCAACTCACCCGTGCAGCGGCAGTGATCGCCACGGCAGCGGCGGGTTTGTCGTTGATCTATTTCTATGGCGTGCAAGGCGCGTCCCTGGGCAGCCGTCTGGATGGGTATGGCGCGCTCTACAACCCTCTGCTCAGCGCCCATGTGTTCGGCGCCTTTGCCAGTGTCTGGCTGGCCACCTGGTACATCGGACGCAATCCGTGGAACCCGTTGGCGCTGGGGTGCCTGGCGGTACTGGGCGTAACCTTGATCGCCACGGGTTCGCGGACGCCGATCATCGGCATGGCGGCGGCATTGCTGTGGCTGATGGCGGCGGGAAACAAGAAACGCGGCGGGCTGGCGATTGCCATTGCACTGCTGGGGATCGCAGCGCTGTACGTGGTAATGCCCGATGTGCTGACCTCGCGCGGGGCGTCGTACCGGCCGGAAATCTGGATGGAGTCACTGCGTCAGATCGGCGAGAACCCGTGGTTGGGGCGCGGCTACGATTCGGAGATGACCATCGTCATCCCTGGCCTGCCGTACACCTTGGCCGACCCGCACAATATCGAACTGGGCGTGCTGTACATCGGCGGCGTTGCAGGGCTGAGTCTGTGGATGGTGCTGTATGGTCTGGCCATGCGCTTCTGCTGGATGAATCGCCGCGAACCGCAGGTGGTGTTGGCCGCAACCTGGCTGGTGTTCGGGTTTGCGTCGGGGCTGACCGAAGGCAGCGCCTTCATGTCCCGCCCCAAGGAGCACTGGTTCCTGATCTGGATTCCGATGGCGCTGGTGTATGCGCAATGGCTATGCCACTGGGGCAACCGCCTCAGCCGGCCTGCCAAGGCCGTTTGAATGACATTGCTGATTGCCTGATGCAACCCAGCGCGCCCTTCGCGGCCACGGGCCGCTCCTACGGAGAATCCGACGCCCCGTAGGAGCGGTCATCGGCCGCGAAAAGGGTTACGCGTATTGCCTGATGCACTGCGGTGCGCCTTTCGCGGCCACGGGCCGCTCCTACGGAGGATCCGACGTCCCGTAGGAGCGGTCATCGGCCGCGAAAACGTCTACGCGGATTTCAGCTGAACACCATACGGAGCATGCCGCGCAGGGTCTTCCTGTTCCAGGCCCTGAGCGGAATCATGCCCAGCAGCTCTCTGCTCAGGCCCTTGTCCTTGCGCGCATACTTCAGGAACATCGAATTGAGAAAACGCCAGCGCACCTGCTCGTACGCCGGGTGCTCGCGGTACACGGCGTAGGTCTTGAGCACGTTCTCGACCATGAAGCGGCCATTCTTGTAGGTGTTGGTCGCATGCTTGCGGTACTGCGCCAGAGGCTCACCCAGTACATCGATGAAATAACCCGCGCGGGTCACTGCCAACTCGATATAGACATCCTCAAGGCGAATCTCCGGATCGAACCCACCCACCTTCTCCAGCGCCTCGCGACGGAACATCAGCGTAGCGGCGGTCGGCCCCGGCTTGCGGTCCATGAACATGTCGTCGAAATCCAGCCGGCGGAACGGCTCGTTGCGCTTGCGCTGTTCACGCTCGCACATCACCTTGCCGGCCGCATCGATGATCTCGGTATTGGCCGAGCAGATACCCACCTCGGGCTTGCCTTCCATGTACGCCACCTGGGTGGCGATACGATGGGCGAACATCACGTCATCCGACCCGAACGGCACCACCAGGCTGCCCTGGCAACGTGCCACCGACTCGTTCAGCGTCCGCGACAGCCCCTTGTTCCCCTGCACGCGCAGATCGAAACCATGCTCGGCACTGAGCTTGCGCAGCAGCTCGACGCTGCCATCGGTCGAACCATCGTCCACCACCAGCAACTCGATGTTGGCGTAGGTCTGCGCCAGCACGCTGCCGATCGAGGCCTCGATGTACGGCGCATGGTTGTACGAGGCGATGATCACCGACACCAGGGGCTGCTTTCGATTGTCTGAGGTGGACGTGTTCATATTCGCTGCTCTGAAAAAGTGATGCCGTGCCTACGCGAAGGTAGGCACTCTAGGTACGACGAGCGGCCGAGCCAATCGCCAGGGCCATTCGCATTGTAACAATGCATGACCTCAATGGATGTGAGGCCTTGCTTGCAACGCTGGCAAGCGGATGACACTTCCAACCACTTCATCCAGCCACGGCTGTTGGCTGGCGATTGCGGGCATAGGTCAGAAACGCCTCGAGGTCGTCGCTGCACAGCAGATGGGCCACGGCTTTGACTTCGGCAACGGGCCAATCCCACCACGCCGACGCCAGCAAGGCGTCCCGCACGCGTTCTTCGAAACGCCACTTGATGAACCGACACGGGTTGCCGCCCACTACGGCATAGGGCGGTATGTCCTTGGTCACCACCGCGCCGGCTGCAACCACTGCACCATGGCCAACCGTCACACCGGACAGAATCAACACATTGGCGCACAGCCAGCAGTCGCTGCCGATCACTACGTCGCCTTTGGTGGGCGCTGCGCCCGGCACGTCCTTGACCTCGTCGATGATCAACGGAAACGGAAAGCACGACACCCAATCGGTGCGATGGCCACCCCCGAGCAGGATCTTCACCCCCTCGGCGATCGAGGTGTAGTTGCCGACCTTCAAGGTGGTGTCGTCGCCGAACTCCTGCACGTCGGGAATGCCGTAGGTGCCCACCCCGATTGCATACTGGGGGTAGCGCATGCGGATTCGCTCGGGCCCGCGAAACAGCTTCTCGAACTGCCCGAGGTGCTTGCGAACCTTCCTTTTCTTCAACCGGTCCCACCACTTCATCGACGCACTTCCTTACTTACCAATGCAGCACCAGACGCTTGAGACGGCGAAACGTGGTGCGATCCCATAGCTTGAGCGGGATGGAGCGCAGCAGTCGCAGCGCATCCTTCTTGTCTTCCACCACCGCGTATTTCAACGCCTTGTTGACCAGTTTGGCGCGGCCGCGCTCATAGCCGGGGTGCCCGCGATAGGGCTCGATGGCGCGCATGTCGGCTTCGAACAGGGTCTTGTAGCGGCGCGACAGGTTGTGCGGATGGCGCCGGTAGCGGGTCACGATCACCGGCAGCATGTGGATCTCGACGCCCTGCTCGGCAATGCGCAGGGTGATCTGGAAATCCTGGACCTTGATCGCCGGGTCGTAGAACTTGGCCTTGCGCAGCACGTCCATGCGGTACAACGACACCGGCGCGCCGCAGACCCGGGCATTGGCGAGGATGTCGGCGAAATCCATGCGGCGGATGCGCGTGTGCGTCTGGTCCTTGAGGGCGTTGCCCTGGGTGTCCATGTAGGTGATCAATGCACCTACCGCGCCGACTTCAGGGTTCTGCTCCAGGTAATCGACACGTACGCGCAGAGAGTGGGCGAGCATGATGTCGTCCAGATCCGGCGTGGATACGTATTTGCCGCGGGCGTGCTGCAGGCCGAAATTGAGCGCGGCGCTGACACCCTGGTTGGCTTGCCGCAGCAACTGGAAGTCGTAGGTCGCCTGCAGCGCGGTGAGCATCTCGATGCTGCGGTCACTGGAACCGTCGTCGACGATGATCACTTCGAAATTCGGATAGTCCTGGGCGAAGATGCTGGCCAACGCCTCTTCGAGGAAATTTTCAGCGTTGTAGCACGGCGCCACGATCGAAACGAGGGGCAAATCCGCTACGTCGGCTCGATCGGCAGGTTCGGAAAGTATGTCGGTCATTTTATGGGCAACGACTAATTCGGGTATGTACGGCCTGATATCGGCAGCGCTGCATGATGGGCGATCCGTACCCGATTGTCGACCAATCCATGCCCCCCCACCGTAGGAGCGGTCATCGGCCGCGAAAAGGTCCGCGCGGTGGGTCAGGCGAAATGCGGGGCGGTCTTCGCGGCCACTGGCCGCTCCTACGGGGTGTCGGCCGATCGGGCAACCCTCCGTAGGAGCGGTCATTGGCCGCGAAAAGGGCACCGCAGTGGATCAGGGAGACTGCGGGCGGGGGCGTCGGCAGGATCGGGAACCCTCCGTAGGAGCGGTCATTGGCCGCGAAAAGGTCCGCGCGGTGGGTCAGGCAAAATGCGGGGCGGCCTTCGCGGCCACTGGCCGTTCCTACGGGGGAGCGGGTTTGCAATACGCAGGATCAGTCGGGGGTGCCGCGGTGCTGTTGGATGTGCAGCCAATCGACGATCTCGCCTTCGGGCGCGTAGCCGCTCACGGCTTTCTGCAATATCTCGCGGACCCGGTCGAAATCCGTGTCATCCAGTGCCCGCAGCAAACCGGTCAGCTCGCCCTTGAGGGCTTCCCATGGCAAATGATCCTCGTGGGCGCTCATGATCATCGGATGACGGGTAGCCACCACGTTGTTGCCGATCAGCAATTCCTCATACAGCTTCTCACCCGGCCGCAGCCCGGTGAACTCGATGCCGATGTCGCCCTGCGGGTTCTGTTCGGAACGGATACTCAAGCCCGACAGATGAATCATCTTCTGCGCCAGGTCGATGATCTTCACCGGCTCGCCCATGTCCAGCACGAACACCTCACCACCACGCCCCATCGACCCGGCCTGGATGACCAACTGCGCGGCCTCGGGAATGGTCATGAAATAGCGGGTGATGTTCGGATGGGTCACCGTCACCGGCCCGCCCGACTTGATCTGCTTGTGAAACAACGGAATCACCGACCCCGACGAGCCCAGCACATTGCCGAAGCGCACCATGGTGAAGCGTGTCTTGTTCACCCGCGCCACGTTGGCCGGGTCGCCGAACAACACCGGCGCCACTTCACGGCTCAGCGCCTGCAGAGTCATCTCCGCCAGGCGTTTGGTGCTGCCCATCACATTGGTGGGGCGCACCGCCTTGTCGGTGGAGATCAACACGAAGTTGGCCACCCCCGCCTGCAACGCCGCCTGGGCGCAGTTCAGCGTACCCAGCACGTTGTTGCGTACACCCTCGGCAATGTTGTGTTCCACCATCGGCACATGCTTGTAGGCCGCCGCGTGGTACACCGTATCCACCTTCCAGGTGGTCATCACCTCGAGCAGCTTGGCCTGGTCGCGCACCGTGCCCAGGGTCGGCAGCATCTGCACGTGCAACCCTTCACGGGCAGCACGCTGCTCCAGCTCGCCGCTGATGGTGTACAGATTGAATTCACCATGATCCAGCAGAATCAGCAGCGCCGGCTCAAGGCCAAGAATCTGCCGGCACAGCTCGGAGCCGATCGATCCCCCTGCTCCGGTCACCAGCACCGACTTGCCAGCAATGCAGTGTTCCAGCAGGTCATCCTGCGCAGGCACCGAATCACGCCCGAGCAAGTCGGCTATGTCGACTTCCTGAATGTCGTCGACCTTCACCTCACCACTGGCCAGCGCGGTGAAGTTGGGCACACTGCGCACGTGCAGCGGAAAGCCTTCGAGGAAACTGAGAATCTCGCGACGCCGCGAGCGCGACGTCGACGGCAACGCCAGCAGCAGCTCCTCGGCGCCGGTCAGATCGATCATGCGCTGGATATGCTTGGGCTTGAACACCTGAATGCCGGCAATCACCCGGTCGGATATGCTTGGGTCGTCGTCGATGAACGCCACCGGACGCATCACCCGGCCCATGCGCAGTGCGGCAACCAACTGGTTGCCTGCAACACCGGCGCCGTAGACAGCCACCTTGGTCAAACGGTCGTCACGCCCGGCGAACGGCACGTTGTGCACGGCGTTGAACCAGTCGCCCATGAAGTATTGGCGCATGGCCAGGCGCAGGCCGCCGATGATGACCAGGCTGATCCACCAATAATTGAAGATGATCGAGCGCGGCACCACCGTCTGGTGGTTGCTGTACCAATACACCACCACCGCCAGAATCAGCGCCGACAGGCTGACCGCCTTGACGATGGCCACCAGTGCATCGTTGCCGAAGTAGCGCATCACCGCGCGATACATGCCGAAACGAATGAACAGCGGTATGGCCACGAACGGCGCGGCCACGAACAACCATTCGTGCTCGCGGATCGGGTTGTACATGTCCTCGATGCCCAGGCGCACCAGAAAGGCCATCCACAGCGCGACCCAGACCAGCACGATGTCCGCGACCACTTGCAACATGCGCTTCTGGCGACGTGGCAACCCCAGCAAGCGTGTACGTATTCTATCCATCAGTATTCGACCCGAATGGCCCCAGACCGTGACGGTCGGTTGTAGCAACTACGTAACCTTAAGTGCGATCAGCCGATTGCACCAGTGCGCGAACGCAATTTCATGCGCGTTCCAATTCCCCCGCATGATAACGAAAAGCCAGCCACAACAAAGGGATGTACGCAATAAAGGTGCCTAGAACGGGGCTCAGACCGAAAACCGTCACGGCAATGGCCCAGGGCAACAGCCAGCCCAGCGTGATAGACGCCGTCGCCAGGGTCACCGGCAGATGACGCCCGTAGACCCGCGAGGCGTACTGATAGGCGTGGCTTCGATGAGCCTGATACACCTTGTCGCCCCGCAGCAAACGCCGCAGCAAGGTGAACGTGGCATCGACGATGAACACACCCAGAAGGATCACCCACCCCCAGAAGTAAGCCGGCTCGATCCACGCTGCCTGAACCGACAGCACCGCCAGCACCAGCCCAAGAAAACCGCTGCCCGCATCGCCCATGAAGATCTTCGCCGGCGGCCAGTTCCACAGCAGAAAGCCCGACACCGCCGCCGCCAGCACGGCCGGCAGCCACATCAGCTGTGCATGCCCGCCAAGCGCATAGATCAAACAGGCCCCGGCACACACGCAGATGGCCTCGACACTGGCGATACCGTCGATGCCGTCCATGAAGTTGTAGAGGTTGAGCATCCACACCAGGTACAACAGGCCGAATACCCACCACAACGCGGCAAGCCCGTCGACCGCACCGATCACACCTGGCATGCCACCCAGGCACAGCAGGGCCCAGCCGCCCGCTGCGAAATGCCCGAGCAGGCGCCAACGTGCAGCTATGTGATTGTGATCATCGAGAAAACCCACCACGGCAACCAGCGCCCCACTGCCGAACAGAGCTAGCCAGACACGGCTTTCGAGCATTCCCCAAAGCGCCAGCCCGCTGATGGCAGCCAGGAACACCAGTACGATCGCCACGCCACCGCCGCGCGGGGTCGGCACCGTGTGGGAACTGCGCGCGTTGGGCACGTCCATCAGGCTGCGCGCCAGCGCATAGCGACGCAGAGCGAACGTCAGCCCGTGGGCAAGCACCAGCACGACCAGCAGCCATACCAGCAAGCTCATCGACGGCGCGCTGCCACGTAGGGCCGCGACGTGGCGGCCAGCGCGTCGGCCATGGAGGTGGGCGGCTGCCAGCCCAGCAATTGGCGGTTCTTGTCGATGTCGACTTCCAGGGAATCAAACAGCCGTTGCGTCACTGCACCCTGCCCCAAGGCATTCGCCACGCGGCTCATCCACGGCAACGGCACATCGATCAACCGTGGTTGCTTGCCCATTGCCGCAGCCATGGCGCGCACCAGGTTCGCAGTGGACACCGGCTCGCCATCACTGACCAGAAAGGTCTGATTGGCCGCAGACGGATGTTCCAGGCAGGTGCACACCAGATCCGCCAGATTGTCCAGCGCCACCAGGCTGCGACGGTTATTGGTCTTGCCGAAAGGCAGCGGCACACCACTGCTCACCAGACGCAGCAGCGTCTGGAAATTCGCGCGCACGCCTGGCCCGTACACCAGCACCGGGCGAATGATCACCACCTCCATGCCAGTGCCTGCTGCCAATGCTCGCAGGCCCACTTCCGCTTCCAGCTTGGAAATGCCGTAGGCATCGCGCGGAGACGGCTCGTCGTCGGCACGAAACGGCTGCCCCGGCTCGGTGGCTTCGCCATTGACCTTGATCGAACTGATGAAAACAAAGCGCCGCACCCCGGCCTGCGCCGCTTGGCGGGCAAGGTTCAGCGTGCCTTCGACATTCACCCGGCGAAATTCGGCCAAGGGATCGGCATGGGACTCGCGCATCACGTGCACACGCGCAGCGGCGTGCACCACACTGTCAATGCCGGCGAGCGCGCTGGTCCAATCGGTGTCGGCGGCCAGCGTGGGCACCACGCAGCCTTCCACCCCAATGGGCAGTTTTGTGTAGGCGCGGCGCACGGCGGCGCGGGTGATCGGGCAGCCCAGCCGCACCAGCCGAGCCGCGACAGCGGCACCGACAAAACCCGACGCGCCAGTTACCAAAACAGCTTTCGAGATCATGGGCGAGCACCTTGGTCGAATGGATTAACGCTGCAATACGTCGTGATACAACTGCACATAACTGTCCGCCATTCCCTGCGCGGTAAACACCTGCTGGAAGCGACGCGCCGCGGCGGCGCCCATGGCACTGGCCAGGGCTTCATCGTTCCACAGTGTCTGCATGGCCGCCGCCAGCGCCTGGGGATCACGCGGCGGGATAACGAGTCCGGTTTCACCGGCCCGGTTGATGTAGCTCATGCCGCTGCCGATGTCGCACGAAATCATCGGCTTGCCATACATGGCGCCTTCAAGCAGCGAAATGCCGAACGACTCGGAACGCAGGTGCGACGGAAACACGAAGGCGTGGCACAGGGTCAGCAGCGCCGCCTTGTCTTCATCCGGCAAGCCGCCGAGAAAATGCACGTTGCTCACTTCAAGCTGCCGGGCATAGGCCTTGAGCTCAGCTTCCAGATGGCCACCCCCAAGAATCACCACCGGCAAGCCGGTCGCCTTGGCAGCATCAAGCAGGTAGTTCAGACCCTTGTAGTAGCGCAGCGCACCGACGAAAAGAAAGAACTTGCCGGGAAAGCGCGCTTGCCAATGCGCCAGGCGCTCGGCAGAAGGCGTGGGGTATGTGGCGGGATCGAGGCCGAACGGAATGACTGACAACTTTTCCGTGAAGCGCTGCAGCACCGGGCTGCTGGCCGCGTAGTCGGGTGAAGAGACGACGATGCGGTCCATGGACCCGAGGAAGCGATTCATCAACGGCTGATACAACTTGAGCAGGGTCTTCTGCTTGATGATGTCGGAGTGATAACTGACCACCGACGGCTTGCCGGTGCGGCTAGCAAAATGCACCAAGTCCATGAACGGCCACGGAAAGTGGTAGTGAATCAGATCCGCCTGGCTGGCCAGCTCCTTGAAATCGCCCAGCGCCGACCAGGAAAAGCCGGTAGAGGCCACGTGCAAATCGAGCTTGGCGCGGTGGGCCACATGGTGCCCTACCCGTTCGCCACGCGCCGCGCCGCGCTCGCTGAGGTACAACACCTCGGACTGCACACCGCCCGCGGCACATCCCTCTGCCAGCTGAAAGATGACCTGCTCAATCCCGCCCATGGAATCGGGGAAGTACGTCTTGAAAAAGTGCAGCACCTTGATCATCGGCTTTCCAACGTGCGGCGATAGGATGTCAGCGTCTGTGCGGCGCAGCGGTCCCAGGAGAATCCGTCAGCGTGAGCCAGGCCCCGTTGCCGGGACTCGGCGCGCCATGCGTCGTCTTCCAGCGCCTTGGCCATGTGCTGCGCCAAGGTGTCGATATCCATCGCCTCGCACATCAACGCCGCCTCACCCGCCACTTCTAACAGGGACGAGTTATTGGCACAGACCACCGGCACGCCCGAACTCATCGACTCCAGCACCGGCAGGCCAAACCCCTCGTACAACGACGGAAAGGCAAACAACCGCGCGCCCGCGAACAGCACCGGCAAGTCCTCGGCCGGCACGAAGCCCAGATAGCGCGCCCAGCCCTGGCGCTGCGCCGACTCGATGCGCGCAAAGATCGCCTCGTTCTGCCAGCCTCGGTAGCCGGCCAGGATTAACGGCCACCGTTGGCGCGTGGCCAGCGGCAGCGTTTCGTAGGCCGTGAGCAGTGTCTCGATGTTCTTGCGCGGCTCGATGGTGCCGGCGAACAGGCTGTAGCCTTCGTGGCTCAACCCGTAGCGCCCGAGCACTTCAGCGGTTTGCGCCGCGCTGCGCGGATGAAACTCCGGCGAACTGGCCAGCGGCACGGTATCGATCCGCTCGAGCGGCCAATCGAAATACTCAGCCAGTTCGCGCCGGGTGAATTCGGAGTCGGTGATCAGGCGGTCCGCGCGCTTCAAGGTCAGCCGCAGCTCTTTCTGCAGGTAGCGCGCCAGCTGCGGCGCGTGGCATTGGGACCAGGTAAACGGCGACAAGTCGTGAAAGGTCGCAATGCGCGGCCCCTTGAACGGCGGCAGGTAATAATTGGGGCTGTGATACAGATAATCGCCATGCCCTTTCAGGGCACGCGCCTTGAGCAATGGCATCAGCAGACGATAGGCCTCGATGGCCAGAAAGTTTTTCTGCACTGCTCGCTTGAGGCTGTAGCCGCTGCCGGACGCGTCCGCAGCACTCGGCAGCGCCGGCAGGAAGCTGCGCCCGGCAAAGAACTGCAGGTCGGTTATTTCCGGACTGCTCTGCAGGCGTCGCGCCAGCTCATAGGTATAACGCCCAATGCCCGTCAGCGGAAAGCGCACAGGCTCGACGGAAAGGACGACCTTCATTTACTGGGCAGCCAACATCCATTGCAGGGTGTCGCGTAACGGCGGGGTCTGCCAGTCGCCCACCAGCGAACGCAAACGGGTATTGTCACCGCACAGCGTCTTCACTTCGTTGGCGCGCACGAATGCGGGGTTCACCTCCACACGGATGGAATGGCCGGTGATGCTTTCGCACAACTCGATCACTTCACGCAGCGAATGGGTGACACCCGAGCTGACATTGACGGTCTGCCCCAAGGGCTTGTTTTCCAGCAGCCCACGGTAAGCGGCGACCAGCGCACGTACGTCGCTGAAATCGCGCCACACGTCGAGGTTGCCCAGCTCGATCACTGCGGCCTTGCGGCGGAAGTGCGAGACGATCTTGGGCAACAGAAAATTGTCCGCCTGCCCCACCCCGGTGTAGTTGAACGGCCGGGTTACAACGATGGGCAAGCGGTTTTGCCACAAGCTGGCCATGTATTCCATGGCCAGCTTGCTGACGGCGTAATCGTTGGCCGGCGCGGGGGCCGTGCCTTCGTCCAGCATGCCTTCGGATGCATTGCCATACACATTGGCGCTACTGGCCAGCAATACACATTCAGGCGCCTTGCCCGAAGCGGCGACCGCTTCGAGCAGGTTGCGCGTACCAATCAGGTTGACCTGATAGAACGCATCAGCCACGCCATGGCCCACGAACGCCAGTGCGGCGAGGTGAACCACGTAATCGGGCTGCAGCTCTGCCAGCAACGCGCTGAGCCTGGGTGCATCGTTCAGATCGGCCTGGTAGTAACCTGGCTCCTCCGACGGCTGACTGCCCAAGCCGATGACTTCATACCCATGGGCCTGCAACTCGGCGGCCATGTAGCGGCCGGTGAAACCCTGGATACCAGTGATCAATGCGCGTTTGCCGACATTAGCCATCAGAACGAAAACCCTTTCTCGTTGCGGCGCAGGTCAGCCTCGACCATCATCCGGCACAGCTCTTCCAGCGAGGTCTTCGGTTCCCAGCCCAATACGGCCTTGGCCTTGGCCGGGTTGCCGATCAGCAGGTCAACTTCGGTTGGGCGGTAGAACTTCGGATTGACCGAAACCAGCACCTTGCCAGTCTTGGCGCACAGGCCCTGCTCGGATTCAGCTTCGCCCTGCCACTTGATCTCGATGTCCACGGCCTTGAAGGCCATGGTGACGAAGTCACGCACGGTTTCGGTACGGTTGGTGGCCAACACGAAAGTGTCCGGCTCGTCGGCCTGCAGCATGCGCCACATACCTTCGACGTACTCCTTGGCAAAACCCCAATCGCGCTTGGCGTCGATGTTGCCCAGCTCCAGGGTTTCCTGCAGGCCCAGCTTGATCTTGGCGACGGTGTCGGTGATCTTGCGGGTCACGAACTCACGGCCGCGCAGGGGCGACTCGTGGTTGAACAGGATGCCGCTGGTGGCGAAGATGCCGTACGACTCGCGGTAGTTGATGGTCATCCAGTGGGCATACAGCTTGGCCACACCGTAGGGGCTACGCGGGTAGAACGGGGTTTCCTCGATCTGAGGAATGGCCTGCACCTTGCCGAACATCTCGGAGGTCGAAGCCTGGTAGAAGCGCGCCTTCGGGTTGACGATGCGGATGGCTTCCAGCAGGTTGACAGCGCCCAGGCCGGTGATTTCGGCGGTGGTCAGCGGCTGCTCGAACGAAACACCAACGAAGCTCTGCGCAGCGAGGTTGTAGACCTCAGTGGCTTCGGTGGTCTGCAGCAACCGGATGCTGGCAGAAAGGTCGGTCAGGTCGTACTCGACCAGGTGCAGGTTAGGGTTGTTCTGGATACCCAGCTCTTCGATACGCCAGAAGTTGACGGAGCTGGTACGGCGGTAAGTGCCGTATACGGTGTAGCCCTTTTCCAGCAGCAGTTCCGCCAGGTAGGCGCCATCTTGACCAGTGATACCAGTGACAATAGCTTTCATGCGAATTAACCAACTCCATTTAGTGCCGACAAGGCAGCGAAAGAGAAACCGAACAACGCTTGCGGCCGCGCAAAGCACCGGCGCTCGACTTAACAAAGCGCGGAGTATACATATACCCGCCAGCTCAGCCCAGCCTCCAACACCGGCGCGAGCCGAAGACCGCACGCTGCTCGCATCCCGTAGGAGCGGTCCGTGGCCGCGAAAAGAACACCACGGACTGACTGATGTATCGCGGTGTTCCGTTCGCGGCCACAGACCGCTCCTACAGAGTTGTTACATCGACGATACAACATCAATCAGGGTTTGGTTTTCACCTTGGCAACATCACCGCCAGGCAAACCTTGTTCCGGCTCGGGGCTGAGCCAGACGTTGACACTGTCGACACTCTCTTGGTTCAACTTGCCACTCCAACGATTCAACATGAACAGGTTGGTAATGAAGTCGTACTGCGATCTCAGCAAATCCCTACGCGCCTTGAACTCGTTCTGCACACTGGTCAATACATCCACCGCATTCACCACGCCATAGGCAAACGCCTTCTGCGCGGCCACGCTCGACTGTTGCGCCGAAGACAATGCGTTCTTGTTAGCGCGGATCTTTTCCACACTGGCTTGGGCAGTCAGGTAGGACGTGGTCGTTTCTTTCACCACCTGCCGACGCACGCCTTCGAGTTCCTGCTCGGCAGCCAGTTGGTCATCGTACAAACCCCGAACCCGTGCCGACGTGGAACCGCCGCTGTAGATCGGCACCCTCACCCCCAGCGTCGCCACGTAGCTGTCGCTGCGAGGCGTCAAGGTATTGTCGTAGCCCACGTCACTTTGCTGAGCGCTCAGGCTTACACTCAGTTGCGGATAGTGCCCGCCCTTACCTTCGCGCACCGCCGCATCGGCCGCTTCGGCGCCACTCTGGTAGGCCTTGAGCAAAGGGTTGGCATCCATGGCCTGGGAGACGAAATTGGCCAGCGGCGCAGTCGGCGCCTGCAAGGCCACATCGTTGCGTACGCGGCTCAGACGTTCGTCGATGCGCCGGCCGACGATCTCGGACAAGGCTTCACGACTGACCTGCACCTGGTTGCGCGCATCCACTTCCTGCGCAGCCAGGGCGTCCACCCGCGCCTTCAGGTCGAGCTGATCGGTGATCTTGGCCATCTGCCGCTCGTAGAGCATGTTGATCCGATCAAGGTTCTTCTGCGTAGCCCGCCGCTCGGCCTGCACCAGCTCCAGCTCGTCATCGGCGGCCAACGCGATGAAGTATCGCTTGGCCAGATCCACCGTGGCCTCGGCGTGGGAATCTTCGGCCTGGGCGCCCTTCTGCGCCGTGACGCTCTTGGCCTTCTGCCAGCCTTCCCACGCGGTCTTGTTGTACAGGTACTGCGTCAAGCTCAGGGAATAGCTCTTGTTGTCGTAGATCTCACGCGCCGCGTCGTCCTTGCGCAAAATCCGGTTGAAATTGCTCTGCGCCGACAACTGCGGCAGCAAGCCGCCCAGAGCTTCGCGCTGCTGCTCGGACGCGGACCGCGCCCGGGCATAGGCTGCCAGCACGCGCGGGTCTTCAAGACGCGCCTCACGGTACAGGCCTGCCAGATCCAGTGCGTAGGTCGAAGCCGACACCGGTGGCTTGGGCGGAACATCGTTGGGAACCAGCGGTTCGGCGCCAACGGCTTGCAACGCCAACATGCTCAACATCACACCAGGTAACAAACGCGACACAGTCATTCCTCGATCATCGACTTGGCGAACATGTTACGGGCCGGCTTGAGCAGGTATTCAAGCATTGTGCGGTCACCAGCGTTGATCAGCACATCAGCGGGCATGCCGGGCTGCAGCCTGCGATCGCCCAGGGTCTTCAGGCCTCGCTCAGTCACCTTCACTCGAACCAGGTAATAGGAATCTCCGGAGCGTTCATCCTTCAGCGCGTCTGCGGAAATTCGCGTAACTTCGCCGTCGATCTCCGGTGTGGTGGCGTTGTTGAACGCGCTGAAGCGAATGTCCGCGCGCTTACCCATCTCTAAACGGTCAATATCAGCCGGAGCCACGCGCGCCTCGACAATCAATTCGGCCGCCGCCGGCACGATGTCCAGCAAAGGGGTTCCAGCACTGACTACGCCACCTACGGTATGCACCTTCATATCCAGCACCATGCCGCTTTCAGGCGCACGAATGACCACCCGCGAAAGACGGTCGTTGAGCGCTGCTTCCTTTTCCTGCAGATCGAACACCTGGGCCTGTACATCGGACAGATCATTGGCTACATCGGAGCTGAATTTCTTGTTTAGCTGAACGATGGATAGCTCGGTCTCGCTGATCTGCAGTTGAGTCTTGAGTATGGTGGACTGATGGTCGGCCACTTCTGTTTTGAGCATGTCGAGCTTGCGCTCCTGCTCCAACAAACGCTGATTATCGACGAAACCCTGAGACAGCAAGTCCTTAAGCTGGACGATCTCGCCACTGTAGGACTTCTCGAGGTTCTGCTTGGTCCTGATCATGCCCTGTAGGCCTGATATCTGCTGCTTGAGCTGACTGATACGCTCGCGCTGCACGGAGATTTCGCTCAGGCGCGAATCATGCCGTGCTTTGAACACTTGCTGCTCTCCGGCCAATGCCTCCATGGCACGGTCCGAGTCGGTGCCAGTCATCTGCACCGGCGGAACTGATTGCAATCCATCGCGCTCGGCACGCAACCGTGCCTCTTTGTAGCGGGCAACGATCAGTTGATTACGCGTGGATTCGTATTCTGCACTCAACTGAGCTTCGTCGAGGACGATCAGCGGGTCGCCCTGCTTGACCATGTCGCCGTCGCGCGCGTTGAGTTCCTTGATGATGCCGCCTTCCAGATGCTGGACGGTCTTGCGATAGCTCTGCACGGTGACGATACCGCTGCCATGTACCGCATTGCTCAGAGGCGCAACAGCCGCCCACGTACCGAATATCCCGAAGGTGACGAAGATGATGGTGAAACCGACCCGGCGAATGCCGCGATCGGAGATAGGCATGTCATCGAAATTGTGGTCGAACGTGCTAATGGCTTTACTGGTCATCGATGAAATCCTTTCACACGCCGGTCGATTGGGTGTTGGCCGGGCCGGCGGGCGGCTTTGCTGCAGGAGGCGCGACTGGCGCAGTTGGTGGGTTCGGTGCAACTGGGGCGCCAGGCGATGCAGGCGTACTTGGCGTGCCTGGCGCTGGCTGGGCTACGCGAGGCTGACCCTTGTTCTGTTGCGCCGCCAACTCGGCAATCACCTTGTCACGCGGGCCGTACATCGAAATGGTACCTGCCGACATCACCAGAATGTGGTCAAGGCGAGACAGGATGTTGGGGCGATGTGAAACGATGAAGACCGTCGAGCCGTTTTCCTTGACCTTCTGCAAGGCCACGCCCAGCGCTCGCTCGCCTACTTCGTCGAGATTCGAATTCGGCTCGTCGAGCACGATCAGCTTGGGGCTGCCATAAAGGGCACGCGCCAGGCCCACCCGTTGACGCTGACCACCCGACAAATTCACGCCATCGCTGCCGATGATGGTGTCGTAACCGTCTGGCAGCATTAGAACCATCTCGTGCACACCGGCAGTCTGCGCAGCGAGCACGACCTTCTCCGCATCGACCTTTTCGAAACGGGCAATGTTGTCGCTGATGGTGCCTTCGAAGAGCTCGATATCCTGCGGCAGGTAGCCTACATAGGGCCCCAGCTCGTGCTTGTCCCAGGTACTGATATCGGCGCCATCGAGGCGAACCACGCCGTGCTGAGGTGGCCAGATGCCCATCAAGGCTCGTACCAACGTGGACTTGCCTGCCGCGCTCGGGCCGACGATGCCCACGATGGCCCCAGCCGGTGCGACGAAGCTGATATTACGAATGACAGGCGCTTTGGCGCCAGGCGGGGCCACAACCAGATTCTCGACTTGTATGTGGCCTTGTGGGGCAGGCAACGGCATCCGCTCCGGCTCGGCGTTGAGCTTGTCCAACACCTCATTCAGACGCCCATACTGAACCTTCGCACCCACGAAGCCCTTCCAGCTTCCGATCATCTGATCAATGGGCGCCAGCGCGCGACCAAGCAGAATCGAGCCAGCCATCAACAGCCCAGGATTGATCTCGTGAATGATCACCAGGTAAGCGCCCATCGCGAGCATGATGGACTGCGACCACATGCGGAACGTCTTGGAGATGGACGTAACCGCCCCGCCCTTGTCACTTGCATTGGATTGCAATAGTAATATCCGGCGTTGGCGTACGGCCCAGCGATTCATCAGTGTCTCGAGCATGCCCATGGACTCGATGACTTCGGCGTTACGCAGGTTCTTGGTCGTGGCTACGTTGGACTTGACACTTTGCAGGTTGGCATCAGCCAAGGCCTGGGTCGTGAAGCGATGATTCATGAATGCCAGCACGACAAGAACGACTCCGCACCCAACGGTCATCCAGCCGAACCATGGGTGAAACATGAACATCACTGCGGTGTAGATCGGAAACCAAGGCGCATCAAAAAAAGCGAAGAGTCCAGGCCCAGTCAAAAATTGCCGCAGAGATGTCAGATCGTTCAATGACTGAGCAGTCGCATCCATCCCGCCGCTGTTAAGCGCGCGCTTGAAGCTGGCACGGTAGACATCACGACTGAGCAGTACATCAAGGCGATTACTTATGCGGACCATCATGCGCGATCTCACCCACTCCAGAGCGCCCATGGTGATCATCAACACTGTGAGAATCAGCGTCAGCATAATCAGTGTCGAACTGCTGCTGGATGGCACGACCCGCCCAGAAATCTGGATCATGTAGAACGTCGGAACCAGCATCAGCGCGTTGACGAAGAAGCTGAACACACCTACGGAGACAAAGCTGCTTTTGCAGGCCTTAAGGGCGGCTTGCAAATTATTTTCCGGTAAACGACTCATAGTATCCGTACTTCAAAAAAGGCGAAAACGGCGGGCATTGTACCACCGGCGCCGGAGCGCGGGGCGCAATCATTAATATGACCAAGTGATGACCCCGACTGGTGTAATCATTCGCCATAATATGGAAGCCGAGCGAATGAGAACATAGCCTTTGTCTGATTTTTTACTCAGTAAGCATGCCAGTTTGTGACATCGGATCGAGACGTCTTGCCAAATTCAGCAAGAGCTTAGTTGCATGCGAAGACCTGTAAGCCAAGGGTGGTGCATTCCCTCCCCATCATCAGATTCGAGCGACAGTAAAGCTGGCTTAAAGCCACCAGTAGAACGACCAGAATCTGTCACTATTTTTTTGAAGTATTATTACTTACTGCAATATCTTGATTTTACTAGGATTATTTTTTTTTGATTCAGGCTGACCTTGCAGAATGATGACTCAATAGTGAACGCCGTAATGCGTCGTAACATTCTGTGCTAACCGCTCGTAGGATGTATTCCGGCCGCGTGTAAGAATTTTTACATTCAGTGATTGACATCACACCCCGTCTGGCTCAATCATCCTAGCTTCAAGGGACGCCAGCGCTGGTTGATCGCTTATTACAGGTTTGCCGTTTTTTAGATGGCACGGTGGTTAAGCCAACAGGAAATGGAAATTCATGTCACTGCCCTCGCACGCACTTGACGGTTTGAAAATAAGCTCGCGGGTAACTCTGCTTGAGCCCGGAATGTATATATTCCGATATGCCTCTCAGCCGCCCTCGGACAAGCCTGTCTGTATTTCGCTACAACAAGCTCCCCTTGGTAAGGGATCAATCGATTTCTTCCCTGCCGAAGGCGTTAGCAAAAATATGCTGACGCACTTGGGAGACACCATTGTTGCCCGTGTCAAAGGTGGCGTTGCGACTGTACTGATCACCGAATATCACATGTTTGAATCTGAAATCGACCCGGTCGACCTCCGCATCGATCGTATCGATACATCACCCGCCATCATGCGCAATTTTGCCGTTGTGGCAACGCCTGAGCCGAGCTTCCCGCTGGCCTTTGAAGCAGCCCCGGCAACATTGAAGCTGATCGCACACCTGCAAGGCGCAGGCGATGTGGAGTCGACCAAGGGCTGGGTCGGCGAACATGACGGCACAAAGCGGCTGGAGGGCTTCTGCGTCATCTGGGAGAACAAGCCAGAGGGCGTTGATCTCGTCTACACATCGACAGTTGCCGGCTCGGGTCCCAGTCCTAACGTAGCGGCCGGCACTTTCAGCGGCACCCGCGGCAAAGCATCTCCTCTTATCTCCGCAGGTTTCAGCCTGGTTGGGTCAAATCGCTGCCTTTACGAACTTTCGGGTCACATCGTGTTTTCCGGCTCCTCGCCGCAACTCGTCGTGCCCAATCAGATGATGTATGGCCCCACTGGCACCGAGCCTCTGGTGGCGCTGCATCTGTCTATAGATCCCGTCACGAAGACGAACGCCCCCCGCTATAAGTCTCCGTGGGAAAACTCTGCACTGAAGCAGAAAACTAGCAGCACAGGCCAGATGGCCTGAAGTAACAGGAATTACACATGCAATACGATCAGCCTTACTCTGCGTCCGAACTGAAAGGTTCGCTGGCCAACAACCCTACCCTGTTGTCCTCCACTACCGCCGCTGCCATCAGCACCCTGCTGGCACTGGACACTGCTGAAAGCGTAAGTGTTGCTTCGTGGGACGGCGTGTCTGCCCCAGTTTCGCCGGAAGGCACCACTCCTGCACTGGTTAGCGCGACCATCGCTGGTGCAGCGGGTCAAAACGTTGCCGTTGCAATTCCTGCCGAGCTTTCTACAGCTCAAGCATTCGTATTCGATAGCGATGCCAACCTGGTCGTGTCGTTCAACACGCCAGCACCGGTCGCCACCTTTGCTGCTCTGGCTGAAGGCGATGTATCTGCCTCTGCCACAACCGATTCCACCCCTGATCTTATCGTTACCACCGATGCTGGCGACGATACCCTGATCTTCACCGGCGACCGAAATGTCTACGTCGACGGTCGTGAAGGTAACGACACCATCATCACTGCCGCTGGCAATGACACCATCTACGGCGGCGCTGGCAACAACGTCATCCTTTCGGGTGCCGGTAACGACGAAATCTTCCTGGCCGGTACCGCTGACGTGGTCGACGCTGGCGAAGGCTACGATGTCGTGCACCTGGGCGGCTCGCGTCAGGACTACGACTTCACCGTCGGTAACAACTTCAATGTGAACCTGACCGGCACGCAAACTGCGTCGATCACTCACGCTGAGTTCCTGTCCTTCGACAACAACGAATCGGTTGCATTGGTCGACAGCGAAGCCGAAGCAGCTGCACTGCGTCTGTTCCAAGGCCTGCTGGGTCGTGATGCAGACAAGGATGGCGCACAACTGTGGGCTGCTCAGGCTGAAGCCGGTGTTTCCACTACCGCTATCGCCCAGGAGTTCCTGAACTCTTCCGAGTACACCGTTGTTTCGAACGAAGCGTTCGTTGAGTCTCTGTACACCCAGATTCTGCAGCGTGACACAACGAACATCGACGAAGCAGGCGTACAGAGCTGGCTGAACACTCTGGCTGCCGGTGGTACTCGTACCGACGTGGTCAGTGCAATCGCCACTTCGCAGGAAGCTATCAGCAACGACCAGAGCAATGGCTCGTACGTCCAAGGCCTGTACCAGTCTGCACTGGGCCGCGGCGCCGAAGCCGATGGCCTGAATAACTGGGTCAGCCAGCTGGTCAATGGTGCTAGCCGTACCGAAGTCGCTGCCACCATTCTGAATTCGGCTGAAGCCGGTCAGAAAATCAACAGCGATTTCATCGACAGCCTGTACACCAACGCCTTGGGCCGCTCCGCGACCGAAGACGCTGCAAGCAAGGCTGGCTGGATCGACTACATCGCTCAGGGTCACACCCTGGCGGACGTCGCTATCGCCATCGTCGGTTCGGAAGAAGCTACCAACACAATCGACAATGTCATTGTGATCCACGGCCAGGTCTAATCCGCCCAGTCGTAGCAAGCTGAATGCTGCCCGCCGCAAGGCGGGTGGTATTCGAAAAAGGGGCGACTTTAGGGTCGCCCTTCTTTTTATTATTTGCAGTGAATTCGCCAGCCATGTCCATAAACCTCGACCGTGGGCGAGAAACGCTCATGGACATATTTCATCGTCACCGTGAAGCGCAAGAGCATGAAAGCGCCGCGGCGATGCTCGAGCTTGCCCTGCAGACGCCCGAATACCGTCCGGAGGCTTTGATCTGGAAGGGTATCGACGCCTTGCCGAACGACCCAAAGCTGGCTTTTATTTTTTTCAGCAATGCCGCACATGCCCTACCCGAACGTGCCGATGTTCATGCCCTGCTGGGGCGCAGCATGCTGGCGCAGGGACAACCCGATATGGCTGCTCGCTATCTCGCTGCCGTATGGCAGAAAATCCCCCACGACCCCTCTCTGCGCATGATGCTGTGGCAGGCTCGCAGCCAGTCGGCCAGCCCTGCCGAGCTTCGCCGTTTGATCCTTGCTCACCTGCCAGACATCACGGTCGCTAACGAGCTGAATTTTGTCCTCAAGATCCTCGCTGCACAGACCGATGTCCCAGGTACCGTTGGCGTGGTGCGCTATTTGCCCGAGGAGAAGGAAATTCAGGGATGGGCCGTCGATCTGCGCAACGTGCATGCACCCGCCACACTTGAACTTGAAGCCAACGGCCAGACGATGTTGGTAACAGCCAACGTGGCCAGCCCCCTCCTCGCTGCAGCAGGCCTGCCCACCACCCACGGTGGAATTCGCATCAAAGTGCCAAATCCCACACTGGCAGTCACCGTGAGGTTTGCGACGGGCTTGCCGCTCTTGGGCAGCCCGGTGTCGGCCATGCCAACCTTCGTCCCACCCGAGCCGGTCGCGGATGGAGGCAAGCACCACCCGGTCGACGTGTTGATCCCGATCTACGATGGCCTGGAGGAAACCCTCGAGTGCATCAACAGTGCCATCGCCGCACGCAAACTTAACCGTACGCCTCATCGCCTCGTGGTGCTGGACGACGCCACACCTATTGTCGCTTTGCGCAAGGCGCTGAAGGTACTGGCGAGTAGGGGCAAGATTACGCTGATACAGCAGCCTGTGAACTTGGGCTTCATACGCACCATGAACCGCGCCATGGCGCTAAGCCCCCGCCATGACGTCGTCTGGCTGAACGCCGATACACGTGTGCACGGAAACTGGCTGGATCGCCTGCGCGATACCGCCTATGGCGCCGACGATATCGCTTCGGTAACGCCCTTCACCAATAACGGCGAACTGATGAGCTTTCCAGTGAGCAGAGTGAGCTCGCCAATGCCAACTGCTGCAGAACAGGCGGAACTGGACACACTGGCAGGCGGTATCGCGAGTGCTCCGGTGGAGCTGGAAACCGGTTGCGGATTCTGCCTTTATATAAAGCGAACAGCATTGGAAAGTGTCGGCTATCTAGATGAGGTTGAACTAACTCGCGGGTATGGAGAGGAAACAGACTGGTGTTTGAAAGCAAAAGCTATGGGTTGGCGTCATCTGGGTGCTACTGATGTATTCATTGCTCATAAAGGCGGAGTGTCTTTTCGGGAAGAAAAGAAGATACGAGTTGCGTACAACAATGCTGTGCTCAGACGGCGATATCCTAAAGCCGAGAAAGCTTATCTGGATTTTTGCCAACGCGACCCCCTCCAGCCGGCCCGTAACGCATTGCAAAAAGCTCGACTCAAAGCATTCACAAGTAAGTACAAGATCGCGGATGGAAAAGATAATGTTCTTAAAACATCGATACAGGACATGGACGATACAGGTGAGAGCCATGCAGTAAGCCTCACCCATCAACAGCTCACAAGTGGTGCAGTTGCAACAGTGAATATAAGGTTTAGCTCTTTAGATATTATTGTTGATTATGACTTGAGCACCCAAATGGAAAAGCTAGCAGCTGATCTCGATCAGCTTCTTGATATGCGCCAAGCATCCTTTGTCTATTCCGCACCACACCTGACGCCACACCTTCCAAAAACCTTGACGTATAAATTGCACTCACGACTGGAAACGCTCGTACAAAGTAACAGTTGGACCGATGCGACCCAAACACATTGTAATGATGGCGCGATCTCATTTACCGATAAAGACCTATCACATCAGAGATTTTTTATAGAAAGCAATGACACTTCAGAAGAGGCGGTAAACTTTCAGCTCGAATTTATCCGAAACATGAGCACGACCAATAAACATCAAATTATTCTCATCGATATAGATGCCAGTAACTACATAGCCATGTGCGCGTTAAACTGCGTGATGGGTATAACCGAGCTCCCAGGGCTCACCCGCATGGACAGCAACGTGCTTAGCGGTTGTAGCCCACCGATTAAAATCACCAGAGCGGACCAAATTGAGACGTCTACACCTTTGGATAACGCAGTCAAGCGCACCACTGAGCGGCTGGCGCCCCAGCAAACGCATAATATAATCATGCGCAAGCCCGAGATTACTGAATGATTAACTTGACGCTGAGCATCCTATGAGAACCAATCCAAGCTTACGAGGAGCAATCACTGGCTTGTATGGGGACGTGCTACAAGGCTGGGCTATAGATGACGATCAGACCGAGACAAGAATTGTAGTAGAGGTGTTCGCAGACGGCCAGAGCATAGGATTTGTGAGAGCTGAAGCGTTCATTCAGAATCCTGTCATAGGTGACGGGTTTCACGGCTTTGCCATGAAAATACAGGAACGCTATCTAACGAATGCTAGACAGATCTCCGCACGAATCGCGAATCTCGGACATCGGCTTAGCGGGAGCGTGGCATTGCCAGCACCTCGGCCGGCGGGACAATCAAATGCCGCTTCGCAGGTCTGGCATACAGGCGGTTTAAAAATCTACGGCTGGGCTTGGGATACCGGCAGGCCAGATAGGAATGTCACAATAAACGTGATCGAGCGCGGTCGAAAGCTTACTAGCACAGTAGCAAATCTGGCGCACCATTCCTTATCCTATCTCAACACAAACAATCATGCGTTTGAACTTGATCTTCCTTGGGAACTCGCCGATGGCAGGACCCATACTCTGATTATAGAAAACGATTGCGGGGAGCCGTTATCGGGCAGCCCAATTACATTGTGTATTTGGCCAGAAGGCATAGAAGCTGTACTATCCACTAAAACAGCAGCTGAGCTGAGCGATAAAGATATCCAACTGCTGGCTAACGTGGCTAAGCAACATGAGCTGATATTGCCAAAGAGTGCCGGACTTAGGAATTATCATCAATGGTACGAGGCTTTTCAGTCTGATCCCCCGATGATCTATAACCAACCTGTCAGTTGCGGGATTCTTGTGCTCACTGAAGGAGCGAAGGATCTTGAAGAGATCTCTAGGATCATTCTAGCTCAAAGGCATCCAGCAAAAGCGATAGAGTACTGTTCAAGCTCTGATGTATCTAGCGGATTTAAAAGTCTTCAACTGCAGGGCTGCAGTAGTGTCATACCAGTTAAAGCGGGTGATAGCCTGGCACCTTCTGCGGTCGATCAATTGCAGGCACTAATGATCGAAGGCGTTGATTGGGCATATGGAGATTGCGACTGCGACGGTATCAATGGCCAACGCACTGCACCGTGGCTCAAGCCTGCTTGGGACATAGACCTTTTTATAGGCGAGGACATATTTTCACCAGGCGCGATCTTTAGCATGTCAGTCATCACCGCTGCAATTGATCTCACAGTGAACTGCAGGAATGAAGGCAGGTTAGACTGGGATATGTTCCTTGCCGGTGTTGCACTGTCGACTGCAATCAACTCTGGACGCGTTCTGCACCTACCACGCGTGATCTACCATAGGGCTAATAGCCTGGCTTCAAGCCCTGCAGAAGATCCAAAGCCAAGCAGCCGGCGAAAATCTATAGACTGGCTTGTTCAATCTCTATCCAGTGGGGCGACTGTTGATCATGTGGTTGGGTATCCGAGTCTACTAAGAGTGCGCTGGCCGTTGCCGGAGGTCTTGCCACGGGTGACGATAATGATCCCTACACGAGATCAAGTTGACCTATTGAGAACATGTGTCGAAGGCGTGCTTGGAAATACTGATTATGATAACTTAGAGGTTATCATAATTGATAATGACTCAACCGATAGTAGGACCCTTGCTTACTTATCGGAGCTTGAAAGCCGAGGCGTTAACATACTGCCGCATCCGCACCCGTTCAACTATCCAGCAGTTAACAATAGAGCCGCTGAAGTTGCAACAGGTAGATTTTTATGCCTATTGAATAACGATATCGAAATTATAGAAAATGATTGGCTAAAAGAACTGGTAAGCCAGGCACTGCGGCCAGGCGTTGGAGCGGTAGGCGCCAAGTTACTCTGGGCAAACGGAATGGTACAGCATGGTGGCGTCACTGTAGGTATAAATGGGCTCGCGGCGCATGCAGGAAACAATAGTGCCCGTCAAGATGCTGGTTATCTTGGGATGAATCAAATCGTTCGGCGCCAGAGTTCCGTTACCGGTGCGTGCATGCTTACGCCTAGAGATGTGTATCTAGAACTAGGCGGGATGGATGAGAACTCACTGCCTATCGCGTTCAACGACGTAGATCTATGCATGAGAATTTGCGAACGAGGATTGAAAATATTATGGACGCCTTTCGCTGAACTCATTCATGCAGAGTCTGCCAGCAGGGGAAAAGACTCGACTGCAGATCGCATTGCCCGAGGACAGCGCGAACAGCGATTTTTTAGGTCCAGTTGGACTGACGATGGACAGGTAGATGACTACTACCATCCGGGGTTGAGTCACGATTATCAAACAGGACCTTACGGAGGTCTGGCACTACCTCCAAGACCGTTGTCGATCGTCAGGGGGCTTAATAAAGCAAAAGCTTTAAGAAAGGCGCTACGCTCGCTACATGCTTTGGCTTCGCTGAAAGACAAAGATTGAGGGCCAGCCATGGCGAAGCGCTAGAGAGCCCCGGAAATTCGAGAGTTGATCGATGATGCGTCGTGACCAATTACACTGCTATCAGCGTTCGATTTCAGTCTGAATTTAAGTAGAAACGATATTGGACACACCGACAATGACCGCAAAAAAAAACCGAAATGAAAAAAACACGCATGCGTTGGACAAAGAGCCAGTCATGGCGGCGGGTCTCTCAGCTCGGACGTCCATTGCTTCAAGCCTAGAAAAACTGCAAAAAGAAATTGAAAGTACTATTTTTGATTCAGAGAAAGCGGTAGCGAATCTCAACAAGCAATTAAGAAGCAAATACGCGCTTATCGAAAGATTGAAAGAGGAAATCTCAACTGAATCAACAGGCCTTATACAGGGAAAAACGGGAACCACGCATCTCCACGACATATTTGAAGAACATGAGGCCGCACTGCATCGCATTAAGAAACTAAATGAAGACTGCGATAATTTAAAGAAGGCAAATAAGCAGCTTGTAGTTGAAGAGAAGGCCGCCCTCAAGACAGTTTCTCTGATAGAAATCCAAACGATAAATACAAATGCAGAAAATAGGGAGCTATTGGCTCAGCTTCATCAATCCCAAGAGATTATCGAAAGGCTGCTTGAGAAAACAGATATTAACCAAAAGCAGCAGCGTCGCATCGAGTTTTTTATAAAAAATAACCCTAACTACTGGGAGTGCGAGTCGATTTCAATCAGCGTCGTTGATAACGAAACACTAAGCTGGATTGTGACGCAAACTTATATTAATAATCTTTATATTCCAACGCTACGTTTTGATACTAAGGTGCATGGCGGGATTGGCGCCATGACTATTTATCGATCGGGCAGTTGTTCGCCACTGGTCAAATGGCCACGCGCTTTCAAACTCAGCAACGAGCTACCGCTTGTTGCCACTCAAGGACCGGTGATGCAACACGCGAACGCTATCATAAGTGAGCTGGGTTCCTCAGACTGGCTGATGTTCTGCGAACTCGTGCGCAAAGTTTTAAGATCCGTGAAGAATACCGAACCTTCAAAGCTTACCAGTTTCAATAAAGATGTATTCATCGATGGGTTTTCGGTTTTGGATCGTGTGCTCAACGGCTGGCCAGCACTGCTTAGATACGACCATGCATCTATATCAAACAATACTAATCTGGATAATTATCAATCAGTTTCCATCGTTCTAAAGAATGTTCGGCTTGGTAACAAAGCGTGGCCAGAGCTAGAATATAAGCTCGCGAGCGCCAACGGCATCAACGAAGATTTCGGCCAGAACCCCCGACTGGAGTTCTTTGAGAGCAGTGCACATGCCTTCCATAGCTGGTTCGCAGAGAGCGATGACGCTCGTGGGAAGCGATTAGAGCTACGATTCGCGATGCCATATGCGATGGATACAAATGTATGGAGCTTATTGCACGACGAGGACAAGCTTTTACTAACCGCTCTGGTTGTCAGCTTACCAATCCAGCTTGATGAGGTGATCTCTGCAGGTACTTTGCAAGGCGAAGATTGCACGCGATGGAAGATTGTCAGCGAGTCTTTGAAACAAATACTTATCCGAAACACATCGACCGGACCGCTACAGCCAACAGAAAAAGTCAGAAAAACAACGAGGCCGACCTTGAAAGGCGGACAAAAAAACAAAGAGCTGGATCAATCATCAACAACGAAGAGTTAAAACCGTTCATTCAACGTACGATGAGAGGAAGAGGCTGAGCCTATTAAATGCGTGTATACCAGACAATAGCGAATATCAGCCCTTTTAAATTCCAGACTGAATTTACAGTGATCACATCATGAAAAACAAGACCAGCCTTTCAATCGCTAACGAACAGTTTCGCTCTGAAGATTATAGAGGTGCGATAAAAAGCTATGAGCGTGCGAGAAAAGAAAATCCTGAGCTCGGAAAGATAGTTGAATACAATATACGTCTAGCCAAACAGCGAATACAAAAGAAAACCAAGAAGGCAGATACTATTCAGGAAAAGCTCATGAAAGATATGGCGGCATTGAGAGCCCCTATACTAGCGACCTTGAACGAATCCGCTCGACGCTCCGAAATGCTTACTCGGATAGTAGCCAACAAATATCATGACCCAGATGCATTTGATGAAGCTATTTATCTCAATGTATACCCTGATATCGAAGAAGCTGTAAGAGACGGTGTATTCGGGTCTGCGCAACAACACTTCGATATGTTCGGAAAACATGAAAAACGAGTGCATTCCTTCCAGACTTTCCGCGATAGCATACGCAAAGAAGTCAGTGCACTTAGAACCCAAATCAATAGCATTGATAGGCTTTTCAGCAAAGGTGGGTGGCCTGAACAAGCCTTTTTGTCGCAGAATGTTTCGAGTATCCCGTACTACTTGGAAAGCTCAGTACATAGTGGATCACCGCAATCCATCGACGGTATGACAGTTGCTGTACACTTGCACTTATTTTACCCCGACATGCTCCAGAAGATGATTCAGCATCTTAAGAACATACCTCTTGCTTTCGACCTTTTTGTATCTACTCCATGTACCACAACTAGTGAAATATCAGAAGAAATAGCTAAACACGTCAGCAACATACAGGAACTTAACATAAAAACGGTACCAAACAAAGGCAGGGATCTTGCGCCATTTATCATAGAATTCGGCGCCGAACTTCAGGCCTATGACGCCGTATGTCATATTCATACAAAGAAAAGCACACATACCCAAGAGCTTGAGAGCTGGGGCGACCAGATACTCAACTCACTGCTAGGCTCGAAAGACAAAGTACACAAGATACTGAGCTTAATAAATAGCGAGACCAAGCTTGTATACCCCGAAGGCCAAACTTATTATATCAAAGACCCATCAGGCTGGGCCGGAAATTATGACATCGCTCGAGAAGTGCTACACGAACATCTCGATATCAATATCTCGGACTTTCCAAAAATAGAATTCCCTGAGGGTTCAATGTTCTGGGCGAGTAAAGAGGGGATTTCGCCTTTCCTCTCTATGCCTCTCGGCTGGGAAAGTTTTCCAGAAGAACCTATACCGACCGATGGTACTCTGGCACACGCCTTAGAACGTATTATATTGATAAGCGGGCGCAACGCTCCCGGAAAAATACTGAAACTTCTCAACGGTCAAAGCGATATTGGGAAGCTGTATTTCGAACCGCAAAGGAATTATACCAAGTTAATAAATGAAAATACTATAAAGGTCTTGTCCTTCTACCTGCCGCAGTTCCACCCTATCCCTGAAAACGACGAGTGGCATGGCAAAGGGTTTACCGAGTGGACAAAGGTCAAGACCTCAACGCCTTTATTCAGTGAGCACTACCAGCAGCATGTCCCACATGACGACATCGGTTATTATCTACTGGACTCCCCTGCCGTCCTAAAAAAACAGGCTGAGCTTATGAGACTGGCTGGTGTGCATGGCCAGATCTTCTATCATTATTGGTTCTCGGGAAAATTGATTCTGGAAGAGCCCGCACGTATGTTGCTTTCCAACAAAGATGTGAACATGCCTTACTGCTTTTGCTGGGCCAATGAGAATTGGACAAAGCGCTGGGATGGAAACGACTCCGAAGTCCTGCTATCGCAAAACTATTCGCAAGAAGATGCTGAAGCATTTATTCGTTATTTAGTGCCATTTTTGAAAGACAGTCGCTACATCACGATTGATGGTCGGCCAGTCCTTTACGTTTACCGCCCATCATCCATTCCAAATCCCGAGCAGTACATTACTACCTGGAACAAAGTATGTGCAGAACATGGCATACCTCCCCTGTACATCACGGCTATTATGACCAGAGGGGCTACTGATCCAAGAGACTACGGCATGGACGGTGCCTTGGAGAGGGTATTGCACGACTGGACAGCCGGTAACGCGCCAGAGATTAGAGATACACTGCATAAATATTGGCCAGTAAATGGCAGTGTTCTCAAGTACGATGACGTAGCTAGCTACTACATGGATCAGAACAGTGCAAAAGATTTTCAATATTTCAGAAGCCTTGTTCCTGCTTGGGATAATACCGCACGTTATGGTTCGGAAGCCCATATTGTACATGACAGCACACCTGAAAAATTTCAGAACTGGCTTGAAAGTGCTATTTCCTACACCAAAGAAAATCTTCCAACTGACCGCCAGATAGTCGTCATCAATGCCTGGAACGAATGGGCCGAGGGTGCGCATTTAGAACCAGATGAAAACTTTGGATACGCGTATCTGAATAGTGTAGGCCGAGCATTGTCTAATATCTCATATTCAGGAGATAACGGGCATAGCTCCAATCCAAAAACCGTAACATGCATCGAAATTGAGATCCCTGATTATCTTATCCAGGAACTGGACTCTGATTCCCTGACCAAACTAAAATTCTTCAAACAACTAGCTGCTTCTATTCGCAAAAGCAAACTGAAAATTGTGCTAAGTAACAAGTTCGCTGCCGAAGAACTGAATAAATTGAAATGCCCGATCGTTCAGCTTTCACACCACAAACCATCCTTCAAGTTACAGTTTAGGAAACTGGCACTGATAACTGAAAGCTTCATAAACGAGATGCAAAGGGCTCACTCAATCAACACAGGGTCCGTTATCATATCGAATGAGTACGGCGTGTCACAAGAGCTACAGAAAGATGTTGGTCATTGCTCCGTACATTCCGAAAGCGCTTACAACAATTCTGTCATCCTTATCCCCGTGGGCCACAGAGACAAAACATTTAAAATATGCCACAAAGCCCGGGTATTTCCAACGAAAGTTACGACGTCACACCCAGCCCAGAGAGCTGAGGTGACAACCATAATCAGATTTCACAAAAATGACAATTTGAGTGAGCTCAGAAATGCGCTGTTAAGCCTGGCAGCCATTCATTCGTGCATAGTCAAGCCTTTGATATGCGCCCAAGATCTATCTCAGCAGCAACTCAAAGCATTAACCTCGCTGTGCAATAGCTTTAACTATTCTCCGTACAGCCAAACATCTATTATGAGATTCAACTCGCATAACAACTCGCAAGATATTCGCGCCAGGCTTTTGCATGATGGATTAAATGCGGCCACCTCGCATTATGTGGCCTTCCTGGACCATGATGACTTGATGCTCAGCGACTCCTATAGCTACCTGATAAATAGGCTTCAAACAACCAACAGCAGAGCTACGTTTGGAAGAGTGTATGATACGACATATGAATCTGAGTCAGAACGCTTCATCAAAAGGAATAAAACATACGAATACGGTTTTACGTATGAAGAATTCCTAGAGACAAACCACGCCCCACTCCATAGCTTTATGCTGGACAAGTCAAAGTTTGATTCCAGCGTACTGAAATACTTTCCAGACCAGAAATTCATGGAAGACTATTACCTCACATTGCAAATCTTTGATCAGACGACGACTGACTGGGCTTCCTTGAGCGAAAATTTCTACATCGGTGATTATCTTCACTGTACCGATAGAGCACACACGCTTGCTATTACGAACGCTGAATCTCGAGACTCTGTTATAACGAACGATCTCTTTGAGAAATGCAAGAGCCGCCTTGATGAGCTGAAAGAACAGGTTCGACAACGCACCTTTGGAGATCATTAATTTATGGCTACCCTCCGAAATTTTGTCCCGAGCACGGCCGAAAGCGTCTCTGAGCTATTGCATGCTTGGAACATCGAAGAGCCGGCACCTAGCTTCGAAACCCCGGTGGATAGATCTCTCTTCACCATCAGTGGATGGGTTTTAAGCGTTCACGAAGCTACGCATATCTTAATAGATATCGCCGGTCGGCGATTTAGTAGCCCTATTGACATTGAGCGAACTGATGTTGTGCAAGCTCTCTCAGAAGGGTATGAAGGTCTCCACGATGTAGTGAGATGTGGATTTAGCATTGTCACTGACATCCCCTTTTCAGATGTATCTTCTTTTGATATTGCTGTGGGACATGAAGATAGTCCATCTTGGTTGGGCACATTCTTTTTTGAGGAAGATTCCAAGGTGCAAGTAGGGCGGGAGGGATGGCTGTTCTTAGATAACGATACAAACAATAGCGTAGAGCAGTACACTGGGGAAATAGTTTTAGCTGATCAACTCAAGCTTGACTGGTTAAATTATATTGAGCATTTTTCAGTGGATGCTGATCAACGTTGTTCTAAATGGCGATTTCTGCTTGCACCAGGGAAGGAATATATACTACCTGAGTACTATCCGCATACATCCAGCCCACAAAGCACACCCAATCAGTTTTTCGAAATTTTCAAAGCGAATCCTAGGTTTATCTATCCGATTGCGGAGCTGACTAAACACAAAGCTCTTACCTATTGGAAAGGCGATACCCACTGGACCGATTATGGTGCTTATGTGGCGTTTACGCAGGTTGTTTCGAGCTTAAACCTGGACATAGAAGCCTTTGAGCGCCACACGAAAATCACTTATACCATTGATCATAGCAGGGGAGATTTGGCAGAAAAGCTCGTTCCCCCACCGTTGCACCCTAAAATCGCTTTCAACACTGCTAATTCAACCTCAACAGTGACTTTCAGCAATCATATCAGCAACAATGGTAAAATTGTCATATTCGAAAATTCATCCGCGTTAATACATAGCACCCTAGTCATCTTTGGCAGTTCATCTTCGGACAGCTTAGTTAAGCCATTTACACTATTGTTTGGCCGCGTGGTACAAGTTCACAGCAGTGCATCAGTGGATACATCAATACTGAATCACGAGTGTCCTGACTATGTCTTGCTTCAGTCAAACTCACGGTTCATCTTGGAATGCCCCCAAGTGTTTGGTACTTATTCAATCAAAAGCGTGATAGCCAACAAACTCCAACGCCTTACAGATCTTGAAAACCAGCGACTAAAGGTTAAAGTAGCTAGTTACCAATTCGGGGTATCTCACAAGAACAATTTCTATAGAGCACTAAGTACAATATGACAAACCGCTAACAAATAGGCCGATTCGCGTTTCTGAGCCTGCTTCCGACAACGTTTGATGTCGGAAGCCCGGCCAGTAGCCATCAGCGCATACCGAGCACTGGTGTCTGATAGACCTACCCCGGACCGTGCGTACGCCTCTTAACGATTTAGTCCTAGAGAGCAGAAAATATATGTTATTAGACGAGATTTACGCTCAACACACAGGGCGAGTTTCAGATAAGTGGCAAAGTTATCTACACCACTACGATAGATTATTAAGCCCTATCAGGCACAAGCCAATCTCAATTCTAGAGATCGGAATTCAAAATGGTGGCTCACTTGAGATCTGGGATCAATACTTTCCAAATGCTACCTCCATTTCAGGCTGTGACATTAACGAAAAATGCGCCTCGATAACCTACGACTCCACCAAAATAAATATTGTTATTGGTGATATAAAAAAACAAGATACGCAAAATAAAATCCTGGAGATCTCTCAATCTTTTGATGTTATAATCGACGATGGATCCCATACAAGTCTGGATATCATCCAAACATTTTCCGATATGTTCGCTCATATCAAAGAGGGTGGAATCTTTATAGCTGAAGATCTTCACTGCAGCTATTGGGCAGATTGGGAGGGCGGACTTAATTACCCGCTTTCCGCGATGGCTTTTTTTAAGAAACTTGCTGACATAATAAATTTCGAGCACTGGCAGGTCCGTCAAACCAGAACTGAGTACCTCGCGGCTTATGACCTGACTCCGGCGCTCAGCGAAGCTCTACTATCAGAAATTCACTCCATCGAATTTGTTAATTCAATTTGCATCATTAAACGCAAGCATGCCTCTCAAAACTCATTGGGTCATCGGAATGTTGCGGGATTACATGAGCAGGTAGTTTCTATCAAAGCATCTGGCGGAACATTGTCTAGTCCCCCTGATCTATCTACTGCCGATTATTCGACCAAGATGAAGCTTCTTGAGGCTTCCCGACAGCATACGGCCTCGCAACTTAGGCTCATTGAAGTCGAAATTGAAGCACTACAGGAGGCGAATAATCCGACGATATAATGCATCCAGCGGCGCCCTAGCTAAGTAATTCTCACACTTGTTTGATTACTCTTTGACCATGAAGATCTCCTTTGAGATTGAACGTATTTACCCGCGAAGCCCAGCAGCAGCCGCTGGGCCCTTTCTTTTTCCTTAAACGTAACACTTGGACTCTCAGCAACCCCCTAGTGCCTCTGCATTCTTCGACAGTCCACAATCTAGGGCCGATCTAACGGTCGTGTCTTGCACGTCCAGATCTAGGAACCGCTTTTCACAGAGTTGTGTTTTCGCCTGAATGGAGATTATTTTCTCGGCGCGAACCGGTCCGTTGAAGTGCACCTTATCGTCTTGGTGTCTCTGAACGGTTTGTTGGGCGAAGCGCTCTACTTGTAAGGTGGCGTTAAAGCTGGCCATAGCAGCACAGAGCTTTGGCAGGTTGCACGATAGGATAAATATGGCGTCAGCGCTGGACGAACGAGCCAGCAACAGTGTGGGCGTGACGTAACCCTAAGCGCGGATTTGGCAATTGCTGAACGACGTGATTACTGCAATCACATCGCGTTGAGCTGTTCCGTACGGTGTTTGAGACAACTCTTTTCGCGCAGAGCGTACTTCAAGTTCTCGTACAGCTAGGGTTACCAAGGGACGTACCCTTTTTATGACCGACTTCCCTCGTTCCAAACCGGTTGATTCGGACTTCGGCTCGTTCTTTATCACCTGCTCAGGCATCAAAGATTTGCTTTCGCACGCCCTTACGGCAGCGCCAGATCACCCGAAAAGCCCCCTCCAGTGTCGTCCACGTGTATTTCGTCGACTCGAGGAACACCCCCCTTCAGTCACGAGAAAGCATGCCGATAAGGTCATCAGGAATGGGCATCGTGTGTCGTCGGACGTGCCGTGACCTACCTTCGCAAATAGCAGCACCGTCATTAAGACCAAGGCCGGTCAGACGTACGCGAAACACAACGCCCGTCTTCAAGCCAGGCTCAGCGGCTTGAACTCATTACCGATTCATCCCCGATTCTTACGTTCTTGACACGGCCAGACATGCCTGCCCTGGAGTTTTTTACATGTGTTCGATGTGCGATGCGCTCACCCAACTCTGGGTTAACGGAGCGACCAGCCAGGGTGTGAGCACACAGACACCCACCTCCCAAGCCCAGCTTCAGCATCTGACGCTGGACCAGCAAGCAAGCTACCTCACCGATGGCTTTTGGCACGACGCCACTGGCGGCTCCCAGCACCATTTTGACGTGCATGCTGGTGGCTCACTCACCGTCAACCTGGCCAGGTTGAGCTCAACCGCGCAGGTTGTTGCTAAGTATGCGCTGCAAACCTGGACAAACGTCAGTGGCATCAAATTCGTGGAAACAGCCGCCGCCGGCGCGATCAATTTTAGCGAAAACAAAAGCGGTGCCTACTCCAGCTCCAACTATGCAGGCAGCATTATTTCGAACAGCAGCGTCAACGTCGCTTCGGATTGGGTGAAGTACGGTTCGTATTATGTGCAAACCTACATTCATGAAATCGGCCACGCGTTGGGGTTGGGCCATGCGGGCAATTACAACGGCAGCGCGGCTTTTCCCAACAATGCGTTTTACCAGGAGGACAGCTGGAAGTATTCGGTGATGTCCTACTTCAGTCAGGACGAGAATACGTATTCCAATGCTTCTTTTGGCTACGTCGTGACCCCCATGCTGGCAGACATCGTGGCCATCCAGTCGCTGTACGGCACCGCCGTCACCCGTACGGGTGATGATATTTACCGTTTCGACACGGCTGACGCCACAACCGGAACCGACTTCATGCTCGGCCGGGTAGCCACGATCTATGATTCGGGCGGCAACGACACGATCAACGTGAGCACCTATGTCGGCGCCCAGACAGTCGATTTGAGAAGCGAAGCTTTTTCCAGCGTATACGGCGGTCTATCGAATATTGCAATCGCACGCGGGACGGTCATCGAGAATGCCGTCACCGGTGCAGGCGCAGATACGCTGATCGGCAATGCAATAGGTAATTTTCTTGATGCGGGCGCGGGCAATGACCAACTGCAAGGCGGCGATGGCAACGATCGGCTAATGGGTGGGACTGGCTCGGACATGCTTAATGGTGGTAGCGGCACGGACACAGCGATGTATGCCGAAGCAGGTGCCAGATACTTTGCAACTTACAAAGCCGAGCTTTTAAGCCAAGGCACCCTCAGCGTTCACGATGCGCAAACTTCCGACGTGGACATGCTTTCAAGCATCGAAAAGCTGGCTTTCATGGACCAAACCGCCACTCTCGACGAAGTGCTGATGGCTTTCCGTAGCCGATACGGGACGTTCAACGCCGACAGTGACGCCATTGTCTCGCTAAGCTTCGGCTCGGAGCTTCATCACATCGCGCTCACCGAGAGTCAGGCTGACGTTGCCAGGCTCTATACACTCTTCGGACGCACGCCTGATTACCAGGGCTTGAATCACTGGCTGACGCAACAGGCGATGGGCAGTTCGCAGGCAGAGATTCGCGATGCCTTTCTGAATTCCGCTGAAGTGGTGCAGCGCTACAGCGGGCTAGATAATCGAGACTTTGTGCTTGACCTCTACCAGACCCTTCTGCATCGCACAGGCGATGACGCAGGTGTGGCTTACTGGAACACGCTGCAGCAGGCTGGTTTGAGTCGAACAGCGGTCATTGATAGCTTCCTGAATTCGCGCGAGAGCCGCGACCTGTCGCAAGGCGAGACGGGATTTATAAAGATCGTGGCTCATAACGCCTGGAACAATCTGGATATGGTGGTGGGCAAAGGCTTGGCCACCGGCACGGTTGGCGATGACCAGATCAGTGAGCAGGAAGTCAGGCTTGATAGCAATGGGGTTTCCCATCTGGTCGGCAACTCTGGTATCGACACCTTCATTTTCAACGATGTTGCATCCGCCTACACGATCAGCGCACTCGATACCGACACGCTATCAGTCAGCCGGTCCTCGGGATCTACTGCGCAGTTCAATCTTGATAGCTTCAACGTGCTCGATTTCGCAGATCGCGAGCTGTTCATTCTCGACGCAGCGCAGGCAAGCATTGGTCGTCTGTACACCATTCTGGATCGTATTCCCGATACCGAAGGCCTGAAGTACTGGCTGTCTCAAGGCGCCGCGAGCGAGACCGGTACCCAGGTTGCGAATGCATTTGTGCAATCTGCCGAATTTTCCCAGGGCCTGCCCGATGACAGCAACGCAGCCTTTGTCGACCATGTTTATCACAAGGTGCTAAACAGAGGCAGCGATGCTGACGGTTTGGCCTATTGGGTCCACTCGCTGGACACAGGTACAAGTCGCGGACAGGTGGCATTTGATATCGCCAACGTGGAAGAGTCCGTCGCACTGACCCAAGGGGATGCCGGGTTCATTCAATTGATTGGGCACGCTGATTGGGTTTGATGAACTCGCGTTAGAGATTGGGTGAATCACCTTTGCCGTGGCAAATCCTCGCAAGATTTCATCCGATCTGGCTGATCGGAAAACGCATTTGCAGCCCTGATCGCGTTCTTCGGGCATTTATCATGCATAGCCTAGCGTCAACGCTAGGCTATGCATCTTTCCTTAAGGCAACAGCTCAACTCCTCGCAACCCTACGCCCAGCCGCCGGGGATCATCCGACAGCCCTCGCTCAAGCGCTGACTTCGCATTCTCTACATGCACATCCAGTGTCAGGATCGGGGTTTTGCAGCTATCCACCTTCACCTTGACCGGGATCAAGCCATCCGCAGGCAAAGCCCCGTCGAACAGAACATTGCCGTCTTGGCTGATCTGTACAGGTTGATCTGCAAAGCTTTCGACGTGCAGGCTCAGGCTGAGGCTCTCTTTCCCTGCATAGGGTTGCGCCGGGTTGCACGGCAATACCAGCGTAGCGTTCGCGCTCGACCACCGTCCCCACGGCTCTGTAGCAAACCAGCCATCACCTATCATGGGTGAGCCGGTGCCATTGGTGCCTACCTGATAGCTACCGGGGGCAATTATGAATGCGGCAGAAGCGAGTTGGTCTTTGCTGAGTTGGACATACTGGTCTTCGGTAACTCCCGCGAAGTCGGTCTCTACCAGATTCTCCAGCTTTTTGAGGTCTAGGGTGCATAACGACGGTGCTGTGACCATGCGCTCGCGTTGGCCTGCGAAGACGAACAGCTTGTGGCAGTCAGGCCCAAGTACCGCACGCGGCTTCAACACCTTGATGGCTTCGCCATACCCGGAGTAGCGTTCGGTGAACACTTCGGCTGGCGGGTAGTAAATGCCTGGGACGTTGGTCTGAATGACGTTGGACAACCACGAAGGAGACGAATATTGCTCGGGCTTGACGGGATTGTTTTGCTGTATGCCATAGATCCCTAGAGCCAGTAGCACCAAGGTCCACAGCGCTGTCATGACGCGCCCGAAGGGTAGGCAGCGTGCGACGAAATAGACAACCGGGAAGAATGCCGGCAGGTACCACAGCGAGTAGCGGGCGACACCCGGGGTGCCTGCGGAGTTGAGGTTTATGGTCGATGAATGAGCATAGAAGTTGATGAGGAAGAAGGCGCCCAGGAAAACATAGAAGGCCCTGTCGCCACCCTCCCCGGCTCTGGGTTTCGCCCATTTCAACAGCGCCACAGCGGTCAGGATGAGGAACACACCTACCGGCCAGTTCGGCAACAGGCCCAGGTCCGGATCGAGGATCCAGATATAGAACGTCGACAGATTACTGCCTAAGGAAGCGCCACCGGCGAGCAGTTGCGGTGTGATCACACCGAATCTCAGGAAGTAGTAGACCGGGTGCGCCATTACGGCAAAGGCGGTGCCGACTACCAGACACACTTCGAATAGGGTGAAACGTTGCGTGCGCAACAGCACGAAGCGATAGGCGAACGGAATGAACGCTACCAGCGCGAAACTCGGGTTTTGCGTGGCGGCAATACCGATGGCCAACGCACCCGCCAGGTACAGCCTGGAAAAGACGAACATGATGCCCATCAAGGTCAGACAGTAGGTCAGCACTTCTGTGTGAACCTTGTCTGTGAACCAAAGCATGGGAGAGAAAAGCGTAAGCACCGTGAAGACGCCGATGCCGCGCTTTCCATACAACCGGTAAGCGGTCATACCGGTAATGCATAGCAAGAGCCAGTGCAGCGCCAGGAACGCTTGGTGGGGCACAAGAACCAGCCCTACGAGGCTTACTGCCTTGCTGACGACAAAGGCCAGGAAGCTGTAGAACCAGAAGTGGTTGAAATCAGCCATGTCACTAAGTTGGAGTGCAGGAAACGCGGTCTGCAGCCACTCCAGCGTGACCAGATCGGCGATGCCGTGTTCCGAATAGAGCTGCTGGTAGGAGGCGAACGATGCGGGGTTCATCCAAGGCCGCAGCGTATCGCGCCAGGCCAGGTACATGGCGTAGTACTCCGAGCCATCACCCACGCGCACGGGCGCCAGGCGGCTCAACAGCAAATAGAGGAACAGCAGGGCCAGGCAAATGCCTACGTAGACGCCCATATGACGTTGTTGCGGCTGGTGAAGTACGGTTTTCGTGTCACGCATAAAGTCGACTTCCGTGCATGCTTACCGCTGGGGCTGTCAGGCCGGCAGCGGCGGGTTGGAAATGTTTAAGGCGATACCCCGTTCTATCTCGCCCACGATGGATGTCGGCAGGAGTTGGCGAAGGACTGCTGTTACTCAAACGTCAATTCCTTAACCGAGAAGCTCAATTCTCGAGTGTCTTCACTCAATCCCAGTGCCTTGGGTGAGATGGCGTCGGGCGCGTCGAACTCGACCACGTAGCCACGCTCGGTGGGTGCCGGGATTGCAACCTGAATGGGTTCTACCAGGCCTTCATAGAGAAACTCTCCTTCATACACGCGCTGGCCATTGACCTTGATCAACAGTCTTTGTCGCGGATGAGCGGCGCTCAGGAAAGGCGTGATTTTTACCTTCAGTGTATTGGGAGCAACGCTGGGTCGAAGCCAAGTAAAGCGTCCGCGTGGGGTCTGCATCCAGCGCCCGTGTGCCTCTGGAACGCTGAAACCGTCGATGCTGCCCACAGGCAATGTGCTGTCGGAGGTGAAATCGAAGGAGGTCTGCTGCTTTTCAACCTCTTGCGCCAACGTCGCCAGGCACGCGGCCGAGTTGACTACCAGTAGACGGTTGCTGTTGCGCCGGCACTGGGGGCTGTCATAACGGGGAGTACCGGGCGCGGTGATGACATTGTCGTACTTGCTGAAATCGGTAATGGCGTGGGTGTAGAAGATTTCAGGTGTGGCGTACTTGCGTGAGGTACGAGCGATCGCCAAGGTAAACATGTAGTCGAAGGTCGGCTCCTTGCTCAGACCTATCACCACATCCTGCTTGGGCGACACTGCCGGTATGTACTGGCTGGCCAGCAAGCCGGTCATGCTTTTTTCGAGCTGTACGAGCTCGGACACGTCGAAATCACTCTTGCGCGGCGTGGCGTTGGTTGCGATACAGAAGAACAGTACGGCCGCGCTGGGTGCAAACAGCCAACCCGGCAACTGCAACGCTCGGATTCGGGGCCGACGCAGGACCAGAGCGCCCAAGCCGACACTGGCAAGCACCAACAATTGCGTCAGCAGCCCGTTTCCGTACTTCTTGACTGCGTAATCGGAGCCATAGCCAAACTGCGCCAGAACCATCTGCAACAGGCAGAGCGTGGCCATGGCCATGCCTAGCGCCGACAGGTACTTGAGCACGGGCCAGGCGTACTGGCCATGTGGTCGCAAGTAGGCCCACGCGGCCGTAATGGACATCGCCATTACAGCCAGGCAAACGGTGATCAAACCCACCGGGTAGCTGATTCGATCAAAGCCCAGGCCGCCGTTGTTATCCGCGATCTGGCGCATGGCAGCGAATGCCGGATTGATCAGTACGCCAGCCAACGCACAGGCCGGGACGATGAGTGCGGGCAGCAGCCAGACCCTCAGTCGCGGGTCCGAACGGCGAACCTTGATGCCATCCACAAGTAACACAAAACCAAGCACACCCAGCAGCTCAAGGGTGGGCAACAGGTGTATGCCGGTGTTGATGAAGATGCCCATGACCAGCACGAAGTAGGCGCACCAGCGGCCGGCCTTGCGCTCGGACAGCAGACCGATCGCGATTACCAGCATGGTCACGCTTTGCGCCATCAACTGAGAGAAGAAGTAGTTGTCGACCAGCTCTGCGCCGTGCACTTCCAGGTGGAAGACCCGCTTGTTGAGAAATGAGAGCACGGCAAGACAGACGATGCTCGCAACCGCCAACGCACGCGGCAGCGTGCCCAGCAGGTAGACGTAGCAAAACCAGATCAGGAAAAGTGAAAGCAGCGCGGTCAGGTGCAAGCCGAGCAACGGCGAACCCACTATGAAGCCTGCGACCGCAGCCACGATGTGGCTCAGCCGAGGGTAGAAATTCATCTCGCCCATGGAGGGATCGGTGGGATTACCGAGGTTGAATTGCTCGCCTATCCTGAACACCAGTACGTAGTGGTGGGCCAGGTCAACGGCATGCCCCCACAGCGCGTCGATGTTGAGCGCTACCAATAGCGCCAAAGCCACGAACATCAAACAGACCATCAGCTTTGACGGCACATTTCCTGCGTGCATTTGCTTCTCCAAGATGAGCGTACCCATCATCCTTTATGGGACCCTTCAAAAACGGCTCCGGGCGTCTGCACTGGTCAGACACCCGGAGATTTACCCTACCTGTGCAACCGTATTTACAGCCGCTTGGCGATGGCTCGGCCTTCGCGAATGGCGTAGTTGGTACCACGGTCTTCCGGATAGATCTGCGCCATGGTCGAGATCAAGGCATTGTCGTACGGCGTCGACGCGTCTGGCACGTACTGCGAGTAGTTACGCTCGGTCACCGGCTGTGCGTATTCGGAGCGCCATACCTTGTAGTCGACTACCCAGTCCTTCTCGAACTTGGGGAACATACGCTTGAGGTGGCCCAAGGCGAAGTCCAGGTACTGTTCGTCGTTATAGCCCCACACCGGATCCTGGGTTGCCAGGTAGCGCGACAGGTAGGCGATGTGCGTGCCCTTGTAGTTTTCAGGGGTGTCGAAGTTGGTGTGCTCGATCACGCCCACGAACGGGAAGCCCGGGTCGTTGACGTTCAGCCAGTAGGTATCGGACAGGCTGTGCTTCAAACGCAGCACCAGGCACATGTTGCCCAGGTACTTGACGCGGCGCAGCTTGGCCAGCCACTGGTCGTCGGCCTTGCCTTCGAACAGGTCGGCGATCAATGGGAACGACGGCGTGAACAGGAACTTCTTGCCGGCGATCTCGCCCTTGTCAGTGGTCACGGCGGTGATCTGCTTGCCTTCGGTGACCAGGCCCTGGACCTTGGTATTCAGGGTCACTTCGCCGCCGTGCTCGCGAATGGCCGAGACCAGCGCTTCGGCCAGACGGCCGAAACCGCCCTTGAAGTAGGCCAGTTCTTCGCCGCCCTTGTCGTTACGGGTGCTGCCGCGCAGTACCAGCTTCTTCCACATCCACACGGCGTTGACCGCTTCGGCGTAGACGGAGAACTTGGAGTCGATCAACGGCTCCCAGACCACCTTGTACACCGACTTGCCGCACATGCCTTCCAGCCATTCACGAATGCTCAGGTGCTCGATGGACTTCCAGTCCTTGATCTTGCGCACTTGGAACACCAGCAGGCCCAGGCGAATACGGTCGACGAAGGACAGTGCCTTGAAGCGCAGCAGGTCCAGCGGCGTGGAGAGTTTCCACATGCGGCCGTTGAAGTACATGCCGGTACGGGTCGGCAGCAGAATCACGTCGCCTTCCAGACCCAGTTCCTTGACCAGCTCAGGTACGAACACGTCGTTGTTGAACCAGTGGTGGTAGAACTTCTCTACGCGCACGCCATCGTCGAATTCGAAAATACCGGCCAGGCCGCCAGGGGTGGAGTCCGCTTCGATGACTTGTACGCTCTTGCCTTGCTTGGCCAGCACATACGCTGCGGTGAGGCCGGTGAAACCGCCCCCTACAATCACTACGTCGTAGTTATTCATTGATGATTACCAGAATGGATAGGGTCTTGATCACTTGCGGGCGGCCTTGAACAGAGCCGGCCGGGACCAGATGGCCAGAGCACCGACGATGGTGGTCGGCAGCCAAAGCGCCAGGTGTACGATCACGGCGTAACTGCCCGCTTGCGCGGAGGTACCGCCGATCAGGGAAACTGCGGTGAATGCCGCGAGGTGGAACGGACCTACATAACCGGGTGAAGACGGCGCAAGCGTGGACAGCGTGGTGATCGCCATGACCAGCAGAGCCATCAACGGCGTCGCCTCGAGGCCAAGACCTTGCAGGGCGAAATAGAACAGGCCCGCCTCGCCCATCCAGACCAGTACCGACAACAGCAGCATCGAGCCCAGCACGCGCGGGCGCGACATCACGTCGAAGCTTTCGAACAGGCCAGCGATGGTGCGGAAGATCTGCTGCAGTTTGGCCGAGCCCCTGCTCGCTTCAGTGCCGCCGCCCAGCTTGTTGAACAAGCGCGCGAAACTGCCGGAGAAGAAGAAGCCTACGGCCAGGGCGATACCACCCAGCAATGCCAGCACCACTGCGCTTTCGCGCAATGCAGGCGGGACTTGCAGCGTCTGAATGGCAAGCACGCCCAAGGCGAGACAGGCCAGCAGTGTGACCAAATCGATCAGGCGTTCGACCACCAGGCTGGTCGCCGCTGCAGTTTTCGTCACGCCCATGGCGCTCGGAAATACCAGCGCACGAACCACGTCACCCAGACGCAGCGGCAGCACATTGTTGAGCGCAATCGCACCCAGGAACGGTGCGGCGCAATTCTTGAAGCTGACCTTGCTGCCCGTAGCCGAAAGCATCACTGACCAGCGGAAGATCCGCACGCAGTAGCCGAACGCCAGGGACAGCACACCCAGAATCAGGTAATGCCATTCGAACTGCTTGAGGGCGTCAACTACTTCGGAGAACTTCACCAGACGGAAAATCGCCGCCAGACAGATGAGCGTGATGCCGCCCCCTATTAGGTGCTTGATCCAACGCCTTTCTTTTACCGCTGTCGCTTGAGTCATGTGTTTGCTCAGATTCGCCACGGGGCTTTGTTGGCGGCCCACAGGGCTTCGAGCTCGCGCTTGTCACGCAGCGTGTCGCAAGGCTGCCAGAAACCTGTGTGGTGGAAGGCAGACAGTTGTCCGTCCTTGGCCAGGTTTGTCAGCGGCTCGCGCTCCCAGGAAATGCTGTCGCCATCGATGTACTTGATGACTTCGGGCTCAAGGACGAAGAAGCCGCCGTTGATCCAGCCAATCTCGTCGCTTGGTTTTTCTTCGAAGCTCGACACGGCATTGTGGGCGTCGATGTTCAGTACGCCGAAACGACCAGGGGGCTGGACCGCAGCAACGGTGGCCAACTTGCCGTGCTGACGGTGAAACTCTACTTCGGCACTGATGTTGATGTCGGACAGGCCGTCACCGTAGGTCAGGCAGAACGTTTCGTTGTTCAAATAGGGAGCAACGCGCTTGAGACGGCCACCGGTCATGGTTTCAGGGCCGGTGTCGACAAGCGTGATTTTCCAGTCTTCGGCCTGGCTGTTGAGGATCTGCGTATCGCCGGTTGACAGGTCGATGGTCATGTCCGACATGTGGCGGTAGTAGTTGAAGAAGAACTCCTTGATGACATAGCCCTTGTAGCCCAGGCAGATGACGAAGTCCTTGATGCCGTGATTGGCGTACGAACGCATGATGTGCCACAGCAGCGGCTTGCCGCCGATCTCGACCATCGGTTTTGGCTTGGTGTCCGACTCTTCTGCGATGCGAGTACCCAGGCCACCGGCCAGAATGACAGCTTTCATATTACGCTCCTTATAATTTGAGATCGGAGGGATCGAAATTGAGACTTTGCTGGATCACCGCGACAGGGTCAGCGCGCAGGACCAGATAGATACGCAGAATGTATTCGCCGATGATACCCAGCAGGAATGAATTCAAGCCAATACCGAACAACACCAGGATGTGAATGCTGGCAAGACCAGGCGGCAGCTCAGGGTGGAATAACCTGAGTATCACGTAATAGAGTGCGCCGATCAGGCTCGCTGCGAGGATCAGGCTGCCGACGAAGGAAGCGGCTCGCAGCGGCACGGTCGAATGGTTGAACACCGCCGTCAGACCCAAGCGAACCAGACGGTTGACGTTGAACTTGCTCTCACCAGCCACCCGCGCGTCGCGGTCATAGGCGATGCCAGTCTGGTTGAAACCTATACCTGCGATCATGCCCCGCAGGTACGGGTTGGCGGTCTTGGTCTTGAGCAGTACGTTGACTACCTTGCGGTCGATCAGGCGAAAATCGCCGACATCGCGAGGGATGGGATGCTCGCTGACCTTGTCGATTGCCCAGTAGCCCACGCGGCGAAAGTTGTTCAGCAACCAGCTTTCCGGGCGCTTGCGGCGCACGCCATAGACGACGTCGAAACCTTCCTGCCAGCGTTCGAAGAACGCTTCCAGCAATTCGGGCGGGTCTTGAAGATCGGCATCGATCTGCATGACGGCATCACCGCTGGTATGCATGTAGTTAGCGAGAATCGAACGCTGGAAACCGTAGTTCTTGGAAAACCGGATGGCACGAACCCGCGGGTCGGTTGCGGCCAGCTCGGTGAGCATGTCCCAGGTTGCGTCATCGGAGTGGTTGTCAGAGAAAACGAATTCCAAGTCGCAACGACTTTCCATCTTCGTGCCCAGTGCAACCAGGCGCTTGTAGAGGTTTGCGAGATTGCCCGACTCGTTGAGGACCGGAATCGATATCGAAACCAAAGGCTTTTTGTTTGATTCAAGCATGTGCGTATCGGAACCTTGCATTAACCATTCATCCTTGACTTCATGTATTCAACGACCGCTGGCAGCGTGTCTCTGAACGAATGGGTCTTGAGTGACTCAGGGACGCTGAAGACCCTGTCGAAATTATCCTGCGCAGGTTCCGGTACGGCGCCTACCTGCAGAAGATGAGTCTTGCCCTGGGATTCGAAGACGGCCTGCGCGAGGCTGCGCAGGGTTACCGGCTGGCCATGGGCCAGGTCTACCGGACCGATAACGTCGCTCGACACCAAAGCCTTGATGGCCCGCGCGTCATCTTCCACATGGTGATATTCACGCAGCTGCTTGCCCAAAGTCATCGCAAAGGCGGTATCACTGCGCAGCGCAGTCAATATCTGCCCCAGGAACATGAACGAGCTCGGCTCGCCCTCACCGTATTGCGTGTGGATGCGTACATGCGTCGCCCTCGCACCCGCCGCGTTGGCCTGCTCCACGAATTCGCCGAGCCTGACCTTGCTCTTGACATAGCGATTGTCGGTCAGGCCATGTTCCATGGCCGTACCGAACGTGACGACTTTCGTTCCGAGAGCTTCAATGCCTTCGATCACCGTGCGCGGCAGGTGATAGTTGACTGCCAGCAACGCTTCGTCGCTCAGGCGCGGGTCCAGCAGACCCGAACAGACGTAGATAACCGAAGGTGCAGATTTGACTTGGGAAAAGTACGACCTGACAGCGTCGGCACCTGCTGTTGGCCAAGCCTCATAATCCGCCCTGGCGAGGCAGACGAACTCGGTCGGCTCGTAGAGCGCAGACAAAGCCTGACCCAACCTGCCCCGTCCGCCCAGGATATAGATCACTCCTGGATGCCCGCGCGCCATTCGTTGACCTGGGCCAACGTGATCTCGCGGGCTTTTTCTGGATTGGCGTAGAAATCGCGATACCAGATGGCTGTCTGCCGAACGACTTCCTCGGTATCCCACACGGGAATCCAGTTCAGCTGGTTTCGCGCGATGGAGCTGTCCAGCGCCAGCGAGCCCGCCTCGGGCAGTGGGTTGTCCATGTACTTGAGGTCGGGGCGCTGCCAGTGCTCGCTCATGAGTTCCAGAACGCTTCTGACCGAGTACTGCTTGAGTTCCTGAGGACCGAGGTTCCAGGCCTTGGCGACGCGCTGCGGGTTATCTGATGCCAGTTCACCGAGGATCACCAGATAACCATGTACCAGCGCCAGGACGTGCTGCCATGGGCGAGTCGCGTCCGGGTAGCGCAGGGTCATCGGCTGACCTTCGATAGCGGCGCGGACGAAGTCAGGCACCAGGCGATCTTCCGACCAGTCGCCACCTCCGATGATGTTACCGCCGCGGGCGGTGGCAATCGCCGGCCCCTGCCCTTCGGAGAAAGGATAGGAAGCCGCATAGCTCTGAATGATCATTTCAGCTGCAGCTTTAGAGGCGCTGTACGGATCCTTGCCACCCAGCGGGTCGTTTTCGCGGTAGGGCCAGGCCCACTCGTTGTTCTTGTAGACCTTGTCAGTGGTGATGCACAGCACACCACGCACGCTTTTGACCAGGCGTGCCGCTTCCAGCACATGAGCGGTGCCCTGGGCATTGACGAGGAACGTCTGAACCGGCTCGCGATAGGATTTGCGCACCAAGGGCTGGGCGGCCAGGTGGAGAATCAATTCAGGCTGAAAGGCTTCGACGGCCTTGTGCAATGATTCGAAATCACAGATGTCGCCCAGCGTACTGTCGACGTCCTGATCCAGACCCATTTGCTCATAGAGCGAAGGGGATGTATCAGGAGCCAGAGAATAACCGGCAACTTTCGCACCGATAGATGTCAACCAAAGGCATGCCCAACTTCCGGTAAAACCGGTGTGTCCCGTTACAAGAATTTTCTTGCCAACAAGTTGGTTTTCGATCTTCAGGCTGGATGTCATCACACGTGCACCGTCAATGGTTTAGTTCGGTCCTGACCCACGAACGGGAGAACGCATATAGCCGCCAATAATACCTTGGAAACAGCCATTTGGGTATCACAGGGGCCGGCCGATAGCCGCCCCGGCGCCCTGCCATTGCCCCGGTCATTGGCTATGAACGCCACCAGGGCAATGCTTTGAAGGACTGCAAGGGGCGACATCAGCGCCCCCTTTGACACCTCAGCATTCCTGCCGAGTGCGCTCCGTTTCCTGCGCGGTATCGAGCGCGGCATCGGCATGGGCGATCGTCGACGGCGCTGTCTGTTCGATACCGAACAGCGCTTTCTTCAATTGCTCCGCACTTTGCTTCCAGGTCAGCCACGGCATCTCGTCGGAAGGAATGGTGTTGCCCTCGGCATCGTTGCGGACCCACTGGTGCACGGCATCGGCCAAGGCCCGCGGCGTATCCCCTTCGAAGAAGGCGGCATGTTCACCTGCTACCTCACGGAACACTGGCAGCGCGCGCGCGAGGATCGGCAACTCGTGCTGGGCGGCCTCGATCAATGGCAGACCGAACCCCTCTCCTTCCGAAGCGGCAAGCAGGCACGACGAAGACTCGTACAGCTTCTCGAGGTATTCGTCGCTGATGCCTTCCAGCCAGAACAGGCGCTTGTTCAGCTGTGGATGCTTGCGCAGACTGGCCGCAAGCTTCTCGACCATCCAACCTTCCTTTCCGACGAAGACCAAGTTCAGCTCCTCGCCCTCGCCCCACAACAGGTCGAATGCCGCCAGCGTTTGGGCGTAACCCTTGCGCGGCTCGATGGTGCCTACCGAAAGGAAGCTCGGTGCACTGCGCAGGCGTGCGAGAATCTCGGCTGCCCCGTCCGGCATACCGCTGCTGGGCACCGACGAGTTCAGGTCGGCGCCCAGGTGGAACCAACTGGTTTCCAGGCGTTTGTGATCCGGACGCGGGGCGCCGTGTACAGCCAGCCAATACTGAAGGTCGTGAGCAACGGCCGCAGAAATGCACAGGGCAGAATCGGCTTGGGTGATTTCATACAGCCACTGGGCATGGGCATCCTTGGTACCTGGCGGGAAGTGCTCCTCGAACAGGATGGGGATCAGGTCGTAGACAACGAACGACGTTCTTACACCCCGCTCGCGCATACGAGCAAAGACCTTGGCCTTGCCGCCTTCCACGGTATACGAGCCGCAGAAATCCAGGCCTAGGAACTGCTCTCCAGGCTGCATGTCGACCGGGTCATCGCGCAGCCATTCGTTGGCGCAGCCCATGAGCGTCATCATGAAGCTGCGCGCGTAGCGCCAGTGCCATGCACCACCCACGTTACTCAGCAGCACAGGCTCGAACAGGTAGCCTGGCGGCGGCGACTCGATCAGTGCCAGCAGTAACGCGCGTACCACGCGCTGAATGCCGGTGCGCAAATCAACGCGCGCCATGGCAGATACATCGACATAGATACGACGCAGGCCGATGGTCGGTGGCTGGTTGAGCGCGATGCACTTGGAGGTTTCAAGGATATCGACGTTGGCTTCGTCGCTGGCGACGACGTTGGCCACCGACGCGACGAAGGTCTTGTAGCGGCTGTGTTCTTCGTAGTGAGCTTCGATTCGCTCCATGTACAGCTTGGCGCACTGTGCTGGGGCGTGATCGGCATGCACAAAGGCGGCAGCCCGGTCGCCCAACTTACGGCAGAACTGGGGGTGACCGCGCAGTTGCTCAAGGGCATCGGTCAACTGGCTGTCGCTGAACTGGTCAGGCAGTTTGATCAATACGTCATCGGGCAGATCTGCCATTGCGCCGTTCGCGTTGACTATCGTACCTAAGCCGTAGTTGAAGCAATCAAGCACGGCCGCCGATGTTTCGCCGCGTGACAGCTCACGTAGCTGCACGCCCACGTCCGCCGCAGCCAGATACAGCTCGTAGGTCGAGTTGTCGGTCCAGCCGACGATATTCACGCCTGAAGCTTGCCTGCGCGCCTTGAGCTGTTTCTCGATGGCCTGGCCGTAATCGGACGCTTCGTTCTGACCTACGAAGAACAGCTTGCACTTGCGGTCCTGGCTCAAAACCGCAGAATCTTCCCACGCCGTGAGCAAGCGATGGTTGAGTTTGGTTTTGCCCATGAAACCGAAGGTGCACACCACGAAGTCGTCGGGCCTTAAGCCCAGTGCCTTACGTGCTCTGGCCCGGTCGGGTGCAGCCGCAGGAACACGCAGCAGAGGAATCATGGAGCAGTGTTCCGAGTTGCCATACCAGTGCCGCGCCAGCGACAGTGAGTATTCGGAATGCACGATCACGCCAAGCGCCTTGCTGAGCACACCCAGGCTGCCCGGATAGCGGGGAAGCGTGTCATGCACGCCGTCCTCGAAGAAGTCCGCTACCGCCTTGTAACCATGGCCTTGATACAGCTCCTGTACCCATGCGCCGGGTTTGAGCCCATGAGCCTGGCGATACCAATGCACGTTGCCCAAATAGAAATCGTGCAACACCACGATGCCTGGAATGTCCTCGAGCAACTCGAACATGAAGGCATGCATCGGGTTGTTGCCTAGGTGATAGATAACCCGCTGATAACTTGTGGCATTTTCCCGGAACCAATCAACGGTGCGCAGTGTGCAGTTGTCGAGCACCCACGCGTCGGTTACTTCCAGATGGCCCGTCACCACGTCGATATCATAGTAAGCGCTGAGCTCGGGAAGCAGCTCGGCGCTGTACCCGGCAATGCCACTTTTCTGTGGTGGCAAAGGCGAAACATAAGCCAGGCGATGACGCAACGCCGGCTTCTCCAATGGGGGAACGCCACTTCGCTCCAACAGCGCGAGCACTGTCAACGCGTCGCTACGCAGGTCCTCTTCGTTGAAGTCGGTAGCCGAATCGGTGGTCAGCGAAATGATCCGCCCGATAGGTATGTCCAACGCCTGGCTGACGGTTCCAGCTTCCAGCGGGCGCAGCAGCAAGATGCTGTGAGTCTGATCTTCCCGTTCGAACTGATGCACCCACTGCGGGCGCGGCACGCCATCTTCGAACTCGCTCGCGCTTTCGACGATCACGCCGATCGACATACCGCTGGGCAACGCACTTATTAGCGACGCAGCTTCAATGCTGGTAGTGGCGCATGGGTGGGACAGCAGCAACAGGTCCGGCTCGAGATTGGCCAGGAAGGTTTCCCGCACCAACTCGGCTACCTTGGCGCGCCCGCCGTTTTCGCCATGCTGCAGGTCAATAGGCCCAGGCGCCGACCAGACACGAATGTTCTCGCTGGGTAATACACCGTGAAACTTCGCACGAATGGCTTCGATGGTCCCGTCGAGCAGGCTGCTCAGGGCCACGAATATTTCGTGCTCTCCGCAATTTTCGACCAGGCTTTCTACAAGGTCCATGACGTAGCAAGGCGACTCGGAGGTAGCGCAATGAACCTGAGCGCCCTGCATGTCTATAACAATCCGCATTAGCCCCGGTCCTTTTGATCAATAGCTTTTTTCAGGTCGTGATAAATCTGACGTGCTTCGACCGACAGGCCCTCCAGGTGCGCAGGCACTGAACTGTCCGAAGGAAGACTGGACGCCAGCGCGGCATCGGGCATCATTCCATGGTTGTGCACGACGCTCTTGAGTGCCATGTACAGGCGCGGAGAACGTTTGAGGGCGGTGTTGAGCCGCTGATGCAGCATCGGGCGGCCCAGCACGAACTGGACAGCCGCGCCCAAGACCTTGCGACCAGAGCCGCGCACGATCCCCACCGCTGCACCGGGGGCGGTGCGGACCGTATGGACCGACCAACGGGCCGGACTGGTAACGCGCCAGAAGGTACTGCTCTGCATCTCCTGTAGTTGCTGCTCGTAGGCCACGGCGCGCAGATACCAATGATGGGCATGCCCCAGCGAAGCGTTGAGTTCGCTGCGAACCTGCTCCAGTTCCTGCACCGCGTTACTGTGGTGCTCGTGGGCTTGCGCCAGGCTGTTCTGCAAGTGGAAGCAACGCTGTTGCAGCTCGATCACGCTTTCGCTGAACCGATGCTGGTGCGCCTCCACTCCCTGGCTGAATCTTTGCTCCTGCGCGAAGGACGCTTCGATGATGCGCTGTTCCTGTGCCCCTAGCGCATCAGTGAAGCGTTGCTCCTGAGCAATGACCAGATCCTGGAAGCGTTGTTCCTGCGCCAGTAAGGCTTCGGTGAAACGTTCTTCCTGGGCCAGCACCGCACCCGCGAAGCGTGCTTCCTGGGCCTGGGCTTCCTGACTGAAGCGGTCTTCGTGAACTTCGGCCGAATGCTGAAAATTCTCGTGCAGCAGCTTCAATTGCTCCGCATGGTGGGCATGGATACGCTCAATCGCGTCCTGCAGACCTGGATAGCTAACATACTGCTCGCCGGGGTCCTGGCCGGGATTTTCCGCCAGCTTGGTTTCCATCGCGCTCAAGCGCTGCTCGATCCCGTGGTCGTAACGCATTGCCAACTCGTGCAGCGCGACGCCATAGGCAATGTCGAACGCAGAAGCAAAGGTCTCGAGTTGTTCGGCAGCAGCTGGCTTTTGCGCAACTACAGCGTAGTCCGGGCTAGTGCCCGAAATCACGTCCCACACCCCGATCTTCTGGTCCTCGGCGCGCAGTTCGGAGCGCTCTTGAAGGCGGACGATTTTGGCGCGGGCAAACCCCGAATGCTCGGCCAGAAACGACAATAGCAAACCCGGCAGTGGCCGTTCGTGGGTCGGGTCAAGATAGAACGTATTGGTCCCCACGACGAGACTTTCGGCATTCGGCGTTTCAAGGATCAGCAGCCCGGCCGGGCGTAATACGCGCTGAGCTTCGGCGACCACTTCCTGAAGAACGGGAAAAGGAATGTGTTCGGCAATGTGAAAGCCCGTCACGGCCACCAGGCTGTTGTCCGGCAGTTCTTTGAGCGCGGCAAGGGCATCTGCGTTACGCGCAGGCAAACCCAACGCCTGGCAGGCCTGCAGCATCCCCTCATCCAGGTCTACACCCATGGGCGCGTAACCTTCACGCTGAAGCAACTCTAGCCATTCGCCTCGACCGCAGCCTAGATCCAGTATCGGATAATCTTGATAAAGGTCTTTGAGCGGGTCGAGAAATGGCAAATAGACTCGCAGTCGCTCGGTGATCAAATCCCGAGATCCGCGATAGCGATCTTCGAAAGCGCGATAGAAACTGTCGTCCATCACTTGCACTCCACAGTCGGAGGTATCCAGGCCAAGCCGACGAAGCTGCCTTTGGACATGTTGACTACGTTGAACAGCAGCGCTAGATCGCGCCATTCGTAATTGTCGGCGATATGACTATCGGTGGCGTGCAGTGCGACGGCCACGGAATACGAACCCACACCCAACATGGCCGGGAAGCGAAATTCATATGTCAAGACTTCGCCTTCCTGCAGGTCGGTTCGCACGCACTTGAGATGGTGAGTGTTGGTGCCGAAGACATCCTGGCCCAAGCGATCCTTGATCACATAGCCAACAACCAACTCTGGCAGTTCAACGTTGATCTTGACCTTGATGGTCAGGCACACGTCCTCGCCCACCGCTATGTACTCGACCGGCGCACCTTCGGTGTTGTAGAGCGTCACGCTGTCGATGGACGCCTTGCCACTGCCAGATTTGGTCTGGCGACCGCCATCGGCCAGCGTGTTCACTTCGACCACCGAGTTTTCTTTCTGGGCGATGATCGCGTTGTAGTAGTCCATGACTTCTTCAGGCGGGCCATCCTTGATGATGGTGCCGCCATCCAGCAGGATCGCACGACTGCACAGCGCCTGAATCGAGCCCCTGTCGTGGGATACGATCAGCAAGGTAGTACCCGCTTTCTGGTACTCCTTGATGCGCCCGAAGCTTTTGTGCTGGAAGTAACTGTCACCAACGGAAAGGGCCTCGTCGATGATCAGAATTTCCGGGCGGAATGCAGTCGCTACCGAAAACGCCACACGCATCTGCATGCCGCTGGAATATGTCCGTACCGCGTGATCGAAGTACTCGCCGATTTCGGCGAAAGCCTCGATGTCATCGATCGCGCCATTGATCTGGCTGGCATTGAACCCCATCAGGCCTGCGGCGTGATAGACGTTCTGCCGCCCTGTCAATTCAGGGTTGAAGCCCATCCCCAGCTCCAGAATGGCAGCAATGCGGCCATTCACCTGGACCGTTCCCTCACTGGGCTGCAGAGTGCCAGTGATCATTTTCAGCAATGTGGACTTGCCTGCGCCGTTCTGGCCCACTAGGCCAATGGCTTCGCCAGCGCCCAGTTCGAAGCTGATGTGCTTGAGGACCCAATGCTCTTCGGTGGGTTTCACAGGAAGGTAGAACCAGCGCGCCATGCGCTGCCATTCCGAGCGATAGGTGCGATACGCCTTGCCCAGATTGGTGACGGCTAGAAGTGTCATAGCGAATCCACCATTTCTGCCGATGCGCGACGGAACAGGAACAAGCCCACCAACATCAAGCCTGAAGCGATCAAGACGGTGATGCCAATTTGTTGGATGTCAGGCGGCACTTTGTAGACCAGTACATTGTGGTAGGCGGCAACGATGGGATACATCGGGTTGGCGTCCAGCGTGCCACGCAGGTACTCCGGCACGATGTTTATCGAATAGACGATCGGGGTGAACCAGAACCACACCTGCAGAATGATCGGCATGACCTGACCGATGTCGCGGACGAATACGTTCAGTACGCCCAATATCAGGCCAATGCCGACGGCCAAGGCAACGACTGTCAGCGTCAGAGGGATCAACCAGAACATCTGCATGTTCGGCGCATGACCCAGCGCGGCGAAGATGATCAACACAGCAGCGAACAGCAGCAGATTATTGAGGATGGCAGAGCCAACAACGATGATCGGCAACGCAATGCGCGGAAAGCGCATCTTCTTCATCAGGTTGCCCTGCTCGATGAACACCGTCAGGCAGCGCCCGACGATTTCCGCGAACAGGTTCCAGGCCAGGATGCCGGCAATCAGGTACAGCGCGTAGGCGTACTTGTTGTCGATGCCCGGCAAGCGGGCGCCGAGCACGTTGGACAGGATGAGCGCGTAGATGGCGACCTGGGCCAGCGGATGAATGATCATCCAGAGGCCACCCAGTTTGCTGCGCGCAAAGCGCGCAACGAACTCGTTCTTGATGGAAGTTACAATGAAGCCTCTGTAGTCCCAGATGCCTCTCAACATGCCAAACATAATTATCCTTTGATCAAACGCTCAATCTCAGCAACACGCTGAGCCACCAATTCTTCGCTGCCGCGGCTTTCCACGTTCAGGCGCAGCAGTGGCTCGGTGTTCGAACCTCGCAGGCTGAAGCGCCAGTCGGCGAACTCGACGCTGATGCCGTCGGTGCGGTCGACGTTGGGGTTCTGTGCGGTGTAGAACGCGAGGATCTTCTCGATCGAGCCTTTGACGTCGGCGACTTCGTAGTTGATCTCGCCGCTGCACGGGAACGCCTGGATGCGTTCGTCCACCAATTGGGCCAGGGTCTTGCCGGTGACGCTCATCAGCTCGGCGACCAGCAGCCACGGGATATTGCCGCTGTCGCAGTAGGCGAAGTCGCGGAAATAGTGGTGGGCGCTCATCTCGCCGCCGTAGACGGCGTCTTCGGCACGCATGCGCTCCTTGATGAAGGCGTGGCCGGTCTTGCTCTGGATGGCGACGCCACCGGCGGCTTCGACCTGTTCGATGGTGTTCCAGGTCAGGCGCGGGTCGTGGATGATCTTGCTGCCGGGGTGCTTCTTCAGCAGCATTTCAGCCAGCAGGCCGACCAGGTAGTAGCCCTCGATGAAGCGGCCCTTGTCGTCGAAGAAGAAGCAGCGATCGAAGTCGCCGTCCCAGGCGATACCCATGTCGGCGCCGTTTTCCAGCAAGGCCTTGCGGGTCAGCTCGCGGTTTTCCGGCAGCAGCGGGTTGGGCACGCCGTTGGGGAAGTTGCCGTCTGGTTCGCCGTTGATGACGATCAGTTCCAGTGGCAGCTTGGCCTTGAGCAGTTCGATGGTCGGGCCGACGGCGCCGTTGCCGGGGTCGGCCAGCACCTTGAGGGGCTTGAGCGACTTGACGTCGATGTAGGTGAGCAGGTGCTCGATGTAGGCGCTCTTGTCGAACACTTCGCGCACGTGGCCAGCGGTGGCGGCCTTGTCGTCGAAGTTGCCGGCTTCAACGCGGGCACGAATGGCGTCGAGGCCGGTGTCGCCGCTGATCGGCTTGGAATGCTCGCGCACCAGCTTCATGCCGTTGTAACCCTTGGGGTTATGGCTGGCGGTGATCATGATGCCGCCATCGGCCTTGAGGTGGCTGGTGGCGAAGTAGACTTCTTCGGTGCCGCACAGGCCCAGGTCGAGCACGTCGGCGCCGGCCTCGGTCAGGCCCTTGATGAGGGCGGCGGCCAGGCCTGGGCTTTCCAGGCGCATGTCGCGCCCGACGACATAGGCTTTGCCGTGCAGTTCGGACACCAGCGCGCGACCGATACGGTAGGCGATGTCGTCATTGAGGTCGGCAGGGACTTGGCCACGAATGTCGTAGGCCTTGAAGCAACGGGTCTGGAGAGGGGGATACATGGCAATCGCTCGCTCTATGTGGCCGACGCGCGATGAGCGCGGACGTCGTTAGATTGGACGTTCGCTGACGAACGACCAGCGCAGTTCGGCCCCTGCGCATGCATTGGAGGCACGCGCAGAGGCCGAAGCGGGGTTTATCGGTCAGGCCTTGTCAACGCGGCCGTAGACGTCTTCGAAACGGACGATGTCGTCCTCGCCGAGGTAGTCGCCGCTTTGCACTTCGATCAGCACCAGGTCGATCACGCCCGGGTTCTTCAGGCGATGCTGGTGGCCGGCACGAATGAAGGTCGACTCGTTGGTGTTGAGCATCAGCTCGCGGTCGTCGTTGACGACCACGGCCATGCCGCTGACGACGATCCAGTGTTCGCTGCGGTGATGGTGCATCTGCAGCGACAGCGACGCCTGGGGCTTGACCACGATGCGCTTGATCTTGAAGCGCTCACCCTCTTCCAGGGTGGTGTAGGTGCCCCACGGACGGTGCACGGTGCGGTGCAGCTTGTGCAGGTGGTGGCCGCTGGCCTTGAGCTGGCCGACGATGTGCTTGACGTCCTGGCCGTGATCCTTGTGGCTGATCATCAAGGCATCCGGGGTGTCGATGACCAGCAGGTCTTCGACGCCGACCAGTGCGGTCAGGCGGTCTTCGCTGTGGACGAAGTTGTTGCGGGCATTGTGCGAGAGCACTTCGCCTTCGAAACGGTTGCCGTTTTCGTCGGCGCCGGTCAGTTCACTGACGGCGTTCCACGAACCGATGTCGCTCCAGCCGATGTCGCACGGCACCGTGGCGACTTTGTCCGAGCGCTCCATCAGGGCGTAGTCGACCGAAATATCCGGGACCTGGGCGAACGCGTCGGCGTCCAGTGCCAGGCAGCGGTAGTTCGGTGCTTCGGTCAGGCGCGAGGCTTCCTTGACGGCAACGGCGGCGGCAAGAACGTCCGGCGCGTGTTTCTTCAGCTCTTCGAGGACGCTGCGGACCTGGAAGCAGAACATGCCCGAGTTCCAGAAATAGTTGCCGGCGGCAACGTAGCCCTTGGCGGTTTCCAGGTCTGGCTTCTCGACGAAGCGGGCGACTTTCAAGGTACCTTCCAGGCCGGTGCCGACGCCGGCCTCGATGTAGCCAAAGCCGGTTTCAGGGTACTGCGGCTGAATTCCGAACGTGACCAGCCAGCCTTCGGCCGACAGCTTGACGGCTTTGGCGACGGCGGCGGAGAACGCGGCTTCGTTCTGGATCAGGTGGTCGGCCGCCAGCACCAGCATGTGGGCGTCGGGACCGTGGGAGTCATTGAGCTGCAGCGCGGCCATGGCGACGGCGGCGGCGGTGTTGCGGCCGAACGGCTCGAGGATGAAGCCCTGGGCGTGGCCGGTCTTGTTGACGGTGCGGTATTCGTCTTCGGTCTTGAACAGCAGTTCGCGGTTGGTGACGGTCAGCACTTCGGATACGCCTTCGAGCTTGGAGGCGCGCAGGAAGGTCTTCTGGATCAGGTTCTGGCCGTCAGGCAGTGCCATGAATGGCTTGGGATGGGCCTCGCGCGAAACGGGCCACAACCGGCTGCCAACGCCGCCGGAAAGAATAACGGGGATCAGGTTCATGCGTATTGGATCCTTTGTTTGCCGGTGTAGCGGCACTGTGAAAATCGATCTGTAGACCAGCTGTACATGGGGTGGAAACCACCGCTGCGCATCGAAGATCTGGCGGCTCCCTGCGCCGCAGACAACATATACGTCAAACCCTGAAGCCGCTCGCTGCTGATGAGTCAAGGAAGTGGCGGCTAGAATATCAGGAAACCCGGGGCCAAGCGCAAATCGTTCGCGCTTGGACACCCGGCCTGGCCCAGTAGTTCAGCGATCATTGCTTGGTGCTGATCTCGGCCAGCATTCGCTTCACACCCACTTCCCAATGCGGCAGCGTCAGGCCGAAACGCTCGGTCAGCTTGGTGGTGTCAAGGCGCGAATTCAGCGGGCGCAAGGCGGGTGTCGGGTAGGCACTGGTGGGAATGGCCTCGACCGTTTCCACGGCCAGCTTGGTGCCTTGGCGGCGGGCGTTTTCGATGACCAGCTTGGCAAAGGCGTGCCAGGACGTTTCGCCCGTGGCGGCGAGGTGGTAGGTGCCGGCCAGGTCAGGGTTCGCCACGGCCATGGGAATGGCATGAGCGACGACGTCGGCCAGCAGCTCGGCGCCGGTGGGTGCGCCGATCTGATCGCTGATGACGCTCAGGCTCTTGCGGTCCTTGGCCAGGCGCAGCATGGTCTTGGCAAAATTGTTGCCACGGGCTGCGTAGACCCAGCTGGTGCGGAAAATCAGATGCTTGCAGCCGGACTTGCGAATGGCTTCTTCGCCGGCCAGCTTGCTCGCGCCGTAGTAGTTGACGGGGACAGTGGTGTCGCTCTCCTGCCAGGGCTTTTCGCCCGTGCCGTCGAACACGTAGTCGGTGGAGTAATGCACCAGCCAGGCGTCCAGATCGAGCGCTTCACGGGCGAGCACGGCGCTGGCCCGGTGATTGATCAGGTCGGCGGTGTCCTTTTCGCTCTCGGCCTTGTCCACGGCGGTATAGGCGGCAGCGTTGACGATAACGTTCGGCGCGATGCGCCGCACCGTTTCGGCCAGCCCTTGAAGCGATGCCAGGTCTCCGCAGAGACCGGCTTCATCGATGTTCCTGCCCAGTGCGACTACCTTGCCCAGCGGCGCCAAGGCACGCTGCAGCTCCCAACCCACCTGACCGTTCTTGCCCAGGAGCAATATTTTCACAGTTCACGCCCTTGATAATTCGTATCGATCCATTGCTGGTAGGCGCCGCTCTTCACGCGGTTGACCCATTCGGGATTATCCAGATACCACTGCACGGTCTTGCGAATACCGGACTCGAACGTTTCTACCGGCGTCCAGCCCAGCTCGCGCTGGATCTTGCTGGCGTCGATGGCGTAGCGAACGTCATGGCCGGGGCGATCTTGTACGTGGGTGATCAAATGCGCATGAGGACGATGGGGTGACTGCGGGCAGAGCTCGTCGAGCAAGGCGCAGACCGTGTGCACGACTTCGATGTTCTGTTTCTCGTTGTGGCCGCCGATATTGTAGGTCTCCCCTACCTCACCTTCGGTCACCACTTGATACAGCGCACGTGCATGGTCTTCGACATACAGCCAGTCGCGAATTTGATTACCTTTGCCATAAATGGGCAAAGCCTTGCCTTCCAGGGCATTGAGGATGATCAACGGAATGAGTTTTTCCGGGAAATGGCACGGCCCGTAGTTGTTCGAGCAGTTGGTGATCAACGTCGGCAGCCCGTAGGTGCGCTGCCAGGCGCGGACCAGGTGATCGGAGCTGGCCTTGCTCGCGGAATACGGCGAGCTGGGCTGGTAAGGCGTGGTTTCGGTGAAGAGGTCTTCCGGGCCTTCGAGGTCGCCATACACTTCATCGGTGGAGATGTGGTGGAAGCGGAAGGCGGCCTGAGGCTCGGCGTCGAGTTGCGACCAGTATTGGCGCGCGGCTTCGAGCAAGGTGTAGGTACCGATCACGTTGGTTTCGACGAACGCGGCAGGCCCGGTGATCGAGCGATCGACATGGGATTCGGCAGCCAGGTGCATGACCAGATCCGGCCGGTGCTCGGCGAACACTCGATCCATTTGCGCGCGGTCGCAGATGTCGACGTGCTCGAAGGCGTAGCGCGGCGTGCGCTCGCTGCCCATGAGCGAATCCAGATTACCGGCGTAGGTCAATTTGTCGACATTGACCACGGCGTCGTCGGTATTTGCCAGGATATGGCGAATGACTGCCGAGCCAATGAAGCCTGCACCACCGGTTACGAGGATTTTCACGTTAAACAACACCATCAAGTTAAAAATGAGACGCGCTGGATCGATTCAGGGCGCGTCTGACGCATGCATGATTTTCAAAGGCCCGATGATACCAAACCACCCAAGGCCTGTCCCCACGGCACATACGGGCCGACAGCGAGGTTTGTAACACCGGTTGAACACACTGCCAAAAAAGTTGTTACGAGAGGTAACTGATCTTTCATATCTGGCGTATGGATACCGGGCCTGTTCGATTTGCGAGGCAATGGACAACGTATTTCGCCTTTTCGTAAATGACAGTTCCCTTCATCTGACGAAAGGCGCAACACGGCCCTGGCGAAACCAGCTGATGGAAACGGTTATAGTGCCGATCTCACACAAGGAGTGGCCGGAATGAAAGCGTTGATAGGCGTGGTTGTCGCGGGACTGCTGACGGGTTGCGGCACGATCAATACGGTGTTTCGCGATGATGTGGTGACCAGCGACAACTTGAAGGAAGCCGAGTCGTTCTGCGGTGCTGTGCCTCGGGTGTACAGCGGCGTGGTCTATGACTTCTGCCTGCTGCATGGCCAGGCGCCCAAGCCCGGCCACTCGCGCAGCGGACCGCAGATGAGTTTCGTCGCGCTGGACATCGGCGTCTCGGCAATCCTCGACACGCTGATGCTGCCCTATACGCTGTATCGGCAACACAACGATGGCGGCATCGAGGTGGTGGGTCGCTGACCGCTGCCCTGGGGAAGCCTAGGGATTGAGGAAGCCGTCGAGGCAGGTGACAGAGGCACCGGTGACCTTGATCGACTGGTCGGTGATCGACAGCTGCATCTTGCCAGCGCGACCCAACGCAGCGCCCTGGGCGACTCGCAGCTGGGAGCCCAGCGAGGCGGTCTGCCCGGTGGCACGGATGAACGCGGCGACCGCCCCGCCGCCGCTGCCGCAGGCTGCATCTTCTGTGATGCCGCAGGTGGGCGCGAAGGTGCGGACTTCAATGTGCTCGTTGCTGCCCTCGGGGTGCGGGCCGAAAATCACCACGCCGGTGGTGCTGGTGCGGTGGTCGTTGATGGCCATGCGCGCCAGGTCAGGGATGACCGCCAGCACGGTTTGTGCGTCCCGCAGTTGCACCACCAGCCAGCATGGGCCAACGGTCACGAAGCACGGCCTGCGGTCGCGCACCACGCTTACCCCCAGCACGGCCTGCAGCTCGCGATGATCGCTGTCGTTAACTGGCTGGATCGTTGCGGGCGGCAATTCGAAGGTGATCAGCTGCGAGCCATCGAGCTGGCGGACCACATCAAGGTCGATCAGACCCAATGCACACTCCTGCACCAGACGGCCGTTGCGCGGCTCGATCAGGCCGGCTTCCATCAGGGCGTGGGCGCTGCCGAGGGTGGCGTGGCCGGCGAAGGGTAGCTCGGAGTTCGGGGTAAAGATGCGTACGCGGTAGTCCGCTTCAGGGCGAGTGGCGGGCAGCACGAAGGTGGTTTCGGAGAGGTTGTTCCAGTGGGCGATTTCTTGCATCTGTTCGCGCGTCAGGCTTTCGGCCTGCAGGATGACCGCCAGCGGATTGCCCTTGAAGCGCTGGGTGGTGAAGACATCGACTTGCTTGAACGCTAGACGGTGCATGGTCGGCCCTGGAAATGGAGGTGTGGAGACGTAGCACAGGTTCGCATGTTTTCTGTAGCAGCGGCGCGAGCCGCGTCCGGCAGCACCGTGATTCTTCCGACCTACCGCGTGTACCGCCGACGCGGCTTGCGCCGCTGCTACAGGGGTGTGTGGCGCAGGTTCGCATGTTTTCTGTAGCAGCGGCGCGAGCCGCGTCCGGCAGCACCGTGATTCTTCCGACCTACCGCGTGTGCCGCCGACGCGGCTTGCGCCGCGGCTACAGGGGGTGGGTTGGTTAGAGGGTGATGGGTCTGCGGCCGGCGAAGGAATGGGCCAAGGTACCGCCGTCGACCAGTTCCAACTCGCCACCCAAGGGCACACCGTGGGCAATGCGTGAAGCTACCAGGCCTTTCTTCGCCAACAGCTGGGCGATGTAATGGGCAGTGGCTTCGCCTTCGACGGTCGGGTTGGTGGCCAGTATGACTTCGACGAAGGAGCCCTGCTCGTCTATACGGGTCATCAATTGCGGAATTCCGATCGCCTCTGGACCCAGGCCATCGAGGGGCGACAAGTGCCCTTTGAGCACAAAATAGCGCCCACGATAGCCGGTCTGTTCAACAGCATAGACGTCCATCGGCCCTTCTACCACGCACAGCAGCGTATCGTCGCGACGTGGATCACCGCATTGCGGGCAAAGTTCTTCTTCGGTGAGGGTGCGGCACTGGCGGCAATGGCCTACGCCTTCCATGGCCTGGCTCAACGCCTGGGCCAGGCGACTGCCGCCGCTGCGGTCGCGTTCGAGCAGCTGCAGGGCCATGCGCTGGGCGGATTTCTGGCCAACGCCGGGCAAGGTGCGCAGGCTGTCGATCAGTTGACGGATCAGTGGGCTGAAGCTCATGGAAGGCGGCCTGACGTAACGACGAGACGCGGTTTATACCCGCGCCTCCGGGTCACGTCAAATGCTCAGGCGTCGGAAACCTTGACCACCAGCTTGCCGAAGTTATGCCCTTGCAGCAGGCCAATGAACGCCTCCGGCGCTCGCTCCAGACCGTCGACCACGTCCTCGCGGAACTTGATCTTGCCGTCACGAACCCACGGCACCATGGCAGAGAAGAATTCTGCATGGCGATCGCCAAAGTCGTCGAACACGATGAAGCCCTGCATGCGGATGCGCTTGGTGAGCAAGGTGCGCGGCAACAGCGCGAAGCGGTCCGGACCTTCTGGCAGGTCGGTGGCGTTGTAGCCGGCGATCAGGCCGCACACCGGAATGCGCGCGCGAGCATTGAGCAACGGCATGACGGCGTCGAAGACTTTGCCGCCAACGTTTTCGAAGTAGATGTCGATGCCCTGGTCGCAGGCTTTGGCCAGGTCGTCGGCGAAGGTTTCGCTTTTGTGGTCGACACAGGCATCGAAGCCCAGCTCTTCAACGACGTAGCGGCATTTTTCCGGCCCGCCGGCAATGCCGACGACTTTGAGGCCTTTGATCTTGCCCACCTGCCCCACTACCGATCCGACTGCGCCGGAGGCAGCTGCGACCACCAGGGTTTCGCCTTCCTTGGGCTGGCCGATGTGGGTCAGGCCCATGTAGGCGGTCATGCCGGGCATGCCCAGAACGCCCAGTGCCATTGACGGGCTGGGGATGCCGGCGGGCAGCGGCGTGAGATTGCTGCCGTCGGAGATGCAGTGGGTCTGCCAGCCGGTCATGCCGACGACCAGGTCACCTTCGCGGAACTTGGGGTGCTTGGAAGTTTCCACGCGGCTGACGGTGCCACCGGTCATGACTTCGTCGATTTCCACCGGTGCGGCGTAGGACGGTGCGTCGCTCATGCGGCCGCGCATGTAGGGGTCCAGGGACAGGTACAGAGTGCGCAGCAGGACTTGGCCGTCTTCGAGATCCGGCAAGGCTTCGCGCTCCAGACGGAAATTCTCCGGCGTCGGCGCCCCGGTCGGACGGGAAGCGAGAACGAAGCGCTGGTTGAGGGTCAGGTCTTGGGACATTGCGGGGTATTCCTTCAGCAAGTGGCTATAGGAAAAGGACAGCATGGGGTGGCGGGATGTTCAACTGGGTGCTTGGCAAACAGCCGGCGGCGTGGCTTTCGCGGCCGATGACCGCTCCTACGGGGGGATTGGATTACGCGCGTATCCTGTAGGAGCGGTCTTTGGCCGCGAAGGGGGCACACGATGTGTCTGGTAGACCGCAGTATAGCTTTCGCGGCCGATGACCGCTCCTACGGGGGGATTGGATTGCGCGCGTATCCTGTAGGAGCGGTCTGTGGCCGCGAAGGGGGCACACCATGTGTCTGGTAGACCGCAGTGTAGCTTTCGCGGCCGATGACCGCTCCTACGGGGGGATTGGATTGCGCGCGTATCCTGTAGGAGCGGTCTGTGGCCGCGAAGGGGGCACACGATGTGTCTGGTAGACCGCGGTGTAGCTTTCGCGGCCGATGACCGCTCCTACGGGGAGGCGCCTCCACTTGGGTCACTCAGATACAAAAATGCCAGGCTGCGGGCCTGGCATTTTTGGGTCAGAACGGCATCTTGAAGCCGGGCGGCAGTTGCATGCCGGAGGTCATGCCGGACATCTTGTCCTTGCTGTTGGCTTCGATCTTGCGCACGGCGTCGTTGACGGCGGCGGCAATCAGATCCTCGAGCACGTCCTTGTCTTCCTGCATCAGGCTGTCGTCCAGGCTCACGCGCTTGACGTCGTGACGACCGGTCATTACCACGCTCACCAGGCCTGCGCCCGATTGGCCGGTCACTTCCGCCTTGGCCAACTCTTCCTGCATCTCGGCCATTTTTTCCTGCATCTGCTGGGCCTGCTTCATCAGGCCGGCCATGCCACCTTTCATCATGGGGTTCACCTCAAAGGTCAATGGGTATGACCGCGCAGTGCCGAAGGCGTCCTGCGCGGGCTTGGGTAGGAGCACTTAACGCGTTGGGCCGGCCACCGCCTCGACTGGTTCAATCGTATCGTCGCGAATGATGGCACCGAACTGTTGCAGCATTTGTTGAACGTACGGGTCTTGTTGAATCGACTGTTCGGCATCGGCCTGGCGATTCGCACGCCAGCGCGCGGCGGCCTGCGCCGGGGTTTCCTGTTCCGGGCGGATCAGCTCGATGGTCAGGTTGAGCGTGCGCTGATGATACTGGTTCAGCGCATCGTTCAGGCGCCGCTGCTGGGTGCTGTTGAACAGTGCGCTGTGCGCCGGGTCCAGGTGCAGCAGCCAGTCGTCGCCCTCCACGGCGATCAAGGTACAGTTGGCGGCGATGCTGCCAGTCATCCCCGAGATCGGCAGTTTCGGAAACAGCTCGAGCCATTGCAAAGCCAGCCCGCTCGCTGGCTGCGCGGCGGGCAGCACTTCGGGCTCGGTTTCGACAGGCGTGTCGTGGACGGTTTCACTGGCCAGCTCGTCGAGGTAGCTGTAGGCGGCGCCGTCGGTTTCCGGAGCGTAGTAATCTTCGTCCAGCGGCGGCTCGTCGTCGCGGTCCATGCCGGCTGGTGTGTAATCGGCGGGCTCGGCATCGTCGGCAGGCGGGACTGGCTGGGTTTCCGGGGCGTCCGGCACGGCACTGGCAGGCGTGGGCGCCGGCATTGGAGTCAATGCGGGCTGCTCGGCGACGACATCCAGGATCGGTTCCTGGGTGGGCGCAGTTGCGGGCGCGACCGGGTCGTTCCAGGGCAGATCGATAACGGGATCAGGGGCTGCCTGGGAATGCGCGGGGGATTCTTCGCGGTCGCTGACCGCTCCTACGGGGGGATTCGAGGGCGCGGGCATCTCGTAGGAGCGGTCCGTGGCCGCGAACGGCGCGACGCGGTCTGCCTGGGTATCCGCAACAGGGCCTTCGCGGCCGCTGACCGCTCCTACGGGGGGATTCGAGGGTGCGGGCATCTCGTAGGAGCGGTCCGTGGCCGCGAAAGGCGCGACGCGGTCTGTCTGGGTATCTGCAGTGGGGCCTTCGCGGCCGGTGACCGCTCCTACGTGGGGATTCGAGGGCGCGGGCATCTCGTAGGAGCGGTCCGTGGCCGCGAACGGCGCGTCGCGGTCTGTCTGGGTATCTGCAGTGGGGCCTTCGCGGCCGCTGACCGCTCCTACGGGGGTTGGAGCTGCCACGGAGTGGGTGGAATCAACTGTGGCCGCGCTGATCCCCACTGTCTTTAGCGGTTGACTGGGCCCATCGCTGCTGCCTGCGGGGCGGAACGCGAGCATGCGCAGCAGCACCATTTCGAAACCGCCACGCAGCTCCGGGGCCAGTGGCAGGTCGCGACGGCCGATCAGGCCCATCTGATAATAGAACTGCACATCTTCGGCCGGCAGCGCCTGCGCCAGCGCCAGCACCCGTTCGCGATCACCCTGGCCATTGTCTACCGCCTCGGGCAGCGCCTGGGCGATGGCCACGCGGTGCAGCACGTTGAGAATTTCAGCCAGCACGCCATTCCAGTCCGGCCCCTGCTCCGCCAGATGGCGCACGGCCTCGAGCACACCGCGGGCGTCACCTTCGAGCAATGCCTCCAACACGCCGTAAACCTGGCCGTGGTCCAGCGTACCCAGCATCGCCCGAACATCGGCTGCCAGCACCTTGCCTTCGCCAAAGGCAATGGCCTGGTCGGTCAGGCTCATGGCGTCGCGCATGGAGCCATCGGCGGCGCGGCCAAGCAACCACAGCGCGTCGTCCTCGAAGGGTACGTTCTCGACACCCAGCACATGGCTCAAGTGCTCGACCACCCGCTCCGGCGTCATGTTCTTCAACGAGAATTGCAGACAGCGCGACAGAATGGTCGCCGGCAACTTCTGCGGATCGGTGGTGGCCAGAATGAATTTGACGTAGGGCGGCGGCTCTTCCAGCGTCTTCAGCAGCGCGTTGAACGAGTGCGTGGACAGCATGTGCACTTCGTCGATCAGGTAAACCTTGAAGCGCCCACGGCTGGGTGCGTACTGCACGTTGTCGAGCAGCTCGCGGGTGTCTTCGACCTTGGTGCGGCTGGCGGCATCGATCTCGATCAGATCGACGAAGCGACCCTCGTCGATCTCGCGGCAGGCCGAGCATTCACCGCACGGCGTTGACGTGATGCCCGTCTCGCAGTTGAGGCACTTGGCGATGATCCGCGCGATGGTGGTCTTGCCCACGCCCCGAGTGCCGGTAAACAGGTAGGCGTGATGCAGCCGCTGGTTGTCCAGCGCATTGATCAATGCCTTGAGCACATGGGTCTGGCCGACCATTTCGCGGAACGAGCGCGGACGCCATTTACGTGCAAGAACCTGATAACTCATCGAAAACCGTCGCGACATGAAAGCGGAAGACCGCCAATGCTAATGGAGCAGGACCGAAATTGCATCCGCGCCCTGCTCTATTGCTGAGTTCGCCTGAAAAAACATCGGCAAGGATCAGCGATGGCGAGTTTTCGCCTGGGTATCGGTTTGGGATGGGTGATGCGATGAATCCGTGCGAAGACGAATTCTGGAAGAGGTGGCAACCCTACCAGCCACACCCCGGCACACAATGTTCCCGCTGTGGCTGCTTCCTTCCGGATCTGACCAGGTTCACGGGTAATCGTTGCGGGGGGACCGGCAGGGTCACCATAACGACACTCGCTTGGTAGCGAGCGGGGGCCATTGTACCGGTCCTGACAGAAGTTACAACCCGTTGCGCGAGATAAAATTTGTAGGGCTGTCAGGGACTTGGCGTGGGCTGCTTCGTACGGTACAGCGTAGGTGCGGATTGCTTGCGCGCAAGACAAGCGACAGCCGTGATGTGAATTGGTAACGTCGCGACATGTCCCCTGCCTGGTGCTTGCGATGAATGTTCTGACGCCCTACCCCGACTTGTCGCCTACACAGCTGCAGCAATTGATGGATATCGAGATTCGCCCGGAGCAGAGGCAGTATTCCGGGGATGTGGACATGGCGCTGTATACCCTGCTGGGCTGCACCGATGGTGAGATCCAAGGTTTCGCGCTGCTGGTGGATGAGGTGCCGAAAGGATTTCTGCTGCTCAAGCATGGACGATTCGTGCCGGAATGGGCGCATCCGCAGGCGGCGACCTTGCATGCATTGCAGGTGGATCGGCGCATGCAGGGACGTGGGCTGGGGCGGGCTTGTCTGCAAGGCCTGCCTGATGCAGCGCGCGGTGCGTGGCCTGGGGTGCAACAGCTGGAGTTGTCGGTGGATGCTGACAATGTGGCGGGCATTGGGTTGTACAAGGCGCTGGGATGGGTGGATCGCGGTGAAGCGTACCGTGGACGGATTGGTTATGAGCGCAGGTTCGTGCTTGCGCTCTAGAGGCAGCAGCTCTCTTTGCAGCAGCGCTACCCCGCCTTCGTGGGAGCGGGCTCTGCCCGCGAAGGCTTATGAATGGGCGGTGCACATTTCGAATAAGGCGGTGAATGTGCAGGCCTCTTCGCGGGCAGAGCCCGCTCCCACAGGGGGGGGGGCGGGCATCGGCCGGTGTGTCACACCTGCAGGACGTCGTCGGCGCGGCCGCCGGCTTCCTGGACGACGACGTGGATGAAGTGCAGCTTGGCGATCACGGCCGGTGGCAGCACGAAGGGGTAGAAGTCGGGCTGGCCCATGGCGCGGGAAAGTTCGTTGAGCATGCCGGCCAGTTCGATCCAGGCGTTGACGAACGCGAGGAATGCAGGGCCGCTGGTGTGATCCGGGTCGTAAAGGGTGGCCAAGGGGAACGGCGTGTAGTCGAGGTCCATTTCCTTGGCGCTCATGCCGAAGCCCAACGCGGTGTCCACCGCGTCCATCATGTGCAGGTAGTGAGCCCAGGTTTCCGCCCAGTCTTCCCATGGGTGCATGGTGGCGTAGGCACTGACGAAGTTCTGTTGCCAATCGGCCGGGGCACCCTGGTCGTAATGGCGCTGCAGCGCGTCGGCGTAGCTTTGGCTTTCATCGCCGAACAGGCGGCGGTAGTCGGCCACCCAGTGAGTGTCGGCGATCAGCCGGTCCCAGTAGTAGTGCCCTACTTCGTGCCGGAAGTGTCCGAGCAGCGTGCGGTACGGTTCGCGCATCTGCACGCGGACCTTTTCCCGGTGGGCGTCGTCGGCTTCCTTGATATCCAGGGTAACCAGGCCATTGGCGTGGCCGGTGGTGGGCGCGTTGCCATTGAGGTCGGTGCCGATGAAGTCGAACGCCAAGCCGGTGGCTTCGTCTTCGGTCTTGGCGATGACCGGCAGGCCGAGGTTGATCAGCTGCGCGATCAGGCGGCGCTTGGCTGTTTCAACCTTGCGCCAGTGTTCGGGGTTTTCCGGAATGCTCAGATCGGGGATGGTCCGGTTCAGGTTGCATGCGGTGCACAGGGCTGCGGGCCCCTTCTCTGCCGGCACCAGCCAGTTGCAGGCTGCGGGGGTATCGAGGTTGGCGCAGCGGCGGAACAGGCCTGCGTCGGGCGCGGCATGCAGGCGCCAGCTGCCTGCTTCGGGGCCGGCGTCGAGCGTGGACAGCACGTTCTTGGCCGGCCAGAAACCGAGCAAGGCATTGCATGCCAGGCACTGGCTGTTGCGGAAGAAGATCGACTGCCCGCAGGTGCATTCCCATACCTTGCTGTGACGGTTTTCCGGTTTGGCGAATGGGGCGGTGATTCGGGTGCTGAGTTGTTCGAAAAAACGATACATGGCGATCTCCGGTGGCCTGCCATGACTAGAGCTTGCCGGCGTGGGAAAGGTTTCATTTGCGGCAGAGGTTGGGCGGAAATGCGGATGGGAGGTTGAAGAACGTCGTGTAGCAGCGGCGCGAGCCGCGTCGACGGTGGCCGCAGTCAGTCTGAATGAACGCGGTAGAACCGGACGCGGCTTGCGCCGCTGCTACAGGGGGGGGGTGGCCCTGGGCTCTGATTGCTGAGGTGCACCGCAGTTTGGGGGAAACTTGGGGTGCGTCATGTCATGATGTTACATGTTGGCGAGAAACTTCAGGAACTGTTCTTCGTCGAGGACTTTTATGCCCAGTTCGCTCGCCTTGGCCAGTTTTGAGCCGGCACCGGGGCCTGCCACGACGGTGTGGGTTTTGGCAGAAACCGAGCCGGAGACCTTGGCCCCAAGGGCTTCGAGCTTCTGCTTGGCTTCGTCGCGGCTCATCTGCTCCAGGGAGCCAGTCAGTACCCAGGTCTGTCCCGCCAGGGGCAGGCCTTCGACGACTTTTTTCTCGCTCGCCCAGTGCATGCCGAAGGCTTGCAACTGCGCTTCCACGGCCTTGGCCGTCTCGGCGTTGCGCGGCTCCTTGAAGTACTCGCGCACCGCCTCCGCCTGCCGGGCGTTGAGCGCCTGGCGCAGGTCGATGCCGTCGGCGGCGATGATCTGGTCCAGGCTGCCCAGCTTGGCCACCAGCTTTTCGGCGCCGGTCGGGCCTACCGAATTGATCTCCAGCTTGGCGATCATACCGGCCAGGGTGGTGCTGGCAGCGTATTCGGGGTGTACGTCGCCCTCCTCCTGCAACTGCAGGCCGCGCTCGAGCAATTGCTGGATGACGCTGCGGTTGTGCGGATCTTCGAAGAAGCTGTGGATCTCGAAGGCCACTTCCAGGCCGATGTCCGGCAGGTAGGTCAGTACCTGCGGCAGCGCTTCGCTGACGCGCTGCAACGAGCCCAGCGAGCGCGCCAGCACCTTGGCCGTCTCCTCGCCCACGTCGGGGATGCCCAAGGCATAGATGAAGCGTGCCAGGCTCGGCTGTTTGCTGTCGGCAATGGCCTCGAGCAGGTTGTTGCTGGATACCGCGGCGAAACCGTCCAGCTTGACCACGTCGTCGAACTGCAGTGTGTAAAGGTCGGCGGGGGAACTGACCAGGCCTTCGTCGACCAACTGCTCGACGCTCTTCTCACCGAGCCCGTCGATGTCCATCGCCCGCCGCGAGACGAAATGAATGATCGCCTGCTTGAGTTGCGCACCACAGGCCAATCGCCCGACACAGCGATAGACCGCGCCTTCGCTGACCGTCTGCTTGCCCTTGCTGCGCTTGACCAGCTGGGTGCGCTCGACATGGGAGCCGCACACCGGGCAGGTTTCCGGCACCTGAACCGCACGGGCGTTGTCCGGCCGACGCTCGACCACCACCTGCATGACCTGGGGAATGACGTCACCGGCGCGACGGATGATCACGGTATCGCCGATCATCAGGCCCAGGCGCGCCACTTCGTCCATGTTGTGCAAGGTAGCGTTGGCCACCGTGACGCCTGCCACCTTGACCGGCTTGAGCCGCGCCACGGGTGTAACGGCGCCGGTGCGGCCCACCTGAAACTCCACGTCGAGCAGTTCGGTGAGCTCTTCCATGGCGGGGAATTTATGGGCAATGGCCCAGCGCGGCTCGCGCGCGCGAAAGCCCAGCTCGCGCTGAGAGGCCACGCTGTTGACCTTGAACACCACACCGTCGATTTCATAGGGCAGCTGGGTTCGGCGGGCGCCGATGTCGTGGTAGTACTCCAGGCACTGCTCGATGTTTTCCGCGACCTTGAGTTCGCGACTGATCGGCATGCCCCATTTCTTGAGCTGTTCGAGGTTGCCGGTGTGGGTGGTGGCGATGTCTTCGGTAACTTGGCCGATGCCGTAGCAGCAGAATTCCAGGGGACGGCTAGCGGTGATCTTCGAGTCGAGCTGACGCAGGCTGCCGGCCGCAGCGTTGCGCGGGTTGGCGAAGGTCTTGCCGCCGACTTCCATCTGGCTGGCGTTGAGCCGCTCGAAGCCGGCCTTGGACATGTAAACCTCGCCGCGCACTTCCAGCACCGGTGGCCAGCCACTGCCGTGCAGCTTGAGCGGGATGTTGCGGATGGTGCGCACGTTGACACTGATGTCTTCGCCGGTGGTGCCATCGCCGCGGGTGGCGCCGCGAACCAGGGCGCCGTCCTGATACAGCAGGGAGACAGCCAGGCCGTCGAGCTTGGGTTCGCAGCTGTAGTGGATGGCCGCGCCGCTGCCGAACAGATCACCGGTGGGCAGGTCGAGGCCTTCGGTGACGCGGCGGTCGAATTCACGCAGGTCGACTTCTTCGAAGGCGTTGCCCAGGCTGAGCATGGGGATTTCGTGGCGCACCTGGGAGAACGCGGTCAATGCAGCGTTGCCGACGCGCTGCGTGGGCGAGTCGGGCGTGACCAGCTCGGGATGGGCGGCTTCGAGCGCTTTCAGTTCATGGAACAGACGGTCGTATTCGGCGTCGGGGATGCTGGGTTCGTCGAGCACGTGGTAACGGTAATTGTGCTGGTCGAGTTCGGCACGCAGTTCGAGGATACGGGTGGCGTCGGTCATGATCGGTTCTCGCTTGAAGCAAAAGAGCAGCCTGGGCTGCTCTTGGGTTGGATCTGGGGGTTCGGCGGCGCTCCGTTCGCGGGCACTGCCCGCTCCTACAAGGGCACGGGCTGCGGCAGTATCGGACTTAGCGCTTGTGAGTCATGGCGCGGCGTTCGAATTCGACGATGCGCTGGCGGTAGTGCTCGATGGTCTGCGCGGTCAGCACGCTGCGCTGGTCGTCCTTCAACTCGCCGTCCAGTTCATGGGCCAGCTTGCGCGCCGCGGCCACCATCACGTCGAAGGCCTGCTTGGGATGACGCGGGCCGGGCAGACCGAGGAAGAAGCTCACGGCACGGGTGCTGAAATGGTCGATATCGTCCAGATCGAAGATGCCCGGCTTGACCGCATTGGCCATGGAGAACAGCACTTCGCCATTGCCGGCCATGCTTTCGTGACGATGGAAAATGTCCATTTCGCCGAAGCGCAGGCCGCTTTCGAGGATGTTCTGCAGCAACGCAGGGCCGCGGAAACCGCTCTCGCTGCGCGAGATGACGCTGATCACCAGCACCTCTTCGACCGGTGGCAGGTCTTTCTCCACGGCCGGGGCACCGCTGCTGGAAAAACCCTTGCCCTCGCTGGCGAAATCGTCGTGGGCGTCACGCGCCGCTTTCATCGCAGGCTGCGGTTTGGTCGGCTTGGGCTCGCGTGCAGGCTTGGTCGGCCGGGCTTCGCGGGGCTCCTTGATCTCGTCCGGCTCCACGGCCAGGTTGAGATCAGCGTGGTCGGCCGACGGCTCGCGCTTGGCGCGCTGGTTGCCGCCGTCGCGCTGGGCGCTCATGGACGGCAGGTCATGCTCATCCAGTTGCGGCTCTTTATGAGCATCGAGTACGCGAGGCGGACCGAGCACTTCGGCGCCCGTGTCTTCCTCGGGAAGGTTGTTGATGTTGCGATCCAGGCGAAACTTGAGCTTGCCCTTGCCGCCACGCATCCGGCGCCAGCCGTCGAAAAGAATACCGGCAATGACAATGATGCCGATGAGGATCAGCCACTCGCGCAGACCGATTTCCATGTAATCCCGTGCCTCTATAAAAATGCTGAAAAATAAAGGGTGTGAACCCTCTTTAAGACGTGGCGCCAACTGTATGTTCTGACAGGCGTTTTCCCACGCGTAAACAAGACTTTGGTAAAACTAGCACGACCAGAAACAACTTTACACCGTCTGTCGCATTTGGCTCGATTTTAACGCCATGATAAGGGTTTTTCAGGCCTCGACCATGGCCAATGCCTCTTCCACGTCCACGGCCACCAGTCGCGAGCAACCGGGTTCGTGCATGGTCACCCCCATCAACTGATCGGCCATCTCCATGGCGATCTTGTTGTGGGTGATATAGATGAACTGCACCGTCTGCGACATCTCTTTCACCAACCGGGCGTAACGACCGACGTTGGCGTCGTCCAACGGTGCATCGACTTCGTCGAGCATGCAGAACGGCGCCGGATTCAGTTTGAAGATAGCGAAAACCAGGGCCAGTGCGGTCAAGGCTTTCTCTCCACCGGAGAGCAAATGAATGGTGCTGTTCTTCTTGCCGGGCGGACGCGCCATGATCGTCACCCCTGTATCGAGTAAATCTTCGCCCGTCAGTTCCAGATAAGCACTGCCACCACCGAAAACTTTTGGAAAAAGTGCCTGCAAACCGGCATTGATCTGGTCAAAGGTGTCCTTGAAGCGGCTGCGGGTTTCCTTGTCGATCTTGCGAATGACGTTTTCCAGGGTGTCCAGCGCTTCGGCCAGATCGGCGTTTTGCGCATCCAGATAGCGCTTGCGCTCGGATTGCTGCTGGTATTCGTCGATGGCCGCGAGGTTGATCGCGCCCAGGCGCTGGATGCGCCCGTCGATACGGTGCAGTTCTTCCTCGGCCTCCTGCTCGCTGGCCAACACGTCGAGGGTGGCGAGCACGCCGTGCAGGTCGTAGCCGTCGGCCTGCAGCTGCTCCTGCAGAGTCTTGCGCCGCACGCTGAGCCCCTGCCACTCCAGGCGGTGCTGTTCCAGCTGGCCGCGCAACAGCTGGCTCTGCTGCTCGGCCTGGGTGCGACGTTTTTCGACCTCGCGCAGCTCGCGATCGGCATCGTCCAGTGCCAGCCGCGCGTGGCGCATTTCTTCGTCGACGGCCATGCGCTGTTCGAGCAGGCCTTCGAGGTCCAGGCGCAGTTCTTCGAGCGGGGCCTCGCCCTCCTCCAGGTTCAAACTCAATTGTTCGCGTTTCTCGCCCAAACGCTCGGCCTGCAATTGCAGGCGTTCCAGCGCCTGGCCAGTGGAGTCGTGCTGGGCGCGCAGCGAGCCCAGGCGAACCGCCAACTGATGCGCGCGATCCTTGTGCTGGCGGGCGTCCTGGCGAATGCGCTCCAGGCCTTCGCGCAGGCTGTCGCGCTGCGCCATGAGCTGTTCGCGCTGTTCGGTGTCGGTGGCCATGGCGTCGAGCGCGTCCTGCAACTGCAGGCGCGACTCACCGAGCTGCTCGTGTTCCAGGGCGCGCTGTTCGGCCAGTTCGCCGAGTTCTTCGTCGAGGCGCCGACGACGCAGCGCCAGCTGCTCGGCCCTGGCCCGGCTCGCCGAGAGCGTGGCCTTGAGCTCGCCCTGCTGGCGGTTTTCATCCTGGATGCGGCGGCGCAGCTGTTCGCGCAGCTGTTCCTGGGCATCCTGCCGTTCACGGCAGGCCGCAAGCTGTTCCTGCAGTTGCGCCAAAGCTGCTTCGCGGGACTCGACGTCCAGCTGCAGGGCCTGCAGCTCCTGCCCGCGGGCCAGAACCCCGCGACTGGCGTCGTTGCCACGGCTGACACGCAGAAAGTGCCGACCCAGCCAATAGCCGTCCGGACTGACCAGGCTTTCGCCCGCGGCCAATTGGCTGCGCTGGGCCAGCGCGGTGTCGAGGTCGGCGACCGTTCGCACCCCCGCGAGCCAGGGGCTCAGGTCGACCTGGCTGTGGACCTTGTGCAGCAGGCTGCCTGGCAAGGCTATGGCGCCCGCAGCCGCGCTGATCAGGCGCAGTTCGCCCTGATCGAAGCCGGCCAGGTCGAGGCCTTGCAGATCATCGACCAGCACTGCCTGGAGATCGGCGCCCAACACGGTTTCCACCGCCAGCTCCCAGCCGGGGTCGACGCGCAGCCCTTCGGCCAGGCGCGGATGGCCGGCCAGCCCCTGTTGATCCAGCCACTGCGCGGTGCCCGTGCCCGGATCCAGCGCGGCCTGCTGCAAAGCCTCGAGGGAAGCCAGGCGGCCGTTGAGCCGCTGCAGCTCGCCCTGGGCCTGTTGCTGGGCCTGGGTCGCCTGTTGCAGTTGCTGACGGGTAGCGTCCAGCTGTTCGGCCTGTTGCCGTTCCTCGGCGGTCCACTCTTCGATGAGCATTTCGCTGCTGGCCAGCTGTTCAGCCAATTCCAGGATGGCGGCGTCTTCCGGGTCGGCCGCCAGCAGTTCGCGCTCTTCGCTGTGCCGCCGCTGCCGCTCGGCCAGGCGCTGCATCGACAGTTCCAGCTGGGCGATGCGCGCCTGCTGGACTTCGGCCTGACGTCGCGGCTCGGCGGAGCGCGTATTGAACCGGTCCCACTGCTCCTGCCAACCGTGCATGCGGGTTTCCGCTTCTTCCAGCGCCGCCGCCGCTTCTTCGGCGGCGGCACTGCTGATTGCCTGCTCGGGCTCGAGCATGTCCAGCTCTTCGCCCAGGGTCGCCAGCAGGGTCTGGTCGTGGCCCAGGTGCGATTCGGTTTCCAGGCGAGCGCGTTCGGCTTCCTTGAAATCGTCCTGCAGTTGGCGCAGGCGCTGCTGGCCGTGCTGGATGTTCTGCTCGACACGGGCGATGTCACCGCCCACGGAATAGAAGCGCGCCTGCACGGTATTGAAGCGTTCGGACAGCTCGTGATGGCCATCGCGCAGGCGCTCGATGCCCGCATCGGCGTTGCGCTGTTCCGCCACCAGCGCTTCGAAGGCCACCTCCTGATCGGCAATGACCGCTTCGCGCTGGCCCACCTGCTCGTTCAGGGTTTGCCAGCGCAAGGCCGACAGCTGCGCCTTGAGCTGGCGTTCCTCGGCTTTGTACTGCTGGTATTTCTCGGCCGCCTGGGCCTGGCGATGCAGGCGTTCGAGCTGGCGTTCCAGCTCTTCGCGCAGGTCGGTCAGGCGCGCCAGGTTCTCATGGGTACGGCGAATGCGACTTTCGGTCTCGCGGCGGCGCTCCTTGTACTTGGAAATGCCGGCGGCTTCCTCGATGAAGTTGCGCAGGTCTTCGGGCTTGGCCTCGATCAGCTTGGAGATCATCCCCTGTTCGATGATCGAGTAGCTGCGCGGGCCCAGGCCGGTGCCGAGAAAGATGTCGGTGATGTCGCGGCGCCGACACTTGGTGCCGTTCAGGTAATAGGTGTTCTGGCTTTCGCGGGTGACCTTGCGCCGGATCGAGATTTCCGCGTAGGCCGCGTACTCGCCCACCAGCGTGCTGTCGCTGTTGTCGAACACCAGCTCGATGCTGGCCTGGCTGACCGGCTTGCGGCTGGTGGAGCCGTTGAAGATGACGTCGGTCATCGACTCGCCGCGCAGGTTCTTCGCCGAGCTCTCGCCCATGACCCAGCGCACGGCGTCGATGATGTTGGACTTGCCACAACCGTTGGGCCCGACCACGGCAGCCATGTTGCTGGGGAAGTTGACCGTGGTCGGGTCGACGAACGACTTGAACCCGGCCAGGCGAATGCACTTGAGGCGCATGCTCAGCGCGCCGCCAGGGCGCTGAGCACCAGTTCACAGCTGCGCTGGCAGTATTCGCCGAGAACCTTGCGGATGAGCTGCGGATCGCGCGCGGAGACCGCCTGCAGCAGCCGCCCGAACAACGCCAGGTATTCGCTCATCGAGGCCTTGCGCTGCTCCAGGGCCAGGTAGTAGGTGCGGTTCATGGCCGGCTGGAGGTTCTCGATGGTTTCTTGCAGGTACGGGTTGTTGGCGAACGGATAGGCGGCGCGCATGACGTTGAAGCTGTCCTCGACGAAGGCGGTGATGTCCTGGCGCTCGTAGCTGGTCTGCAGGCGTTGCTGGATGACCAGGAACGGTGCGAGGTCGGCCTCGGTCTGCCAGCGCTGGGCCACGGCGTCGCCGAGCATGATGTACATCTCGCCCATCAGGGCACAGAGGCTGCGCACCTTGTGCTCGGTGAGTTCGCTGACCTGGGCGCCGCGCCGCGGCAGGATCTCGACCAGGTGGCGGCGCTCGAGAATCAACAGGGCTTCGCGCACCGAGCCGCGGCTGACGTTCAGCGCCTGGGTGACCTTGAGTTCCTGAATGCGCTCGGCCGGCTTGAGCTCACCGCTGATGATGCGCTCGGCCAGATGATGGGCAATTTGCTCGGCGAGGCTGTCCGGCGCCTTGAACGTCATGGGTTTCCTTCGACAATCGGTAATCGGCAAGCTGTGATCAAAGCATGCGGCGCAGTGTACTCCAATTGAACGGCAAAGGCGGCAGTTGGCACGGATGTGGCTTGGCAAAAGCAGGACTGCCGGGGTGCAGGCAACGGGTTCGAGAAACTTCCTGACCCGCAGGTCAGCTAATCGTTGACCCCTTCCCGGCCGCCGCATAGATTCTGCTCAAGGCAGACCCAAGAATCAGGTGTCGTGAGGCCATCCGTGATCCAGTTTCTCTTGAATCAACAGCTGCATACCGAGCATGCCCTGGACCCGAACCTGACCGTGCTCGACTACCTGCGCACCGATCTGGCGCGGCCAGGCACCAAAGAGGGGTGCGCCAGCGGCGATTGCGGTGCGTGCACGGTAGTGATCGGCGAACTGGTGGAAGACGGTGCGCAGACGCATATCCGCTATCGCAGCAGCAACGCGTGCCTGACCTTCGTCGCCAGCCTGCACGGCAAGCAGCTGCTCAGTGTCGAAGACCTCAAGCATCAGGGCCGTCTGCACAGCGTGCAGCAGGCCATGGTCGATTGCCATGGCTCGCAGTGCGGGTTCTGCACCCCTGGCTTCGTCATGTCGCTGTTTGCCCTGCAGAAGAACCAACCCCAGGCCAGCCGCGATCAGGCCTGCGAAGCACTGGCCGGCAACCTGTGTCGCTGCACCGGCTACCGGCCGATTCTCGACGCCGCGGCCCAGGCCTGCGGCGGACCCGCGCTGCCCGATCAGTTCGACAGCCAGCAGGCGCAGACCATCGCCAGGCTGAAAACCATTGCACCGGCGCACACCGACGAGCTGCACGGTGGCAACAACCGTTGCCTGATGCCCTTGACCGTAGCCGATCTGGCCGAACTGTACAGCGAGCAGCCCGAGGCACGGCTGCTGGCCGGCGGCACCGACCTGGCGCTGGAGGTCACCCAGGCGCACCGGGTGCTGCCGGTGATGATCTACGTGGGCCACGTAGCCGAGATGAAGCGCATCGAGACGTTCGACGACCGCCTGGAGATCGGCGCAGCCACGCCGCTGACCGACTGCTATCAGGCACTGGCGCACGAGTACGCGGATTTTGGCCACCTGCTGCACCGCTTCGCCTCGTTGCAGATCCGCAACCAGGCCACCCTGGGCGGGAACATCGGCAATGCGTCGCCGATCGGTGATACCCCGCCGCTGCTGCTGGCCCTGGGCGCGCAGGTGGTACTGCGCAAAGGCTCGCGCAGCCGCACCCTGCCCCTGCAGGACTATTTCATCGACTACCGCATCACCGCTCGCGAAGACGGCGAGTTCATCGAGAAGGTCATCGTGCCGCGCGCCGACCCGCGCCGGGCTTTCCGCGCCTACAAGGTGTCGAAACGCCTGGACGATGACATTTCCGCGGTTTGCGCCGCGTTCGACCTGTTGATCGAAGACGGTGTGGTGCACGAGGTGCGCGCCGCCTTTGGCGGCATGGCGGCAATTCCCAAACGCGCTGCGGCCTGCGAATCGGCACTGCTCGGCAAGCCCTGGAACAAGGCCAGCGTCGAGGCCGCCTGTGCCGCCCTGGCCGAGGATTTCACACCGCTGTCGGATTTTCGCGCGAGCAAGCAGTACCGCCTGCTGACCGCACAGAACCTGCTGCGCAAGTGTTTCATCGAGCTGCAGTCGCCACACATTCAAACGCGGGTGAGCGCCCATGTCTGAGCATCCAGCGCCCGACAGCCAGGCACGCATGGCTGAACTGTTCGCCCAGGGCCTGACCACCGGCGTTGGCCGGGGCGTCAAGCACGACAGCGCCGACAAGCACGTCACCGGTGAGGCGGTGTACATCGACGACCGCCTGGAATTCCCCAACCAGCTGCACGTGTACGCCCGGCTTTCCGACCGTGCCCACGCGCGCATCGTGCGCATCGACACGTCGGCCTGCTACACCATTCCCGGCGTGCGCCTGGCGATCACCCACGAGGACATTCCCGGCCTCAAGGACATCGGCCCGCTGCTGCCGGGCGACCCGCTGCTGGCGATCGACAAGGTCGAGTTCGTTGGCCAGCCGGTGCTGGCCGTGGCGGCGCGCGACCTCGACAGCGCCCGCCGCGGGGCGATGGCCGCCGTGATCGAGTACGAAGATCTGCCGCCGGTGCTGGACGTGGTCGAGGCGCTGCGGCAGAAGCATTTCGTGCTCGACAGCCACACCCACCAGCGCGGCGATTCGGCGACCGCCCTGGCCAGCGCCACCCATCGCCTGCAGGGCAGCCTGCACATCGGTGGCCAGGAGCATTTCTACCTGGAAACGCAGATCAGCTCGGTGATGCCCACCGAGGACGGCGGGATGATCGTCTACTGCTCGACGCAGAACCCCACCGAGGTGCAGAAGCTGGTGGCCGAAGTGCTGGGCGTGTCGATGAGCCAGGTGGTGGTGGACATGCGCCGCATGGGAGGCGGCTTCGGCGGCAAGGAAACCCAGGCGGCCAGCCCGGCCTGTCTGTGCGCGGTGGTAGCGCATCTGACCGGGCAGCCGACCAAGATGCGCCTGCCGCGGGTCGAGGACATGCTCATGACCGGCAAGCGCCACCCCTTCTACATCGAGTACGACGTCGGTTTCGACGACAGCGGGCGCCTGCACGGGATCAATCTGGATTTGGCCGGCAACTGTGGCTACTCACCCGACCTGTCGGCATCCATCGTCGACCGGGCGATGTTCCATGCCGACAACGCCTATTACCTGGGCGACGCCACCATCAATGGCCACCGCTGCAAGACCCACACCGCGTCGAACACCGCCTACCGCGGCTTCGGCGGGCCCCAGGGCATGGTCGCCATCGAGGAAGTGATGGACCGCATCGCCCGCCACCTGGCCCTCGACCCGCTGGCGGTGCGCAAGGCCAACTACTACGGCAAGACCGAGCGCAACGTCACCCACTACTATCAGACGGTGGAGCACAACCTGCTCGAAGAGATCACCGCCGAGCTCGAAGCCAGCTGCGACTATGGCCCGCGCCGCGAGGCGATCCGCGCGTTCAACGCCGACAGCCCGATATTGAAGAAAGGCCTGGCACTGACCCCGGTGAAGTTCGGTATCTCGTTCACCGCCAGCTTCCTCAACCAGGCCGGGGCGCTGATCCATATCTACACCGACGGCAGCATTCACCTGAACCACGGCGGCACCGAAATGGGCCAGGGCTTGAACGTCAAGGTCGCGCAGGTGGTGGCCGAGGTGTTCCAGGTCGACATCGGCCGCATCCAGATCACCGCGACCAATACCGACAAGGTGCCCAACACCTCCCCCACCGCGGCTTCCAGCGGGGCCGACCTGAACGGCAAGGCGGCGCAGAACGCGGCGCTGATCCTCAAGCAGCGGCTGGTGGAGTTCGCCGCCCGGCACTATCGGGTCAGTGAAGAAGACGTGGCGTTCAGCAACGGCCACGTGCGCGTACGCGACCAGTTGCTGACGTTCCAGAGCCTGGTGCAGCAGGCGTGGATGGGCCAGGTGCCGCTGTCCAGCACCGGTTATTACAAGACGCCGAAGATCCACTACGACCGCAGCCTGGCGCGCGGCCGACCGTTCTACTATTTCGCGTACGGCGCGGCGTGCTGCGAAGTGCTGATCGACACGCTGACCGGCGAGTACAAGCTGTTGCGTACCGATATCCTGCATGACGTCGGCGCCTCGTTGAACCCGGCCATCGACCTCGGCCAGGTGGAAGGCGGCTTCCTGCAGGGGGTGGGCTGGCTGACGTGCGAGGAACTGGTGTGGAGCGACCAAGGCAAGCTGCTGACCAGCGGGCCGGCCTCGTACAAGATTCCGGCGGTGGCCGACATGCCACAGGATCTGCGCGTGCACCTGGTGGAGAACCGCAAGAACCCGGAAGACACGGTGTTCCATTCCAAGGCCGTGGGCGAGCCGCCGTTCATGCTGGGCATCGCCGCCTGGTGCGCAATCAAGGACGCCGTGGCGAGCCTGGGTGATTACCGCCTGCAACCGAACATCGACGCCCCCGCCACCCCGGAACGGGTGCTCTGGGGCTGCGAGCAGATGCGCAAGGCGACCGAGGGGAGCACTGCCCATGACTGACTGGATCGGCGCGCTGGCCGAGCATCAGGCCCGCGGCGAAGCCTGCGTGCTGGTGACCATCATCGAAGAAAAGGGCTCCACGCCGCGCAACGCCGGGGCCAAGATGGTGGTCAGTGCCACCGCCCTGTACGACACCATCGGCGGCGGTCATCTGGAGTACAAGTGCCTGCACACCGCTCGACAGATGCTCGCCGAAGGCACCCGCACCACGCGTCTGGAACGCTTCAGCCTGGGCGCCAGCCTGGGCCAATGCTGCGGCGGTGCGACGGTGCTGCTGTTCGAGCCCATGCTGCAGGCGCAGGCCCAGGTGGTGGTGTTCGGCGCCGGCCACGTCGGCCGCGCGCTGGTGCCCCTGCTGGCGAGCCTGCCGTGCCGGGTGCGCTGGGTCGACTCGCGGGCCGACGAGTTTCCGCCAAGCCTGCCCGACGGGGTCTGCCAGGTGATCACCGACGAGCCGGTGGATGAAGTGGCGAGCCTGCCGGCGGGCAGCTACTGCATCGTCATGACCCACGACCACTCGCTCGATCTGGAGTTGACCCGGGCCATTCTCAAACGCAACGATTTCACCTGGTTCGGCCTGATCGGCTCGGCCACCAAGCGCGCCCGCTTCGAGCATCGCCTGCGCGACCGCGGCATCGCGCCCAGTGTAGTGCAGCGCATGCGCTGCCCCATGGGCCTGGCGGCAGTGAAAGGCAAGCTGCCGATGGAAATCGCCGTTTCCATCGCCGCCGAGATCATCGCCACCTACAATGCGCACTTTGGCGCCCGCGCCGAGCCGGGGACAGCCAGCTCGCCGGAGGTCGCCCAACTGCTGCCGCGCTCGCGCCGCAGCCCCGTTACCTTGAGAGATGCACCATGAGCCTTACCCGCAAAGCCTATCGCGCCGCGATCCTGCACAGCCTCGACGACCCTGCCCTGGTCGGTGTCCAGGCTTCCTACCAATACTTCGCCGATGGCGTGCTGGTGGTGGAGGACGGTCGCATCCTGGCGCTGGGCGCGGCCGACGAGGTGCTGCCGACCCTGCCGGCCACCGTCGAGGTCAGTCATTACCCGGATGCTTTGATCACCCCCGGTTTCATCGACACCCACGTTCATTTTCCACAGACCGGCATGGTCGGTTCCTATGGCGAGCAACTGCTGGACTGGCTGAACGAGTACACCTTCCCGTGCGAAGGCCAGCTCAGCGACAAGGCCCATGCCGACCAGGTGGCGGATATCTTCCTCAAGGAACTGCTGCGCAACGGCACCACCACCGCGCTGGTGTTCGGCAGCGTTCACCCCGAATCGGTCGACGCCCTGTTCGAAGCCGCCGAGGCCCTCGACCTGCGGCTGATCGCCGGCAAGGTGATGATGGACCGCAACGCCCCGGACTACCTGACCGACACCGCCCAGAGCAGCTATGCCCAGAGCAAGGCGCTGATCGAGCGCTGGCATGGCAAGGGCCGCCTGCACTACGCGGTGACGCCACGCTTCGCGCCGACCAGCAGCGAGGCGCAGTTGACCCTGGCCGGGCAATTGCTGCGCGAATACCCGGACGTCTACCTGCAGACCCACATCAGCGAGAACCTCAAGGAAATCGAGTGGGTCAAGGCGCTGTTCCCCGAGCGGCGCAACTACCTGGACGTGTACGACCACTACCAATTGCTCGGCGAGCGCTCGGTGCTGGCCCACGGCGTGCACCTGTGCGACGAGGAATGCCAGCGGCTGGCCGAAACCGGCTCGGCCATCGCCTTCTGCCCCACCTCGAACCTGTTCCTGGGCAGCGGCCTGTTCAACCTGCCCCAGGCCGAGCGCTTCAAGGTCAATGTCGGCCTGGGCACCGATGTCGGTGGTGGCACCAGCTTCTCGCTGTTGCAGACCCTGAACGAGGCGTACAAGGTCATGCAGTTGCAGGGCGAAAAGCTCAACCCGTTCAAGTCGCTGTACCTGGCGACCCTGGGCGGCGCTCGCGCACTGCGCCTGGAAGACCGTATCGGTACGCTGCAACCAGGCACCGACGCCGACTTCGTGGTGCTCGACTACCATGCCACGCCGCTGCTGAGCTATCGCATCGGCCAGGCCAAGACCTTCGAGGAAGTGCTGTTCGTGCTGATGACCCTGGGCGACGACCGCGCGGTGCTGCAGACCTACGCCGCAGGGCGCCAGGTGCATTGCCGCGACTGAGCGTCCGTACACATTCGTATGGAACTTTTGCAGGAAAATGCCCCCTCAATCGGGTACCCTGCCCACTTTTTCAGAAAGGAGAATCATCATGGCTAAAGCCACTGCCCGCCACATCCTGGTCGCCGACGAAGCCAAGTGCATCGACCTCAAATCCCAGATCGAAGGCGGCGCCGATTTCGCGGAGATCGCCAAGGCCAACTCCACCTGCCCGTCCAGCCGCCAAGGTGGCGACCTGGGTTCGTTCGGCCCAGGCCAGATGGTCAAGGAATTCGACACCGTCGTATTCAGCGCGCCGATCAACGTCGTGCAGGGCCCGGTGAAGACCCAGTTCGGTTACCACCTGCTGGAAGTGACCAGCCGTCAGGACTGATCGGTCCACGGTCTGCGTTACACCCGAACGGCCCGTCTATCGCGGGCCGTTCTGCATTTGCAATGCCACCGGGCCATGATGTTAGGCTGCACCCTTCGCTCTTCGACTCAGGCAGACAATGCGCGCAGCTTTCCTCTCATTCGTTCTTTGTGCCCTGTTCACTACCGCGAGCAATGCCCAGGCTGCGCCGCAGCACGCGTTGACCGTCTACGGCGAAGCGCCCCGCTACCCTGCCGACTTCCAGCATTTCGACTATGTGAATCCCGATGCGCCCAAGGGCGGCAGCCTGCGCCGCTCGGCGGTGGAGATCGGCCAGTACGACCACATTCTGCCGTACATCGACAAAGGCATCGGCGTCAGCCAGGTGGACGGCCTGCTCTACGCCCCTCTGGCGGTGCGCTCGCTGGACGAGCCGTACACCGTGTACGGGCTGGTGGCCGAGCGCATGGAGCGCAGTGAAGACGGCCTGTGGCTGCGCTTCTACCTCAACCCCAAGGCGGTGTTCGCCGACGGCCAGCCGATCACCGCGCAGGACGTGCGCTACACCTTCGAACTGCTGATGCGCGAAGGCAGCCTGGGCTACCGCACGCAGTTCGCCAATGTGGCGGACGTGCAGGTCGAGGGCCCACGGCAGGTGCGCTTCAACTTCAAGAGCGCCGAAAGCCGCACCCTGCCGCTGGACCTGGCGACGCTGCCGGTGCTGCCCGAACACTGGTGGAAAACCCGCGACTTCGCCAACGGCGGCGGCTTCGAGGCACCGCTGGGCAGCGGCCCGTACCGTATCGACAAGATCGACAACGGCCGCAGCATCACCTTCCAGCGCAACCCCGACTGGTGGGGCAAGGACCTGCCCGAAGCACGCGGCATGTACAACTTCGACCGCTTCAGCATCGAGTACTTCGGCGACACCGACGTGGCCCGCCAGGTGCTGCGCGGCGGCGGTTACGACTACAACCGCGAGTTCTCCGCTACCGCCTACACCATCGGCTACAACGGCCCGGCGCTCGACGATGGCCGCCTGCAACGCGCGCACCTGGCCAAGCAGGGCCTGCAATCGGCCCAGGGCTTCATTTTCAATCTGCAGCGACCGGTGTTCCAGGACCGCCGCGTGCGCCAGGCGCTGGCCATGCTCTGGGACTTCGAATGGAGTAACCGGCAGATGATGCGCGGCATGTACATCCGGCAGCAGAGCTTCTTCTCCAACAGCCCGCTGGCCGCCCGTGAATTGCCCAGCGACGGCGAATTGCAGATTCTGGAAAAACTGCGTGGCCACGTGCCGGATGAAGTGTTCAGCAAAGTCTTTCATGCGCCCGTCAGCGACGGCTCCGGGGTGATCCGCGACAAGCAGCTGCAGGCGCTGCGTTTGCTGCAACTGGCCGGCTGGCATGCGGACGGCGACCGTCTGGTGAACGCCGAAGGCCAGCCGCTGAGCTTCACCTTTCTCAATACCCAGAACGGTCTGGAGCGCTTGCTGCTGCCGTGGAAACGCAACCTGGCGCAGATCGGCATCACCATGGAGATTCGTCGCATCGATTCCTCGCAGTACGTCAACCGCTTGATGGCGCGCGACTACGACATGATCATCAGCGGCTACCCGGTGACCCCGACGCCGGGCATCGAGCTGTACAACTTCTTTGGCTCGAGCGTGGCCACCGACCCCGGCTCGAACAACCTGATGGTGCTCAAGGACCCGGCCGTGGACCAGTTGATCAATGGCCTCGGCGCGGCCAGCACGCAACCGCAGATGCGCGACTACGCGCACGCCCTCGACCGAGTGCTGCAGTGGAACTACTACTGGGTGCCCAACTATTACCCGCCGGGCACCTCCACGGTGTGGTGGAACCGCTTCGGCATGCCCGCCTCGCCAGCGCCCAATGACCCGGCCATCGAAACCTGGTGGGAGGTCAGCGCGACGGCGCTGACCACCGAACAGATGCGTGACCGCCTGACAGGGAAGACTCACTGATGCTGGGTTACACGCTACGTCGCCTGCTGCTGATCGTGCCGACCTTGCTGGCGATCCTGCTGGTCAATTTCGCCATCGTCCAGGCCGCGCCGGGCGGCCCGGTCGAGCAAGCCATCGCGCGCCTGCAGGGCGTAGGCGGCGCCAGCGTCACCGGTGGCGGCGGCGACACGCTGCAGGGCGGCTCGCGGGCCAGCCGTGGCCTGGACCCGAAACTGATCAAGGACATCGAGCGCCAGTACGGTTTCGACAAACCGGCCCACGAGCGCCTGTGGCTGATGATCAAGAGCTACGCGGTGCTGGATTTCGGCAGCAGCTTCTTTCGCGGCGCCAAGGTCACCGACCTGATCCTGGACAAGATGCCGGTGACCCTCTCGCTGGGCTTCTGGGCCACCTTGATCACCTACCTGGTGTCGATCCCGCTGGGCATCCGCAAGGCGGTGCAGCATGGCAGCCGCTTCGACATCTGGAGCAGCAGCCTGATCATCATCGGCTATGCCATGCCGGCGTTCCTGTTCGCCATGCTGCTGATCGTGGTGTTCGCCGGCGGCACCTCGTTGAACTGGTTTCCGGTGCGCGGGCTGGTCTCGGACAATTTCGCCGAGCTCAGCGTGCTGGGCAAGGTCGCCGACTACTTCTGGCACCTGGTGCTGCCGGTCACCTCGCTGGTGATCGGTGGTTTCGCTACCTTGACCATTCTTACCAAGAATTCCTTCCTCAACGAGGTCACCCGGCAATACGTGGTGACGGCGCGGGCCAAGGGCCTGAGCGAGCAACGGGTGCTGTACGGCCACGTGTTCCGCAACGCCATGCTGCTGGTGGTGGCCGGCCTGCCACAGGCGTTCATCAGCGTGTTCTTCGCCGGTTCGTTGCTGATCGAGGTGATCTTCTCCCTCGACGGGCTCGGTCGCCTGAGCTATGAGGCCGCCGTGGCGCGGGATTATCCGGTGGTGTTCGGCTCGCTGTTCATCTTTACCCTGCTGGGGCTGCTGATCAAACTGATCGGCGACCTGTGCTACACCCTGGTCGATCCCCGCATCGACTTCAGTGCGAGGAATGCCTGATGCGCCTGTCGCCCCTGGCCCGTCGTCGCCTGGACCGCTTCAAGCAGAACCGTCGCGGCTGGTGGTCGCTGTGGCTGTTCCTGGCCCTGTTCGCCCTGACGCTGGGCGGCGAACTGGTCGCCAATGACAAACCGCTGGTGCTCAAGTACGACGGCGAGCTGTATTTCCCGGTGTTCAAGCGCCACACCGAGCAGGAATTCGGCGGCCAGCTGCCGTTCCAGGCCGACTACCGCAGCGACTATGTGCGGCAGTTGATCGAGGCGCGCGGCGGCTGGATGCTGTTTCCGCCGATTCCGTTCAGCGCCGACACGCCCAACTACGACCTGAGCCAACCGGCGCCCAGCCCGCCGTCGACCACCAACTGGCTGGGCACCGACGACCAGTCGCGCGATGTGCTGGCGCGGGTCATCTTCGGTGCGCGAGTGTCGATCCTGTTCGCCCTGGCGCTGACCTTGATCAGCTCGCTGATCGGCATCGGCGCCGGTGCTCTGCAGGGCTACTACGGCGGTTGGGTGGACCTGTTCGGCCAGCGTCTGCTGGAGGTCTGGTCTGGGCTGCCGGTGCTTTACCTGCTGATCATCCTGTCGGGCTTCGTCGAACCCAATTTCTGGTGGTTGCTGGGGATCATGGCGCTGTTTTCCTGGTTGGCGCTGGTGGACGTGGTGCGCGCCGAGTTCCTGCGCGGGCGCAATCTGGAATACGTCAAGGCAGCGCGAGCGCTGGGGTTGTCGGACCGCAAGATCATTCTGCGGCACATTCTGCCCAACGCCATGAACGCGACCCTGAGCTTTCTGCCGTTCATTCTGACCGGGGCGATTTCCACGCTGACGGCGTTGGATTTCCTCGGTTTCGGCATGCCGGCCGGCAGCGCTTCGCTGGGGGAATTGATTGCCCAGGGCAAGCAGAACCTGCAGGCACCCTGGTTGGGGTTTACCGCGTTTTTCACGCTGGCGCTGATACTGTCGCTGCTGGTGTTCATTGGAGAGGGGCTGCGCGATGCGTTCGATCCGCGTGCTTGACTGGGGATTTGTGGGGGTTCATTCGCGGCCGCTGACCGCTCCTACAGTGGATGCAGGCACTTCACCAATCCCTGTAGGAGCGGCCAGTGGCCGCGAACGCGGTATCCCAGTACCCGCAGAAGGCCCTGCCCATGACCGCTGAAAACCTCATCGAAATCCGCGACCTGAGCGTGGCGTTCAATGGCCATTCGGTAGTCAAGGACGTGAGCTTCGACATTCCCGTCGGCCAGTGCGTGGCCCTGGTCGGGGAATCGGGTTCGGGCAAGTCGGTGACTGCCCATTCCATCCTGCAACTGTTGCCCGGCACCGCTTGCACCAGCAGCGGCAGCGTGCGCTACCAGGGGCAGGAACTGGTGGGCGCCGATGCAGCGACCCTACGTCGCATGCGCGGTGACCGCATCGCCATGATTTTCCAGGAGCCCATGACCTCGCTCAATCCCTTGCACACCGTGCACAAGCAGATCGGTGAAACCCTGCTGGTGCACAAGGGCATGGGTGGCAAGCAGGCCGAGGCACGCATCCTGGAATTGCTCGAGATGGTCGGCATCCAGAACCCGCGCAAACGCCTCAAGGCCTACCCGCACCAGTTGTCCGGTGGCCAGCGCCAGCGCGTGATGATCGCCATGGCATTGGCCTGCGAGCCACAGCTGTTGATCGCCGACGAACCCACCACCGCCCTCGACGTGACGGTGCAACGGCGCATCCTGCTGTTGCTGCAGTCATTGCAGAAGCGCCTGGGCATGTCGCTGCTGCTGATCAGCCACGACCTCAACCTGGTGCGCAGCATTGCCCAGCATGTCTGCGTGATGCGTGCCGGCGAAATCGTCGAGCAGGCCGCTTGCGAGCAGCTGTTCAGTGCACCGCAGCACCCCTATAGCCAACTGTTGCTGGACGCTGAACCGGCCGGCGCGGTGCTGTGCCAGGAGAATCGGCCGGAACTGTTGCAGGTCGACGGACTGAAGGTCTGGTACCCCCTGGACGGCGGTCTGTTTCGCAAGCCGCGCGAGTTCGTCAAGGCAGTGGACGGCATCAGCCTGAGCGTGCAGCAGGGCAAGACCCTGGGCATCGTCGGCGAGTCCGGTTCGGGCAAGTCGACCCTCGGCCAGGCGATCCTGCGCCTGCTCGACTCCCAGGGCGGCATTCGCTTCCAGGGCCAGGCACTCGATGGTCTGGATCATAAGCAGATGCGGCCGTGGCGCAAGCAGATGCAGGTGGTCTTCCAGGACCCCTTCGGCAGCCTCAGCCCGCGCATGTCGGTGGCGCAGATCATCAGCGAAGGTCTGGAAGTGCACAGCGGCGCCAACGCCCGGGCGTGCGACGAGCAGGTCGTCCAGGTGCTGCGCGAAGTCGGCCTGGACCCCGCGGCGCGGCACCGCTACCCCCATGAATTTTCCGGTGGCCAGCGTCAGCGTATCGCCATCGCGCGGGCACTGGTGCTGCGCCCGGCGCTGATTCTGCTGGACGAGCCGACCTCGGCCCTCGACCGCACGGTGCAGAAGCAGGTGGTGCAACTGCTGCGTCAGTTGCAGGAGCGCCACGGCCTGACCTACCTGTTCATCAGCCATGACCTGGCGGTGGTGCGGGCGCTGGCCCATGATGTGATCGTGGTCAAGGACGGCCAGGTGGTGGAGCACGGCCCTACCGACCGACTGTTCACCGACCCTCGGCATCCCTACACCCAGGAATTACTGCAGGCGGCGCTGGTGTAGCGTGGTATAGATTGCAGGACAACCCCAGAGGCAATGCATATGGCACTCGACGGCAAGACGGCTTTGGTTACCGGCTCCACCAGCGGCATCGGCCTGGGCATTGCCTCGGTGCTGGCCCGCCACGGCGCCAACGTGGTGCTCAACGGTTTCGGCGATCCGGCGGCGGCCCTCGCGGAAGTACGCCGGCATGGCACCCAGGTCGCCCACCACGGTGCCGACGTGAGCGACCCGACGCAGCTGGCCGAGCTGTTCGAGTACGTGCAAGCGACGTTCGGCGGTGTCGATATCCTGGTCAACAACGCCGGCATCCAGCACGTGGCGGCGGTCGAGGCATTTCCCGTTGAGCGCTGGGATGCGATCATCGCGATCAACCTGTCCTCGGTGTTCCACGGCACTCGCCTGGCGCTGCCGGGCATGCGTGAGAAAGGCTGGGGGCGGATCGTCAATATCGCTTCGGTGCACGGTCAGGTCGGCTCGGTCGGCAAGGCCGCCTATGTCGCCGCCAAGCATGGCGTGATCGGCCTGACCAAGGTGGTCGGCCTGGAAACCGCGACTACGCAGATCACCTGCAACGCCATCTGCCCCGGCTTCGTGCTGACTCCGCTGGTGCAGAAGCAGATCGATGATCGTGCGGCCACGGGTGGTGACCCGGTTGACGCCCAGCGCGAATTGCTCGCGGAAAAACAGCCCTCGCTGGAATTCGTCACGCCCGAGCATCTGGGCGAACTGGTGATGTTTCTGTGCAGCGAGGCCGGCAGCCAGGTGCGCGGTGCGGCGTGGAACATCGACGGTGGCTGGCTGGCGCAATGACGCGGGGAACCGCCCCGTGCCGGCAAAGTCGGAGTAAGGACATTACCATGTGCAAGGAGCTTCTGTGACCATCGCTCCCCCCAGCGAACCGCTCGGCCCGCAAGCGCCGGACCAGACCCGTGAAGTGCATCGCCTGCGGGTGCTGACGGTGAATACACACAAGGGTTTTACCGCATTCAACCGCCGTTTCATCCTGCCCGAATTGCGTGAGGCGGTGCGCAGCACCAGCGCCGACCTGGTGTTCCTGCAGGAAGTGCTGGGCGGCCACGACGGCCATGCGTCGAAGTTCTCCAACTGGCCGCAGATGTCACAGTACGAGTTTCTCGCCGACAGCATGTGGAGCGATTTCGCCTACGGGCGCAATGCGGTGTACCCGGACGGCCACCATGGCAACGCGGTGCTGTCCAAGTACCCGATTCTGCGCTACAGCAACCTCGACATCTCGATCACCGGGCCCGAGCGCCGCGGCTTGCTGCATTGCGTGTTGCAGGTACCGGGGCACGACGAGGTGCATGCGATCTGTGTGCACTTGTCGCTGCTGGAAAGCCACCGCCAACAGCAATTGGCGCTGTTGAGCCAGCTGCTCGATTCGTTGCCCGAGGATGCGCCGGTGATCATTGCCGGCGATTTCAACGACTGGCAGTTGCGCGGCAACGCTACGCTGGCCAAGCGCAAGGATCTGCACGAGGCGTTCGAACGGCACAACGGGCAGTTGGCCAAGACCTACCCGGCGCGCTTTCCGCTGCTGCGCCTGGACCGGATCTATGTCAGGAACGCGACCAGCCACGGGCCGATCATTCTGGGCAACAAGCCGTGGACGCACCTGTCGGACCATTTGCCGTTGGCGGTTGAGATTCATCTGTAGCGCAGACCCTTGTAGCAGCGGCGCGAGCCGCGTCCGGGTGCGCTGCGGTGTATCTGTAAAACAGCGATGAGGCCGGACGCGGCTCGCGCCGCTGCTACAAGGATCATTGGCGGGTCACTGCTGGCTTTCGGGGTCGTCGCTCACCAGGCCCCAATCTGCGCTTTTGCGGTCGGATGCAGGCGTGGGCGGGGCGGGCGCCGAGGTGTGCTGCACGCCCTCCTCGCCATGCAGCTTCAAGCGCAGTCGCAGGTTGTTCACCGAATCGGCATTCTTCAACGCTTCTTCCTCGCTGATCGCCCCCTCGATGGCCAGCTCGTACAAAGCATGGTCGAACGTCTGCATACCCAGGTTCACGGATTTCTCCATGATGCCCTTGAGCTCGGAAAACTCGTTGCGGTGAATGAAGTCGCGAATCGTCGGCGTGCCCAGCATCACCTCGACCGCGGCGCGGCGCTTGCCGTCGGTGGTGCGTACCAGCCGCTGCGAGACGAACGCCTGCAGGTTGTTGCCCAGATCGTTGAGCAACTGCGGGCGGCGGTCTTCGGGGAAGAAATTGATGATACGGTCCAGCGCCTGGTTGGCGTTGTTGGCGTGCAAGGTGGAAATCGCCAGGTGGCCGGTGTCGGCGAATGCCAGTGCGTGTTCCATGGTTTCGCGGTCGCGGATCTCGCCGATCAGGATCACGTCCGGCGCCTGGCGCAGGGTGTTCTTCAGGGCGGCCTGGAAGCTGCGCGTGTCGACCCCCACTTCACGCTGATTGATGATCGACTTCTTGTGCCGGTGGATGAACTCCACCGGGTCCTCGATGGTGATGATGTGCCCGCTGCTGTTGCGGTTGCGGTAGTCGATCAATGCGGCCAGCGACGTCGACTTGCCGGAACCGGTCGCGCCGACGAACAGCACCAGGCCGCGCTTTTCCATGATCACGTCGAGCAGCTTGCGCGGCAGCTTGAGGTCTTCGAAGCTGGGAATGTCGAGCTTGATGTTGCGTGCGACAATGGACACTTCGTTGCGCTGCTTGAAGATATTGACGCGAAAGCGCCCTACCCCGTGGATCGACAACGCCAGATTCATTTCCAGCTCACGCTCGAAGTCGATACGCTGCTCGGCGTCCATGATGCTGGCCGCGATCGCGGCAATGTCGCCTGGTTTCAAGGCTTCGGCGCTGAGCGGCTTGAGCACGCCGTTGAACTTGGCGCAGGGTGGCGCGCCAGTGGACAGGTAGAGGTCGGAGCCGTCCTGACTGGCCAGGAGCTTGAGCAATGCCTGGATTTCCATAGGCTTGGGGTCCTGTAAAGGCGGTCGATAGAAAGTACGCTATAGCTTGGCTGGATAAGCAGCCGCGGTAAATCAAAGGATAACGCAATGAATGCCTCACCTGTGGGCGGCAAGGTCGCGACATTGATCGCCAGCATGGACTGGACCGACAGCCCCCTGCCCGGCCCCGATGCCTGGCCACAGAGCCTGCGCACGGCCGTGGACATCGTCACCCACTCGCCCATGCCGATGCTGCTGCTGTGGGGCACGCAACTGTGCCAGCTGTACAACGACGCCTTTGCCTTGCTGGTGGGCAGCAACCACCCCCGCGCCCTGGGCCAGCCGGTGGACCGCATCTGGCCCGAGCTCAAGCCGTTTTCCGATCCCATCTACGCCGCGGTGATGCGCGGCGAAGTGCGTGCCTTCACCGAGAAGGGCTTCAATCTGCCGCGCGAAGGGCATTCGGCGCGGGTCTGGCTGGACCTCACCTACAGCCCGATTCGCGACGAAAACGAGCGCGTCGCCGGCATTCTGGTCACGGCCATCGAGGCCAACGAGCGCCGTGAAGTGAGCGCGGTGGGCAAACGCACCGAGCAGGAGTTGCGCGACAGCGAGGCGCATTTCCGCATGGCCATCGAGCTGTCCCCGGCGGTGCACTGGACCGCCGACGCCAACGGCCGCACCGACGGCGAAAGCCAGACCGAGCGCTGGCGCCAGCTGACCGGCATGCGCAGCCTGCGACCGGACGACGACTGGGCGCAGCTGGTGCATCCGGATGACCACCTGCCGACCCTCGACGCCTGGCATCTGGCGGTGAGCACTGGCCGCCCCTACGATGCCGAGTACCGTTTGCGCATGGCCGATGGCAGCTACCACTGGATGCACGCTAGGGCGCTGCCTCAGCTGGATGCCGACGGCGTGATCCGGCAATGGTTCGGCATGACCGAAGACGTGCAGAATCGGCGTCAGGTGGAGCAGGCGCTGCGCGAGCTCAACGAGCATCTGGAAACCCGCGTCAGCGAACGGACCCAGGCCCTGGCCGAGGTCAACCTGCGCCTGCAGAACGAAATGCAGGAGCGCGAACGCGCCGAAGAGGCTTTGCGCCACGCGCAGAAGATGGAAGCGCTGGGCCAGTTGACCGGTGGCATCGCCCACGACTTCAACAACATGCTCACCGGCATCATCGGCAGCCTCGACCTGATGCAGCGCTACATCGACGCCGGGCGCAGCAGCGAAATCAAGCGCTTCAGCGAGGCCGCGGTCAGCTCGGCCCATCGCGCCGCCGGTCTTACCCATCGCTTGCTGGCGTTTTCGCGACGGCAGTCGCTGGACCGCAAGCGGCTGGCCCCCAACGCGCTGGTGCATTCGCTCGAAGAGCTGTTCAGCCGCACGCTCGGCGAACATCTGCAGTTGCAGCTGCAACTGGCGCCCGACGTCTGGCCGGTGAACACCGATGCCAGCCAGCTGGAGAACGCCCTGCTCAATCTGGTGATCAATGCCCGCGACGCTATGCCCGACAGTGGTGTGCTGACCATCGAAACCGCCAACTGCGAGCTCGACGCCACCCCTGAAGGCGCTACGCTGGAGCCGGTCAAGCCGGGTGCCTACGTGATGTTCCGGGTCAGCGACAACGGCAGCGGCATGAGTGCCCCGGTGCTGGCCAAGGCATTCGATCCGTTCTTCACCACCAAGCCCATCGGTCAGGGCACCGGCCTGGGCCTGTCGATGATCTACGGCTTCGCCCAGCAGTCGGGCGGACAAGTAACGCTGCAGAGCCGTCCCGGCGAGGGCACCTGCGTGCGCCTGTACCTGCCGCGGCACAGCGAACCGTCCGATGCGCTGGCCGAGCAGCGCGCTCCGGCCGTGTTGCCCATGGCCCGGGACGGTGAAAGCGTGCTGGTGGTCGAGGACGATCCAGCGGTGCGGATGCTGGTGCTCGATGTGCTCGACGAACTGGGCTACGCCGCGCATTCCGCCGGCGAGGCCACGGCGGCGCTGGCCTTGCTCGACGCGGGATTGGACATCGATCTGCTGGTGACTGACGTAGGCCTGCCCGGGCTCAACGGCCGGCAGTTGGCGGAGATCGCGCGGCAGCAGCGGCCAGGCCTGAAGGTGCTGTTCATCACCGGGTATGCCGAGAAAGCAGCGGAACGCTATGGCTTTCTTGCCGAGGGCATGGACATGATCACCAAGCCGTTTTCCATCGAGCGCCTGGGCAGCAAGATCCGCGACATGATCAACCTGGCGTGATTTGCGGCATAATCAGCGGCTTTTTCCAGCGAGCATCGGGCAATGAAGGCACAAGCTAGGCACATTCTGGTCAAAACCGCCGAGGAGGCGGAGGCGCTGCGCCTGCGGATTGCCAAAGGTGAGGCGTTCGATGTGCTGGCGAAGAAGTATTCGACCTGCCCGTCAGGCAAGCGCGGCGGTGACCTGGGTGAAGTGCGACCGGGGCAGATGGTTGGCGCCATCGACCAGATCATCTTCAAGAAACCGCTGCGTACGGTGCACGGGCCGGTGAAAAGCAAGTTCGGTTATCACCTGGTGCAGGTGTTCTACCGCGATTGACGAGCATCTGTAGGAGCGGTCAGCGGCCGCGAAGGCCCAACGCGTACCTGCGGATGCACCGCGGTGTCTGGTTCGCGGCCACAGACCGCTCCTACGGCGGAAAAAGGCCGCTGCTACAAGGTTAGAGGTACTCGCCAACCGCCTTGGGCCTTTGGTGCTGCAATTTGAGGTCGGTGCGCATGCCTGCGATGAGGTTCGAGATCGCGCGGCTGCTGGTCAATTGCTCGGTGCGAATGCCGCTGAGCATGTAATCCACCTTGTGCGAAGTACGGTCGAACACGCGCACGGTCAGCGAACGGTCATGGGCTTGGGTACATTGGCAGCGTTGCGGCAGAAAACTGCTTTCAATGATATTGCGCAGTTCAAGGGTGGACAACATGATGACACTCCATTCTTGGTCTTATCCCTGAGATCGGGCTTGCCCGAATACAGTGCACGTTCCATGCCCCACGCCCCGCCATGCACTCGCCATACAAATCAAACACTTACCCACTAAAGCGCCTAACCGTATCGTGCATTGTGCAATATCCAGGTGCAACAGCGTTGCAAATTGCACAGCATTCAGCGCATTGAAACTTAGCGAGCGGCTGCAAGGTCACCTGCAAACACACCGCGCAGGAGCACCCTTCACCATGGCACGAGCAATCTGGAAAGGCGCGATCAGCTTCGGGCTGGTTCATATTCCCGTAGCGCTGGTATCGGCCACTGCCTCCCAGGGCGTCGACTTCGACTGGCTGGACAAACGCAGCATGGACCCGGTCGGCTACAAGCGTATCAACAAGAAAACCGGCAAGGAGATGGACAAGGAAAACATCGTAAAAGGCGTGCAGTACGAAAAAGGCCGCTACGTGGTGCTGAGTGAAGACGAGATCCGCGCCGCTCACCCTGTTTCAACCCAGACCATCGATATTTTCTCCTTCGTCGACCGCAACCAGATCCCCCTGCCCAATATCGACACACCCTACTTCCTGGCACCTGACCGACGTGGCGAGAAAGTCTACGCGCTGTTGCGCGAAACGCTGATCAGTACCAAGAAAGTTGCACTTGCGTTGGTGGTATTGCACACCCGCCAGTACTTGGCGGCACTGATGCCATTGGACGGCGCGCTGGTGATGGTCAAGTTGCGCTGGCCTTCGGAAGTTCGCGACCTGGACATACTCGAGCTGGGCAAAGAGGTGAAGAAACCCGAACTGACTAAGAAGGAACTGGACATGGCCAAACGCTTGGTCGAAGACATGAGTGGCGACTGGCAGCCTGAAGAGTATGTCGACAAGTTCGAGCAGAAGATCATGGCGCTGGTGGAGAAAAAGGCCAACAAGGGCGAGATCGAAGACGTGGAAACCGAGGCCGGCCAGGAGTCGCGCAAGACTGCCGATGTCATCGACCTGACCGAGCTGCTGAAGCGCAGCCTCGCGGGCAAATCGCCCGCCACCTCGAAAGCCAAGCCCGCCAAGGAAAAATCCGCGACAAAAAAAACGCCTGCACGTCGCAGCCCGCGCAAGGCGTCTTGAATATCAATAGACAGTAACAATCCGCTCGCCGCCAACGGTATTGATGAATAGATATTTTCATCAATACCGTTATTGAATAACTTGATATAAAGCTGCTTTTAATACCAACTTTAAAAACCACTCGACTACACTCGTTGCATTGCAAGTCTGCATTGACCACCTGATCGCCCACCGCGCCTTGTTTAATCCGCGCGCGTGGCTGTGGGAGTTGCCAATGAATACCAACGAGTTGTTGATACGCACCAGTCTACTGACCGCACTGGCCGTACCGTGCGAATACGCCCGGTCCGATTGCACCTTCAGCCCCGGCGTCGGCAATGACGCCTACGTGTGCGACAGCGGAACGTCGCCGGGGCTTTCCGACCTGCTGGGCAACAACAGCCTTACCCTGCCCGCCGACGGCACGGGCACCATCACCGGCGCGGTCGAGTTCGGCCCTGGCCAGGACAGCGTGTTGATACGCTCGGGCACTGTGGGCGGCGCACTGAACACCGGCGCGGGCGCAGACACCGTGTTCATCAGCGCCGGGCGCCTGTTGTCCCTGACCCAAGGCGATGGCGCCGATACGCTCGAAGTCGTTGGCGGCACCGTCAGCGGTACGGTGAACCAAGGCAGCGGCATCGACAACTTCATCATGCGCGGCGGGCAGATCCTGGCTTTGGGGCAAGGTGACGGGCTGGATACCTTTCTCATGACCGACGGCACCATCGTCGGCGCCTTCGAGGACGGCGACATCGCGCGGATGAGCGGCGGCACCATCGGCCGGGTCGACATGAAGCTCGACAACAACCTGTTCGAGCTGTCCGGCGGGCGCATCAATGGCAACCTGGTTGCCGGCTTCGGCAATGACACCATCGCCGTTTCCGCAGGCAGCATCGGCGGCAACATCAGCGTCAGTGGCGGCACCGACCAGGTGACGGTGAGCGGTGGTGATATCGGCGGCAACGTCTTGCTCAGCTTTGGCGACGACCGTTTCATCTGGCGCGACGCGGGCCTGATCCACGGCGCCATCAGCCTGGGCCCAGGCAACGATACGGCGCTGCTGAGCAACCTGGGCGAGACACAACTGGCCTCCCCCAGCCTGGTCTACGGTGATGCCGGAGTCGATACCCTGACCCTGGACAACAGCCGCACCACCGGCGGCGCGCGCTACAGCTACTGGGAAACCATCAACCTGAACAACGGCTCGGTGCTGGACCTGCCCGACCGGCTGAGCCTGGCCGATGACTCGACGCCGCTGGACAGCGGTCTGCTCAACCTTGACCGCACCAGTACACTGGGCGCCACCCAGGGCTGGGTCGGGCCGATAGTCGCCGGGCAAACGGTGACCCTGAACAACGCCGGCCTGATCGATCTGACCCGCAGTGGCGCCGACGCGAGTGACCGGCTGACTGTGATTGGCAACTATGTGGGCAATGACGCGCGTTTGCGCTTGCAGAGCGTGCTGGGTGGTGACGACGCGCCTGCCGACCGGCTGATCGTGGCGCGCGGCACCATCAGCGGCAGCACGGCGATCACGGTGGACAACCTCGACGGCCAGGGCGCGCTGACCCTCGCCAACGGCATTGCCGTGGTCGAGGCCACGCAGGGCGCGACCAGCACTGACGGCGCTTTCAACCTGGCGCAAGACTTGTCGGTCGGGGCCTATCAGTATTACCTGTTCAAGGGCGGCGTGACCGCAGGCAGCGAGAACAGCTGGTTCCTGCGGTCTTCCGTGGTGGCAGCGCCGCCGGTGACACCGCCTGTGGTCGAACCGCCGATCATTCAGCCCCCGGTGGTCGAACCCCCGATAGCCGAACCACCGATCATCGAGCCGCCCGTTGTCCAACCTCCGGTGACGCAACCCCCGGTCGATGAGCCGCCACCGGTAACACCGCCGGACGCCGAACTGCCCGAGGAGACCCCGGTCGAGCCATTCGTGCCGCCTGCGCCCGTGCAGCCGGAAACACCTGTGGCCGAACCGGCACCAACGGAACCGGCTCCAGCCGCCCAGGCACCGGTTGCTGCGGTCGGCACGCCGACCTTGCCGCAGGCCACTCCGGGCCAGCGTATCGTGCTCTACCGGATCGAGGTGCCGGCCTACAGCGTCGTACCTCCGGCCGCCGCCTTGCTGGCGCTGGACAGCCTGGGCAGCTTCCACGAGCGGCAGGGCGAACAAAGCCTGCTCGGTGAGCGCGGCGCCCTGGCGGCGGGCTGGGCACGCACATTCGGCAGCCACGGGCGGCAGAAATGGGCCGGGGCCGCAGCGCCAAGCCTCAAAGGCAACACCCGCGGCTACCAGGTCGGTCACGACTTGTTCGCCACCCTCGGCGACGGCGGCTATCGCCAGCATGCAGGACTGTTCGCTGGGCATTCACGTGTGGACGGCCAGGTGCGTGGCTTCGCCCTGGGGTTCGACGACACCCCCTCCGGCGACATCCGCCTGCGCGCCGACAATCTAGGTGCCTATTGGACCCTGGTGGGCCCGGCCGGCGGCTACGTGGACGTGGTGGCCATGGGCACCCGGTTCACCGGACGCAGCCGCTCCGAACGCGGCTATAGCCTGGATCTCGATGGACACGGCATCACCCTTTCCGTGGAAGGCGGCTATCCGATTGCTTTATCCGGGGACTGGACACTGGAGCCGCAGGCGCAACTGATCGGCCAGAGGATCACGCTGGACACGGCTCGCGACCCGGTATCGAAAGTGGACTTCGACAGCGAAGACTATTGGCGCGCCAGATTGGGCGCGCGCTTGAAGGGCGAGTACCGTGTCAGCGGTACCCCGGTCGAGCCCTACGTACGGGCCAACCTGTGGCACACCTTCCAGGGCGAAGACGCAGTGACGTTCGATGACAGCGACACCTTGCGCACCCAGCATCGCAGCACGCAGGCTCAGCTCGGGTTGGGCATCGCAGCCCGATTGAGCAGCGATGTCAGCCTGTACCTCAATGCCGACTACGCCCGCAGCCTGGACGCACAACCCCAGGAAAGCCTGCAAGGCAGCCTGGGGGTGCGCATCAGTTGGTAGCTTCAGGCGGAATCGTCAGGGCTCATGTCAGCCTCACCGGTCTGGGTGCGGACCTCACGCGGATCCATCTCCCGATCGCGGTCCATCGGTACGGGCGAAAGATTCTCGTCGCCGGGACGTGGGTCTTCGGCAGGCTTGCCCTCGGCAAACGGCTCGGGTTCGATCGGATCGTTGGGACGATCCAAAGGGTCGGGAATCTGCGTCGAACTGCTGGGTGCCATATCATCCTCGCTGAAAGCACATGGGGTTCAGCGCATATGACGCCGTCGCAGCGCCGAGGTGCAGATTGCTTTGCAGCGCAAGGCCTTGCGCTCAGAGGCAGGTGGCCAGCGAAGCCAGGCGACGTGTGGCCACCTCGCCCTGCTCGCGGGCATAGAAGCTGACCAGACTGCCGGCGCCGCGCGGGCGGATGTCGGCGAAATAGGTCGCCGCAGGTGTGAACACCGTGTACCCGCCCTCGCTGGCCTCCGAAGAGGCATCGGTCATGACACCGAACATGGCTTCGTCCTGCCAGCTGAACTGAACGCACTGGGCTATTTTCTGCGCGGTTTTTTCCGAGTTCATGGTTTGCACCGGCGCTGCGCTGCGCGCCTGTTTCATGTTCAGGCCCGTGCAACCGGTAAGTACACACAAGCCCAGTGCTGCTGCGATGATGCGCATCGTCGTTTCCATTCGAAATAAACCGCGAATGTATCACTGCCACGTGATGCCGGCATCACCGACCCATCACTGACAAAGATGCATGGCCATGAGGAACAGAACGAAAGCGCCAAGCACCTCGAAATGACCCAGCACCCAGGCGCCCAGGCGGGAACGCCGAGGTGCGCCGTACACGCCGTACAATTGCGGCCACAAAGCGGCCGAAGTCGCCAATACGGCGCCTGCCAACAGCAACAACACATAGGCCATCGCAAGGTCCCGCGGTGATGAATGAAGATAGGCCTTAGTGCCCTCGCTGCAGGGCTCGTTCCAAAGCGTTGCGTGCACTTCGTCACAAAAGCGCGCATCAGTGGCATTGCCTGCCGGCAGCCGTGGCTGCACAATCCGTGCTCTCTCATTACCCATCGAAGGCCCCATGGCAGAACCCGATTCGCGTCACCAGGCCGCCCTGGACCGCTTTCTCGAAGCGCGTCCCGAGCTGCAAACCGAACTGGACACTCTCAACCCGCTGGCCGCACGTGCAGCCGGGCTCAGCGTCACGGAATACCGTGCGGAGCGCCTGCACGAGGCGTTCGAGGAATTCGCCGATGCGCAAGGCATGTTTGCCTGGGAATTGACCCTGCAACTCACCGCGGCTACACCGCAGGAGTTCGAAACCCAGCGTCTGGAAGTGCACAAGGAAGTGGCCGAAATGGCGGGCATGCCGTGGGACGAATACATGCAGCTCAACGGGCTGAAAGAGAGCTGACGAATCACGCCTCACAAGGGCACCCCGCACTCGGCAGGGTGCAGGTGTGCCTGGTAGTCAAACGTGCGGCTTACAGGCTGTTGCCGAGGGAATGTTCTTCGTCTTCATCGACAGGCGAGTTGCGGCCTGGTTCATCTACCGCCTTGTTGCCCGGCGAGCCTTCATGGTCATCGTCGTGCTCGTCGTGCTTCTCGTCCTTCTCGTGAATATCAGGGTAACCCTCTTCCCCGCTGCCGGGCTCGGCCGGCCCTTGATAGGGGTTATCCGGGTGGTTGTTGTCTTGGACCATGATATGTCTCCTTTCGTGGCACGGTTCATCCGCGCCTGATAGTGGGAGACGGCAACCGCGCTGGAAGTGCCGTCGGCTTGACGAGCGGCATCCTGACTTCGACCAACCACGCGTCGCCTTGTCTTCTGTCGATTCTTTGCTATAGCTAAAGACCTCGCTGATGATCCTGGCAATGGAGTGGCCGTCATGAAGAAGATGAGTGTAAGTCAGCTGACCATGCTGACAGCCGTCAACATGCTGGGGTCCGGCATCGTTCTGTTACCCACGAAACTCGCCGAAGTCGGCGGCATCTCGATTCTCTCCTGGCTGATCACGGCCACCGGCTCCCTGGCCCTGGCCTATGCCTTCGCCCGGTGTGGCATGCTCAGCCGCAAGACCGGCGGCATGGGTGGCTATGCGGAATATACGTTCGGCAAGTCGGGCAACTACATCACCAACTACACGTATGGACTGTCACTGTTGATCGCCAACGTGGCGATCAGCATCACGGCGGTTGGTTATATCCAGACGTTGTTCGGTATCAAACTCGATTCGCTGCAAGTGGGCCTGGCGACCATTGCGCTGCTGTGGATCACCACCTTCGCCAATTTCGGCGGGGCCAACATTACCGGCAAGATCGGTGCGATCACAGTATGGGGCGTGATTGCCCCGGTCGTATTGGTGTCGACGGTCGGCTGGTTCTGGTTCGACAGCAGCACTTATGCGGCGGGCTGGAACCCCCACGACATGCCCTGGTACGAAGCGGCCGGTGCCTCGGTGGCAATCACGCTGTGGGCGTTCCTGGGCCTGGAGTCGGCGTGTGCCAACGGCGATGCCGTGGAGAACCCGGAAAAGAACGTGCCCATCGCCGTGCTCGGCGGGACCCTGGGCGCGGCGGTGATCTACATCGTCTCCACCAACGTCATCGCGGGCATCGTCGGCAATGCCGAGCTGGTGTCCTCTACCGCACCGTTCGGCCTGGTGTTCGCCACGATGTTCACGCCGATGATCGGCAATCTGGTCATGGGCCTGATGGTCCTGGCCTGCATCGGCTCGCTGCTGGGCTGGCAGTTCACGGTCGCACAGGTGTTCAAGAGTTCTGCCGACACCGGTTACTTTTTGCCGATCTTTGCCAAGGTCAACCAGCACGGTGTGCCGATCATCAGCATGCTGGTCCTGCTGGCGATCCAGACGGCCCTGGCCCTGCTGACCATCAGCCCCGACCTGGCCAAGCAGTTCGATACCCTGGTGAACCTGGCGGTGGTTACCAACCTGGTGCCCTACATCCTGTCGATGGCCACCCTGATGACCTTGCAGAAGGTGTCCAACGTACCGGCCAACAAAGCCCTGGTGACCAACATCGTCGCCTGGATCGCAGCGGCCTACAGCTACCTGGCGCTGTATAGCTCGGGCGCCCAGGCGCTGATGCTTGGCGGTGTGGCGACCATCGTCGGCTATACGCTGTTCGGTTTTGTCAACAACCGCCTGATCCGCCTGGAAGCGGTCAACAACAGCGCCCCGACCCAGACCGTCGCCGCCCAGCACATCGTCGGCGAGCCGATTCCCGTGAACGGTCTGCCCCACTCGACATTGAACAGCCCTGCACTGGAGGCACGACCATGACGGAACATAGAAACCTGCTGGGGATGCTGGCACTGCTGGTCAGCAACCAGCCCGACAAACGCACGGTATTCGGCCGGGCGCTGATCCAGCTCATCGCCGATGTGGAAGAGCGCGCGGTCAGCGTGATCACTTCGGAAAGCGTGCGCGACGCCAAGGCCATCCTGAGCACCGACCCGGCGATCCAGTGCGTGCTGCTGAGTTGGGAAATGGACGAGAGCGATCACCACCAGCAGTGCATCGACCTGCTGGTCGCCCTGCGCGAACGCAATACTCGGGTCCCGGTGTTTCTGATCAGCGATCGCAGCACTGCCGCCAATGTGCCGCTGATCGTCATGCAACACGCCGACGATTTCATCTGGCTGCCGGAAGACACCAGCCGCTTTCTCAGTGGGCGGATCATGGCCGCCATCGAGCGCTATCGGCAGGCGGTGTTGCCGCCGATGTTCGGCGCGCTGCTCAAGTTTGCCCGCAGCTATGAATACTCCTGGCATACGCCGGGGCATGCCGGCGGCACGGCGTTTCTGAAGAGCACGGCGGGCCGGGCGTTCTACGAGTTCTTCGGGGAAAACCTGTTGCGTTCCGACCTGTCCATCTCGGTGGGCGAGCTGGGCTCCCTGCTCGACCACAGCGGGCCCATCGGCCAGGGCGAGCGCTACGCGGCCAAGGTGTTCGGCGCGCATCGCACCTACTACGTCACCAATGGCTCGTCGATGTCCAACCGGGTGATCCTCATGGCCAGCGTCACCCGCGACCAGATCGCGCTGTGCGACCGCAACTGTCACAAGTCTGCCGAGCACGCGATGACGCTGTCGGGGGCGATTCCGACCTACCTGGTGCCGACGCGCAACCGCTTCGGCATCATCGGTCCGATCCTGCCGCAGACCTTGAGTGCCGACGGGGTGCGCGCGGCGATTGCAGGCAACCCGCTGGTCAAGAGTCACATCGACCCTACGCCGGTGCACGCCATCGTCACCAATTCCACCTACGACGGCCTGACCTATAACGTGACGCGCGTGGAGGAATTGCTCGGGCAAAGCGTCGACCGCCTGCACTTCGACGAGGCCTGGTACGGCTATGCGCGGTTCAATCCGTTGTACAAGGACCGCTTCGCGATGCACGGCAGCCCCGACGATCACGACGCGTCCAAGCCCACGGTGTTCGCCACGCAGTCGACCCACAAGTTGCTCGCAGCATTGTCCCAGGCGTCGATGATCCACGTGCGCAACGGGCGCAATCCGATCCCCCACGGACGCTTCAACGAGTCGTACATGATGCACGCCTCGACCTCGCCCAACTACGCGATCATGGCGTCGTGCGACGTCAGCTCGGCCATGATGGAGGCACCCAGCGGGCAGATTCTCACCAACGAATCCCTTGAGGAGGCCATCGCTTTCCGCCAGGTGATCTCGCGCATGCACAGCGACATGCTCGCCAACGGCGACTGGTTCGTGTCCTGCTGGCAGCCGCCGTCGATAGCGGTCGGCGGTGCCGCCATCGCGTTCCATGAAGTCGACCCGATCAAGCTCAAATCCGACCCCGACTGCTGGGTCCTGCACCCCAACGAAGTCTGGCACGGTTTCGGCGACATCGAAGACGGCTACTGCATGCTCGACCCGATCAAGGTGTCGATCCTGAGCCCGGGCATGGGCGACGACGGCGAGCTTCTGGATTTCGGCGTACCGGCGTGCGTGATCAGCGCGTATCTGGGCCGGCAGGGCATCGTGGTCGAGAAGACCACCGACTTCACCCTGCTCTTCCTGTTCTCCATCGGTATCACCAAAGGCAAGTGGGGCACCTTGGTGAATGCGCTGCTGGACTTCAAGCGCGATTACGATGCCAACCTGGAGCTGGAGTTGTGCCTGCCCGACCTGCTTGCTGCCACCCAACAGCGCTACAGCGGCATGGGCCTGCGCGATCTGGCCGAAGAAATTTTCGCGGCAATGAAGGAAACCCGCACCACTGCAGCCATGGCCGCGGCCTTTGGCATGCTGCCCAAGGCCGAATTCAGCCCGGTGGAAGCCTACGAGAAGCTGGTCAGGAACGAAGTGGAACAGGTCACTCTGGAGAACGCAGCCGGACGCGTCGCCGCCACAGGCATAGTGCCCTACCCGCCTGGCATTCCGTTGCTGATGCCTGGAGAAAACGCCGGCGCCGCCGATGGACCGCTGCTGGCCTACCTGCGGGCTCTGGAAAGCTTCGACCGGTCATTCCCGGGGTTTACCCATGACACCCATGGCATTGAAAGCGATGGGGGGAAGTATCGGTTGTTGGTGCTCAAGTGAGGATGCATCTGCTGGGGGAATTGACTGTCGGGCGCCGTACAACTGCTGCCATACCTATGCGACAATACGCACAATGTCCGGTTTGAATTCCCCGCGTATCGCCCAGCAGTTCGGCCACCGAAACCATCGCTCCCCCAGTTATTGATAGGTAAGCTCCTTGATCTCCACCGCTAACATCACCATGCAGTCTTAAGTGGTTGCTGACGTTAGCTGTTGATCAATGTTTTCGGGCATTTCCCGCTCCCCAGCGCTCGTGAGGCATCAACAAAAAGCCGCCATTGGTATCAGAATTGGTATCAGATGACATTGCCGAGCCCTATGCCGATTATGCATACGGCCTTCGCTTGTGACCAATGGAATCTGTAGCCATTTGTAGGCTTCAAGCCATTGTTCCGTTACCGCGAAGCATCGTAGTGAACCTACAAGCGTACTGGTATTGATGCGACAAATATCGTTGCGTCTTTGTTGGAGGTTACGCTCAACGTACCACCATGAGCTTCAGCAACCTGCGAGCATATATATAGGCCCAGCCCAAGGCCCTCTGTGTGACTGTCACGGTCGGTACGCGTAAAAGGCTCGAAAAGAGATCCAAGCAACGTATCTGGGATTGGCTGCCCCCCGTTGATGCAGCTCAGCACCAACATTCCCTCATCGATGCGCCCCTTTAGCACAATTGCCCCTCCTTTTTGACCATGCGCTACTGCGTTGGTCAAGAGGTTGGAAACCAGCTGACTAATCCTGCCGACATCACATAACAATGCAGTAGCGCCCTCATAGTCAAACGTGATATTTGCTTCCGGATGGGCCAAACGGACCTCCTGAACAACAGCTCCAAGCACATCAAAAATGTCGTCTGCTCGACGGAGATTCATTACGACATCACCTCCTAGCTGACAGCGTGTGAAGTCCAAAATGTCCTCTATCAATGCGGCCATGCGTGCCGCGCTTAACCGAATACCTTCGGCCAGCAGCAAACGTCGGCTCTCCGAAATGTTCGCGCGTAGCGCATCTGCGCTGAGCCTTACGGCGCTAAGCGGGGTACGGAGGTCATGCCCTAGAACCGCAATGAATTGTTCGCGGAGCCGGCCAAGCTCGGTTGATGCAACGAGTTGAGATTCACTTTGTTCAAGGCGATCGTGCAAACTCAAATTCACGGCGATTAGCTGAGCGAAAAGCTCAAGCGTATTTATAGCCGACTGCTTATTCAAGGTAATGGGCATTACGTCCAGCGCACATAGGGTTCCAAATAGCTCCCCATTGGCAGTAATGATGGGAATGGAAATATGGCTTTGTACGGCAGGCAAATCGCTCGGCGCCACCGCTTCGTATCCTAAACGAGACAATTCAGCAAAACCGCTACCGAACACCAATGATCTGCGCAGATCATGCACTTGGCCGCATAAAGTCTCTGCTGTAAGACGTTCGCTACCAACGGCCAACTCCAATCCAATCGAGTCATCGACCGCACAAGCCACCCATCGACTCGTGGTCACCCTGGCAACAGCTGCGAAGCGCAAACCTGTGGTCGCTTTCACCAAGCTCAGAATCAAAGGAATGCTCTCCATCTTTCCGATAGAAGCGATATCGATTTCAAATTCTGATGTTGACATCCGATCCTAGATCCTGATTTTAGAGAAAAGAAGGTGAAGATTATGCAGATTGTACAGCTGCGGCCTTAGGATGGGTTATCTACCGACGCATTCACCCTGCACATCCAAACCCCACGGCAAGGACCTGTTTGCGTCATTGACGACAGAACCAGTTCATCCAAGGGCGTCAGCTCATCCTGAACTCGCTTCGCTGAACCCAAAATCGTCCACTGCAGGTTGCATCCGCTGCTCACAGATTCCTCAATCGCCCCTTCCGGCGCATCGAGCATGCACCACAACTCATGATTATTGACTAAAATCTAACCGCAGGGAATGTTCGTGAACGCTGGCAGTCAATGTCGTATCTCCTTCGAAAATGACCTCCTATGAACACTATCATTCTCGTTGAAGACGAGCAGCCGGTCCGTGATCTTCTCTTCGAGTTCCTCCAAGATCTAGGCTACCAAGTTCACGCCTTTGAGACAGCAGACCAGGCCTGGCTGCACATCCAGCAGAGGCCCTACCCAGCGCGGCTGCTAATTACAGACTTGTGTATGCCTGGGAAGATGGACGGAATGGATCTGGTGCGTAAGCTTCAAGCGACTCAACCTGAGAGCCCGATCGTCGTCATGTCAGGCTATCACCCACGAGCGGATTCGCTGAGAAGTGATGATGTTCACTGGCTTGCAAAGCCTTTTTCCCTGCAATGTCTCGAGACGTTTTGTCGGAAGATCTTTTCTTCTGATCGGCAAGTCTAGGGATCCTCCGATTCGCGATTCCAAGAGCTAGGCCCTCAAGGTAGCTACCGCCAAAACAGGAGCGTAAATGGCTAAGCATTCCAACCGCGTGACCGACAACTTTACCGGTGACATAAGCGCATCTGATCACAATATCTTCTTCGCAGCCGTCGAAACCACGCGCATGCCGATGACGATTACGGATCCAAAGAGGCCTGATAATCCCATCATTTTTGCCAACAATGCCTTCATAGACATGACTGGCTACTCCCGTGAGGAAATTGTTGGTCGTAACTGTCGATTTCTTCAGGGTGCTGAAACGGACCGACAGATCATCGGACAGGTGAGAAAAGCGATTGAAGACAGGCGGGAGATAGCCGTCGAGGTAGTGAATTACAAGAAAGATGGCACCTCATTTTGGAATGCGCTGTTTATCTCGCCGGTTTACAACGAGTCAGGCGACCTAATCTATTTCTTCGCATCACAGCTCGACGTGAGCAGACGTCGTGATGCTGAGGACGGGCTGCGTCAATCGCAAAAAATGGAAGCACTAGGCCAACTGACGGGTGGAATAGCCCATGACTTCAATAATTTGCTGCAGGTCATGGTGGGATACCTAGACATGATCCAGCGCTCCGCTGATAAGCCAGAGATCGACCGTCAGCGGCTTAAACGCAATGCTACTCAGGCACGGGATGCCACGGAGCGAGCCACTACCCTCACCCAGCAGCTATTGGCATTTTCACGCAAGCAAAAGCTGCAGGGGCGCGTTATCAACCTGAATACGCTTATCATATCTTTCGAGGAAACTGCAGAGCGCACGTTGGTCGATACGCAGATCCGCTATGACCTTGCGAAAGACCTCTGGAACTCGAGATTAGACCCGACCCAGACCGAAGTGGCGCTGCTCAACATTTACATCAATGCTCGAGACGCTATGGAGGGACAGGATGCTCGGATGTTGTCCGTTGAAACCCGTAACGTGACGCTGAGCAAAAACTCGTCTTATGAGGGCCTCGTGCCTGGTCGGTATGTCAGCGTCGCCATTACCGATAATGGCCGAGGAATGCCGGAGTCCATCCTAAACAGAGTGATGGACCCCTTCTTCACTACCAAGGAAGAGGGCAAAGGCTCAGGCCTGGGGCTTTCGATGGTTTACGGCTTCGTAAAACAGTCTGGTGGCGTGGCTCGGATTTATTCCGAAGAAGGTATCGGAACGACTATCCGTATGTATTTTCCGGCAGATGATAGTCAGCTCCACACGCTAGCAGCGGCCGAGGAAATTCACGTTCATCAAGGTCATGAGCGGGTACTAGTCGTTGAAGACCGTCCGGATGTCGCGGATCTTGCGCAAGCTGTGCTTGAGGAATACGGCTACGAGTGCGATATCGCCTACAGCGGAAAGGAAGCTTTGGAACGTATGGAGAGCGCTGCTTACGATGTATTGTTCACGGATCTCATCATGCCGGGCGGCATGAATGGAGTGATGTTGGCCAGGGAAGCGAAGCGCCGGTACCCAAATATCAAGGTGCTCCTGACCACGGGCTACTCTGAGAACTCTCTGGAGCGCACAGATGCCGGAGGTGGTGATTTTTTGGTAATTGCCAAGCCGTACATCCCTAGCGATCTAGCCAAGAAGATCCGACAGGCCATCGAAGGGCCGAACGGAATAACCTGAGCCCTCTGACGGGGTGTGCGCACTCCGCCGACAGGCGTAACGCCTATGATCACCTGCCCTTTTTTGCTCCCGCGCCCCTGTCGAAGATAAGTAGGTCACCATCGAAAATCCCGGCGCGAATAATGTTGTCACCGGCCACGCGATCCAGGTAGGTGCCATGCGCGCATGCACAACAGGTCGTCAATGGAGATATCGAAGTGTTCGGGTTGGAATGGCGTCCATGGCTTGGCTCATGCGCTGTACATATGGACAGCGCGACCGATTTGCAGACAGGCGGTTTTCAATCCTTGAGCTATAGGTAGGCAAGCACAGCTATGCTGACACGTCCTCGTGGAGGTGACTATGGCAGGGCTTGGTCTGAGGTTGGTTGCTAGCGACTACGATCAGAAGGAATGGAATTTAAGTTGGAGCATTCAAGCTGATCATCTCGAGTGCAGATATTGTGGGTGGGCGCAGTGGCCATCGGACGCCCTTACCCTTTTTACCCATGGTCCGGAATGTGAAAAATATGACCCGTACGGCCATCTCCCATGGCGAGATCTTGCATGGATCATGGATCAGATAAAAAGAAGAATAGAATAAAAAAGCCCTGCAGCACTACCGCCGGGACGAGCATGAGGAATCTAATTAAAAGATCTGTTCAACTTACCCTGTCTTCTTCAACGCCCTAGCGACTGCGATCCTCTTTAAGCAGTTTGCTTGCATATTGAGATGCTTCCGCGCCCTTCTCGAATATCTAGAGGATACCATCACGGCTGTCTGACAAAGCCAAAAAGTAACCTTTTCTGTGTTTTTGCAAACGGAAATACGGGGCTTGCAGCCTGGGTCTTGGGCAACCATCCGACTCAAGACGCACAGGAACCTAAATCATATGCTCCTTGAGGGAGCCTTTTTAAATCAAGCGTTTACGCCGCCCGCAATCGGTCACGCTGTCTCATAAATGCTCACCTTGTTCACGCTGTGAACTGGCGTGACTCACGTTTTGGTCACGCTGCATATTTCCCTCCTCCGGCGTTCTGCCGACCAAACACCCCTCACCCCTGCACCATCCATCGAACGAGCCTTGAGCAATCCGCCCAACCTCGAATACTGTACGCGCATACAGTGCTTGCGAGCGGCAATATGGAAATCGAAGACGAAGAGTTCGGATGCCTTGGCATACCCACCGAAGCCCAGATATGGAAGCAGCAGGCCGCCCTGGTCCAAGCAGAGTATGAGCAAGTAGCCGCCGATCTGCGCCAGGCGCGAGCGAACATCCTGAAGCTGGTGGACATTCACGCCATCACCGCGCGCGAGCGCGACCAGGCTCTGCACCTGCTGGCGTCTTATAAGCGTGACCTTTCCGCCGCTCACGTCGAGCTGTCGGCCATTGGCAACAAGATGCGCGGCATGCAGATGGCCGCTCGGCAAGCAGCTGAGATTCCCTATCCCTTCCCCGAAACGTCTGCAGCGCCAGATCGGTCACCAGCCGAGCCCACTAGCGCAGAGCACCAGCGCTCACTATGCTTGGACCAGGACAACGGAGGCGCATATGGATACGCTGGAATGGCTGAACCTTACACCCAAGCTGAGTGACATCGACACCTGGGCAAAGCTCTGGTCCGTGCACGATGACCCCTTCCCTCACATTCGCTGCAGAACCTGCGACGGGTACCAGCAGCTTCGCGACTCAAGCAAGCCGTTCGTGCACAGTCCGACTTGCAAGCTGATGGGCGGTCAGAGCAGATTCCCGTGGCGCGATCTGCTGTGGATCGTTGGAAACAGTTCTGGGAATGACCTGTAGGAGGTTCCCAACCAGATTCGGTTGGCGAAAAAGGCGCATTAAAACTCCCGTTCGTTTTGCACGCCGAGCAGTTCGCAATGTTGTCTATGTAGGGCCGTCGCGTAGGCTGCGGCTTCTACTCCAGTACTGAAATATGTCACAGCGCCGTCGTAGCTGGTCACCTCATAGGCATAGGGGCTGTCTCCTTGCCTGAGGCAGGCAGGTAATATCTCGGCGCTGAGCGTTCGGACTGAAACAAGCATGTTGCTGCTCCAAGGTTTTCCGGCGCGACATCCTAGACTATCTGCATACGAGCGAATACTGATAGCAGATGGAATGCACGCCAACATTTTAGCAACGGACAGGGCTAGCCCGAGAGCCCTGTCAAGCTTTTGTCACATCAGTTGAACCATTGATAGGTTGAGATGCCTATGTAGCACCCATTCCCTGGATCACCACCGTGAATACTGTCCATTTGCTCAATTGGCACCATGCTTGGCTGCTGAAAGGAGACATGCTGTATTGCCGGCAATGTGGCGCGGGGCAGCCTGAAGAACTCGGTGACACAGTGTTTCAACATTCGGCGCATTGCTCTGCACAGGAGCTGCACCTACAACCTTGGAAGCATCTCAAGCATATAGTCGATACCGACGGCGAATAGCTTCCAATCCGCTTTAACCGCTGTGCTGATCGCTCACCCACCACATTATTCGGGTGCGTTCATAACTCCCCTTTAGGTTCCCTATGGTTCCTCCGCGCGTGCGCGTCAGAGCTCGAGCCGCGGGGAGAGCACCATCGCAGCACGAATCCTCATTTGCCGTTGTTGAAGTAGTCGCGGTACGGCTGAACAGCGGCATCCTTGGTCAGGTTGAGCTTCATCAGCCTCAACCGGCCAACACCGCCCAGGCCTTGGAATCGGATCCAGACCCTCTTCGTATCGGCACCGGTGGTGAACTGCAGCGACCAGCGAGTTTCGGCCGCAGCCGCAGTGAACCGCATGGAGCTCAGCGTGGTGCCGGGGAAGGCATGGCCGGCGCCGTCATCAGCGCCGGTATTGATCTGCACCTGCGGGTAGTTCCCGGTGAAGCTCGCAGCCCTGGTACCGCTGACAATGTAGGTCGTGGACGGCTCGACAGGCAAACCTGAGGCGGCGTCGTTCGAAGTGGTGAAGTTGCTGAAATCACCAGAGACCCCGTTGTACTCGACGAAGGGATTGCCGCCGTTGAACCCCGCTTCTGTCTTCCGCACGTAGCTGGGATCAGCCGACCACCCAGCAAGGTCCGCCGCGAACTTGTAGTTCGGGATCAACTGCAGCCTTCGCCCGACTTCGCTGGCTATCACTCCCCGAATCGATGTTCTGATGCCTGACCCCGCACTGATCCCATTGCCTGCTGTGAGCGTCATAGCTCGTCGGTCTCATAGATGGAGTCCCCAGTCGGGGTGACGCGGAAGCGGCCGCGCCCCAGCCACAGGGCCTGGCAGCCAGTTTCTGTGAATGTGAAGGCAGGAACCCACGTTTCGCCGACCGCCTTCTCGACGATAACCGTGCCCGTTTTGACTACGGTAGTTATCACGACCGGTGAATTGGAAAGACGCCAAGGGAAGACGTTTTGAACAGTGTATGCAGCCACAGTGGTCACCTATAGAAAGCCGCGCAGTGCAGCGCTTGATGGTTGTTCGATTTCAGTTGGAGAGCAGGGAGTCAGGCCAGCGCCCTGAGCGCATTGGCGTGACATTCGGGCCACTTCTCCGGGTGAGGCTTGCCGGGACGCCAGGTGCGGGCGTACAGGCTCCAGGCCGCCGCTTGTTCGGTCACTGCGGGCAGAGGTTTGGGATCGCTCCACAGCAGCAGCCGGGCGAACACCACCCCAAGCACGTCGTCGGTTTCCAGCGCTGCCCACACCTTGGCTCGCTCGAATGGGACGCCCCGCTGCAGGCAGATAGCCGCCGCGTATGAGGTGGTGGTCGGGTGCTCCATCACGCCCTTCACGCCGCCGTCCCGCTCGAACTGCCAAAACCCCCGCGCTGGGCCATTGCCGTACTGGCGACGGGCAAGGAATTCGGACTCTTGCAGGCCGATGGCAATGATCATGGTCATGGCGCGGCAGCCGGCCATCTTCGCGGGCAGAAGGCCCAAGCCCTGCCGGATGGTTTCAATCGGGATGTTCATGGTTTCGCTTTCCTGCAGGCGTAAAAAAGCCCGCTCGAGGCGGGCATGTGGACTGTTGGTTTTTACTCAGCAGTGGGCGATTCAGCCGGTGGTAAGGGCTCCGGTACGGCCTTGGTGCTGATCGTTACCTTAGCGCTGTAGCTGTTGAGCAACTGTGCAGTGCGGATCGACGATTGGGGGAACGACTGCAGAATCTCTCGCGCTTTGGCGTCCGCTTCGGCTTCGGTGGCGTATTCCACCTGGTTGTTCGGGTCGTACGGGTTCGCACCGTTGATGACGATGTAAGGCATGGTGTATCTCCAGATGAAAGGCCGCTCAATGACGGCCGGGTGTTTAATTGAAAGGGAAAGGCAGATTTGATGTTCGGACGACGAGAGCTGTGGGGTAGCGGTCGGTAGGAATGCCATAGAACAACGTCCAACTGCCGCTTGAGGTTTGCTGCGGCGTACCTCCAGCAGGACCAAACATAAAGCGAATTCCGCCGTTGTATCCGCCGCAGCCTTCCTCCATGCCAAACTGAAAGTTGGCGCCGCTGGGCGTTTGCATTTGAACAGTGGCGCCGCGGGTAAAGGTCAGATGCGCGGCGTACTCCTCAGCAGCCAAAGGAACGTCCATCTTCGAGTAAATGACAGACGCGACGGTCTGGCTGTTTCCGAACGTCACTTCTTGGTTATAACCGTTCAGATAGGTCGTAAGCCGGGTGCCGTTATCAATACCAGAGCCAAATGGTGGTGGTGGAACGCCTGGAATCGAAGGAGCCTGCACGGCTGCAAGCACATTCAACGGCACCATGTATGAGTTGAATGTTATGGCTCCGCTCATGCTGCGACAGCGAAGTCGAGGGCCAGACCCCATATCACGCATCTGATCGAACGCATAAACCTTGGTGTTGGCGTCGGCGTTCAAGTAGAAATACGTAATTGTGTTGCCTGATATTGTCGAGCCATTAAGTGTGCCATTTCCGACAAGGAACAACATGGGCGCTACAGCATTCGGAACGGTGAAGCTCCATACCTGATCGGTGAGGCCAGGACTCTCCACCCAATTCTGACCATTGTTCGGATCGAGCTGGATGGACCGCAGATACTTCCTTGGCCATCGTTCTCCCTGCGTCAGGCGCCCACTTTTTACCAGGCCATACGTGATTTTTTCGCTATCGAGCAACAAAGTGCCGTCAGGCTTCCTGACTTTCAATCCAGCCATTAGTAGTACCCATAGAAAATCCTACAGTTTGCCGAAAAATAGCCCCAGCCATTCGTATTATATGAATAGGTCCACGACAGAGTATTTCCCGAAATCGTTACACCAGGACGTTTACCCTTTTCCCTTTGCAAGTCGACCAGCGGCAAGACGACATAAAACAACGTCTTGCCGGCCGGGGGCGAAGAAATGGCAGCCGATCCGTTCACGCCACCCGTCACGACCGATCCCAGGCCCTGACTGTAATTCCCAGTCATGTTCAGGATCTCTTGCCCGTTTGCTGGGTTACGAAGAATCAATCCAGCCATAACTTCACTACCCCATACTCAACTCAACTATGACGACACCGTTCTGCACCATGAATATTCCATCCTGACGAATAAACATATAGGCGCCGCTGGTAGTCCTGTTCTGGATAAGAATCTGTCCGGCATCAAAATCCACGTTCATCACCGGCGCGCCGTAGTTTGTAAACGTTTGCGAATACAGCCCTTGACCGACGATGCCTTGCTGGATTGTGGCTTTCTTGAGATAGGCGTCGGCAAGAAACACCTGACCATTTTCCACCGCAAAGGGAGAGGTCAACGTACCGCTCAAATTCGATGGCAGCACGACGAACCTGTCGGCACTGACAGCAAACGTTCCCTGGGTTACCCCGCCCTCGCTTTCGAGGCCAATGCCGAAGCCTGCAGCGACCTTCATTCCACCGCTTGTGGTCATCACTTTGACGGAATACTGAGCGTTCACTTGGCCATTCAGCCCAGCAAGCGCAGTAGCGGTCTGCTGAACGGAAGCTCTGGTATCCCCTAAAGTGGACTGGACAGTATCAATCTGTTGGCCCAAAGCCTTATCACTATTGGCGCGCGCGGTCGTTTCGTTGCTCAACACCGACGCCACGTCCCCAACGTAGGCGCTCAGATTGGTGACCTGTTTGGCCTGCGCAGTCAGCTTGTCACCCTGCTGCGTGACCTCCGACGACAGCGAGTTCAACGCGCGGCTCGTCGCTGTCAGGTTGCCTTGTAGCGCCGAAACGCCGTTGTTCAGATCAGTGATACTGGTGCTCTGGCTCTTGTTGACGCCTTCGGCTGCAGTTACACGGCTGGTCAAGATATCTACAGCAGATGAGCTGGCCTTAGTGCCCAGGCCATTTGTGGTGCTGTTTATGGCGTTCTCGAGGCTGGTGGTCCGTCCCGATACGCTAGTGAGCGTAGTTCCTTGCTGGGTCACGGATGAGGTCAATGCTTGCAAAGCACTCGATGTTGAATCGAGCTGATTCTGTTCCGTGGCATCTTCAATGATGAAAAAGTCCAGAACGGCAACGCCCCCCATCACAGGATGACCCGTAAGGACCATCGGTGAGAAGTAAGCGGTACCACCGATCAATCGTTTCGGGTCAGCCACGGTACCCGCACCCGCTCCACCGGTTTCCCCCGCCAAACTGTGTCCCTTCACGTACGTGGTGAACGTAGTCCACACACCTTCTTGCAACTTGGCGGCAGCCGCAAGAATGTAGTGGGAACTGACCTTGGACGGAGCACCAGAGACGTTAATCTGAACGCCATCCTCGCTGTAAGCGTGAACCCCCAGATACATCGCAGGATCTCGCCCATTTTTGGAGAGCTGCTGAATCCTCGCGGTCACCTTATAAAGTCGAGTTGGATCGAATCGAATGCGGCGGCTAGTGCTGCCCCACCAACTCTCAAGGTTCGGCGTCGAATCCAGGGTTAACGTAGCTCCTAAGGTGTTACCCGCCACCTTGCTGAAAGAGGCTTTGGCAGTAGATATCGGATTGCCACCGTCCAATGCCCACTTGTCCAGAGCCAAATCGGAAAACAACGACTGATACACCCGTGTGGGATTGTTATCTCCCGTTCGATAGATAACGTTGTTAAGGTTGGTAATATCCTGGCTAGAGGAGGTAATCAATGCGCCCTGTTGAGATACTGTGCTGCCCAAGGAAGCAACCGCATTAGACGTTGCGATCAGATCCGCAGCATCTACCTGACCGTTATTATTCCATCCAGTAGGCGCTGAACCGTACTCAATCTGAGGGCGAGCCATCTCAATAAATCCGTCAGAAACAGTCTCGCTCCCATAGACTCGGTAGAACACAACCAACGATACCGCCCCAGCCTGCGGAGACGGAACATTTAAAGCAATCCTCTGCTGGGTCGAAGTTAGATAATACATGATGGTGTTGGTAGTTATTACCAAACCACCCGCTGCGTTGATTTGCTGGACAAACATTCTAAACCCCAGGCCCGGCGTACCCCTTACATAAATTGAGGAACAAACCGGCTGACCCTCAGCAATCTTTGCAGTCCGAGTGCGACTGTTTCTGATCGAACGATACAAAGCGCTGACGTTTAGACCAGTAACGGTAATCCGCTGAGCCTTTTCGGCACTGTTCATCCAGGAGGGAACCAACGAGAAAATGCCCGTGGAAGCTCCTGGTGCCGCAGGTGCGTCCAGGTCATAGCCGTCGGGCACGTCGTTGGTAGCGGAAGCAGGCTTGTTGAAATCGGGGTTCCATGAAAGGTTCTCACCCCCGGCATTTCCCAGGCTGTTGCTCAAACTGGTGACGTTGTTACTCACCGACGTGATCGAGGTTTCAGTTGCGGTGACCCGGTTGTTTAACGCTGTCACAGCGGCGGCATCGGCTTTGGTCTGAACCTGGGTCAACGCACTGGCAGCAGCGCTCGCCGCATCTGTCGCGACCTTGTCAGTGACCGCCGCCCAGGCCGAGCCGTTCCAGCGCTTGGGCGTATTGGCTCCGCCGCTGATATCGATCCACAGGTTCTGCGCCAACTGGTCTGCTGCCCCCGGCGCCGCCGTCTGCACCATCACCTTGCCTTTGCTCCCGGCCAGCGCGGCTGCGTTGTTTGCGGCCGTCTGAGCAGTGCTGACGTTGGTGTTCGTAGTGGTCAGGCTGTTGTTCAGGCCGGTGATGGCCGACCCCTGGCTTGAAAGCGAGTTTTCAGCAGTGGTCACCCGGTTGCCGATGCTCTGCACGCTGCTCGCCGATGCCTTGCCGTCCACGTCGGTGCGCAACCCAGTAATCTGCTGCGCCTGGGCGGTGTTCACCCCTTCGACCGAGGTTACCTTCGTCTCCACAGTCTGAACGCGCGCGGCGAGGCCGTTCGCGGTAGCCACGGCCTGCCCCACGTTCAGCCAGTACGTGGTGTTCGGTGGCGGGTTTTTGACCGGAACAGCTTTGACCGCTTGATAGATAACGCCGTCAGCGCCCAGTACGCCCTGCCCCACGGCGTAGGTCTGATCGGGCTTGTACGGCATCGAGTCGGCAAGATCGGCGATCGCGTTAATCTGTCCCTGCAGCTCGGTCTTCACGCCTTCCAATTCGGTGTCGACAGCGGCGATCTGCTCGGCGAGCAAGCTCTTGGCTTCCTGCAGGCGCTCATTCACGGAGTCCGGGCCGTTGCCGCTGATCAGCTCGATGTCGGCCGCCAGTTCCTTGCCCAAGGCAGATTTCCCTACCTTACCTGCGAGAGCCTGGAGGTATGTACTGACATCATTGGATGTCGTGGCAGGCACATACAGAAAGTCGCTCTTTCCATAGGCGTTCGCCGAGCGGATGAAGTAGTAATAGATCGTGGAAAAAGCCAGCCCTGCGTGGGTGAAGCTCAGGCCCTGCCCCAGGTACTGCGCGCCCGCAGCGGTAGCCTTGGGGTTCATGCTGTAGAAGAATTCGTAGAACCCGCTATTCAAGCCGTTGCGCGCATTGCTTGGAACCAGCGTGATCGAATCGATTGAGGAGTGCACCGCACAAGCCTCTGGTGTGGGCGGCCCGTTGATTGAAACATTGATCGATACTTCGCCTGACCTGGCCACGGGTCCCACAGCCGCCACGCTCATCGTGTAGTTGCCAGAAATCAACCCGGTGATATTACAGTTGAGGCTGCTGGCAGGAACAGTATGAGCCTGCACTACCGCGGAGGCCTGCCGGACAGTGACCACATATTCCGTCACGATACCGGCCGGTGGTGCCCAGGACAGAACGCCCTGAATGACCTCAGCCACTGTCTCAGCCGACCATGCGACACCGGTAGGCGCCCCCAGCCCACCGGAAGGCAGATTGATAAAACCCAGCGGATTGTAGGGCTGGCCCACGGCGTCATCGAAGATTGCCTGCTCATACTGCGCCAAGGACACCGTGCAGCCTTCCTTGGCGCCCATTGCCCAGTTGGTGACGATGAACTCGCCGAGGATATTCAGCGAAGGCAGGTTCACGCGCACCACGCGGCCGGGACGGCAGTTGTACCCGGCGAAGTTCATCGGAATGCTGATCGCACCGCCCGCGCGCCGCCGGCGCAACTCGATGTTGGCCAGGCGCTGCGGCTGGTAGGCGTTCGTCACATAGGGATAGCTCAACGTCTCCGCCGCTTCACTGCCGTCTTCGGCCAGCCACTGGCTGACCACCACCTCGGGATAGTCCGTTTCGGCCCATGCCTGGGTGGTGTCGATGAACGTGCCGCGCACTGTGTTGATCGCCGCATCGTTGGTGGATTCAGTACCTCCCTTGATAGTGCCGATCACCATGTCTTCAGTGATTTCGAAGTCGTAAGGGCCATAGTAGGCACCAGCCTGCAGCATCCAACGGCCGCCCACCCGAATAAGCTTGCCTGCGCACGACGCTTCCAGTTTCTGGATGACCTGGGTGCGCTGCTCATTGGCGGCAATCACGCATGCGGTGGTATAGCGCTGGCTACTGGTACGGTCCGCATTGGTTACCAGCTCGTCGCACAGATTGGCAGCGCTGGCGAAGGTGGAAAACACGATCTCATCGTCAGGCACGCCGCAACGGGTACGCAGGTACCAGAGGATGTGCAGCGCCGTGTTCTGGGTATATCCAGTGTTGCCAGTGCGCGGGTCGTAGACGTCATCTCGCCCCTGCACCAAAAATCGTACGTCCGGGATACCGGAGGGGAATTTCTCGCCGTTGTAACGCAGCGAGAGTCGCACATAGGACAGCCCCCTACCGATCTGAGTGTCTTTCCAATCCGGGCAGTTGGCCTTGAGAAAGGCATTGACCGTGGTCGGGTTGACCACGAGCTCGTAAGTGGCATCGGCGCCAAACTTGCTGATCGACTCCTGCCCCAGAAAAATATCTTCCAGCCTGCTTACGGGGCCTTCGCTGAGGACATAGACCAAGTGAACCCACTCGCCAGCCCCTTCGGCGCCACTTTGCTCCTGGGCCCAGACGAGCACGCCGCCCGTACTGACCCGTCCAAGGATGAACCGAATAGGGGCCTTGGATGACCGCACCGTCTGAGCAGATGGCTCACTGGCGCGCGTGGACGAACTGTTGGTTAGCGCCTCCTGCTGGGTAGCAGCATAAAGCGCCAGCCCGGCCCCGATGGCGGCGCCAATCGGACCACCTTGAACAAAGCCCACGACAGCGCCTACGGCTACCTGGGCAATTTTCTTGATTCCGCTGCTCATTCAACTCTCCACACTGCTGTCGGCTCACACACCACCCGGGCGGCGCCGTCGTCAGTCGCCGCCCAGAACTCGCCAGCCCAGAACACGGCGATTGCCTTACCCTGAGGCCCGTCGTACATGGCGACGTCACCGCGCTGAACGAATGCCGGTGCCACCCTGGCAAAGCAGGCATCCCACGCTGCCTCGAGGCTGCCGTGGTTCTTCTTCAGCGCGCGCTTGGCGCCCGCCTCGGTCCTGTACTTGCCGCGGTAAAGCGCAGCAGGATCAATCCCGCAAACGGCCACAGCGCAGTCGGCAGCGAACAGGCAGCAGTCAAATTCGCCCCATGAAAAAGGCCGCTCCAGGGCGGCCTTGATGACGTCGTTCAGACGTGTGGTCCAATTTCTATTGCGCATAGGGTCACTTTTCGTAGGTAAACGCAGGAGCGTCCTTGCCAGCGCCCCAGTACAGGGGCCATTCGGCCATTTGCGCAACCGCGTAGAAGAAGCGATCGCCGCCATGTCGCGCACTATGGTTTTCATCCGTCCAGCGCTCGGTGCCCGTGCGATTCCACTCCGCCATCCGGTCAATGACTGGCACAGTGATGGAGTTTCCCTCGTTCCCATTGCCACCGAACTGGAAAGCGGCGGCGTCCATGCGGCCGGAGAACAGGATGTCGGCCGCGTAGTTGCCCGCCCCGTCGAACGCAACGAACATGAGCTTGCCAGGCCTGCCCCGACACCCGCGAATATTCGTCTCGCGCAGGATGTACGCGTCCAGGCCCGACAGCCTCAGGTCGACCGACATGGGAGATCCTGAATTGTCGCTCTCCTGAGACTGCCCAATCTCCCCGAACACGCCGACGCCATCGTAGGTAATCCCATCGATGACAATCTGGCCAGTGCCCGTGTGCGCGTACACCATGCCGTCGACGAAATCCAACTGGCAGGCATAGACCACCATGAAGCGGCCGGTAGCCAGGATGTCGATGACGCTCTGGCTGAATGGAAATGAAGTAGCCATCAGAAGGCCTCCCGAAATTGCAGGGTGCAGTTGGACACGATCGGCTGAATGGCCACCTCGTGGGTATCCACGACGCGGCGCATCTCCGAGTACGGGTTGCGGTACTCCACCGCGGTACCCGCCTGGAGCGCGCGACGGATACGCTTGTTCAGCATCACCGTTACCCGACCCTGGGCATTCGCGGAGGCGTCCTGCACGACCTCGAACATCTCGCCTTCAATCGTCAGGTAGTCGCCCAGCGAAAAAACTCTGACATTTGGAGTAACGCCGCCGATGACCATGGTAGTGGCCTGGGCAACTCCGGAAACGACCACCGCCGCGCCAACGTCATCCTCGCGGGTGCGGGTGAGCGCGGGAATCTTTACCGTGCCGAACATCCCGTGCAGTCGACCGATCAACGCCGTCAGCTGCCGCTCATCCTCTTCAAACAGCACGCCGAAGGTCAGGGTGCATATCCAGTAGGCGCCGGGGTAGCCAACGATCTGCTGCGCGTTGGAGAGCGTCGAGGTGAACGCCTGGTTGTTGTAGGTCATGCCCCACGAAGTTTCGGTTGGCTCCAGCGATTCAGGCCACTCAAGCGCCATGGGTACTCCTAAAGCCGGTCACCGGCGATTGATCAGTTGTCGGGCTGCCCCGTTTCTTTTGAGGTCGCCAAGCACCATCTGGTAGCCGGCCTGTGCGCCTTCCTGCGCCGCCTGCTTGAGCTCCGCCCTTGATACCGCATCACCGCCGCCACTGAAGTGAAAATGCTGAGTCACGCCCGCCAGGGTACTGGCGGCCTTCGAGCTTGAGTCGGTATCGCCGCCGCCCAAAGCACGTACGCCCAACGAGCCGTCCGCACCACGCGTCAGTGGCATGATCGCTTCCGGACCGGCTTCGGCGAAAATCCCTGCACCCTTGGCGAAGGCAAATGTCTGGGGCGTGTTGTAGACGCCGTTTGAGAAGGTCGAAAGACTGGGCGAGTCGTAAACCCCGCCCTTGGCGTTCGCGACGAAAGATCCCCCGCCGAATCCAGTCATGGTTCCCTGACCCAAAGCCGCGCTACCACCGGACAGAAAGCTGAAGGCGGAACTGGCCAGCCCGACCAGGGCCTGCTTGGCCTGGATACGGATCAAGTCCTCCACCACGGAGTCGGCCAGACTTTTGAACGACAGCTTGCCAGTTTTGACGAACTGCACGATGGCGTCTTCGGTGCTGCTGAGCGCATTGGAGAACATGGATTCCGTCTGGCCAGCAACATCTGCAGCGCTGTCGCGATAGTTTTCCCACGCGCGGCTCGCGCCATTACTCCAGTCGCTTTGGGCCTGGTCGATCTTCTTCCAGCCTTCCTGCATGACCTGCACTTGCCGGGTGCCGTATTCCTCGGTCAGATCGATTTGTTTCTGCAGGTCCTGCCGCTGCTTTTCGGTGGTAGCCGTGGCCAGGTCGGTGCGTAGCGCAAGGATCTTATCGTTGGTCTGACGCTCCAGGTCGAGGCGCGCTTGAGCACGCTCCGAGTCCTTGTCGCCCATGCCCACGGCCGATGCCATGGCGTCGTAGGAGGCACGCGCGTTGTTCAGCTGCTTTTCCAGGTCCGCCTGATACTGCATGGCCTGTGACAGGCCGGTCGCCGAGGCGACTGTGGTGTCGTACTGATCCTTCAGCCAGCCCAAGCCCTTGGCGTATTCATCAACCGAAATCTTGTTGCTTTGGAACAGCAGGTCGAGCTCTTCGGTCTTCTTCTTGAGCTCATCAGCCGCGGCGCCTACCGGGTCGAAGGTCTTTTTCAAGGCATCGAACGATGTCTGGGCAGTCTTGACCTGCTGTTCCAGCGCGCTGTTGGCGGCCTTTCGAGCCCTTTCCGCCTCAGACTCCCCTTTGGTCGCAGCCTTGTCGGAAGCCTTGAGCGCATCAATCGCCTTCGCTCGCTCGCGAATCTTGGCAGCCAGGTCACTTTCGGACTTGATCTTGTTCTCGATGATGAACCGATCGGCCTGCTCCAGAGCAGTCTTGTCCTGCAGCGTGTGTTGCTGCTTCTCCAATTGCTGAAGGTAGGTGTTGGCGGCATTTTCCCCGGCAGTATTGTCAACTACAGGCTTCGTAGGTCCAGACGCCATCTCCTTCGTCAGCGCTTGCTGCGTCTTCGTGAGCTTGGTTGCAGCCTTGTCGGCGGTGCTGAAGGCGCCTGCGCTCTCTCGGATCGACCTTAGGTTTTCCTCGGGGATGTTGAAACGCTTCGTCAGGTCGTCGACTACCGTTGAAAGCTGCTTGCCGGACGCCCGCGCAGCGTCGAACTCGGCGCCTACTCGCGTCCCGACCGTGGAGCCGAGGTTCTGCCGTACCGTCTTCAGGAAATCGCCGTAGGCTTCATCGGCGGCGGACACCGCCCGCTCCTGATCGCGCGCGACCTTTACCAACTCAGCGCCCTGCTGATCCTGAGTCAGCTTTCGGAACTCTTCGCGGACTTCCTTCAAAGGACGTTTCAGGGCGTCCAGGCTACTGGCAACCTCATTGGTGTTGTCGCGCATGGTCAGAAACGCGATACCCGCGCCGACCGCTAGGGCCGCAATCCCGGCGGGGCCGCCCAGCAACGAGAGAACTCCGGTGGAAGCGCTCTTCAAGGTGGCCTGCGCCGCAGCGACTTGCGCCGTTGCCGAGCGCTCTGCCATGCGGGCCTCGGCCAGCTGGATCGACATTTGCGTCTGAACCGCAGTACCGCGTGCCGCGATCGCTTCTTTCTCAGCCCGCACGACAGCCGACTGTGCTGCGATCTGATTGGCGGTGGCCACCTGGACGGCGCTGGCTGCCTGGGCAATGTTCGCGGAACGCGACTGCACGCTGGCCGCAGTACTCGCTGCCAGGTTCGACAGATAGCCGACGAAGGCCGCCGCCACCTTGCCGCCGAGAATCGCGACCAAAATATTCAGGTTGTCGGCAAGGAAGCCGATGCCAGCGCCCAAGCCTTCGGTGACGCCATTCTTCGACATCGCGTTGAGGCGCTGGGTAACGCTTTCGATACCAGGCAGCATTCCAGCCACCAACTGGTGCGAAGCACCCGCAAACGATGCCTCCAGCGTCTTTATGGACTGGTTGACCTCAACCAGCCGAGCCACCTGGATGCTCGAAAGAATGTTGCCGGCCGACTCCGCTTGATCGCCAAGCTGCTTGAAACCTGCGCCGTTGTTCCTGAGCAGTGGAATCAGCGCTGTAGCCTCATCCGCCATGGCCTCCATGTAGGTGGTCATCTGCTGCTGGTTGAGCCCCGCCTTTTCCAGCGAGTTGTAGTAGAGCTGCAGGGCCTGAGGACCGGACAGGTTGGCGAACATCTGGGCAGTAACGCCGACCCGAGGGGCGATCTCCTTAAAGAAATCCGCCATCTCGCCACCGCCGCGCGAGATGAACTCGCCGGCGCGGTCGGTGGTGTCCTTGTAGATATCCGCCAGCTTTTCCTGCTCGACACCCACGGTTCGCGCGCCGGCAGCCATCCGCTGGAACTCAGTGGTGGATGTGTTCGACAACATGGAGAGGTTGCGCACTTCCTGCGCATACTCGGTCGTCTTGGTGGTGATCGCCACCAGCCCCGCGATCGCAGCCGTTGCGGCCAGGCCCATGCCCGTGAATGCCGCGCTGATCGAGCGCTGTAGCACGCTGGCATTGGCACCGGTGCGGTCGAAGGCTTTATCGACCACACCCAGGCTGTTATCGATTTGGCCGGACGTTTTGGCCACGGCCGTTTCGCCCCGCGCCAGCTCTTGGCGCAACTGAGCGGTGGTGGCCTCGATGCGTACGAGCATCCCCTGGACGTCGGAATCAGCCATGCGGGGCCCCTAATGATGGTTCACGGTTCTACTGCGCAGCCTTGCGCCCGGTCAGTGCCTGGCGCAGTTTTTCAGCCACGGTGGTGGGTTTGGGTTTTTCGGCCGATCGGCCACTGCCAAATGGGTTGGTGATACGAGCCCATTCGATCTTGGCGTCCATGGCAATGAAGAGTTCGGGGAGAGGCGTTCGCCAGGCAACGTCTGGTGCCCAACCTAACCAGCCGGTGGCCACCGCAAAGAGACGGTCCACATAGCTGCCGTCTTCGACGGCGCTTACGCCTTCCCCGCTTCGACGTTTCCCGGCGTGTCGCCGCGGGGGTTGTACAGCGCACCGAGGTAACCGGTTAGCTGCGCGGCAATGCCGGACACGCCGGCCAGCCAGACCTTTTCGGGCATTTCGCGGGATGCATCGGCGCTGAGCCCGGCGCCGGCGGCGATGATCAGCGCCACACCTTCAACGCTCAGCACACGCAGGGATTCCGCAGCGCCGCGCAGGCCGCCGAAATGCGCTTCGATCTTGCGCACCGCAGCCAGGGTGATGTTCAGGTCGAAGGATTCTTCACCGACCTGCACCGAGGTCGCGCCGTGTAGGGTTTTGCTCATGGATCAATTCCTTGGGAAGCGGGGCCGAAGCCCCGGCTATCAAACGGCAGGACCGGCGATCACTTCGATGATGTCCGAGTTGATGCCCATGGTGATGTTGCGGCGAACGACGTTGTCAGCCGCGCCCGGTGCCACGGTGTTGTTCATCACCTTCACCCGGAAATAGAAGGTGGTCGGCACCACCACCGGGTTGGCCGTCGGGTCCCCATCGTTCAGCGTGACCTTGATGTTGTAGTCACCCTTGGTACGGTCCTTGTGCGCGACCTTCACGGCTTTCTGGCCCAAGTCGCCGTTATCGAGGCCCACCGTCAGCGTCAGGTCGCCCGCGTCGGCGGTGCCCTTGTACTTGCGCACGCGGCCATCCTTGAGCGACGTGAAGTTCACGCTGCTGAAGGTGTCGCCGAACTCGCCCAGATCCTCGATCTCGCCCACGTCGACGTAGACGTCTTTTTTGTAATCGGCTTCGGTGCTGGCAGCGGCTTTGGTGCCGATGCCGAGGCGGCACCCGGCGGCGGTGTTCAGATTGTCGGCCATGGAAATTCCTCCAAAAGGCACATTGGATAAAGCCGCAAGGCGGCCGATGTTGAATCAGTGAGTGGTGATAACGCGGACCGTAATAGCGCCCATGTATGTGACGCCGTCGGCATCGCGCTGCGCATCGGCACGCTCGACCCGGACAGACACTGCCCGGCCCTCTTCCAGCGGCAGGCGGCGCTCATCCAATGCGGCTGTCACTTCGGCGTTGATGCGCTTCACCTCGGCCTGGCCGTGAGCATCTGACCAGACGGTGAGATAGATAAGGCGCATCTGCCGCTTGCGGCCGGCGATAGGGCTGATGTTGGTAGATATCTCACGGTCGATGGATAGGTACGGCATCGGCGTGTCGAGCGGTGCGCCATCGTAGATGGGACACGACACTTCCGACTCCAAGCGCGCGACCAGCGCCACCTGAAGAGCAACCGAGGGATCAGCCATCGCTCACCCCCTGACTGGCCTTCTTCAGCGTTCGGTTCACAGCGGCGCGAATGTCCGCCAGCACCACCTCCCGGTTCACATCCAGCGCAGGCCGCAACCACGGGTGTGCCGGCAGCGCAGGAATGTCGGGATACTTGCCGAAGAAGTGCGCGCCGTCGGACTTGTTCTTAACCGAGCGGTTACGGTTGCCCGCGCGCTTCCTGCCGTCGTAGCCCTTGGTTCCATACTCCAGAAACCGCAGGTAGAAGAATCGTCGGTTGTCCTTTTTGCCGCGGATACCAATCTGCGCATCCAGCCCGCTCTTGGACACGAACGCCTGCAGGGCGCCTGCCGCTTCACCCGTATCGCGCGGCACGGTCGCCTGCATGGTGGCGAGGATCTTGTTGGCGGCCACCTGCATGGCTGGGCGCAACTCGTTGTCCATCGTCTGATGGATATTGCGTAGCGTCCGGCGCAGCTTGAAGTCGCCGGACATGCGAGACCGGCGCGCCACGGTTTACTCCTTGCCCTTGGCGGGCTTGGCCGGCGCGCTCGCGTCGTCTTTGATCTCCGCCACCAGGCCGCGGTCGATCAACGACTGTGCGGTGGTGGCGTCAGTGACGAACTCATCGCCGGCGGCGCGATCGCCCACGGTACCGGACAGATCGGCCAGTGCTCGAACTTTCATGGGAATATCCTCAAGGATTAGGAACGTTGGTGCAGAGCAGCCGGAGCATCGAAAGCTCGTTGTCCGGCAGCGCCGCCACGATCAGATAGGTGACGCCCCTGCTCTCCAGGCGGCAGCCGGCGACCAGATCTGCGCGAGGCCTGACTCGCACTTCTGCGGTCACAATCGCAGACAGCTGTTCAGCCACCGCTTCGATGCGGCCAGTGGGCAAAGTGAACTCGGCCCACAGCTGACCGGAGTCGACCCAGGTGTCATCAAAACCACCGGTTCGATTCTTGACCCGCACAGGTTTGTAGAGGGTTGGACGGTGTCGCAGAGGCCCGGCTCGCATCAGAATTTCTTCCTGTACCAGAGCAATCGATCAACCGCCAGCGGCACCTCGGCAGGCGCGCCACCGATGACCACCGCTTCACGGTTGGCGTACCAATGGCCTACCAACAGCAGGACCGCCTGCTGAACATCCTTGGTCAGCGCCATCTGGTCCGGAAGCACGGGGACGCCCTCGACCAGCACACGGTCGCAGTGCTGTTCGACGTGAGCCAGCGCGGCCGCCATATAGCCTTCGATCAGCTGATCCTCTTCGACCCCGTCGACGCGCAGGTGCGTCTTGACCAGGGCGAGCGCGATCATTACGACGCCTCTTTCTTGGCCTTTTCCTCGGCCTCGAGGCGATCGGCTTCGTCCTTCTCCGCCTGCTCTTTCAACCGCTCTTGCTCAGCTTTTTCAGCTGCAGCCTTCTCTGCTGCCGCTTTCTTTTCAGCTGCCGAGGCCGGCTTGGTTTCCTTCGGTGCAGCACCGTCGGCAACCTGAACGGCCAAGCCCTTGCCGATCAAGCCATGGGCGTATTCATCGTCAACATCCTCGAGGACTTCGCCGGCGCGGATCCGCGCGAACGCTACGCCCAACGCGGACGGGTCACCTTCAAAGCCCCACAGGGTTCGAATTCTCATGCATCACCTCAACAAAAAGGGGCCCGCAGGCCCCAGTGACAGGAAGGGTTACTTGGCAGCTGCGAAGCGACCTTTGACGAACGCGTATGGACGGCGAACCGCCAAGCCCAAGCGCTCTTCCACCAGCAGCACGCGCTGGTTCTTGACGAAGTCGTCGTTGATCCAACCCACCTTCACGGTGAAGGCCATGCGGTCGTACAGACGGGCACCTTGGGCAAACGAGCCAACCACAAATTCACCGCCAGTGGCCGCGGTACCGCCAGCAGCAGGCACGCCTTCATCCATGCTGTCAGACACCACGACCGGGCGCCCCCACAGCACAGGAGTGACCATGCCCTGCAGATTGGCGAACAAGTAGCGGCTGTCCGCATCCTTGAGCAGCTCGATATTCATCCAGTCCAGGTCAGTCATGACGATCGCGTCGGCTGCGCGCTTGGACTGCTTGCGAACCTGATAGATCGAACGGCGCACGGTATCAATCGCCGTATCGCCAGCTTGGCCCAAGGCAGCGTTGAAAGCGCTGGCCTGGGTCATGATGCCGTTCAGGTTGTTGCCCTGCCCGTCGCCTTTGAGGATCTGCCCTTCTTCCTTGAGCTTCAGGTCGTAGCGCAGCAGTTCCTGGATGTAGCTGTACAGCTGAGGGATGTCGTCGAGCGCTTCGTCGGTGACCGGCATCCACACCGCGATCTTGCGGACGTTGTCGGTTTTCTGCTCGAACGTCACATCGCTGGATGGCTTGGCCGCTCCTTCGGCCACCATGCCGGCGCCGCGGGTGTGCAGCTTCTCGAGGAAGTAGCTGTAGCTCTGGCCATCCACCGGCGTGGTGGGGATCAGGTCGCGGATCACCAGATCCTGGCGCGGTCGATCCTGAATGATAGGGTCCCACTGCGTGGGCACCAGGCCGGCGCTAGTCAGCTTGGTTTCAGACATGGAAGCCATGTCGGACTTGGTAATCTCGATCTCGGCCTGGTTCTGGTTCTTCTGCTGCAGCGCCTTGTAGGCGTCGTTACCCTTAACCAGATCGATGAAGCTTTTCTTCTCGCCGACCTGGTTGCGCAGCTGAATGCCCTTTTCCTCGAGCTTCTGCACCTGCTCGATGACGCGCTCCAGTTCGCCTTTCTGGTTCTCGATCTTGGACTTCATTTCCAGCGTCACGGAGTTGCCTTTCTGCAGCTCTTCGGCGACATGGTCGTACTTTTGCTGCAGGCCCTGGAAGCCGTCTTTCAGTTGCTTGTCCAGGGAATCGCGCAGCTCTTTCACTTCGCTCATTGCGATGCTCCAAAATGTTGGGTGAACAGGGTTGAAATGTCTTTCAGCTCATCCACGATCACCGTGGCCGCTGCGCCACCATCACGGTGCACAGCGGAGTAGCCGAGCGAAGCGACGGCAGCCGCTTCCTTTTGCGAAAGGCCCATGCGGTCGCGCAGCGCCTTCTCAAAAAGTCTGATGTCCGATTTGACGTCGGTGACTGTGGCTTCCGGGTTCATGCCGAAAGGCACCAGTGAGGCTTCCCACAACTCAGCCTGCTTGATGATCCTGATGCTGCGGCCCTCGCGCTCTTCGTACGCGGCCAGCAGCGTGTTGAAGCCGATGGACATGCTGTCGAGCGTGCCTTCCTTCATCAACTCATACGCATCGCGCGCATAGCTCACAGCCAGGTTGACCTTGCCCTTGATGTAGAGGCCGTGGGCATCCTGGGTGAAGTCCGCAGAGCCGATCAGGCGGGTCAGGTCATGAAACAGCGCCAGCTTCAGACGGCCCGCGCGGGTGGTTTTCACCTTCGTGAAAGCGCCCGGCAGAATGACGTCGTCGCCTAGGTCAACGTTGTTGAACACCGCGGCATAGCCTTCGAAGTTGCCAGCGTCGTCGACGGCCTTGACCTCGAAGGGAAACTCAATTTTTGTCAGCATTGCCTTGCGTCTCCCACCGAGTGACCCGGTTGTATTCGTCGCCTACCAATGGCGGCAGGTTTTCCTTTTCGCGGACCTCATTGATGGTCATCCAGCCCGAGCCGCCAGAGCCGCCAAGCGCCCCGCCGAAATAGGTCGCACGAGCAGCGCTGTCGGCACGCAGCAGGCCCTCGACGACGAACTCGACGAACCGATCGGTATCGGTGTAGAGCTTGTCGTTGAGCTCGTCTTCGATGGCGTCGAGGTAGGGCTTCACGCCGAACGTCACAAAACCGCTGGTTTGCTGCTCTAGGTTGGAGCCCATGATCGATGTCTTGCTTGCCCGGTTGGCCAAGTACAGCGGAACACCCCAGACGCCGGCCAAGGCCTCTTCCTGGAACTGCTGGGATTCAATGAACTGGCTGTCCTTCTGGGTCAAGCCGGCGGGCACGATCGTTGGCCCGCCCTGAAGGATGGCCATCTTGCCGAGGTCTTCGGTGTCAGCCTTGCGCACGTCGGGGAACTTGGCCATCACCTGAGCCTGCTGCTCAGCGGTGAGGAAGTTGTCGTAGATGACGTAGCCGCCAGTGAAACCACCCTTGCGCATGAACCGCGCTGACCAGTCGTGCGCCGCTTTGGCTAGGCCGATGGTCTCCGCCTGGTGCTCCACCGGCGACATGCCGTTGATACCGTCACTGCTGAACAGCTTGAAGTGCAGCATGTTTTCCGGAGATACCGGGATACGCTTGCCATCGAGATTGACGTAATAGATCAACCGAGATTCGAGCGTGTCGACGGTGACGTTGTCGGGAGATACGAGGGTGAAGCCGATCGGATCGCCCGACCCGTTGCGCTCGATGATCGCGTAGGCATTGCCGCGCAGCGCCATGTTTACCACTACGGCCTTGAGGAAATTCAGCCGCGTCATGTACGGGTTCGGCTTGCGCAAGATCCGACTGGCGCGGTCATTCGCCTTTACTATCTGACGCTTGCCGTCCTTGTCGTCGTAGAGCTTGAGCGGCAGCCCGGATACCGTTTCGCTGAGGATCTTCACGCAGGCCCAGACGATGCTGATGTTCATCGCTTTCGTCGGCGTGATGCGCACACCGGCTTTGGTCGCCTTACCGCCGACAGTCATGTCGACTTCGACGTAGTCGCCGGTTTTCGGATCCTCATAGCCGAACATCCGCCAGGACAGCGGGTTGTACCAATGAGATGCCATAGTCAGCCTACAAGGTCGAAGAAACCGTTTTTCAAGTAGTCATCCATCCCGCCTTTGCTTTCGGGGTTGAGTGACATGAGAGATACCGCGTTGAAGGTGGCCATCAGCGGGTCGATCTTTGCCGAGCCGGAGGCCTGCTTCGTGATCAGAATCGAGTTGCCCCGAGGCTCGACGCGGGCGTTACCGCAGCACCAGGCCATCATCGGCTGCCCGCCGTGGATCAGGCCGCCTTCGGCCAACTTGCGCTCGGTCGTCTTGATCGCGCCGCCCAGCTTCCAGCCCTGCGATATGCCGATGATCTTGTCTTGAGGTACACCCGCGGCGACCAGGGCATCGAGCACGCCGCCGATACCGGCCGGGTCGACACCGACCTGATCCAGCAGGCCAGCTTTCTCAACTCGTGCTGCCAGATCGGCGACCTCTTCCAAGTCATCGCCAATCAGCTCGACCATCGTCAGGTGTTTTTCCTTTGCGAAGTCATGGAGCCGAGGCGCCTCACCCTTGCGCCGCTCGAGCACTGAGGGGTGCGCCCAGGCATGGGTCCACAGCAGCCACTGGCGTGTGGCCTTGTCGCGGCCAATCGCAGCGAAGCCCAGCAGGTCGTCCAGACCGCCGCCATCGATGCCGATATCGATAACTTCACAGCGCTCGATCAGGTCATCCAGAGTCAGGCCAGGGGCCTTTGCCTGGACCTCCCAGAATTCGGCGCCCGCCCAGCGATCCGAGCGCAGCGCCAGCCCGATCTCGACGTTCAAGTGCTTGGCGAGGAAGCCACGAAACGACTCTTCGCCGTCGATCTGCGCCTGCGCGAATCCGCGCTCAATGAATGGCTCGTCCACCGACAGCCCCAGGTTGGGATTGGTGATGTACGCGTTCTTCACATGGCGGTGATCGCCGGCGTCGATCATGTGCTTCGGGAATTCGTAGAGCACTGGCAGAAACGACTTGTCGACGATGCCGCCGTCTCTCACCTGGCGGGCATAGAGCAGCTTCTGCCGGAACACGCCTGCAGGTGGCTCATCGGACTGGGTCGTTGCCCAGATGATGAAACCCTCAGGCCTGGATGCCAGCCCGCCGGTAGCCTCGCGCAACATGGCCTCGGCGTTGGCTCGCTTGCCGAAAACCCAGAGTTCGTCGATGAACACGCCGATGGCTTTCTTGCCCGAGACAGTTTCGCTGTCGGCAGCCACCACCTTCAGCGTGGCGCCTGTCTGGTGATGAGTGACCGTGCGCAGGTGATCCTGCACCTTGAACAGGTCCTTGAGCTCATCGTCGGCTTTGACCATGTCCCGTATCGGGATGTAGGAGTTGTCAGCGATCTCCTTGGTCGGCGCCAGGATGATGAACTCACCCGAGGTCCGCCAATTCAGCACCAGCGCCGTCAGCATGATGCCGGCGGCAATGGTCGACTTCCCGTTCTTCTTGCTGATCAGGAGCATGAACTCACTGATCATCCGGCGACCGCTGTACGGGTCATAGGCGCCGAAGATGGCGGCGACGAACTCGTTCACCCAGGACCGCACGGTCTCGCTCATCAGCGGGCTGCCGGTGGCATCCACCATCCGCAGACCGCCGAACACTTCCAGCGCTTCTGCCGCTTGATCTGGGAACAGAGGTTCGAAAGGGATCAGGCTTTGGCGGGCAACGATGCGCTGCTCCCAGTCTGTGCAGGCGGTTGACCACTCCATCATCTCACCACCGACAGCGGGCCTTTACGCACGCCGAACCTGCCCTGAGCGGCGCCGGCCGCCTTGTCCTTTGCCACCTCTTTCTTGCCACTCTCCCCCTTGCGCGGGTGAACGAACGGCATCAGCGCCTTGGCGGCATCCACCCGCAGTTTTGCGTCCGACTCTAAGTCGTTCATCACCGCCAGCAGAAAGTCCTTCGGGTCGCGGTGCGTCAGCGCCCGGGTCAAATCGAAGGCGTCCGGCTCGCTGTTTTCAGTTGGCTCACCGGGTCCTTCTTGGGGCTCCGGAGCTTTAACACCTTTAACAGTTTTAACATCCGCTTTAACAGGATGCAGAGCGTTCAATTTGTGCAGCTCGTTGATCACGTCACGATCTTTGGCGAGCCGCGAACCCGCCGCAGAGGCAGTCTTTTCGGGGCATCCAGCGGCAATGGCCGCATCTTTGTTGGACGCACCTTCCCTCACCGCAGCGATGAACGCGCGTTTTTTGGGTGTTAAAGCCATTAACAAAAAATCCTGAGCGGGAAAAAATCTGTACGTGCGGTCGAGGGCGGTCTAGCAACTGGGGAAACCCTATATTTTTGGCCCCCCTCCCTACCGGCCATTTTTCGCACCAAAACCGTGCAAGTTCGACCCGAACCGGTCAGATCGAGCGACCCGCGGCCTCCTCGCGCTGCTTCACGCTGTCATGACAGGGTCTGCAGAGGGATTGCCAGTTGCTGCGATCCCAGAATAGGGTCTGGTCACCGTTGTGAGCGACGATGTGATCGACCACTGAGGCAGCAACTACCAACCCGGCTCGGTCGCAGTAGACGCACAGCGGATGAGCTGCCAGATGCACCAGTCGCGCCTTCTGCCAGGCGTAGTTGTAGCCTCGCTGATTGGCCGTGGTCTTCCCAGCTCGCCATGTCGCTGGCGGCGCGGTGCTCATCCGGTCACCTTGAGTCGCCACACGATTACCAAGCGTCTTCAGTCGTGCCATGGCCTACCTACTCTGGCTGCGCTTGATCTGCGCGTCGACTTGATCAGCGCAGGTGTCGAGCAGGTTGATGGCGCGATCCTTCAGCGCCCAAAGGTCACCGTTCAGTGCCAGGTTGTCATCGCTATCGCTGACCCGTTCGCACGGCACCATTACCGGCGCTTCCAGCCTTACCGCTGACGTCTTTCCCGGCGCTGGCTGCGGGCTTACCGCGCAGGCCGTCAGGCAAAGGCTGATCAGCCCACTTGCGAACAGCCGGGCTCTTACGCTTGAGGTCTTCAAAGTCCTTCCTCGCTTGGCGGGCCTTGTCTTCGCTGGCCTTGAGGCGCTGCTGTAGATCGGCCAGGTAGTTGGCGTTACGCTTGGCCTCGGCCTGGAGCGTGGTGATGGTCTTCAGGCTTTCGGTATTGGCTTCGGTTGCATCCTTGGCCGCCCGCGTCTGCACCGTCACCTGCCCTTCCAGCGCGATCACGCGGTACTGCTGGATGGCAATGAGCAGTGCAGCCACTAAGCCGATGATCAGTGCAGCGGCAATGCTTTTGAGCATGTTCATAGGCCGTCCGCCTTGCGTCCGAGGAACTTCACGATCATTTCGCGGATGACAGTCACACCGACAAAGCCGATCGCACCGCCGGCGGCAACGGACAAGCTCGAGGGCCACTCCATCCACTCGATGACGCTGCTCGCGGACAGGCTCAGCCCACCACAAATCAGTGACTCCAGCAGGATGCGGCGCTTGCTGGTCTCTTTGGCCTCGTACAACACACGAAGCCCAGAAATTACCGTTGCCATGATCGCTCCTTGCCAGAGAGGGTTGGCCAGGTACAGGCGTAGGTGCAGCCATACCTGAGCCCAGAGGTCGGGGTCTTTCTCTGGCATAAGTGAAATCCGAATGCCTCCCCGAACTGGGGAGCTAGAAACGAAAAAACCCGGCGCGATGGCCGGGTTTCGGATGTTTTAGTGTCGTTGCGTATCAGCGCACGCAAGATCGACATGATGGGGGTAATCTACGGCCAATCGGCCATCTTGGTCAAGCGGCGTCCAGAAAGATTTGCTCGGCGTCGAATATCTCAGTCGCGTGGATTACGGCGGCTTCCTCCAGCTGCTCAAGGCGCTTGTGAATTCCAGCGCGCCAGTTGCGGCGAGTCCGCTCTGGCGATGCCGCAGGATCCCAAGTGTTCATGTCGTAGAACTCGGCCGGCAGGATGATCATGTCGGTGGAGCGCTTGCCGGACTGCTCGCCCTTGAGCTTTGGGATGGCCCAGGCAGTGAGCGCCTTGTAGACGAACAACTGAGGCGCCGGGCTGCTCATGCGGCTCACAAGGCGGCCAATGGCGGCGACCTTGTTGGCCTTATGCGTCGAGTATTTGGCGACCAGCACATCCCAGTGGGCCGAGGCCAGTTCGCGGTGCAGCAGTGCGTACAGGCAGCAGTCGTAGTCGAACTTGTCTCGAACCGAGATTGTGCTGCCGGTACCGCCCTGGCGCAGATCGGCATCGATCAACTTCTGCCAGGACTGCTTGGTGCTGTTGTCGATGTTGTCGGCGGCCAGCACGCGCACCAGGGTGCCCATCACGTCTTTATAGATAGCCATGGCTTATTCCCCTGCTTGTGCGTTGACTGCGCGGCGACCAGGCCGGGCTAGCACCATATTTTGGCAAACATGAATCGCCCTGCAGAACTCGTCCTGCTCCATTGGATGCTCAACGGGCAGCTTCAAAAACTCATTCCATACGCCCGCCAGAAGGCCGGCGACGAAGGCTTCGCGGTCGGTCAATACGATCGGCATGGTCAGTCCCCTGTGTAGTTCGTGCCGCCGGCGCCGCGGCGGTTGTTCTGTGTGTACTGAGCAGCCGGGCCATTCATCGGCACCGACCGCTTCAACTGTTCGATCTGCTGTTCGGCGGCTCGCAGCCGCAGGCTGAGCTGGGTCACCAGCGCCTCGAGCGGTAGCGGTTGGCCGGTCTCAGCCGAAACCCAGCCGGAAGCGTTGCACTGGTCGCATGGCAGCTCATGGAAAACGCCCTGCGTCACAGCGCGACCACGGCAGGCCGAGCACCTGGCGAGCTCAATGCGAGCAGCACGGAAAGCGGGCCCATGGCTCTTTTTCATGCTTTTGAAACCTCGCCATTCACAATTTCCGAAATCGCCTCGCAGCCCACGTCGTTCGTGGCTTGCAGCGGTTTTTCCGATTCTTCGTATTGGGCGTCTGTCAGGTTGTGAATAGCCTGAAAGCCACGGCCATCTAACCAGCCATGCCACTTTTCCAAGGCCAGCAGGCGCTGCGCCCGAGCCTGGGTGTTGATGTAGGTCGAGGCGATCTTGCCCAGCGTATGGTTGAGCAACATCTCGCCGATGTGCCCGTCGATGCCCAGGTCGGTCCACGCGGTGCGCGCCACCTTGCGCAGGTCGTGGCTGGTCCACTCACCCTTCCCCATCCGAGTGAATATGGCGCTGGCCTGGCCTTCGCTCAGTGCACGGCCACGACGTGATGGGAACAGGTAGGTGCCGTCGTAGCCCTGGGCGATCTGGATCGCTCGGTAGCGCGTCAGCAGCGCCTGAGCCTGGGCGGTGAGAGGCAGGCGATGCTCGGTGCGGGTCTTCGTGTTCTGTGCAGGGATGAACCACTCGCCGTCGGCCAGGCTGATGTCGGGCCAACGTGCCAGCCGTGTCTCGCCCACGCGGGTACCGTGGCACAGCATCATCAGCGCCAGCATGGCCTCGGCCGGCTCGGTATCAAACAGATCTGCCAGCATCGGGACCACGGTTGCCAGGTGAACGCCGCGCAGCCGTGCGGCCTTGGGCACGATGCGTGCCTTGGTGAAGTCGACGAACTTGAGGCCCGCCACCGGGTTTGCTTCGATCATGCCCAGCTTGTGCGCCTGGCGGAACGCGAGCACCAGCAGGGTAAACAGCTGGTGAACGTAGGACAGCGAGAGGTCTTCCTGAGCGGGCCACATGAGGCGCTTGTCCAGCACCGGCGCTGTCACCTCGCGCACGGGCACGTCTTCCAGGCGCGGCTTGAGGTGGCAGGCGATGGCCGACTTGGCACCGGCCTTGCGCTTGTCTGAAAGGGAGCGATCGCGGCTCATGCGGTCGCCGTACCAGTCGAGCAGCTGACCGACCGTGGCCAGGCCACCCAGGGCGACCGCCGCTGCCGGGTCGCGCAGCAGGCGCTGACGCAAGGCTGGCAGTTCGGCCAACACTGCCGCGGCGCCGAGATCGGGATAGCCGGAGATACGGTTCCAAGACTTGCCCTTGACCAGGTACCAGGAGCCGCGCTGACGGTCCTGTCCGAAGCGCAGGTACAGGCCGGGGTGACGGGGGTCACGCAAGTCATGCACGTCCGGGTCGGCGGCCTGCCTGCGGATCTCGGCGTCGGAAAACTTCACGGCGCGGGTCTTGCTCATGCTGCAGCCCTCGTCGGCGGGAGCAGCAGGTAAGCGCGCAGCTGCTCGACCGCATCGAAGTGCCCTCGGCACACAATGGCGAGATAGCCCTGTTCGGTCAGCGCATGGATGTAGGCATCCTGGCTGGGCGATACAGCAGCATCAAAAGGCGGCGTGGCCTTGAATTCGATGTACAGGCCGAAGTACCCACCACGCGCCATTGGCAAGACAAGGTCCGGAACGCCTGCCTTGACGCCCTGATCTTTCAGCTTCACCGCAACAGCCTTATGACGGTGGCCGCCGTTGGGCACGTGGTAGATCAGCTTTGCAGCGACCGGGTGGCGGAACGCAACCTCGCGCAGCAGCGCCGCCTGCTCGAGGCCTTCACGGTCGACGGACCTAGCGCGCGGGGCCTTGGTCTTGAACAGCTTCAGCTCGGCAGGCTTCAATTGGACCCATCCTTTGTCAGGGCTGCGTCCAGCTGCAATCCTGCTTCGTGCGATCCATCCATCCCCTCGCTGAAGGCAAAGGCAACATACGGACGGGCCGCAGATAGCGCATCGAGCTGCGACTGAACCTCGGCCGCCTGGCCAGCCCGGGAAGCCATCCAGCAGTCCATGTAGTTCTGCGTGACCCGGCTCACGTACAGGCCGGAATCGGCGCGGGCCAGGTGCCTACCCATGCCCTTGGTTGCAGCCCAGGCTTCGAATTGCTCTCGCGTCTTGTCGCTGATCATCACGATGCCACCTTGCCTTCACGAATCAGAATGTCTTGGGTGCGCATGACGCCCTCGGCGTGGAGCAAGCGCGATTCCTCACGGTCGGAGCCACGGCGGCTTGAGCCGCGCCCGTCAACGTAGTCGTGGCAGGCCGAGCAAGCCCAAGCGCCCTGGAAGTCGTTCGGCTTGAATCCCATGCCATTGGTGCCGGCCAGTCGGTAGTGCGCCAAAACAGTGGTCTCTGGGTTGCCGTTGCACACGCCGGGCACGCGCACCTGACAATCACGACCACGGGCGGCCTTGGTCAAGTTGGCCTGTCGAATATTCATCAGTGCACCTCGGCCAAGGGCCAAATCGAACGAGCCGTGGCCAGAGCCTCGGCGTAATCCATGGTTTCTGCGCCCATGCGGAACGGGTTGTAGCCCGGGACGGTTACCTGCCAGCTGCGCTTGGCCATCACGAAGCGCTCCGCTTGCCAAACCTTGCCATCAGCAGTTCGCGAGCCGACTGCCCGTTCGCTGGGATGCCTTGGGCGGCGATGCGCCCCTGTGTTTCGCGCTCTGCCTGTTCGTTGGCAAGCTCCAGCTCGGTCTTCTGTCTGTCGTGGCCGATACCGGCGAGGATCTTCCCATCCAGTGGCTGGCCGGCCTGGACCCGGCGCAGCACGATCTGATAGTTGCGCTCGAAGCGCTCGCGCAAGCCTTTGTTCTCTTGATTCGCCGCCCGCAGGTCGAACAAACCGGTGGCATTGGCCGCGACCTTCACCGCGGGATGGGTGTAGTTCTCCATCAGGGCTTCAATCCACGCATCACCAACGGCCGGCATACCGAAATACTCAGGGCCTGGCGTGCACCATTCGATGAACTGGCCGATGCTCGGCGCGAACGGCGACCGGCTGCGGCGGCACTGCTCGATTCCGAATCGAACCTGTTCAATGGTGCAGATGCCTGCGCCAATGAAGCCTTTAGTCCAGCTGCGCTGGGCGCTGGCCAAAGCTTTGTCATCTGGCCAAGCCTGCTTCCACGCCGGAAAGATCGACTGGAGCTGACGGAAGATCTTCTCGATCACATCGCCGGTCTGGTTATCGACCACGCCAAGAGGCTGTGTTGCCGATGGCAGCGGCTGGGTGTGCTGAAGGGCCGTGGTTGCACGAGGGATCATCTGGGTAACGGTTTTCATAGGTCGCCGCTCTCATCAGTGCGCCAGGATTTGTCGTCGAAGTCGGGCGCTGCAGCTTTCTCAGTGGCCTGCCGCTTGATCCACTTGGCCAGGCGGTGATGCCAGCCGCCGTCGGTGTCGCGGATATCAGGCTTGGCGATGTGGAAGCCCATGAACGACCCGAAGGTCTCGTCGGTGAGGGCCGTGGTGATCCCCATGATCTTGAGCTGAGCAGCCAGGGCGGCGTGGTTGACGGCCCAGTCAACGTGCATCGAGAAGCGCTGGCGAGCTTCTCCAGATCCATCCAGCGCTGCAACGGCGGCCATGTCCTGCTCAGCGATGACATCCGCAATCTCGTGCGGCTGCTGCTGTTCGGTTAATTGATGGTTAAGTGATGTATTGGGTGCAATGGCTGCACCCCGTTCTGTCGTAGGCTGCACCCCGTTCTGTTGCTGGCTGCACCCCGTTACCTCTTCACGGGGTGCATCTACTGCACCCCGCTTGAGCATCAAGTCGTACACCACCGGGCGGCGGTCATGGCGATCGATGTACACGGCGGCCAGAGCCTGATTGCCACGAACGATGATGCCTTGACCTTCCAGCAGGTCCAGCTTCGAACGCACGGTGCGCTCGGACAGGCCGGTGTCTTCGGTGAGAGTCTTGGCCGACGGGAAAGCACCACGGCCATCAGCAGCGGCGTAGTTGGCCAGGCACAGCAGCACATGGCGCGCGCTCGAATCTTTACCCAGGTCGCGGCGGGACAGTGCCCAGGACATTGCTTGAACGCTCACAGCGAGGCTCCAATATTCTTTTCGGCCAAACACGCGAGGCCTTTCGGGGTGATGAAGGGTTGGGAGGCAGCACGTTCGGCGCGGGTTTCGGCGAGATAGCTGTCCCCAAATTTGGGGCCATTTATTTCCAGCTCGAACAGCATGCGGCGGACGTCGCGAATGACATGGTCGTGGCGCTTGCCGGTCAATTCGGCGATCTCACGCGACGACATGACATGACGCGTCACGGCCCGGTGTTGCACCATCAATGACGAATCATCGAAGGTATTGCGGGGGGTGATCTGGGTGTGCATAATCAACCTCAGTTCCGATGTTGTTTAAGAAGCCGCCCTGCCAGGCGGTTTTTTTTTTTCGTCTGATTTTTTTATACTGGTTAAATCAACAGCCCTGCGGGGTTACTACTGGCCAAGCGCCAACACGCGGATAATTCACTCACTGGCTGGATAAATGCCTGGCTACGCCGCCATCTCAGCCCATGGAAATGAGGGGCAGAGATCCTCTTTCTTAAAAGAGCCCTCGCTTATAGCCTCGGCCCGTTTGGCAACCACAGGTGACATGCCATGCTTGCCGCGAACCCATCCGGAAACAGTGCTTTGATCGACCTTCAGCTTCTCAGCGGTAACCTCTTGCGTCCCGAAGAAGGCAACGAGGTCCTTGTAGATAGTGTTCATACTGCCCCTCCATATGGGAATACTCATACGTTACAGCATGGGCATACTCATTTGCAAGGATATGGGAACGCCCCTGATAATCCGGCAATGGAATTCAAAGACCGCATCAAAATCGCCCGAAAGCACGCGAAGCTCACTCAGCAACAGCTGGCAGATAAAGCTGGGCTGGATCAGACCTCTATATCCAATCTAGAGCGCGGCAAGTCGCAGGGATCTAACTTCACCGCACAGATCGCGGCGGCCTGCCGGGTTTCCGCGATTTGGCTGGCGGAAGGGAAAGGAGACATGCAGCCTGCCGGGCATGAAAGTGAGTCATCTAACGTCTCGATGATCGAGCAGCCGAACATGATGTTCCGGTACCCGGTCATCTCCTGGGTAGCGGCCGGAGCGTGGTCGGAGGCTGTCGAGCCATTCCCGCCTGGCTACTCCGATCGGTATGAGATGTCGGAGTACGACTCCAAGGGCCCGGCGTTTTGGCTTGAGGTGAAAGGCGACTCGATGACCTCCATCAATGGACAGAGCGTTCCAGAAGGGACGTTTATCCTGGTGGACACCGAAGCCGACGTTCAGTCGGGCAAGCTGGTAATCGCCAAGCTGGCTGATAGCAATGAAGCGACGTTTAAGAAGCTGGTCGAGGACGGTGGGCGCCGATTCCTGAAGCCGCTGAACCCTGCCTACCCTATTGAGTTGTGCTCGGATGACTGCAAGATCGTTGGCGTGGTGGTGCGAGCGCTCATGAAGCTTTGAACCAGCATAGGCTGATGCCGGAGCAGGCGTCGTTTCCAGCCTCTACTAGAACTACCAGACCCGCGCCATGCGGGTTTTTTGTGCCTGTCAGATTGATCCTACAGTGCGCTTGCCATTTCCCCTACTCCTGAATACTGTATATACATACAGCAGTTGAAAAGGAGGGTCACAATGCTTCACCAGCCAGATTTCACCCAGACCAAGCCGCGCACCTACGAGCAGATCGGCCACCGCGTGCAGCGCATCATCAATGATCCGAAGGTTCAGAAGCGCCAATTCGTTGTGGTGTCCAGGTTACCCAACGAGCCGCCTGCAGATTGGCGGCGGCTCCTGAACGAGATATCAGAGACGGCCGGGATCAAGGTAGATGATGTCGAAGGGGAGGAAGTCCGGATAGGCTGGCGAGAGTATTGCGAAGTCTGAGATGAGCCCGCCGCGTGCGGGCTTTTTAGTGCTACGCAAGCAAATATGAGGATACCCGTTGACAGTGAATATGTGCTTACTCATAATCAGCTGGTCGAGACGCCACAGCGACTCGGGAAACGACTGGTGAAGCCGCCAGTTAGCAAGGGGCCAGCGAATTGGCCTCCCAGCCCCGCGAGGGATCGACTGGAACCAAGTTCTTTACAAGAGACGGATTTCACTGGCTGGCCTTGGAAGCAGGGCCAGACGGGAAATCGAACGAGTTACCAAGTCTGAGGAATCATCATGGAAACCATCATCAGCGGCGAATGGAAAGGCCACCTCGGACGAGGCCTGGCGCCCAAAGAGCTGCAGTACTGCATGTCCGTCGCTGCTGGTATGACTGCCAAGGAAATCGCCAAGGCGTTCGGTATCTCGCCGGGCACCGTGAAGAAGCGCCTGGACGTGGCCATGTTCAAGCTCGGCGTGCACCGCCGGGCCGCGCTGGTGGCCGAGGCCATGAAACGCCAGATCATCTCGCCGGTGTGCATCCTGCTCGCCGCGCTCATCACCATGCACGCGGTGGCTGATGACCACTCAATGCGCCGCGACCGGCGCGTGCCGGAACGCCGTACCGCCGAGGTGCGTGTGATGCGCAAGGCCGAGGCTTTCGAATACTGCGCTTGAGAGGTGCGGCTGCCTATCCATAGCGGCCTACGGATGGAGGGTTGAGCCATGAAGCCATAAATCAGCGCCCGCCCAGGGCAGCACGCACCGCTCTCGTAGGGTGGTACCACTTGAGCGCAAAGCCCGGCACGTCCGGGTTTTCCTTTGCCCGTCGATATGAGCCAGCACCCTGCCCCAGGGTCCTGACCAATGCCTTCAGACAAGGAGAAAGACATGCACCCACGTATTCAGGAGCGCAACGAAGGCCTTCAAGCCCTGCGCGCTCGCATGAACCTCGCTACCTATCAGATGTACGCCCTAATCGGGCAGGAGGCGCCCGTGCAGAAGATACGCTACCAAGTGGTTACCAAGGGCGAGAAGGCTTACCACATCGTCGAGTGGGCCACCGGCCGTGTGCGGGGCTTCCGCTTCGCTTACAAAGCCGCCGTGAACTTTGCCCAGGAATTAGAAGCGCGAGCCGACGCCGCAACGGCCGTAGCAGGAGTGAAGTAGGGTGGAGTGGAATGAAATTATGGCTTTCAAAGCATAATTACAAAGCCAAACGTCTCTTTAAAAGAAACCTAAACAAAGGCGAGCAATTAATTTTGTCAGCCTCATATAGCAAGTCCAGTGACACCTGTTCGCCGAGACCGAAGAGGCTTTCAAATATCAACTTCGCCTCTGCCCGCCTCGATGGAAGCGGACCTTCATTCAAAGAACGATGTATTTCCTGACTAATCACAATACCATTGAGATTCTGGCAAGCTGAAAAAAAAGCTCTATAAGAAGGAGTCACAGATGGAAAGTAGATAGTCAATATAGTGAGGTGCCTATCGACCACCGTAGGTCCTGAGGAACTATCTTTCTCACCATTTTCGAGCAGAGGTAAATTATTCTCTATCTTGGATAGATTACTCAACTGGCGAGCTCCGTAGGCCTGTAAACGACGGATGTTCTGCTCCATTTCTGCGTAGACGCCCTCAAGTTTATTTCTACGCACTTCTCTCTCAGCGCGCATCGCACCCAGATAGTAAGTAATCAATCCAGAAGATATAAAACCTCCGAAGACGGCTGGCAATATCGAACTCAAAGCTTCCACAATCTTTAATTCCTTAATGACTTATGCTCATAAATACCTCATTTGGAGATATTGGCCACTCACTGGGATATCGCAGGGCGTCGCCTGCAATCGAATAATCCTCATTCAAACCTGGCGAATCAAGTACAGGCAGTTACCCTGCTCATCGCGCACCTGCCATTGCTTGCCATCTTGGAAAATTTCTCCAACGACTGTCGTGTGGGTGATGCTGGTCAGCTGAAGTCCACTGATATTGAAAGCAGGGTTACCAAAGCGATCAGTGAATGTTCCTTCCTTATCGCTGTATCCAATGAGTGAGGGTTCCTGTCCATAGTAGCCTTGGGAAAGAAGCTGGTACGAACCTTCTGAGCAATCAATTTCCGTCATCCTGCCCCTGCTCCGAGTAAAAGCCGTACAACTACCCTATTTTTTTGATTCATGCCAGCCGGCGATGTGCGGGCGGCTGTCTGGAGTATCTATGAACCCTTACAACATCACCGGGCCGGCGCAGATCGGCATCAGCGGTGGCCGAACATCCGGGCACATGGTCTACAAGATCCTCGAAGCCCACGGCGACCAGCTGCCGGCAGACGTACACCTCTTCTTCCAGAACACCGGCAAGGAGCGCGAAGAGACGTTGGTATTCATCGATCAGATGGCCAAGCGCTGGGGCGTGCACGTCACCTGGATGGAGTGGTGCCGGGTCTATGGCCAGGACTCCGACGCCCCGTGGTATCGCCTGGTGGACTTCGATACGGCCAGTCGCAACGGCGAGCCCTTCATGATGATGCTCGAATACTACGCCGAGTATCGGAGGCGGGAAAAGGGCTTATCCCCAGTACTGCCCAATTTCTCGAACAACATGTGCACCGCGTATCTGAAGATCAAGATCGGCGAGAAGCACATGCGATCGCTGGGATACGACGAGTGGGATTGCGTGGTCGGCATCCGCAAGGATGAACCCGGGAGATATCATCGCATGATGGCCGCCAATGCCAAGGGCGGCTCGCGGTGGGAAAGCGTTTGCCCGTCCTACAGCGCAGGAATCACTAAGGAAGATGTGGCCGACTTCTGGCAATCGCAGGACTTCGACCTGGGCATCGATTCCGACCTGGGCAATTGCGACCTGTGCTGGAAGAAAAGTGAGGACAAGCTGTTCAAAGCCATCCAGGCGGAGCCAGAGCGCGTGATCTTCTGGTCTGGCCTTGAGGAAAAATTCAACCAGGTGTTCCGCATGGATCGCCCGAAGTACTCCCACCTGGCGTGGTACGCAGATAACTACAAAGGCCAGATGGATGCGTTTGGCCACTCCGGAGATATCGACTGCTTCTGCGGCGACTGATCTAGGCTTTGAAAACCGATACAAGACCTGTGATTGCTCCAATTAGGCCTACCGCAATGCCAAACCAATATCCAACGGCTTCTCTCCGGTGTTTCCGCTCTTCTCGAATAGCCGCCTTCAACATGGCCTCGCCCTTAGGACTCAAGCAGCGAAGTGTTTGCTGGGTCAGCTCATTCTCGACTTCCTCCCAGTACACCTCATCTTGGTAGCCAGGAAAAAGCACGGATAAGGCATCAGCCTTCCTACGGTAGTTAGCGGTGATGAGCTCGCGCCGCCACTGATGTATCTCCGACATTTCTTGCATATAACACTGCACAGCCCCTGATTCGTGGGCCTCACGAGTGTCTGGTGGGCTAGCGGCAATGAGTAATGCCTCAAGCCTCCGAGCCTGCGCCATCTCGATGCGGTGCCGCCAAGATGCCGGAAGATTGTTTTTCAGCCAATTAGCGAACTTCATTTCAAGTACCTGATACCCAAAAATATAATATACCGGCGAGGATAGCCCATGCACACAGCAATCGATTTTTCCGCCGGCCTCGGCGGATGGGCCATCGTCTGGCTCTGCCTGCAACTTCCTTTAGGCATGCTCGTCGGCCGCTTCATCGCAAGCGCCGACGTCATCGCCAAGTAACCCCTTCCCCTTCAATTCAAAGTCAGCCGCTGTAGCGGTGAGGACGAAGTCATGCCTGAAGAAACTGATCTGATCCAGCCAGCGGCCGTGGTGCGTGACAAAGACGGCTGGTGGTACCACCCAGACATTCCGGATTTCGGCGGCGGCGAGGACCCTCCCCCCTACCTTGCCTGGACTAAAGACCAAGGCCTTGAGCTGAAAGGGTGGCACTCAGGCGACGAACTCGACGAGCTTCCCGAAGAGGATGCCGCGTGCACCGCTTGGAATCCAGAATCCCCGGGGCCTGAGTGGTTCCTGATGGGAATCTTCGATACGGATGACGGCCCCTATGTGCAGTGGGCGCGCCGCGGGGTGGCGTCATGAAAACTCTCGGCGAAATTATTGAAGCGGCGCGCTCAGGCGAGCGGCCCGACTATGACGGTCTGCGATTGGCGGTCTGCGCCATGGACATGTTGATGACCTTCGACCGCCAGGCTATCTGGAAGCTTGCCGAGGCCGAATCCGAAGGCAAGAAACCGTTCATGGTCTGGAGTGGCCTTTGGCAGCGCGATGAGAACTTCAATCGTGTTAAGCGCGCGATGGCGAAGGATCCTCGCAGCTATCTCGGACTTAGCTACGACCCAGACAGCCCTGAGGTCCAGGACCGACGCCGAAAGTCGATTGCGCTGATGGATAGGGCGCTGTCGAGAGATAAGACCGAACGCCCGAGCTAACGCCTTCTGCCGCCAACAGTGGGCGCCGACTGCCCGAGTGCGGGCCGAAATTCAATTGGAGAGGTACCAAAACATGAGCGCAGAGCGCGAGGTGGCCGTTGTCCACGAAATGGACAAGGTATCGGAAGAGAAAATGGCGGACCTGCTGGGCACCACCGTATATGCGTTGCGGGCCAGGCGTGCACGCCGCCAGATCCCCATGGGAGTGTGGATCAAGCAAGGCAGCCGAATCATCTACAGCGTCAGGAGATACGAAGAATGGCTGGAAAGTCAGTGGGTATGCCCCGAGGGGTGGAAGTCTTCCGGAACGCTCTCCGTGTCCGCTTTACCTACAACGGGGTCCGGCGCTGTGAAACGCTCCCCTATCCCCAGACACAAAAAGGCATCGCAGCTGCATCCAAGCTTCGCGATCAGGTAGTCAGCCTCATCAAACATGGGCTGCTTGATGACGACAAATACGCTGAGCTGTTCCCCGGCTCGGCAACCGTCTCCGGAAGCGCGCTCAGCTTCGGCCAATATGCCCAGCTCTGGTTGGATAGTCGGGAGATCACTGCGGGCACCAGGAACAATTACAAAGGGGCACTGAACCTATACTGGGTGCCGCGCTTGGCACTGGTCCGGATCGATCTGATCACCCCTACCCTGATCCGTACGATCATCACTTCTACGGCCTGGGCTTCGCCTGGGGTGAAGCGCAACGCTCTCACCAAGCTCTCCACAGTGCTGAAGTCGGCCGTCTCCGACGGGCTGCTGGCGAAGAACCCCGCCGATCCGATCGAACTGCCCAAACGCAACCGCAAAGAGATAGACCCATTCACGTTGGACGAGGCCAACCGGATCATTGTCCAGTTGTACGCCCACAAGCACTGGCCTGGAACGATCTACGCAGCCTTCTACGAGTTCGTCTTTTTCACAGGCCTGCGACTATCTGAAGCACTGGCGCTACGCTGGGATGCGATCGACTTCAACAAAAAGATCGCTCACGTATGTCGGACAGTTGCCTTGGGAGAGATCGAAGAGCGCACGAAAACTGGAGGTGATCGATTCGTTTTGCTGAATGATCGTGCGCTTCACGCCCTCGAATTCGCGAGGAAATATGCAGAACGTCGGAAAAGTGGAGCTGGTAAGGTACTCGAAACTCCATACGTTTTCCCCCCCTCGAAGAGCGGGGAGTACGTAAAACAGACATCGGACATCCACAAGCAGTGGCGCCCAGCCCTGCTGGCGCTGGGAATTCGCTACCGGCCGCCATACAACTGCCGCCACACCTATGCGACAATATGCTTAATGTCCGGTTTGAATCCCGCCTTTATCGCTCAGCAGCTCGGCCACAGTGTGCAGATGTTGCTATCGACGTATGCGCGATGGATCAACTCAAGCTCAGATTGGAGCGAGATGGAAAAGCTCCAAAATGGTATCAAATCGGTATCACCTGAACCCATCGCTCCCCAAGTTATTGATAGGTAAGCTCTTTGATCTCCACAGCTAACATCACCATGCAGTTTGGCGCCAAGCCGCTGTTCGAGAACGTTTCCGTGAAATTCGGCAACGGCAACCGCTACGGCCTGATCGGCGCCAACGGCTGTGGCAAGTCGACGTTCATGAAGATCCTGGGCGGCGATCTGGAGCCGTCGGGCGGGCAGGTCATGCTCGAGCCGAACGTGCGCCTGGGCAAGCTGCGCCAGGACCAGTTCGCCTACGAGCACTTCACGGTGATCGACACGGTCATCATGGGCCACGAGGAGCTGTGGAAGGTCAAGGCCGAGCGTGATCGCATCTACTCGCTGCCGGAAATGAGCGAGGAAGACGGCATGGCCGTCGCCGAGCTGGAAACCGAGTTCGCCGAAATGGACGGCTACACCGCCGAGTCCCGTGCCGGCGAGCTGTTGCTGGGCCTGGGCATTCCGCTGGAACAGCATTTCGGCCCGATGACCGAAGTGGCGCCGGGCTGGAAGCTGCGGGTGCTGCTGGCGCAGGCGTTGTTCTCGGATCCGGAAGTGTTGCTGCTCGACGAGCCGACCAACCACCTGGACATCAACACCATTCGCTGGCTGGAAAACATTCTCACGGCGCGTAACAGCACCATGATCATCATTTCCCACGACCGGCACTTCCTCAACAGCGTCTGCACTCACATGGCCGACCTGGACTACGGCGAGTTGCGCCTGTTCCCCGGCAACTACGACGAATACATGACCGCTGCGACCCAGTCGCGCGAGCAGTTGCTGTCGGACAACGCCAAGAAGAAAGCCCAGATCGCCGAGCTGCAGACCTTCGTTTCGCGCTTCTCGGCGAACGCCTCCAAGGCCAAGCAGGCCACCTCGCGGGCCAAGCAGATCGACAAGATCCAGCTGGCCGAGGTCAAGCCCTCGAGCCGCGTCAGCCCGTTCATTCGCTTCGAGCAGAACAAGAAGCTGCACCGCCAGGCGGTCACCGTCGAGCGGATGTCCAAGGGCTTCGACGGCAAGCCACTGTTCGAGAACTTCAGCTTCGTGGTCGAAGCAGGCGAGCGTGTAGCGATCATCGGCCCGAACGGGATCGGCAAGACCACCCTGCTGCGCACCCTGGTCGGCGAGCTGACCCCGGACGCGGGCGCGGTGAAGTGGACCGAGAGCGCCGAGCTGGGCTATTACGCCCAGGACCACGCACACGACTTCGAAGACGACATGAACCTGTTCGACTGGATGGGCCAGTGGACCCAGGGCGAGCAGATGGTACGTGGCACCCTGGGCCGGATGCTGTTCTCCAACGACGAGATTCTCAAGTCGGTGAAGGTGATTTCCGGTGGTGAACAGGGCCGCATGCTGTTCGGCAAGCTGACCTTGCAGAAGCCCAACGTGCTGCTCATGGACGAACCGACCAACCACCTGGACATGGAGTCGATCGAGGCACTGAACCTGGCGCTGGAGAACTATCCGGGCACGCTGGTCTTCGTCAGCCATGACCGCGAGTTCGTGTCGTCGCTGGCCACCCGCATCATCGAGCTGAGCGCCGATGGCGTGATCGATTTCAGCGGCACGTACGATGATTACCTGCGCAGCCAGGGCGTGGTTTTCTAAGGGTTCAACGCATTTCGACCCACATACCCCCGGACGCGGATCACGCGATCGCCGTAGCAGCGGCGCGAGCCGCGTCCGGGGCACCGCGTTTATCCTGACCCACCGCATGTGTCGCCGACGCGGCTTGCGCCGCTGCTACAACGGTTGCGGGCGGCCGAGGAGGAAGCCTTGGGCGTTGGCGGCGCCCAGGCGTTTGAGTTGCGCCAACTCGGCTTCGGTTTCCACGCCTTCGGCAACGATCACACTCCCCGTCTCGCGGGCGAACGCGATCAACGCCGACGCCATGGCGCGTCGCTGGAAATCCTGGTCGATGCCACGGGTCAGGCTCATGTCGAGCTTGATGATGTCCGGACGCACCTGCAGGATGTGCCGCATGCTGGCATAGCCGGCGCCGGCATCGTCGATGGCCACGCGCACACCCCGCAGCCGCAGCGGCTGCAGGGCCACTTGCAACGACGCATAGTCCTGCACCACCGCATGCTCGGTGATCTCCAGCACCAGGCGCTCGGCCGGGTAGTTCTTGAACAGACCCAGCAATCGTCCGCTGAGCACCAGCTCGGGTGAGCAGTTGATGCTCAGGTAGGTGCCCGGCGCCAGCCGCGCCAGACCGGCCAGGGCCACAGCAATGGCCAGGCATTCCAGTTCCTTGCCCAAACCGACTTCGGCGGCCTCCTTGAACCAGACGTCCGGGGTGCGCGCCGGTTGGCCGTTGAAGCGCGACAGGCATTCCCAGCCTGCCACGTGCATGGTGTGCAGGTCGTAGATCGGTTGATAGACCACGCGTGGCTGCTGCGACTGGATCACGTCCAGCACGCGCAGCGCCTTGTCGTCATGATCGCGGACCATTTGCAGGTCGGACTCCAGGCGCTCGGCAATCAGCTCGGCGAACACCTTCATCATCTTCAGGTCGCGTTCGGTCAACCCCGGATCCGGTGCGTGACTGAAGCAGCAGAACGTCCCGTACAGGCGTCCATCACTCAAATGAATGGGCACGCTCATGTGCGCACCGATTGGCAGGCCGGGGGTCTGCGGTATGGCCATCGCAGCCGGCAATTGACCGGTATCGCGGATAAGCCCGGGCAGTTCGCCGCTGACAACGCCGCGACAGTAGCCGGCGCTCATCTCCAGCACATCGCCGGGGCTCAGGGGTATCAACGCCGCCGCGTCGACGTGGGTGAACACGCGGTCGGTCTGGCGGAAATGAGAAACGAACGCTACATCCATGCCCAAGTGCGTGCGCATGGCGCGCAACACGCGATCCACACAGCCTGCCTCGGTGGCAGACAACGGCTTCAGCGCAACCAGGTCCATCAGGTTATTGGCTGTCATGACACACTATCGCCTCCTAATGTGATAGTGCCATCAGTGTAGATGCAGCCCCCCCCCTGCATTCAAGTAAAAAACGACGAGTTGCCCAACGGTAGGTCCGCGTCGAGAGTTGGGGTGTGGCCAATTGCGCCGACCCGGCGCAACTTGCCGTGCCACGGGTGGCGACGCTGCTACACTGGGGCTTCCAACAGTCCACAGGACACAGCACCCGATGCTCGCAATCTTCAACGTCGCCTTTCCAGTGTTCGGGTTGATTCTGGTAGGTTTCGTCTGCCGTCGGCGCAACGTCCTGGGGCCCAATGCCTCGATCGAGCTCAACCGTTTCGTGATCTACCTCGGCTTGCCGGCCCTGTTATTCGAGGCCATGGCGCGGCTGGGCACACTGCACGGGCTGGACATGGGCTATGTGGTGGCTTTCGGCCTGGGCATGGGCATCGTGTTTCTGTTGACGCTGTGGCTGCGCGTGCGGGCCCGTGCGCACTTTCTCGATGCCACCATCGATGCCCTCGGGGCGGGTTATCCGAACTCCGGGTTTCTCGGCATCCCGCTGTGCCTGCTGACGTTCGGCGACCCCGGTATCGCCCCGGCGGTGATCGGCGCGGTGATGACCGCCTGCCTGCTGTTCGCTGTCGCCATCATCATGATCGAGACCTTCCAGCAAACCGAGAAACGCCTGGGGCGTACCCTGCTCAAAGTCGGCAAATCGCTGCTGCGCAATCCGATCATGGTCGCCCCGGTGCTGGGTTCGCTGGTCGCCTACAGCGGGCTGGTGCTGCCGGTGGGCGTGCGCCAGCTGTTCCAGTTTCTCGGCGCGGCGGCCGGACCCTGTGCGCTGGTGTCGATCGGTCTGTTCCTGGCGGCGGAAAAATCGCACAAGGCCGACGGCAAGACCTTGGCCATGCTGGTGGCGATGAAGCTGCTGGTGCAGCCGGCGCTGACCGCCTGGTTGGCGTTCTGGGTGTTCGACATACCGGCGATGTGGGCCTGGGCGGCACTCCTGGTGAGCGCCCTGCCCATCGGCAACGGGCCGTTCATGCTGGCTGCGCTGTATGGCCGTGAGGCCGACACCATGTCGCGGGCGATCCTGGTCTCGACCCTGTTGTCGCTGGTCACGGTGTCGCTGATCCTGGCCTTGATACCGGCCGGGGTGCAGCGCTAGTCGCGCATGTAGCCGCCGTCGACGTCCATGATCTCGCCGGTGACGAAGCTGGCCGCGCCACTGGCCAGGAAGCACACCGCTGCAGCGATGTCGCGTGGCGAGCCGGCACGGCCGAGCGGCATGTCGGCGAGCACTTTGGCGCGCGCCTCGGGGCTCAGGGCGCGGGTCATGTCGGTGTCGGTCAAGGCCGGGGTAATGGCATTGGCGGTGATATTGAACGGCCCGGCTTCACGGGCCAGGCCCTTGGTCAGGGCGATCACTCCTCCCTTCGCCGCTGCATAGCAGCTGTTGCCCAGCAGGCCGCCACCGCGTTTGCCGGCCACCGAAGCGATATTGATGATGCGTCCGGCGCGCCGGGCCATCATGCCCGGCAACACGGCCTTGGCGCAGAAGAACACGCTGGTGAGGTCGATGGCCATGACCCGGTTCCATTCGGCGGCGCTGACTTCCAGCAGCGGTCCGGTGGAGACGATCCCGGCATTGTTGACCAGGATGTCGACGCCGCCCAGCGCCTGCTCGACGCTGTCGACCATCGCTTGCACCTGGGCTTCGTCGGACACATCCACCGCCACACCGATAGCGTCGATGCCCAGTTCGCACAACTGCCCGGCAGCGGCGCGCGCGGCCGCGCCGTCGAGGTCGGCAATTGCCACCCGGGCACCGCATTGACCCAGCGCCTGGGCGATGGCAAGGCCGATACCGCGCGCGGCACCGGTCACCACCGCCACCTGGCCGGTGATGGCAAGACTGATAGGGGCATTCATTATTGTTGTTCCCTTGGTTGAAGATCAGGCAATACAGAGGCGGCGTCAGGCTGGCAGGTAGGCGCCCTGGGCCAGTTGGTCCTTGAGCGGCGGGATGCCCAGGCGGCGCAGGACGCGATACAGCGATGGTCGACAGATGCCCAGGGCACGCGCCGCCGCCGACATGTTCCAGCGGCAGGCGTTGAGCACATCGAGCACGTCGGCGCGCTCGTCCACCGGTGCGGCAAAAATCACCGGACGACGGATCGGCGTGACGTTGGCAGGCGACACGGCGGGCGCACTGCCCTGGGCGATGAAGTCCACCGGCAGGTCGGCGCGCTGGATGCGGGTACCTTCCATCACGGCACAGGCGTAGCGAATCACCGCACGCATCTGCCGCAGGTTGCCTGGCCAGGGATGATTGAGCAGCAGTGGCCAGACATCCGAGGCGATGAGTTGCCGAGGGTCGCAGCCGGGCAATTCGCTGGCCACCATGCGGCAGACCAGTTCGGCGCGGTCGGTGCGTTCGCGCAGCGGCGGCAATTGCACCACACCGGTGGCGATGCGATAGAACAGGTCTTCGCGAAACGTGCCTTGTTGCACCAGGCCAGTGAGGTTCTGGTGAGTCGCGCAGATCAGGGCGAAGTCGACCTTGACGCTGCGCTCGGCGCCCAAGGGTGTGACTTCGCGTTCGGCGATCACCCGTAGCAGGCGCGTCTGCTGTTCGAACGGCATGTCGCCGATCTCATCGAGGAACAGGGTGCCGCCGTCGGCCTGCTGGACCTTGCCTTTCTTGCCGCAGGGCAACGCGCCGGAGAAGGCGCCGCGCGAGTAGCCGAACAGTTCGCTTTCGATCAGGCTTTGCGGAATGGAGGCGCAATTGAGCGCCACGCACTGCGCCCGATGGCGTTGGCTGTGGGCGTGCAGGGCGCGGGCCAGCACTTCCTTGCCGGTGCCGGTTTCACCCTGGATGAGCACGGCAATGCCACGCTCCATCAGGCGCAGGGCGCGACGAAAGGCCTGGCGAACCTGCGGGTCGCTGTCGTTGGCAATATCGGAATCGCACGCGGCGGGCGAAGAAAGTGCGGGCGAAGAAGTCGAAGCACGTGCGGTGTGTTCGCATACAGAAGACATCGGCGTCACCTTTTATTGTTCTATAGCTTGTGACTATCTCGAGGTCTGGCGCTCGTGACGCAAGCCTCGACGCTGTGGCCATTTCACAATACGGCAGGCGGAGTTATGTTTTCCAATCCATAATCAGGCACCCACTGATACCTTTGCGAGCATCAATGATCGAGCTCAGGCATTTACAATACTTTCGTGCGCTGGCCGAAACCCTGCACTTCGGCCGCGCGGCCGAGCGGCTGCACATCTCCCAACCGCCGTTGTCGCGGCAGATCGCCTTGCTGGAAGACGAGTTGGGGGTAAAGCTGTTCGACCGCTCGCGGCGGCAGGTGGAATTGACCGATGCCGGCCAGCGTTTCTATCTGGACACCGGAACGGTGTTTGCGGCGTTCGAGCAGGCCAAGCGCAATGCGCTGGCGGCGGCTCGCGGGGCGGCCGGGGAATTGTCGGTGGGGTTCATGATGTCGACGGCCTACAGCGTGACGCCCGCGATAACCCGGCGTTACGCAGCGCAGTATCCGCAGGTGAATCTGAAGCTCACCGAAACACTGCCCATGGACCTGGCCCAAGACATCAGCAGCGGCCACAAGGATGTGGCGATCATGTACCGCCCACAGGATTGCAGTGGATTGGAAACGGTGACGATCTACCGCGAGGAGATGACGGTGGTGCTACCGCCTGGGCATCGGTTGCTGGAGCAGCCGTTGATCGATCCGCGCGATCTGGCCGCAGAGACTTTCATCATCGTGCCGCGACGCATCGCCCCGGCCCTGCATGACATGATCGTCAACTATTGCCTGCAGCATGGCGTGACGCCCAACGTGGGGCTGGAAATCAACATGCAGCAGACCATCGTCAATCTGGTGGGTGAAGGGCTGGGCATCGCCATCGTTCCGCGTTCGATGCGTAACATGCGCCTGACCACCACCACCTTTCGGCCGCTGGTGGCACCGCCGGTGATCGAAGTGGTCGCGGTATGGAAGGCCGACAACCACAACCCCTGCATCGCCACGTTCGTGGAAAGCGCCATGCGCGCCGGGGAAGAGGCGACGCTGCAGGATCAGTGAACCCCTGAGGTATCGCGGCGCCCCTTTCGCGGCCGATGACCGCTCCTACAGGGGAGCTTGCGATTGTGCAGATCCTTTGTAGGAGCGGTCAGTGGCCGCGAAGGGTTAACGCGGTACGCCTGACACACCGCGGTGTCCTCTTCGCGGGCAGAGCCCGCTCCCACAGTGGGGCCTTGCAGTTACGCAAATTCTTCGTAGGAGCGGTCAGTGGCCGCGAAGGGTTGACGCGGTATGCCTGACACGCCGCAGTGTATTTTTACCTGGCAGTCAGATTTCGAGGATGCCGGAGGCCATGTAGCCGCCGTCCACCGGGATCACGTGTCCGCTGATGTAGGAGGCATCGTCGGATGCCAGGAAGGCCACCGCGCCGGCCATTTCCGCCGGGGTGCCGTAGCGGCGCATGGGCACGGCGCGGGCGTAGGAGTCGCGGGTGGCGCTGGAATGCAGGCGTTGGGTCAGCGGCGTGTCCACCGGCCCCGGCGCGATGCCGTTGACGGTAATCCCGTACTCGGCCAGCTCGATCGCCATTTGCCGGGTGAGGCCAATGACCGCTGCCTTCGACGTGCCGTACGCGGTGCGCCCCGCGCTCGCGCGCATGCCGCTGATGGAAGCGACGTTGATGATCCGCCCCCAGCCCTGCGCCTTCATCAAGCGTGCCGCGTGCTGACCGCACAACAGTGCGCCGGTCACATTGATGTTGAGTACCCGCTGCCAATCGGCCAGGTCGCAATCCAGGAAGGCTTGCGTCCTGGCGATGCCGGCGTTGTTCACCAGCACGTCGCAGCGCGGCAGGCTCGCGAACACCTCGGCGATCGACTCGGCATCACCGATGTCGATCATCGCCGCCTCGGCATCGATCCCCTGCGCGCGCAGGCCGGCGACCATTTCCTCGGCGGCGCCGCGGTTGATGTCGGCGACCACCACGCGGTGGCCGTCCTCGCCCAGGCGCTGGGCGATTGCCGCGCCAATGCCCATGGCCGCGCCGGTGATGAAAGCTACCCGACCTGCGCCAATGCTCTTCACGCCGGTGGTGCTTGAAAGCTGTCTGACTGCTTGGCTCATGACCAGGACTCTCTTAAAGGAAACCGATGGAAATCCACGGGAAACAGGCAACGATGACCAAGGCCACCACCAGTGCCGCCAAGTACCCCCAGACACGCCGGATGACGTGGTCGGACGACGTCTTGCTGATGGCACAGGCAGCGTAGAAACCCACCCCCAACGGCGGCGCGAACAGACCGATGCCCATGGCCAGGATCACCACCATGGCGTAGTGCACCGGGTGGATGCCGAGCATTTCGGCCAACGGGAACATCAAGGGGCCGAACAGCACGATGGCCGGAATGCCTTCGAGCACGCTGCCCAGGATCAGGAAAGTGACGATGGTGACGAACATGAAGCCGATCGCCCCGCCCGGTATCTCGCTGATCAGGTCGACCAGGTTGGCCGAGAACCCCGACTGGGTCAGGGCCCAGGCCATCGCCGAAGCCATGCCGATGATCAACAGGATTGCCCCGGACAGTGCCGCAGCCTCGATCATCATCGGGTAGACCTTGCGGAACTCGATGTGGCGCATGAACAGGTGCATCACCAGCCCCACCAGCACCACGTAGGCCACACCGATGGTCGACACCTCGGTGGCGGTCGCCGCCCCTTCGAGCACGGCCACGCGGATCAGCAGCGGCAACGCCAGGGCCGGCAAGGCGATCATGAACGTCTTGGCGACCACCGACATCGGTGCGCGCTTGACGGTGGGCATGGCTTCCTTGCGCGAACGCCACCAGCAGACGATGGCGATGACCACGGTGGCCACCACCGCCGGCATCAGCCCGCCGATGAACAACGCGGTGATCGAGACACTGCACACCGCACCGATGGTGATCAGCACCAGGCTGGGCGGAATGGTCTCGGTCATGGCGCCGGTGGCGGCCAGCAAGGCGGCCAGTTCTTCCGGCTCGGAGCCGCGCTTCTTCATTTCCGGGAACAGCGCCGGCGCCACCGCGGCCATGTCGGCCACCTTGGAGCCGGAGATTCCCGACACCAGGAACATCGCGCCGAGCAGCACGTATTGCAGGCCACCGCGCACATGGCCCAGCAGCGAGGCCATGAAATCGATCAGGGTGCGGGCCATGCCCGACAGCTGCAACACCACCCCCAGCAGAACGAACAGCGGCACGGCGAGCAGGACCATGTGCGACATGCCCTCGTCCATGCGCCCGACCACGATGGACAAAGGTGCATGGGTGGCCAGCGCCAGATAGGCCATGGTCGCGGTGCCAAAGGCGAACGCGATCGGGATGCCACCGAACACGCAGGCACCCAGCAGCACCAGGAAGAACACCACCAGGTTGTAGTTGCCGATCTCCGCCAGCAGCGGCTGGGACAGCCACAGCGTGCCGCCGACTACCGCGACCACGGCGACGCCGGCCACGAACTGGCGCAGCGTGGAGTAGCGCGCCATGCGTGACACCGCTGCCAGCAGCATGAGCATGGCGCCAACCGGCAAGGCTGCCGCGCGCACCCCGTCGGGGATGCCCAGCGCCGGGGTGGTGATCGCCATCTGCTCGTGGGAGTGGACCATCGCCGGGGTGATGATCATGGCCACGAACAGCACCACGATCAGCGCCGACAGGGTTTCGCTGAAACCACGCCAGGCCGGTGGCAGCTTGTTCACCAGCGCCGACATGCGCATGTGCTCGCCCCGATCCAGGGCCAGCACGGCGCCGAACATCGCCAGCCAGATGAACAGCGACGAGGCCAGCTCATCGGTCCACACCAGCGGGTTGTGAAACACGTAGCGCGAGACCACGCCGGCCAGCAGTACACAGGTCTCGACCAGCATCAAGGCTACGGCAAGCACCTCGACCACGCGCATGGCGCCGCGGTTGAGGCAGATGAGCGCCCGGGCCGGCAGGGGCATGGCAGCGTTTTCGACCGGCATCGCCTCGGCGCTCATCATGCCAGCTTCCCGGAGTATTTTTCGAGGATGGCCCAGGCCGCTTCACCGAACTTCTCGTGCCAGTCGGCGTAGTAGTTGGCGCTGCGCAGCTTCTCGCGGAACGCCTGCGGCTCGGTGTCGGCCAGCTCCAGGCCCTTTTCCTTGAGGGTGTCGCGGATGCTGCCCTGCAAGGCCGCCAGGTCGGCGCGCTGGCTCATGACCGCGGCATCGACGTGCTTGCGCACCACGGCCTGCATGTCCGCCGGCAGGCGGGCGAACGACTTGCTGTTGCCGAGCATCCAGAAGCCGTCCCACACGTGGTTGGTCAGCGAGCAATACTTCTGCACTTCATAGAGCTTGGCCGACGACACCAGGGTCAGCGGGTTTTCCTGACCCTCGACGATGCGGGTCTGCAGGGCCGAATACACTTCGGCGAAGTTGATGCTGGTGGGCGCCGCATCGAACGCCTTGAAGATCGACATGATGATCGGGCTGGGCGGCACGCGCAGCTTCATGCCGACCAGGTCTTCGGGCTTGAGCACCGGACGGGTGCTGGTGGTGGTGACGCGGAAGCCGTTGTCCCAGATCTTGTCGAAGGCGAACAGGGTCTCGGTCTTGGCGATCTCGCCGCGGACATGGGCGCCGAGCTCGCCGTCCATCGCACTCCAGACCTGATCGTAGTCCTTGAAGGCAAAGCCTACGGCGCTGATCTGTACCGAAGGCACCAGGGTGCCGAGGATCACCGGCGACAGGGCGAACATGTCCACCGCGCCGGAGCGCACCTGGGCCAGGGTGTCGGTGTCGCTGCCCAACTGGCTGCTGGGGAACACCTGGATCTGCACCGCGCCGTCGGTCTCTTCCTTGATCGCCTTGGCCATTTCCCGCGCCCGGACGTTCATCGGGTGAATCATGGGCAGGTTGTTGGCGAACTTGAGCTTGAAGTCCGCCGCCTGGCTTTTCGAGCTGTACAAGCCCAGGCCGGTGGCTGCGACCGCCGCCGATGCGAGGGTGGCGGTCTTGATGAAACTGCGGCGCGAGAAATCACTCATGTAGCTCTCCTGACCTTCTTGTTTTTATTGACCGGTTTGATGACCGGGCTGCCGTGGCTGGCGCTGGGGATGCAGGGTGAGAAAGCAAATCGGGTGCCACCCCTGCCCCGTCGGCGCAAAAAGCGTATCCAAGGGCGCCCGCCGGCAAGCAAGCCCCTGTTTTTCTTGAACAAAACTGTACCGACTCGAATGTATCCGCACGTGTCACGGCTCAAGCGCCGTCCAGCCCGATGTAACAGGTGTCTCCCGCAGGTGTCGCCTGCCGCGAGCGAAGCGACACCTGTGGCGACACGACACCTCGCCACGGTAACAGCCAGCCCGCCACGGGCCGGCGTTTCAAGCCCTTGGCACCGCTCTTGCTATCGAGCTTGGCAAACAACATCAATCCAGATTTCATTCGAGGAAAGACCTCATGGGTTCGCCAGTCATCAGCGGTTGGTACCACTCCCCCTTCGGCAAATTCGACCAGCTCGACCCCGAGCAGATGATGGCCGATGCGGCCGTGGCTGCGCTCGAGCATGCCGGGCTGGACGCCGAACAGATCGATTCGGTCCACGTCGGCCATTTCAACGCCGGCTTTCTCTATCAGGATTTCCCCTCCGCCCTGCTCGCCAACCACATCCCGGCCCTGCGCTTCACCCCTTCGGTGCGCGTGGAGAACGCCTGCTCCACTGGCTCGGCGGCGATCCATTCGGCGTTGCAGGCAGTGCTCTCCGGCCAGGCGCGCCACGCGCTGGTGGTGGGCTTCGAGAAGATGAACACGCTGCCCACCGAGGAAGTCGGCAAGATCCTGCTCAAGTGCTGCTACGCCAAGGAGGAAGCACAGATCGAGGGCGGCTTCGCCGGGGTGTTCGGCACCATCGCCCAGACCTACTTCGACCGCTACGGCGACCAGTCGAACGCGCTGGCGATGATCGCCGCGAAGAACCACGCCAACGGCGCGTTGAACCCCTATGCACACATGCGTCGCGACCTGGGCTATGAATTCTGCCGCGAGCCGTCGGCAAAGAACCCGTTCGTGGCCGGGCCACTCAAGCGCACCGACTGCTCGCTGATCACCGACGGCGCCGCCGCCCTGGTCATCAGTCGCGACGACCATGCGCCCGGCCGTGGCCAGGCGGTGAGTTTCCGCGCGGCAGTGCAGGTCAATGACTACCTGCCGCTGTCGCGCCGCGACCCGACTTTCTTCGAAGGCGCGGCGCGCGCCTGGCAGCAAGCGCTGGGCACCTCTGGCCTGAGCCTGGCCGACCTGTCGCTGGTGGAAACCCACGACTGCTTCACCATTGCCGAACTGCTCGAATACGAAGCCATGGGCCTGGCCGAACGCGGCCAGGGCGCACGGGTGATCGCCGAGGGCATCAGCCGCAAGGACGGCCGGCTGCCGATCAATCCTTCTGGCGGGCTCAAGTCCAAGGGCCACCCGATCGGCGCCACCGGCGTGTCGATGCACGTGATGGCGGCCATGCAGCTCAGCGGCCAGGCCGGCGACATGCAACTGGCCAAGGCCGACCGCGCTGGCGTGTTCAACATGGGCGGCGCCGCGGTGACCAACTACGTGAGCATTCTGGAGCGCGTGCAATGACCGGCATCGACAATGTGATGAACCTGGGCGAACTGCTCAACCAGATTGCCCGCCGCTACCCGGATGCACCGGGGTTCATCCGCGGTGACCAGGTGCACACCTGGCGCAGCATCTCGCAGCGGGTCGACAGCGTCGCCGCCGCACTGCGCGCGCGCGGGCTGGGCAAGGGCGACAAATTGCTGGTGCATTCGCGCAACAACCTGCCGCTGTTCGAGAGCGCCTGGGTGGCGTTCCGCCTGGGCGCGGTATGGGTACCGACCAACGTGCGCATCACCCCGCCCGAGGCTGCCTATCTGGGCAGTTCCAGCGGCGCGGTGGCCATGTTCTACGACGACGGCCTGGCTCACTACGTGGATGCCGTGCGCGCCGAGTCGCCGGCCCTGGTGCATGTGATCGCCCTTGGCGAACCCCGCGAAGGCGAACTCAGCTACGGGCAGTTGCTGGACGAAGGCGCGCCGCACGCCAGCGCTTTCCGCCCCGCCGACGTCAACTACCATGACCCGCTGTGGTTCTTCTACACCTCGGGCACCACCGGCCACCCCAAGGCCGGAGTGCTCACCCACGGGCAGATGGCCTTCGTCATCAACAACCACATCGCCGACCTGATGCCCAGCCTGACCCAGCATTCGCGCTCCCTGGTGCTGGCGCCGTTGTCCCATGGCGCCGGCATCCATGCGCTGGTCAACGTCGCACGCGGCGCCGCCTGCGTGTTGCCGGCCGGCGATCGACTGGACTGCGACGAAGCCTGGCGCCTGGTACAGGAACACCGGGTCGACAACCTGTTCACCGTGCCGACCATCGTCAAGATGCTCACCGAAGACCCGGCCGTCGACCGCTACGACCACAGCAGCCTGCGCCAGGTGATCTATGCCGGCGCGCCGATGTACCGCGCCGACCAATGTCACGCCCTGCGCAAGCTGGGCAAGGTGCTGGTGCAGTATTACGGGCTGGGCGAAGTTACCGGCAACATCACCGTGCTGCCCGCCGATTGCCACGATGCCGAGGATTCCCCGGCCGCCAAGGTCGGCAGTTGCGGCTATCCGCGCACTGGCATGCAAGTGGCGATTCTCGACGAGTCGGGCCAGGAACTGGCAACCGGCGAGGACGGCGAGATCTGCGTGCGCGGTCCGGCGGTGTTCAGCGGCTACTACAACAACCCCGAGGCCAACGCCAGCTGCTTCAAGCACGGCTGGTTCCACACCGGCGACCTGGGCCACGTCGACGAGCACGGCTACCTGTTCATCACCGGCCGGGCCTCGGACATGTACATTTCCGGCGGTTCCAACGTTTACCCGCGCGAGGTCGAGGAAGCCCTGCTGACCCATCCTGCTGTCAACGAAGTGGCCGTGCTGGGCATGCCGGACGCGAAATGGGGCGAATGCGGCTGCGCGGTGATCGTCACCACCGGCCCGGTCAGTGACGAGCAGTTGCTGGCCCATCTGGAACCGCGCCTGGCTCGCTACAAATGGCCCAAGCACTTCGTGCGTTGGGACGACATGCCCAAGTCCGGCTACGGCAAGATCGTCAAGAAGCAGATCCGCGCACTGCTGCAGGAACGCGAGGAGGTGGCCTGATGAACCCCCATTTCGAACAGCGCGATGGCGTACGGGTGTTCGTCCACGGCGGGCCGGCGCAGCAGCCGCGGCGCCTGGACCGCAGCGTGGCCCAGGGTGAAGAGTTGCGCATCGTGTTGCCCCTGGCGTGCAACGTCGCCGAAGGCTTGCTGGCCGCCCTGCGCGGGCGCCGCTACGGCAGCGCGGTGGGGCGCATTCTCTGTGGCGGCGCGGCGCACCTGAGCTATCACCGCATGGTGGTCACCGACAAGGCCGAGCGCCCCTACGACTACGGTGCGCCGGTGGTACTGGACGGCTACATCACGTTCATCAGCGGTGCCATCACCGTCGGCCGCGATGCGCAGAACATGCCGTTGCTGCATTGCCACGCCGGGTTCCTGGACCGCGACGGGCAGCAGCACGGTGGCCATCTGGTGCTCGACAAACTGGTGGTCGGCAGCGAAAACCTGGTGATCCGCCTGTGCCTGTTCGATCAGGTCGCCTATCAGGCACAGCCCGATGCCGAAACCCACTTCAATCTCTTGCACCCGATCGACCAGGAGGCCTCATGAACGCCAGCGCCGTACTCGAACCCGACCTGTCCGCTTCCAGCATCCAGACCGGCCGCCTGGGCCGACTCGTGGTCGCCCGGCTCAAACCCAACGAAGACATCGTTGAAAGCGCCGAGGCGCTGTGCGCCAGCCACGGGATCGCACTGGCCGTGATTCGTGGCGGGCTCGGCAGCCTGATCGATGCACAGCTGGGCTATCTGGGCCGACACGGCATGAAGACCCTGAACGTGCCGGGACCGGGGGTGGAGATTCTGAGCATCAGTGGTGAGATCGTCATCGGCGAGAGTCGCCTGCAGGCGGTGGTTGCGGACGCCGACGGCAACATCTTCGCCGGACGACTGGAGCGCGGCCGCAACCTGTCGTTCATCACCGTCGAGTTGACCCTGCAGGAGTGGCTGCCGGACTGACGCCCCCCCCGTGGCCCTCACGTAGGAGCGGTCATCGGCCGCGAAAAAGCTATCGCGGTGGATCAGGCCGACCGCGTCAACCTTTCGCGGCCACGGACCGCTCCTACAAGGTCCTGCGCGGTTTTCGGTTCCCCGTAGGAGCGGTCATCGGCCGCGAAAAAGCTATCGCGGTGGATCAGGCCGACCGCGTCAACCTTTCGCGGCCACGGACCGCTCCTACAGGGTCGTGCACAATCTCGTATTGCCCGCTCTATCATTCCTGCCAGTGGCGACATTTGGATGTCTGGCCGACACCCGGGTTGAACGCGTTGCAAGGGTCCAGCTGCTGGTAGAACGCCTTGAGCGCCGGCTTGGCCGGGTACAGATGGCCGACGTTGTGCTCTGCGGGGTACTCGGCGCCGCGCTCGTCGAGCAGTGCCCACATGCGATGCTCCACCGCCAGGCAATCACTGCCCTTGCGCAGGATGTAGTCCTGGTGGAACACGTGGCAGAAGAAATGCCCGTAGTACAGCTTGACGATCATCTGCTGCTCGATGTCGTCGGGCAGCGTCTCGAACCACTGTCGATCGTTGCGCGCCAGGGCGATGTCCAGGGCCACGATGTCCTCCACCTCGCGGTCATGCACCGCGCGGTAGCGAACCGCCGCACCGGCAGCGGCAAACCGATGCAGGAAGGCCTTGCTGCCCTCCTCTGCGGTACAGCGGAAGAAGTCTCCCTCGCGCCCGGCGAACAATCCTTCGAGCAGCTTCTGGGTCGGTGCCACCGAGCCGGCTGACACCTTGAGCATCAGGTAATGCTCGTAACGCTGCCGGAAATCGCGGATGCGCGGTGGCAGGTGATCGGGGAAGCAGCGCGCGGCGACCTGCAGGACCCGGTCGGCGAGGTTGGCGCGCAGCCAGGGAAAACGCTTGAGAAAGGTGTCGGCGCGGCTCTTGAGGGCAAACATCCTGGGCAGGCGCTGCGTGCCCAGGTGATGGATCATCAGGAAGGTGTCCTTGCCGTACTCGGCAGCCACGTCGTAGGCGTCGCGATGCATGTACTCGCCGGCAATCGGCAGTTCGTCGAACTGCTCGAGCATGTGCCGGCGAATCTGCGTGAGGTCGGCGGTGTCGTTGCTGCCGATGTAGAACACGGCGGTGTCGCGCTCGGCGGCGAAGGTGTCCAGGCGCACGGCGAACACCGCCAGCTTGCCGGCACTGCCGCTGGCCTCGTGCAGGCGCTGGTGGTCGGCGTTGAAGCGCGCCGGGGTGGGCGCGTCGACCTCGCGCACATAGGCGGCATAGCCATGGTCGGAACCGAGCCCGGCATCGGCCTTGATGTCGGTTGCAGTGTAGCGCTGGGCGTCGAGGTTGCCCAGAATCTGCTCGGGCGTGTCGCCCAATTCGACGCCCAGGTGGTTGACCAGCTGCAAGGTGCCGTCCGCGCCGAGCTGGGCATACACGGCCATCTGCGTATAGGCCGGCCCGCGGCGCACCAGCGAGCCGCCGGAATTATTGCAGACACCGCCGAACACCGACGCCCCGATGCACGAAGAACCGATCACCGAGTGGGGCTCGCGGCCCAGCGGCTTGAGGACTTTTTCCAGCTGATCGAGGGTGGAACCGGGAAAGCAGATGACCTGCCGACCCTCCTCGATCACATGCACCGTGCGCATGCGCAAGGTACTGATGATGACCACTTCGCGGTCGTAGCCGCCGTCGGGCGTGGAACCTCCGGTCAGACCGGTGTTGGCCGCCTGCATGATGACGATGACGTCCGCCGCCACGCAGGCCTTGACCACCTGCCACTGCTCCAGCAGCGAGGCGGGGCGGACCACGGCCAGTGCGTTGCCGCTGCCGAAGCGGAAGCCCTGGCGGAAGCGTTCGGTCTCGGCCGACTCGGTCAGCACGTGGGTGGCGCCGACGATGCCGCGCAGGGCGCTGATCAACTCGCTCATTGCGGCACCACCGCGACCGCATCGACTTCGATGAGCATACCGTCCAGGGCCAGGCGCGGCACCGGGATCAACGTGCAGGCAGGGGTCATTCCGTCGCCCCACGCCTCGCGCAGGGTGTCGCTCCAGATGGCCAGGCGCTCGTGGTCGTGATCGACCACCAGCACGGTCAGCTTGGCGACATGGCAATAATCGGCACCGACCGAGGCCAGCGCGGTGCGCAGGTTGGCCAGGGCCTGCCCGGCCTGCAGCTGGAAGTCCGGGGAGATGCTGCTGTCCAGGCTTTCACCGCCCTGGCCTGCGATGAACAGCAACTTGCTGCCAGCGGCGACCTCGGCCACATGGGAGTAGCCATAGGGCGCCGGGTCGAAAAGGCCGGGCGGGTTGCTGAGCGTGAACGGGGCGAGGTCGGGCATGGGCAGGCTCCTGTTGGCTGACAGACCTTACCCTAGCACGGCTGGCCGGGCACATCGCGGCTTCTTCAGGCGTCTTTCGGCCATCCTCCGCCAAGGGCCCGATACAGACGCACACGGTCGATCGCCGCCGCGGTGTCGCTGTCGACCAGCTGGGTTTGCGTGGCCAGCAGCGCACGCTGTACACCCAGCACATTGATGAAGTCGGTGGCGCCCTGGTTGTAGCGGTCGCGGGCAGTGCCCAGGGCCACGGTGTTCTGCCGCACTGCCTCGCCCAACGCCGCGTGGTGCTGCTGTTCGGCGGCATAGTCGCTCATGGCATCGTCGACCTCGTGCCAGGCCGCCAGCACCACCCGTTGGTAGTCCAGCGCCGCTTGCTGCTGCTGGTGCTCGCGCAGCTCGAGGGTGCCGGTCAGTCGCCCGCCCTGGAAGATCGGCAGGTAAAGGCTGGGGCCGAACGACCAGCTGCGCGAATCCCAGCCGCCCAGGTCCGAGCCGGCCAGCGCCTGAAAACCGAAGCTGGCGCCCAGGCTGACCCGCGGATAGAAATCCGCCTTGGCCACGCCGATGGCTGCCGTGGCGCGATGCAGGGCGGCTTCGCTGCGCTGGATGTCGGGCCGGCGCCGCGCCAGCTCCGAGGGCACCCCCATGGGCACGTCCGGGGCGGGGTTGGGAATGACCTGCGGGGTGCGCAGTTCGTCGGCCAGGGCCCGGGGCGGCTCCGCCAGCAAGTAGCTCAGGGCGTTGATCAAGCGGTCCTGTTGCGCCTGCAGCATCGGCAGCGACGCTTCGATGGTTGCCACCAGTGCGGCGGCGTTGGCGGTGTCCAGGTTGGTGGTGACGCCGTTGTCGTACCGGGTCTGCGTCAGGCGCTGGCTTTGCCGGGCTATATCCAGGTTCTGCCGCGCCACCGCCAGGCGTGCCTGCACGCCACGCAGGCGGATGTAGTCGGTGGCGGTGCGCGCCGCGATACTCAAGCCGACCGCATCGCGCTCGGCCTGGCTGAACCGGACGTCGGCCTCGGCCATCTCCACGCTGCGCTGGACATGGCCCCACAGGTCCACTTCCCAGCTGGCGTCGAGCGCCCCGCTCCACAGTTCGAAAGGCGCCCGGCCGTTCTGGCCGGACGGATCGTTCAACCCCTCGCCACTGTTGCGCTCGCGCTGGTAGCCACCACGCGCGCTGAGCCCGGGCAATTGCTGGCTGCCGCTGACCTGGCGCAGGGCCTGGCTTTGCTGCACGCGGTTGCTCGCCGAGCGGATGTCCAGGTTGGCTTTGGCCGCACGGGTGACCAGCGCGGTCAGTTGCGGGTCGCCCAGCTGCTGCCACCAGGCGGCGTCAAGCGCCGCGTCGGCGCGCGTCCCGGCGCTGTCCTGCCACTGGGTTGGCAACGCTGCCCGAGGACGCTGGAAGTCCGGGCCGACGCTGCAGGCGCCCAGGCTGCTCAAGGCTAGAACCAGCAATGCACGTTTCATTTCAGGGCTCCTGGGTGGTATCGACCGACGCGACCACCGACAGGCCCACCCGCAGACGGTCAAGGTGCGGTTGGTCGGCCTCGAACACCACCTTCACCGGGATGCGCTGCACCACCTTGGTGAAGTTGCCTGTAGCGTTGTCCGGGCTGATCGGCGCGAACGACAGGCCGGTGGCCGGTGCCACGCTGTCGATATGGCCGCGGAAAACCTGGTCGGGAATGCTGTCGACACGAATGTCCACACGCTGCCTGGCGTGCATGTGTGCCAACTGGGTTTCGCGGAAATTGGCGACCACGAACGCCTGGTGCAGCGGCACCAGGGCCAGCAGGGGTCGACCGGGCGCGACGTAGGCGCCCACACGCACCGAACGCTGGCCGATCATGCCATCGGCGGGTGCCAGGATCTGCGTGTACGACAGGTTCAGCTCGGCCTGCTGCAACGCGGAGCGGTCCTTGTCCACTGCTGCCTCGGCCACTTCCAGTTCGGCCTTGAGCACGTCCAGAGTCCGCTGGGCCGCGACCCGCGAGGCCGCATCGCGGTCACGCGAGGCTTCCCAGCCCTGCAGTTCGGCCTCAGCCTTCTGCCGCTCTTCCTGGGTGCCGGCGCCGGCCTGGGACAGGTTGCGGTAGCGCTGGGCGTTGGCCTGGGCAAACTTCAGCGAAGCGGCAGTGGCACGGGTCGCGGCGCTGGCCTGGTCGATCACGGCCGCCTGACGCTCGATGCTGGCGCGCAGATTCTTCACCTGTGCCTGTGCGGCACCGACATTGGCCTGGGCGGCCGCGACCGATGCCGCGTAGTCGCGCTCGTCCAGACGCGCGAGCAACTGCCCGGCCTGGACCGATTGGTTGTCCTGCACCAGCACCTCGGTGACCACCCCGGCTACCCGTGGCGCCACCAGCACCGAGTCGGCGCGGATGTAGGCATCGTCGGTGCGCTGCACACCATCGCTGTGCAGCACGTGATAAAGGCCATAGGCCGCGCAGACGAGGATGGCGGCGCCGATGAGGGATACAGCGGTTCGGTTGTTCATAACGGATTTCATGACGGTACCGGGGGTTGCGGTGGATAGGCGCGTTTGGGCAGGGTTACCAACACCACCAGAAGCACGGCGATGAAGGCCAGCAGCGCGAGGAACGCGTCGCTGTAGCTGAGCACGAACGCTTGCGCGCGCACGCGACCGGCCATCTCGGCGGCCGGTTCGCCGTAGAGCGGCATCAGACTCTGGTAGCTGTTGCCGAGCTGGTCGAGCAAGGTGTTGGAGTGCAGGTGCTCGCGGGCGGTGACGAAATTCTCCAGCACCACGCCGGCCACCACCGAAGACAGCCCGCGCAGGGTGTTGACCATGGACGAGGCGAACGGGCCCTCCAGCGGATGAATCACGCCGGTGGCGATCATCAGCAACGGCACCACCACCATCGGTTGGCCAAACGTGTGCAAAGCCTGCAACAGATAGAAGTCGTCGCGGATCCACTCGCCGGTGATCTGCGAGCCGCCGAGCAGGGCCAGGGTCAGCAGGCCGAAACCGGCCGCCATCACATAGCGCGAATCCACCCAGTTGCGGTTGATGACGAACGCCACCAGTGGCGCGACGAGCAGCTGCGGCAAGGCGATGCACAGCGCGGTGGGCATGGTCTGCAGCGGCCGATAGCCCTGGATGTGGGTCAGGTAGCCTGCCGGAATCGCGCTGCCGGCCATGCCGACGAACAGGAACAGGCACAGCGTGGTGATGCCAAAGGCGAAGTTGCGCCGGCCCAGCAACTGCAGCTTGAACAGTGGCAGCGGGTGGAACCACTCGTTGAGCAGGAACAGCGGCAGGCAGACGCCGGCGCCGATCAGCAGCAAGGCAATCAACGGCGAGTCGAGCCAGTCGAGCCGCTCGCCCTGGGTCAGGCCGATGATCAGCATGCTGATGCCCGCGGTCCCGAGCAAGGCACCGCGCCAGTCGGCCTGCTTGAAGCGCTCCAGGCGCAAGGGATCCTGGGGCAGGCCGTAGGCAATGCAGGCGGCGCCGATGAGGCACGCTGGAATGATCTGCCAGAACACCATGCGCCAGTCGCCGCCCTCGGTCCACAGCGCGGCGAGCGGCATCGCCAGGTTCGGCCCGAAGGTGGCGGTAAGCGCATAGGCGGACAGCCCGTACAACTTGATGTGCCACGGCAGGAAACGCAGCGCGGCGGTCATCAGCAGCGGTGGCAGCGCCCCGCCGGCGAGGCCCTGAAGCACGCGCAACAGCAGCAGGCTTTCCAGATTGGGCGCGAACGGGCACAGTGCGCCGAAACCGGCGAAGGCCACGGTGACCACGATGGCGAAGCGGCGCAGCGAAAACGTTACCGCCAGCCAGGGCGCCAGCAGCATCGCCGAGACCTCGGCGGCAGCATAGGCAGAACTGACCCAACTGCCTTCATCGTGGCCGAAACCGTAGATGCCCAGCAGGTCGGCCAGGGTAATGTCGGTGACACGGTCATTGATGCCGGACGTCAGCGCGGCGATCAATACGCCGATCAGGCCGAGTGCCAGGCGCCCGCCGAAAGGGGTCGGGGCTGGGGGTGAAGGTGGGGACACAAAGAAATCCTGCTGGCGGCAACCAACGACAGACTGACTGTTGGCTCGGTAACCTGTTGGCTGGGTCACTATTTCGGTACACTGTACCGAACAGCGATACAAAAGGCAAATTGCATGAGCAGCGACAACGATCGCAACGGTATTCAAGTCATTTCCCGGGCAGCGGCTATCCTGCGCTGCCTCGAAAGCGAACCCGACGGCTTGAGCCTGGGCGCAATCGCCAAGCGCATCGAGCTACCCCGCTCCACGGTGCAGCGGCTGGTCGACGCCCTGGCCCACGAAGAGCTGCTCAAGGTGCACGGCGCCGGCGGCGTGTGCCTGGGCCCGGCATTGATGCGCCTGGCCTCCAACAGCCATGTCGACATCATCCAGCAGGTCCGCCCCTATATGGAGGCACTGACCGAGCGCACCGGAGAAACCTCGGTACTGGTCAACCGCAACGGCACCCACCTGATGCTGCTGCACTCGGTGGTGTCGCCGCAGCCGCTGCGTGTGGCGCCCTCCTCCGGGAGTTTCCTCAGCGTCTACGCGACCTCGGGGGGCAAGGCATTGCTGGCCAAGATGAGCGACGAAGCCGTCGTGCAACTGCTCGGCCCGGTGCTCGAGCCGCTGACGCCCAGCACACCGGACCTGCCGCACTTGCTTGAACAACTGGCTGAGGTTCGCGTGCGGGACTATGCCTGCGACGCCAATGAGCACATGATGGGCGTTGGTGCCGTGGCCGTGGCCCTGCAGACCTCGCAAGGTCAGTACGCCCTGGCGCTGGTAGGTCCGGTATGGCGGGTCGAGGCGCAGCATGAGGTGTTTCGCCAGGCGTTGTTCGATACCCGCCAGGCCTTGACCCGTGCTCTGGGCGCAGGCCTGCGCACAGGCGAGACGTCGTCAATTTGAAACAAAATGCCACTATCTTGATTGGCACAAGTGCCGAACCTAAAGGCAACATGACACTCAGAGAGTCGCCCCTGCCACAGGATAACAGGCAGGAAAAACAAAGACAGGGAGACCCAGGCGGCTGCTCGCAGCACGCATTGGACGGGTGTGTCAGCTAACCCAAAGAGAGTTCAAGACCCATCCTATGAAAACTTTGAGCAACTGTGCCCGGCAGTTGAAACGCTACTACTACGCATTGCCCGCCATGCTGTTGGCCGGTACCTGTTCCTTCCTGGCCTTCGAAATCAGCGACAGCCGTGCGGCTCCAGTGGATGGCACGCAGACCCTGGTGTTCCTGCGCCACGCCGAGAAACCCGCCGGTGGCCTCGGCCAGCTCAACTGTCAGGGCCTCAACCGCGCACTGAACCTGGCCGAGGTGCTGCCACAACGGTTCGGCAATGCCGATTTCGTGTTCGCCGCCGACCCTGGCCGGCACGTCGAGGAAGGCGAGAACGACGAATCCTACAGCTACCTGCGCCCGCTGATGACCATCAGCCCCAGTGCGATCAAGCTCGGCCTGCCGGTGAACATCGAATACGGCGCCAACGACACCCAGGATCTGGCCAAGGAACTGATGCGCGACAAGTACCACAATGCCGTCATCTACACCGCCTGGTCGCACGGCTACCTACCGGAACTGATCAACGAAGTGGCCGGCCGCGCCGTGGGCCAGAAAATGAACATCACCGACGACTGGGAATCCGGCGATTTCGACTCACTCTACGTGCTGACCCTGACCTGGCACGACGGCAAGGCCAGCCTGCTCTCGCGCAACGTCAAGCAGGGTCTGGACAACGGCCATACGGCTTGCCCGGTCTGACACCGGCCAGGGCCGTGTGAGTGGCACCAAGCGCTGCAAGGGAGGCTCGGGTATACTGCCCCTCCCTTTCAACGCGCTTGCCCCGGAGTCACCATGCCTGTCAGTCAACATCCCGATGCCGATCCGCTCGTCCAGGACGCCGAGCTCGACAGCCAGGCAGCGGTCCCGGCGTTCACCTTCCCGTTCAAGCCCGGTGCTTTCGCGGCCAAGGAAGCGGCTCGCTACCCCGGCGCCGGCAAGTCCAACCACGACAAGACCCCAGGCCGCGCGCCGAACGGCACGCGCCGCTCCATGGGCAAGCGCTGAGCGCCCGCCGTAGGCAAAACCCCGGAATGCACAACGACAAAGCCACCCTAGGGTGGCTTTGTCGTTTTCAGGGCTTCTGGCGCTGCTGGGAATACTGCCGCGCGATGATCGGCACGATACGCCGTCCGTCGTGCCAATAGCGCCCGGCCAGGCGACGCGGCTCGCTGAGGATGCGGTGCAGCCACTCCAGTGACAGCTTCTGCACCCACATCGGCGCGCGTTGCACCTTGCCCGACAGGAAGTTCAGCGCTGCGCCCGTGCACAAGCCTACGCCGTGGGCCAGGCCGCGGTCGGCGATCATCTTGCACAGCAGTTCCTGGCGCGGCGAACCGACCGACATGATCACCAGCTGCGCCCGATGCTGTTCGACGAACTGCAGGGTGGCCTCCACTTCTGCAGGGTTGTCGATGAAGCCCATCGGCGGGTTGTAGTGCAGGAACGTCACCGCCGGGTAGCGCTGGGCCAGCACCTGCAGCACATCGGTGGTCGAGCCGACGACCGTCACGGTCCAGCCTTCACGCTGGGCTTCATCCATCACCGACACGGTCAGGGTGCTGCCTGGGATGGCTTCGGGCACACCGGCGTCGAACTTGCGCAGCACGGGCATCAGTACGCGGCTGTCGCAGACCCGGTAGGCCGCCGCGTCATAGGCATTGCGGAAAACCGAGTCGTTTTCAAGCAGCACAACGTGGTTCACGTTGGCGGTAACCACGTAGCCAAACGGCTTGTTCACGTCGCCCTTGATGGCACGGATCAAGTGCGTTTGGTCACCTTTGTAGAAATCTATTCCAAAAACTTTCATCCAGGCCGTCCTATCAGTTCTAGAATGCGTTAATGCAGCGCCATAGAAAGGCTGCGGGAGCTTGGACGATTCGGCTTATTCGTCTGAAGCATGGTAATTGACTGGTTTCCATCCATAGGCTGAGCCAATGAACAGCAAAAGGTTGTATTCACGTGCAGATTCCGGGCGCGCAGTACCTTTCGTGCCTCAACTCCACCCGTCTCGTCCTCGTCGTGCACTGTTGAGTGCGGCGATGTCGATGGCGCTGGTGCTGGGCTCTGGCGCCGCATTCGCGGATGTGCCGATGGTTCAGATCAACGTATCGGGGGCAGAGTTCTCCGAGAATGCGTTTCCGGGCGTGGAAGGTACGCATTATTTCTTTCCGCGCGAAGGTTTCTTTGCCAACTGGAAGCGTCGCGGCATTCAAAGCGTGCGTTTTCCGCTCAAGTGGGAGCGCCTGCAACCCACGCTGGGTGGGGCATTCGACCCCACCTATGCCAAGTTGATCGACAAGATGCTGGTGCAGGCTGCACAGGCGAACATGCAAGTGATCCTCGACGTGCACAACTACGGGCGCTACCGCGGCAAGATCATCGGCACCAAGGAAGTCACCGTGGCTCACTACAAGAACCTCATGACTCAGATGGCCCGCCGCTGGAGCCCCTACAGTGCGCTGGCCGGCTACGACCTGATGAACGAGCCGCACGACGAATCCGACGCCATCTGGCCGACTGCGGCGCAGGCTGGCATCGACGCCATACGCAGCATCGACAAGACTCGTCCGATCTACGTCGAGGGCCGCTCGTGGGCCAGTGCCGAACGCTGGCCGCACTATAACGACGAGCTGCTCAAACTCAAGGACCCGTCGAACAAGCTGATCTTTTCCGCGCATATCTACATCGATCCAGACGGCAGTGGTAACTACAAGAATCGAATTTCCGGCAAATGGGATCCGGATATCGGGGTAAACCGAGCCAAGCCCTTCGTCGAGTGGCTCAAGCGCAACGGCAAGAAAGGCCACATCGGCGAGTTCGGCGTCCCTGACAATGACCCCCGCTGGCTGGACGCGGCCGAGCGGCTGCACAAGTACCTGGCCCTGCAGTGCATGCCGCTCACCTACTGGTCGAGCGGCCCTTACTGGGGTGGCTACTTCATGGCGGTCGAGCCGATCAACGGCAAGGCCCGTCCTCAATGGTCGGTCATGGGCAGGTACCTGAAAGAGCCGAAGTGCAAGGCTATCGGCCCGACCTGATCGGCAGTCCCACAGGGCCGGCCGGTCGTTCCAGTGGACGATCGGCCGGTTGCGATGCCGGCACCCTCACCTGACCGTAATAGACGAATGCCGCAACCGCGAGCGCTGCGATGTTGCCGTCGTACATCATGGCCGGCGACAGGAACAGATTGATCAGGTTGAAGCACATGTCCAGGACGAAGGCAGCCAGCAGGTCGCCTTTGTTGCGGCACTGACGGCTGATTCTCCAGAATCCGACGAAGTACACCAGAATGATCAGCGGCATGATGAAGCCGTAGCGATACAGCACGCCCAGCAAGCCCACGTCCGACAGGTAGAAGTACGAGCTGTACAGGCGCGAGAACCCGCCCTGCCACTGCAGCGACAACGCCCCCATCCCTACGTACCAGTTCGCCGCGGTGTCACGCAGAATGATCGCCGTGGTATCGGCACGCACCCCACCCGGCTCGGTCGCTTCCTGCACCAGGGCCATCAGTCGCTCGTACTGCGCTTCGAACGGCGCCGGCATCACCATGTAGGCGATTCCGCCCACCACGATCATTGCCAGGCCCAGCTTGACCAGCACATGCAGGTGCGCACGGAAGATCCACAGCGCCGCCAGGGTCCACACCAGCATCGTGTTACGCGTCTGCAGAACCAGCCACAGGTAGGCGGCGAACAAGCCGAGCAACAGCACCGGGACCAATTCGATACGACGGCGCAGGCGGTACATCAGCATCATCGCGCACAGCGACACATACGACCCGCCAATGCTGAAGCGATCCGGACGCAACGGGTTGAGGCCGTAGTCCTTCTCGTCGACGTTGAACGCCACGGCGGCGTTTTCCGGGACGATCTTGAAGTAGTAGAGGAAGCCTACCGCCACGCACGCCAGGCCACCGATCAGGAAATAGCGCTCGAGCTGCTCCTGGGTCGGTTGCGCCTTCAACATCAGGTACAAGGCCGGGAAGAACAGCAGGTAGAGGAAGTTGCGGCGCTCTTCGAGCAGGCCGTAGAACAGCGGCTGCTCGAAGTGATACCAGGAGAACAGTGCGGACATCACCGGCAGGGCCACGCCCATGAACAGGATCCACATACTGGCCCGTGACTGCCACGGGCGTTGCCACATGGCCAGCAACAACACCGCTGCGCCCACCACACCGGCCAGGTACAGCTCACGCAGGTACGGCAGCCCCGCCAGCTTGTTGTCGGTCAGGAAAACGAAGCCGGAGTTGACCACCACCAGCAGGCACAGCAACGTGCGCGGATTGAACAAAGCCTGGAGCATGTCCGTTACCTCGTGGACGATAGATCACTCAGCGCCATTTGAACGCCAAGCCCTCGGTGATGCCCTTGATGCCGAACTTGATGTTCTTGGCACTGCCGCGGTTCTGCAGCACGGTGATCGCGCCCAGCGCGATCGCCGAGACGAAGGTGCACGCGGTCGAATGAAAGCGCTTGTTGTACATGATGGCCGCGCGGTTGCGGTAGAAGTGGAACATGTGGCTGCGGCCACGGGTGCTGCCGCTGTCGCCATGGCGAGCGAAGCTGTTCAGAGCGACACGACCATGCCAGCCCACGGCGGCGGCGCGACGTTCCCAGTCCACTTCTTCGGAATACATGAAGTAGCGGTGGTCCATCATGCCGACCTCTTCGATCACCTCGCGACGCACCATCAGGCTGGCGCCCATCAGGTAGTCGGGCTCGGGCAGCCCGGCTGTGGCCAGTTGCGTGCGATCCAGGTTCTTGCCCATGAGCTTGGTCTTGCCCAGCCAGGGGAAGAGCATTCCGCCACCCACGCACTGGACCACCTGTGGCCGGTCCGAATACACCAGCACGGAAGCCGAGAAGCCGCATTTGGGCGACTGCTCCAGGGTATCGCGCAGCGCTTCCAGCGCACCGGCCTCGACGGTCACATCGTTGTTGAGCAGCCAGATGTAGCGATAGCCTGCGCGTATCGCGTAGTCGATGCCCACGTTGTTGCCGCCGGCGTAGCCGTGGTTGCCTTCGTTGACGATCAAGACGCGCTCATGGGGCGTGTCATAGCTGCCGGCGGCGCGCTCGTCGATCACCCGTACGTCCGGGCCGGTCGAATCGTTGAGAAACTGCTGCAGGCGCGACACGCTGTCGTCCTTGGAATCGTTGTCGATCACCACGACCGGAACGCGGCAGTGCGCGTCCAGAGCACGGATGCAGTCGATGGTGGTATCGGCGCCATTCCAGTTGAGGATGATCGCGCATACGTCATTATTGGATCTGGTCATGCTTCAGCCTCCTGTAGAGTGCCACGCTGGCGGTTCTGCCAGGCACGCGCCTTGAATACGACGATCGACAGCATCGCCAGATAGATGAAAATGTTTGCTGCCGCGATGGCCATCACCACCGCCAGGGCCGAGCCGCCCCAGAAGGCGCCCAGGGCCACCGCGCCGAAGCGCAGCGAAGTCGCGAAGACTTCGAAGCCCAGGAAGTAGGCCTGCAGGCGCAAGGCCGGGATGGCTACTTCGCACGGCATCGCCGCGAACCGGGCCAATTCCGCCAGGGCCAGCCAGCGCGCGTATTCACCCGCTTCGTGCCACTGGGCACCGAAGGCCACGGTGAACAGCCAGGGCCCGGCAATGACCAGGATCAGGAAGCCCGCCGAGCCGATCGCCGTCATCGCGCCGACGCCCTTGAGCAGCAGGCCGACCACCGCTTCACGCGCATGGACGGCGGCGGCGATGCGCGGGTAGAAGACGCTGCCCATGGCCTTGCCGATGAAGTTGCTGGGCATTGCCAGCACTTGCAGGCACAGGGCGAAATAGCCGGCCGGTATGGCGCCGAACAGCGAGGCCAGTACCAGTGTGGGCATGTGCACCGACAAGGCGTTGATCAACACCTGCGGGGCACGGAAAAGTGGGAAGTCGCGGTATTCGCTGGCCAGTTGGCGCAGGGTCTTGCGCGGCGCTTCGTCGGTTTCGGCAACCTCGGCCGGAGCCGGTTTGCTCATGGCCATGCCGATCAGGATCAGCAGGCTGTGCACTACGTAGTACAGGGCACTGGTGACCACCAGCATGGTTGCGCTGTTGTTGAACAGGCCGCCGACACTGCGCATGCCGTTGTACACCAGCGCATGGCTGGTGGCGGCTCGGGCGGTCAGGCGATAGCGACCATGGCGGTAGAGCCACTGCTGCAGCACTTCGAGCACCGCCGAGCTGAACATCACCAGCGGTAGCAGCATCAGGTACGGGGTGAGCAGTGACAGGTTCCAGCGTTCGGCCAGCATCGGCCCCCACCACAACAGCACGCCGGCAACCAGTATGGAAACCAGCAAGGCGACCACGGTCGCCAGCTTGGCCAGCCCGCTGGCGTCGCGGTGGGTTTGCGGCAGGACGATGGCCATCGACCAGGTCAGGCTGCAGGCCGGGATCAGAATGATCGTCAGGCTGAGGAAGGTACCCACCACCCCGAACGCTTCGGGGCCGTAGATACGCATGATCACCGGGATCAGCGCGAGGTTGATCAGCTGCGCGCCGGCCGAGCCGCCGAGCGCGGTCGCCAGATTCCGCACCATGCGGTTCTGGCGCAACTGCTGAATGAGGCCGGGGGCCGGTGTCGGCCCCTGGCTCAAGTCGTGTTCCATCCCAGCCTCCGGGCTCAATAGATGTTCCGTGAGAACAGGGTGAACGGGGTCTTGATCAGGATCTTGATGTCCAGCCACAACGACCAGTGATTGATGTAGGCCAGGTCACGCTCCAGGCGCCCCTGCATCTTGTCCAGGGTATCGGTTTCGCCACGGAAGCCGCTGACCTGGGCCAGGCCGGTGATGCCTGGCTTGATGCGATGACGTGCCATGTAGGCCATCAATTTGTCGCAGTAGTAATGGTTGTGGGCGATGGCGTGGGGACGCGGGCCGACCAGAGCCATTTCGCCGCGCAGCACGTTGATCAACTGCGGCAGCTCGTCGAGCGAAGAACGACGCAGGAATGCACCGACGCGGGTCACGCGCGAATCGTTGCGGGTGGCCTGCTTCACTTCCTGGTCGTCGTGCATGCGCATCGAACGGAACTTGTAGACGTGAATCACGGTGCCGTTGCAGCCGTCGCGACCCTGGCGGAAGAACACCGGGCCTGGCGAGGACAGCTTGACCGCCACTGCGCAGCTGATCAGTACCGGTGCCAGGGCGATGATCGCCAGCAGCGCCAGGCTGCGGTCGATCAGGTCCTTGGCCATGGCCGCAGCAGGGTGCGAGCTCAGCGGGGTTTCGTTGAGGTAGATGGCCGGGAACTGCTCGATCTGCGAGATCGACTGGTTGAGCAGCATCATGCTGCCGAAGTCCGGCACCCAGACCACGTCCACCGCCAGGTCGAGCAGGTCGACGTAGATCGATTCGATCTGCACCATGCGATCCAGTGGCAGGGCGATGTACACCCGACGCACTTGCTCGCGCTGAACGATGTCGCGCAGTTCGTCGAAACCGCCCAGGTGCGGCACGCCAGGCACCGGTACCCAGTCGGCATCGACTTCGGCGTCCGGCGCGATCACGCCCAGCACCGGAACCCGCGGCTTGAGCTGGCGCGCCAGCTTGCCGGCCAGTTCACCGGCGCCGATGATCACGGCCTTGCGCTCGTTCTTCAGACGCTGGTTGTGGCGGTTGAGCAGGAAGCGCAGCGGGATAAAGGTTGCCGCCTGGGCGAGGAAGCCGTAGACGATCAGCTTGACGGCCATGCCGGGCGCCAACGTCTGCGGGCTGCCACTGAGCCAGATGACCACCGCCAGGGCGGCGACCAGGGTCAGCCAGCCGCCGAGCAGGCGCAACAGGCCGCTCAGGTAGTTCAAGCGCTTGTGGTAAACGTGCAGGAAACTGTAGACGGGGACCGAAGCCAGAACCCCGATCATCATCAGGACCCGATACTGGGGCGGGAATTCGTTGAAGTGTGCGTACAGGACACTGAATGTCAGCGCGCATGCCAGCGTGGCACCCGCGAGCCACATGGTCCAGAACGTCAGGCCCCGACGATTTACCATCGGGTGCAAGCGAGGCGCAATCATAGATGTATCCTCTGCAGACAAGTGCGGCGTGGTTGGGCATTTTCCGTAACGCGACCAGCCGTGCGCACGGCTCACCCCGAAGGGAGAGCGGCGCGGCTGCAAGGTCGGAAAGGTTTACTGGGCCGGGGCTGCCGGCAGGTAGTCATAGTAGTGGTCGCGACGCTGACCGGGTTCGGGACGCGACACCTGGTTGAGGACCACACCGGTGATCGGCGCGCCGGTCTGCAACAGCTGACCGATGCTCTTGCGCACGAGCGGCATGCTGGTGGCTTCGGACTTGATCACGTAGATCACCGAATCGGCCATGCCGCACAACAGTGCTGCGTCGCTCACCGACTGGCTCGCCGGGGTGTCCAGAATCACGCGGTCGTAGCGGTGGCGTGCCCACTCCAGGAAGGTCTGCATGCGCGTGCTGGCCAGCAGTTCCTGCGGGTTGTACGGCATTTCACCGGCGCAGATCACGTCCAGGCTACCGATGGTCTGCAGGCAGTCATCGACGCCCGCCTTGCCCGCCAGCAACTCGGCCAGGCCGATGTGCTGAGCGTCCAGGCCCAGGTTGGTGGCCACTTTCGGACGGCGCAGGTCGGCTTCCACCAACAGCACGCGTTCGACGCGGGCCATGGCACCGGCCAGGTTGATCGCCAGGGTGGTCTTGCCTTCGCCTGGAGTGGTCGAGGTCAGGACCAGGGTCTTGCGACGTACATCGTCGTCGTTGAGCATCACGCCGGTGCGCAGGGTACGTACGGCTTCGGCGAATGCCGCGTCGTCGTTGCGCTCGAACTGGCGGTGGATGCGCGAACGGTTGCGGCGCTTGAGCAACGGCACCACGCTCAGTACCGGCAGCTGCAGGGCACGCTCGACATCGGCGCTGTTCTTGAAGCTGTTGTTCAAGGCTTCACGCAGCAGGGCAATGGCGCAACCGGCGATCAGCGACAGCAGCGCGGCCAGCACTACCAGAATGGCCTTGCGCGGCGTAGTCGGGAACAGCGGTGCAATGGCAGGGTCGACCACGCGGGCGTTGCCCGAGACCAGGTCGGCAGTCGCCATGGTTTCGCGCAGCTTGGTCATGAACGTGTTGTACACGTCACGGTTGCTGTCGACATCGCGCTGCAGTTCACGCAGGGCGAACTCCTTGCGGGAGATGTCCTGGATTTCCTGCTTGTTGGTGTTGAACGAGGAGCGCAACGAGTTCTCGTTGTCCTGCGCCAACTGATAGTTGTGCTGCAGGCCGGCGACGACCTGGCTGACCTGGCTGCGCAGGCTGGCCTGGGCGGCTTGCAGTTCGGAGCGTGCGGCAACCATCTGCGGATGCTTGTCGCCGTAGCGCTGGCTGTATTCGTCGACCCGCGCCTGAGCAGTAGCGGCCACGGCCTGGAACTGCTGGATCACCGGGTTGTTGATGACCGCAGGCACGCTGGACAGGTCCAGGTTGCCACCGCGGGCCAACAGACCCTGCACCTGACGGTACTGGCTCTGGGCATCGGCACGTTCGCGGCGTGCGTCGACCAGACGGTCGCTGGTACGAGCCAGTTCGTTGGCAGTGATGGTAGCCACGCCGCCGACATCGACCAGGCCCTGGCCATCGCGATAAGCCTGCAACTTGCTTTCAGCCTGCTGCAGCTGGGTGCGCAGCTCGACCATGCGGGTGTTCATCCAGCGGCTGGCGGTCAGCGATTCCTGCTGCTGCGAGTTCTGCCGGCTGGCCAGGTAACCCTGGGCCAAGGCGTTGGCGGTGGCCGCGCCGGTTTCGGCATCGGCCATGGTCACGCCGATGCTGACCAGGTGGCTCTTGCCCACGACGGTCACGCTGGTGCGCTGGCGCAGTTCCATCACGGCGCTGTTGAACGCCTGCTGCTCGGTGTAGTTGAGCTCCTGGTGCCAGCTCTGCGGGAACCAGTCGGCATGCCAGTTGGACAGCTGGGCCTTGATCTTGGCCAGGCGCGACTGCTTCTGCCGTGGGTCCAGTTCCTCGTGGTGCGACAGGTCGAGCTCGCGCACGGCGCGCTCGGCCACTTCGCGGCTCTGGATCAGGCCCATCTGGGTCTGCAGGTAATCGCTGTTGGGATCGGGACGGTCCGGCGTCTGCTGGAACGTGATGACCTGGTTACCGCTGGGCTCGATGACCAGAGTGGCGACGGAGCGATAGGTCGGGGTCATGTTCAGCGCGTAGATCACGGCGGCGGCGGTGCCTACCGCGAACACGCCGAGGATCATGCCGCGGCGACGCCACAGCGTGCGCCACAGTTTGCGCGAATCCAGCGCATCGCGTTCTTCTGACGCGGGCACAGCCTGCCAGGGAGCAACGCCCTGGCTGTTTCTTACGGCAATCTGGCTCATGTCAGAAGAACCCCTGGTCAATGGTGATGGTGTCGCCCGGTTCTACCGGTGTTGCCAACTGGGCCGCTTTGGCACTGCCGCCGCGATTGATGTTGATGCGGTTGACCGAAGCACGCTCGGTCAGGCCGCCGGCCAGCGCGATGGCACGGTCCATGGTCAGGCCCGGCTTGTAGGGATACCCGCCCGGTGCCTTGACTTCGCCGCCAATATAGAAGGGGCGGTATTCGACCACGCTCACGGTCACTTTCGGATCCTTGAGGTAATCACCGCTCAGACCTTTGGTGATGACGCGTTCGATCTCGTCGGTGGTCTTGCCCAGGGCTTTCACGTTGCCGAGAAAGGGGTAGGAAAAGGTACCGGAATCGTTGAGGTGGACTTCCTCGTTGGTCAGATCGGGTTCACCCAGTACGGACACCCGGATGACATCGCCCGAAGCGAGTTTGTAGGCATCGGCCTGGGCTCCCAGGCTGAACAGTGCCAGTACGACAATCAATGCATGCTTGAACATGGTGGCTTCTCCCCTTTGGGTTGAGTTCACAGGGACAGCTTGAGGCTGAGCAGGTAGATGTTGCGAACGTAGTCTTCGCTGTTCACGTTCGAGTTGTTGTCGACGCGGCTGTAGCCCAGGCCGACCTCGGCCCAGCGGCTGGCGGTGTAGATGATCTCGGCGCCGGCGGCGTTCTGCTTGTCGTCGCGACCGCCCGTGCCCAGGTACTCGCGATCTGCATAGCGATAGTTGACGTCGGTGGCGAAGAACGACGACCAGCTGTGGCGCCAGCCCAGGCGGCTGCTGGTCACGTGCACGGTGTTGGCACCGTCGTCACCTTCGTCGAAGGCGCGGCGCATGTTCACCGAGATGGTGGAATAGGTGCGTGGCTTGTAGTCCATGCCCACTTCCCAGGTACCGCTGCCGTAGTCGTTGCTCTGCGAGCTTTCGAAATCCTTGCGCTCGTAACCCAGGCGGGCGGTACCGCTGAGCTTGGCGGTGACATCGCGGTCGATACCGAACAGCACGCGGTTGCCTTTGCTGTTGCGACGATCGAAGTCCAGGTAGTCGTAGTCGACGTGGTTCAGTTCGACCAGGGCACGGGTGCTGCCGCCCAGGCGATGGAACCAGGTACCGCTGACGCTGGTAGCGTCGTATTCCTTGTCATCGTTGATGCCTTCGGCATTGCGATAGCGCTGCTGGCGGTAGCCGCCGCCCAGTTCGATCTGGTTCATGGCACTGAGTGCGCCAAAGGTGTACTTCAGGCGACCGCCCTGACGGGTGTACTTGTCGTTTTCGCGCTCGTCGGCGGAATCGACGGTTTCTTCACCACGCTTGTAATCGAGAATGGCGTCCAGACGATTGCGCGAATCGAAGGCCCACACGCCGCTCAGCTCGGCATCGTGGTCGATGTGACTGGCGTCGGCGTGGTCCAGGTAGGTCTGGCTGTCGGCCGAATACTGGAACTTGTAGCCGGTGTTGCGGGTTTCGCGGGTAAACAACAGGGTCGGCTTGACCGAGGTGATCCACGACGCATCCTCATCGCGATCCACTGCACGAAAGTTGTCGTCGTAGCGTTCGCTTATCTCCAATGTCGGAGTGAAGTTCACGGGACCAAGCTCGACCTTTGCCGGTTCCAACGCCCAAGCGCTCAAGGGCCAAGGCGCCAGCGCCAGGCATGCCATCCACTGTTGTTTATTCATATCCATTCCCACTGCCGTGATTCGGGGTAGACGCCAAGGGCGCCTAGAAAGAAAAGCCGATTTCATTGCGTCGCAGATCTGCCTCGACCATCATTCGGCAAAGCTCCTCGAGACTGGTCTGCGGCTGCCAGCCCAGTATCTCGCGCGCCTTGGCCGGATCACCGATCAACAGATCGACTTCGGCCGGACGGTGAAACATCGGGTTGACCTTGACCAGCACCTTGCCGGTCGCGCGGCAGGTGCCGCATTCCGCATCATCCTTGCCCGACCAGTCCAGGCTGATGTCCACAGCCTTGAACGCCATGCTGACGAAATCGCGCACGGTTTCGGTACGGTTGGTCGCCAGCACGAAGGTGTCGGGTTCGTCGGCCTGCAGCATGCGCCACATGCCTTCCACGTATTCCTTGGCGAAACCCCAATCGCGCTTGGCGTCGAGGTTGCCCAGTTCGAGCACGTCGAGCTTGCCGAGCTTGATCTTGGCCACGCTGTCGGTGATCTTGCGGGTCACGAACTCACGGCCGCGCAGTGGCGACTCGTGGTTGAAAAGGATGCCGCTGGTGGCGAACAGCCCGTAGGACTCGCGGTAATTGATGGTCATCCAGTGGGCGTAGAGCTTGGCGACACCGTACGGGCTGCGCGGATAGAACGGCGTGCTTTCGATCTGCGGGATCGCCTGCACTTTGCCGAACATCTCCGAGGTGGACGCCTGGTAGAAGCGGATCTTCGGATTGACGATGCGGATCGCTTCGAGCAGGTTGACCACCCCTACTCCGGTGATCTCGGCGGTAGTCAACGGCTGGTCGAACGACACGCCGACGAAACTCTGTGCCGCAAGGTTGTAGACCTCGGTGGCTTCGGTGTTCTGCAGCAGGCGAATGCTGGCCGACAGGTCGGTCAGGTCGTACTCGACCAGGTGCAGGTTGGCGTGGCCAGCGACACCCAGCTCTTCCAGGCGCCAGAAATTCACCGAACTGGTGCGGCGGTAGGTACCGTAGACGGTGTAGCCTTTCTCCAGCAACAGCTGCGTCAGATACGCTCCATCCTGGCCGGTTACACCGGTGACAATCGCTTTCATGCAAATCTCCAGAGTCTTTGGTAAGCAACAACGACCGGTGCAACGCCAACGGCACATCCTGCGAAGCTGACCTTGGACAAGCTATTGCGACAAGGTTCAGTCCGGACGTCGTTTAAACGCAGCATCGGAGCAAAAAAAACAGGTACACCTCTCGTTTAGTCCTCAAAGGCGCTGAAACGAATCGGAGTGACCCAGGCATTGGCGATCTCGTGCGACCCACAGGTCGCTGTTTGTCAGTGCCGACTCTGGGGCGGCATCGGTAAGGCGAGGTGATACTAGGTGGCAGAAGTCCGGCAGTGCAAGCCGAGTGCTATCACCCGCATGTAAATAAATTATCAGGGCTGTATTTTTTTAGAAAGTACTTATAAATCAGTGGCTTATGCAAACTGGATTGATGGCGCCAAATATCTGCAGGCCCAATTCGTCAATTTTATTGGCGTCAATGAAGCTCATGGCGACAGTGTATGGCAGATCGCCAGCGCAAAGCGACGGTTCATTGGCGAAATTGCCCACCGCCCGACGACCGACACGCTACAGCCCCCGGTGGCCGAGGGCTGCACCTATCGGCCACGGAACACTGTGCAACGCACGCGAAACAGGTTTGCGGCCATACCGCCAGGACCCTGACCGTTGGCGGAGGCACAAACGCCAGTAAACCGACTCAACGGGTCTCATCGATCAGTGCGTCGGCACGGGCCTTGACTTGCGGGCGCAGCGCTGTGCCAAAGCCAGGCACCGTGGGTACGTTACTGAAACCACTCCTTCAAATCGGTTTCGGTCGCTTCGGCAGACGCAGAAGACTTCCAGCGGTGCTGAATCAGAACACGGCGCGAGTGCTCTGTCGCTCGATGAGGGAGAAGCCGATATCGACGATCTCGGCAACCTGCTCGGGCTGCTGCAGACGGCGCAGCAACAGGTCAGCCGCACAGGCACCCAATTGCGCACCGTCAATGCGCACCGTGGACAAGGCCGGAAAGGTATGGCTGGCGAAGTTCATGTCGCCAAAGCCCATCACACCCAGTCGCTCGGGCACCGGCAAGCCACGCGCAGCCGCTTCGGTGAGCACGCCATGAGCGAGGGTGTCGGAGGTACAGACCACCATCAAGGGTGGCGTCTGCGGGGTTGGCCAATCGTCCTCGAGCAGCGCAGCGAGCCCGCGTCGCCCCTGCTCCAGGGTCGGCAAGCCGGCGAAAATCTGCTGCTGAACATCGCCGATGCCGGCTTGGGTGAGAGCATCGAGCAGACTCTGGGCACGGCGCAATCCACGCGGATCGTCCACCGCCAGCAGGGCGAATCGACGGTAGCCCAGTCGCAGCAGGCGTTGCGCGACCTCGCTGCCCACGCGTTCATGGGAAAAGCCCACCAGCATGTCGATGGGGTCGTCGGTCAGGTCCCAGGTCTCCACCACGGGTACAGCCGCGGCACGCAAGCGCGCGCGACTGGCCTGGGTGTGCAGGGTGCCGGTGAGGATGATGCCGTCGGGGCGTCGACTGAGGATGACGTCGAGCAGGTGCTGCTCCTGTTCGCTCTGATAACCGGAAACGCCGAGCAGCACCTGGTAGCCTGCCTGCATCAGGCGTTCGTTGATCGCCTGGAAGGTGTCGGAGAACAGCGGGTTGGTGACCATCGGCAGGACCACGGCGACCAGGCGGCTGCGATTGCTCGCCAGGGAGCTGGCCAGGCGGTTCTGCACGTAGCCGGTCTGGACGATGGCCTGCTGAATCTTCAGCCGGGTTTCCTCGCGCACCGCATCCGGCGCGTTCAGATAACGCGAGACGGTCATCGGCGCCACACCGGCCAGACGCGCGACATCCACCAAGGTGATACCGCGGGTACTGCGTCCCTTGCTGCCCGGTTGCTTTGCCGTCATGGTGTGCCGCGTGCCTCAGCTTGCTTCAGGAACAATGGCGTGATGGTATCAGCGCGTGCCGGGCCGCTGCACCTGCGGCCCGTTCGATAATTCAAGGAAGTCCCGTGTCGTCGTCTCAATCTGCAAAACGCTGGTGGGTGCTGGTCGCGGTCATGATGGTGTTTCTGCCCGTGGTGCTGGACGTGACCATCCTGCACGTGGCGGTCCCTTCGCTGACCCTGGCGCTGCAGGCCACTGGCACCGAAGTGCTGTGGATCATCGATATCTACCCGTTGATCATGGCCAGCCTGCTGATCCCCATGGGTACCCTCGCCGATCGGATCGGCCATCGCCAGCTGTTGATCACCGGGTTGTGCATCTTCAGCCTCGGCTCGGTGCTTGCGGCGTTCTCGCCCAGCGTGGCCACTCTGATCGCCGCTCGGGCGTTCATGGCCTTCGGCTCGGCGATGATCATTCCCTGCACGTTGGCGATCATCCGCCAAACCTTCGACGACGAGCGCGAGCGGGCCCTGGCGCTGGGCGTCTGGGGTGCCACCGGCTCAGCAGGTGCGGCCATCGGGCCATTGGTGGGCGGCGCCCTGCTCGAGCATTTCTGGTGGGGCGCGGTGTTTCTGGTCAATGTGCCGGTGATGCTGGTGGTGATGCCGCTGGTGCTCAAGCATGTGCCGCGCACCTCCATCACCGGCGACGGCAACTGGACCATCGGCCAGGCATTGATCCTGATGCTGGGTATCATGGCCACTGTCTATGCGCTCAAGTCCGGGTTCAAGCCCGGCAGCTCGGTGTTCGTCACCAGCGCCTCGGCACTAATCGGCCTGACCATGCTGGGCTGGTTCGGGCACAAGCAATTGCACGCCGCACGCCCCATGCTCGACCTCAGCCTGTTCCGCTCACCGGCGATCAGCGCAGGCGTGGTCATGGCGTTGGTGGTGATGGGCGCCCTGGCCGGGGTCGAATTGATGCTGGCCCAGGAGCTGCAATTCGTGCTCGGCCAGACACCGCTCCAGGCCGGCATGTTCCTCTTGCCGTTGATGATCGCCTCGGCGGTCGGCGGGCCCATGGCGGGTCTGCTGTTGCGTGCCATTGGCCTGCGCTGGGTCGGCAGTCTGTCGCTGGCTGCTGCCAGCGCCAGCCTGGCAGGGCTGGCCATGGCTGACCTGCACCACAGCGGATGGGCCGTGATCGGCCTGCTGGTGGTGCTGGGTCTGTCCCTGAGCATTGGCCTGACGGCATCGTCGGTGGCGATCATGAGCAGTACACCGCCGCACAAGGCCGGCTCGGCCGGCGCGCTCGAAGCCACCAGCTATGACCTGGGCACAGGGCTGGGCATCACCGGGTTCGGTATCGTCCTGGGCAGCGGCTACACCCGCTCCATCCAGCTGCCCGATGGGTTGCCCCCGGCAATCGCGGAGACGGCCCGGCATTCGATCGGTGAAACCATGAGCGCGGCGAAGGCGCTGGGTGGCCCGCAGGCTGCCGAGCTGGTCGCCGCTGGCCAAGCCGCGTTCAGCACGTCGCACAACCTGGTGCTGGGATCGGCAGCGACCTTGATCGGGGTTCTCAGCGTGGTGATCTGGGTGGCGCTGCATCGCCATGGGCACACCCACAGCCAAGCGGCGTGATCGGCGGGGGCGTTCGTCGGTCCAGGTGAATTTCTGCAGGCGCACTCACTCGAAACCAGACACCAAAAACACGATGGGTGCTGTCATGATCCCGCTTGAATCCACTGGCCATCCGCATTCAGGGGCCAGGCCCGAGCGTACTGCCCTGCCGCTCTACCGGTCGCTGCTCGACCAGACCGACGCCACTGAGCCAGGGCTGGCGAAGCAGTTTCTCGAAGAACAACTGGCGCTGGCGGCCGAGTTGCCCTGCCCGATGCCCGCGGAACCTGCGCAGCTGCTGCAGTGGGTGGCCGACAACGCCGCGGCGGTGGGTCGCCAGTATTCCGAGTATCTTGCCCTGCGCCACGCCGGGGCGCCCCGACGGTTTTTCAGCAACAAAGCCCACGCCCTGTATTTTCTGCAACAGGTGGCACCGAGCAAGCTGGTCGATGGCGCGTGGTTGTTCGGCACCGTCAAGCATGCGGCGGACTGGCGCTATCACGGCCTGATCCGCACCTACCTCGAAGAGTTGGGCGACGGTGATCCCTCGCTCAACCACGTCACGCTGTACCGCGCGCTGTTGGCCGAGCACGACTGCCTGGCGACCCACGACCTGGCCGACGAGCTGTACCTGCAAGGCGCCATTCAGTTGGCCTTGGGCCAGGCCAGCGAGGACTTCCTGCCCGAGGTGATCGGCTACAACCTGGGCTACGAGCAACTGCCGCTGCACCTGCTGATCACTGCGTTCGAACTGAACGAGCTGGGCATCGACCCTTACTATTTCACCTTGCACGTGACCATCGACAACGCTGGCACCGGGCATGCACACAAGGCGGTAGCGGCTGTTCTCGATCTGCTGCCGGGCGGTGCGGACAACGCTGCGTTTCTGCAGAGGCTGCGGGCAGGCTACAACCTCAACGACTTGGGTATCGGCTCTGCCGCAGTGATCGAGGACTTCGATCTGGACCATGAGGTGGTGCAGATGCTGGAGCGCAAGCGCGGCTTTGGCCAGTACATGCATTCAGACTACTGCCGCCTCGAAGGCAGGACCGTCAACGAGTGGCTGGCCAAGCCGGGCCAGTGCGGCGATTTTCTGACCGCGCTGGAAAACAAGGGCTGGATCAAGCGACACCAGGACCCCGAGGCCAGCCGTTTCTGGCAGATGCTCGATGGGCCGGGCGCGCCCATGTTCGGCGTGTTCAACGGTTACGAACGGCAGCTGCTCAAGGACTGGATCGCCGGCGATTGGCTGGACGATCAGTCCGGCGCCAGCAATCCGTTCAGGGCACGCTTTCGCCGGCGCGCACCCGCGGCGCCCATTGCGACCGGCACAGCCCGGCCTGCGGAACCGACCCAGGCACTGATTCGCAAGATGTCGCCATCGCTGCACGCATCGCCCGAGGGGTTGGAAGCGACCCGGGCATTCACTCAGCGACTGAGCGAGGGAGCGCTGAGCCATGAATATTGAGGTCCGAGGCTCTGACATGAACCAGGTGAACGCGTGCCCAACCGTCGAGGCCGCGGAACTGGATCAGGTGCTGCTCCAGCTGGGTCGCCGCTTGCAAGCAGATGGCTACCGCTTTGTGACGGTCACGCCGCTGACCCATCAGCGCAACAACGAGCGGCCTGACAACGCGATCGCCCGTGACCTGCGCGATGTGTTCGGCTGGAGTCGCCCGTTCGAATCCAACCTGTTGCCCGAAGTGGAGACGGCGGCATTGCTGGAAAACGCCATCGTCAGCGAGCAGTCGGGGCTGCTGCGCAGCGAGGTGCGCTGGTCCAGCCTGGGCGGGCAGTTGTTCGTTCACTCGGCCTATCCGACCGTCGCCCACGATTCGGTTTTCTTTGGGCCCGATACCTATCGTTTTGCACGGGCCATCGAGAAGCACCTGCACGAGTCCCGGCAGCCGATCCGCAGCGCGGTCGATATCGGTTGCGGCAGCGGCGCAGGGGCGATTCTGATTGCCCTGGCGCGCCGCGAAGCGCAGGTTCAGGCAGTGGATATCAATCCTGCGGCGTTGCGTTTCACTGCAGTCAATGCGGCACTGGCGGGCGTAGCCAATGTAGCGGCCTGGCACAGCGACGTGCTGCAGGGCACCAGCGGGGATTTCGATCTGATCGTTGCCAACCCTCCGTACATGCAGGATCCCCAGGCACGGGCCTACCGCGACGGCGGCGGCGAACTGGGGTCGGCCTTGTCGGTGCGCATCGCCAGCGAGGCGTTGGGTCGATTGGCGCCCGGCGGCAGTCTGCTGCTGTACACCGGCGCGCCGTCGGTGGCCGGCGTCGACTTGTTTCTGAGTCAGGTGCAACCACTGGTGGACGTACCAGGGTTTCAATGGACCTACGAAGAGGTGGACCCGGACGTATTCGGCGAAGAGCTGGAAACCCCCGGGTATCGCCAGGCCGAACGAATCGCCGCCGTGGTCCTCACCGTCACCAGAACCTGACCTTGCGATGGTTTTGCAAAGCCCTGCAGCAGCGGCGCGAGCCGCGTCCGGCCTCACTGCGTTGTGTCAGGCTGAACGCATCCACCGCCGACGCGGCTTGCGCCGCTGCTACAGGGTGATGCGCGCGTCTGGATGCCGCTGAACCCCTGTAGCAGCGGCGCAAGCCGCGTCGCGCGCGGCTAGATGCCGCTGAACCAGTTGTAGCCTTGGTCTTCCCAATAGCCGCCGGGATAATCGTTGCTGACGAAGATCTCGACGATGTGCTTGGGGTTCTTGAAGCCCAGCTTGGTCGGAACACGGACCCGCAATGGGTAGCCATATTCGGGCGGCAGCGCAACCTCGCCATAGTCCAGGGCCAGGAGCGTCTGCGGATGCAGCGCGGTGGGCATGTCCAGGCTGGAGTAGTAGCGGTCGGCGCACTTGAATCCGACGAATTTGGCTGTGGTATCGGCGCCAATGTGCTCGAGGAAGGTTTTCAACGGCACCCCGCCCCACTGGCCAATGGCGCTCCAGCCTTCGACGCAGATCAGCCGGGTGATGTCTGTCTGCTGCGGAAGCTTGCGCAGGCCTTCGAGTGTCCACGACGCCTTGTCGCGCACCAGGCCGGATACTGCCAGGGCGTAGCCCGATACGTCGATATCGGGGATGTCGTCCTCGCTGTAGAACGCGTTGAACGGGAACGGTTGGGTCATCTGCGCCTTGCTGTAGGTAGGCGCCAGACGCTGGCCGTTGAACAGCCAGGCTTGCACTCGATCGTTCCAGCGCGACATGGCCCAGAGCACCTTGTCGACCTGATCACCGTCCTGCAGATTGCAGCCGCTGAGCATCGCCATGGCGCCGACGGTGAGGCCGCCGCGCAGGAAATGTCGCCGCTGCAGGCTTTCGAGCTGGCTGCGCTGGGCCGGTTCCAGGATTATCGGAGCGACCCGGCGGGATTTGGGTTCATTCATGATCGGTCTTCCCGGTAGTCGAAGGCCTCACCCCGCCGGTGATCATTGGCGGCAGCGTCTTGGGCACCAGCAGCACCAGGGCCAGGTGCACCACTGTAAAGGCGCCGATGGCAGACATCGCGGCGAAATGGACGTAGCGGGCGAAATCGTAGCCGCCCAGCAGTGCTACCAGCTCCTGGAACTGGATGGGCTTCCAGATGGCTACCCCGGATACCAGAATCAGCACCCCGGCCGCCAGTACCAGCCAGTACATGAGGCGCTGCACCGCGTTGTAGACGCCCTTTTCATGGATCAGCCGCAAACGCAGGGCATCGCGCAGGTCGCGTTTGACCGCGCGGGGAGTGATCGGCAGCAAATCGCGCTTGAAGTGGCGGCTGATCAATCCGTAGAGGACGTAGACGAGGCCATTGATGACCAACAGCCACATCACCGCGAAATGCCACGCTATCGCGCCACCCAGCCAACCACCCAGAGTGAACGAGGGCGGAAAACGGAACGCAAACAATGGAGAGGCGTTGTAGATACCCCAGCCACTCATGAACATGCAGGTCATGCCGAAGGCATTGATCCAGTGGGTGAGGCGTACCGTCAGTGAATGTATGCGACGCACGGCCATCGAATGGCCCTCCCATGTCAAAGAAACACACGCCAATGACCGCTCCCACAAGTAAGAGGATGCATCTACCCCTGTTGGAGCGGGCTCTGCCCGCGAAAAGGGCGCCGCGATGGATCAGCCTTACCGCGGCGCGCCCTTCGCGGGCAGAGACCCGCTCCCACAACGAAGAGGATGCGCCTGCCCCCTGTGGGAGCGCGGCCACGGGGGTATGACAAAGGTTACATCGGTGGCTGGAAGCCATCCTTGCCTACTGCCACGCCACGGGCGGTCTTGCCGTCTTCGGCAGGGAACACGACGACCTTGGCGCCTTTCACCAGCTGCTCCGACTTGCCGGCTTCGACATAGGCAATCGGCACATCTTCAGGCACGACGACCTGCTTCTCGCCGCCCTTGTAGTTCACGGTCAAGGTCCGACCATTGGCCTGGGCCAGCTTGCCGACCGTGCCATTGGTCATGGTGCCGGTGGTACCGTCGGCGTTTTCCCAACCGTAGTGCCCTTCCCCGCTGCCCTTCAGGCTGGGTTCGAACACGGTCACTTCCAGCGCTTTCAGCGTGCCATCTGCCTGGGGAGTAGCCGCCGAGCCGATGAAGCTGTCAGCCTTGATCGAGTCGATGTTGGCCTTGGACACCAGGCGGATGCCGGTCTTGTCGGTCAGGCCGATGGTCTGGTGCGCGCCGCTGCGAGTGGTGAAAGACAAGGTGTTGTTGTCCAGGCCATCGACCGTGCCACGCATCGGCTTGACCACCGGCATGTCTGCAGCCGAAGCCATCACGGCGGCACTGAGCAGCAACGTGCCCAGAGTGGTCGACAGGGCAGTTTTGATCTTCATCGGTACGACTCCTTGCGGTAGGTGTGCACCCATCCTCGGCCACCAACCCGCACGCGCGCATGACCGCTTGATGACATTTCTGTCATTCGCGCGGCATGCGCCTCAATGACGGTAATGTAACCGACAGCGCCGCGCCGCTTGGTTAGACTGCGCTGTGCGAACCCACCCGCCACGAACCCTCAACGGCAACCGCGAACGCCCGAGCGAGCCTGATCGATGCACATCCTCTTGATCGAAGACGACACCAAGACCGGCGAGTACCTGAAAAAGGGCCTCGGCGAATCCGGCTACAACGTCGACTGGGCGCAGCACGGCGCCGATGGCTTGCACCTGGCCCTGGAAAACCCCTACGACCTGCTGGTGCTCGACGTCATGCTGCCCGGCATCGACGGCTTCCAGATCATGGAGGTGCTGCGCGCGCGGCAGAATGTACCGGTGCTGTTCCTCACCGCCCGCGACCAGTTGCAAGACCGCATTCGGGGCCTGGAATTGGGCGCCGACGACTACCTGGTAAAGCCCTTTTCGTTCACCGAACTGCTGTTGCGCATTCGTACCATCCTGCGCCGCGGCGGCGCCCGTGAAGCCGATCGCTTCCACCTCGCCGACCTCGAACTGGACCTGCTGCGGCGCCGGGTGACGCGGCAACAGGAAGTGATCACCCTGACCAACAAGGAGTTCGCCCTGCTGCACCTGCTGCTGCGGCGCGAGGGCGACGTGCTCTCGCGCACCCAGATCGCCTCGGAGGTATGGGACATGAATTTCGACAGCGATACCAATGTGGTCGACGTTGCGGTCAAGCGCCTGCGCAGCAAGGTCGACCAGCCCTACCCGGTCAAGCTCATCCACACCGTGCGCGGCATCGGTTACGTCTGCGAGGTGCGGGCATGCGAAGCCGACGCCAACCTTCCCTGACCCTGCGCTCGACCCTGGCCTTCTCTCTGGTGGCCATGCTCACCGTGGCCGGCGCCGGCTGGTACCTGTACGAATCGATGAAAGCTTCGGTGCTGCAGCGCAGCGACAACGCCGTGCTCGGGCGGCTCGACCACTTTCGCAAACTGCTGCACTACGACCTGACCCTGGACAAGCTGTCGAGCAGCCCGCAGATCTTCCAGAACATGCTCGGCAGCGAAGACGACATCTTCGTCATTGCCGAGACCGGCCAGCCACCGGTGATTCAGGTCAACCCACTGCACGCGACCCTGCCCTCTTTGCCTGCGGTCGCCCAAGATGCAACTCCCGGCAGCGCCGACCTGCGCACGGGAATGGCACCTTCGGGCATACCGTTGCGGGCGGCGAGCGTATTGACCACCTCCGGCGGCCGCGAAGTGAAACTGACGGCCGCGCACATCATGGTCAAGGAAATGGCCATGCTCAGCGAGTTCCGCCAGCGGATCTACCTGGCCGTGGGCATGGCGTTCCTGCTCACCGCCTTGCTCGGCTTCGTGCTGCTGCGCCGCGGCTTGCGGCCGCTGCGCGAGATGGCGGCGCACGCCACCGACATCTCCCCGGCACGCCTGCACAGCCGCATGAGCAGCGACAACACGCCGGTCGAACTGCAACAGTTGAGCGAAGCCTACAATGCCATGCTCGATCGCCTGGCCGAGGGCTACCAGCGGCTGAACCAATTTTCCGCAGACCTCGCCCACGAGATCCGCACCCCGGTGGGCTCGTTGATGGGGCACTGCCAGGTCGCCCTGCGCCAAGGCCGCAGTGCGGACGAATACCAGGCACTGCTGGCGTCGAATCTGGAGGAGCTGGAACGTATTTCCCGGATCGTCGAAAGCATCCTGTTCCTGGCGCGCGCCGACGACGCCCAGGCGGTGGTACAGCGCCAGCCGCTGCAGGTGCACGATGAACTGGAGCGAGTCACCGAGTATTTCGAAGGGCTCGCCGAAGAACGCAAGATCCGCCTGCTGATTTCCGGTGACGCCACCCTGCACGCCGACCCGCTGCTGTTGCGGCGCGCGTTGAGCAACCTGGTGGCCAACGCGATCCGCTACGCCGACCCGCACAGCGATGCCCTGATCAGCGTCGAGTCGGCAGAGGGGCAATGCGTGATCGTGGTAGAGAATCAGGGCCCTGCCCTGGAGCCTTCGGCGCTGGCCAGCCTGTTCGATCGTTTCTACCGAGGCGACGCTTCGCGCCAGCATAATTCGGACTCCAATGGCTTGGGACTGGCCATTGTCGCGGCGATCATGCAACTGCACGCCGGTGAGGCCAGCGTGACCCAACCCCAGCCCGGACGCATCCGCTTTGCGTTGCATTTCCCGGCGCCGGGAAGCCGCTGAAACAAGTCTATTCGGGCTTCTTCCTGGACCGAAACGCCGCCACTTTCATGCGATTGCCACAGGTCGCCATGCTGCACCAGCGGCGTCGATGCGACTTGCTCAGGTCGTGAAAGAACAGCACGCAGTCATGGGCTTCGCATTGCCGAACGAACTCGAATGTGTCCCCCGTGACCAGTCTGGCCAGAGCGTCGGCCACCGGCCACAGCAGGCTTGCCGAACCAGCATCCCTGGGCTGCACCGCGATGCGAAACGCCGGTGCCGCGCCATTCCACTGCAAGCCGCTGACAGGACGCCCGGCCTCGAGAATCTGGTTGACCACTTCAGGGTCGGCTTCTTCCCCGGTCATCGCGGCGTTCACCAGTCCTTTGGCACACGCGCGCAGCGCAAGGGCCTGGGTCAATAGTCCGCGAGCAGTGTCCGCCTGGTCATGCCGCGCAGGCAGGCCAGCAGCGTCGAGCCACTTCAGTACGTCCTCGTCGTCGCGCAGGCAATCGTGCTGCTGATCGCCCACGCCGTATTGGGTATTGATGAAATCCAGAGCCAGGTTGTCGGCCACGAACAACGTGTCAGGAGCGATGGCGGTAAGATTCATGACGTTCTGTAACCCATAAAATTAGTTTGACAGGTTACCAGAATGCTCCGTAACCTTCAAACACACCAATCAAGGGTTACATCAGGAGCCGTCATGACCATTTCGAAATCCGCAGCCGCGCTTGCCGCTTCGCTGCTGACCAGCACCGCGCCGAACGCCCATGCCGACCGCACGGTGCACTACCGTTTCGAGCAGGTCGGCGATGTCAACGTGTTCTACCGAGAAGCCGGCGATCCGGGCGCGCCCACGGTGTTGCTGCTGCATGGCTTTGCCGCGTCTTCGTTCATGTTTCGCGACCTGATTCCGCAACTGGCCGACCGCTACCATGTGATCGCGCCGGATCTGCCTGCATTCGGCTTCACCGAAGCGCCCGCCCGCGGCGACTACGCCTATACCTTCAGCCAACTGGCGCAGACCATCGGCCAGTTCACCGAACAGCTCGAGCTGGACCGCTACGCGCTGATGGTCCACGACTACGGTGCTCCAGTGGGTTGGCGCCTGGCCGTGGCGCACCCCGAGCGCGTGAGTGCGATCATCTCGCAGAACGGCAACGCCTATGAGGAAGGTTTGGGCGCTGGTTGGGCACCCATCCAGACCTACTGGCGCGAGCCTACCCAAGAGCACCGCGATGCCTTGCGGGATTTTCCGACACCGGCTTCGATCAAATGGCAGTACCTGGAAGGGGTCAGCGACCCAAGCGCGGTTTCGCCGGACGGCTACACCCTGGAAGGCCTGCAGATCTCGCGGCCCGGCAATGCCGACATCCAGCTGGACCTGGTGCTGGATTACGCCTCTAACGTGGCGATGTACCCCACCTTTCAGGACTACTTCCGCCAGTACCAGCCGCCCCTGCTGGCCGTGTGGGGCGAGCATGACCCGTTCTTCCTTCCAGCCGGCGCCCAGGCCTGGAAGCGCGACCTGCCCCAGGCGGACATTCGCTTCTACGACACCGGCCACTTCGCCCTGGAAACCCATGGCCGGGAGATCATTCCGGTGATCCGCGAATTCCTCGACAAGAACGTTCGTTGAGAGGGCGATGCCGAATGCCCCATTCAGCGAGACGGCGTTGAGCAATGAGTGGCAGGATGCTGTCGTACCAGCACCCCACTCGAGGACCCCGACCCATGCTCTACGTCGTTCTGCTTGGCGGCAAGCACCCCAAGGCACGCATCGAAGTGCACGACATCGCCTGCGTCGTCGCCGACTCGCTCGAAGCGACCTATCCGCAGCTGAGGGCAGACTGGTTCGGCAGTCAGAAAGGTTTGCACATCGATGCCTGGATGGCGGTGGACGGTGTCGAACAGTGGAAGGTCGAGTTCAGCCCGCTGGCGCCTGGCGCCGGCATGCCGCGGCTGTATGTGATCAATCTTGGTGGCTACGAGGCGCAGTCGTTCGGCGAAGCACACCACTACCTGCTGGTGGTGGCGCACACGGCGCGCGATGCCAAGAGCAGCGCCCGCCGCCAGTGCCTCGAACACTGGCGCCAGCCCCACACCGACGCCGTCTTGGACGTGGACGATTGCGTGCCGATCGACCAGGTCGGCGGTCGTTACGTGCACCTGATCGAGGGGCCCCACCAAGGCATTCAACAGCGCAACGAATACATCGTGCTGCCGTAGAACATCAGGCCTACCGCAACGCGCCCTTCGCGGGCAGAGCCCGCTCCCACAGAACATCGAACCCCGCCCCCCTTGTGGGAGCGGGCTCTGCCCGCGAAGAGGGCGCCGCGGTGGATCAGGCGCTGGACGCTCGGGTCGTGCGCCAGTGGGCGATCTGCTGCTGGATGTTCCAGTGGATGATCCGTTCGAACAGTGCCTCGGTGAACGCCGGGTCGAAGCTTGCCAAAGCGGCCCATTCCAGGCGCTGTTCGAGCATGGCAGCAACTCGCTCGGGTGCCGGAATCGATTGCTCGCTGGGTTTGAACTGCGCTGCGGCCTTGACGTACTGCAAACGCTGCACCAGGGCGTCGAAGATCTGCCGGTCGTGCCAGTCGATGCCGCAACGGATGTCTTCCAGGTTGGCACAGTCCTGGGGTGTGGGTGGCTGATTCAAGATGGTCTCCCTCGTTCTTCAGGTGGAATGGGCAACGTGTCACGCCATGAGCCGGTCATCACCGCCCGTCGAGCCTGGCTCCGCCGGCCCAGGACGTGCTGCGTGGCGGCAGTTGGGTGTTCGCGTGCCAGCTTCGCTGCAAAGTGGCGCGCCAGGCCTCCGGGCGCGCCTCGGCGATCACCTCGTCGATCAGCGCATCGATGACCCGGGTGTCGCGGTGATGCGGCGTGGTGATCAGGTGCGCGGTATCGCCCGAGGTGGCCAGACCGTACTTGCGGGCAATGCCCGCCGAGGGGCAGGGAAACACCACAGTGATGGAGTTCGGGTTGCGCCACGCGTCGATGCCGCCGGCACGCAACCGATTGACCGCGTATTGGGCACTCTTCAGGCTATGCGCGACCCGGCGGCGCCACTGGGCCGGAGAATGGGTGCGCAGCGCCGCCCACATGATCATCGGCGTGTGGCCGTTGCGCGAACCGCTGATGGTCTTGTCGCTCGCCGAAATGTAGTCCACCTCCACCGAGATGCGCTCGACGTTCCTGCGTTTGGCCACGACGATGCCGCAGGGAATCGGCGAGCCGATCATCTTGTGCCCGGATACGCAGATCGAATCGATGCCCGCGGCAAAGGTGAATGGCTGCGGCGTATCCACGAACGGCAGAATCATCCCGCTCAGGGCGGCATCGGCGTGCAGGTAGTAGTCGCGCCGCGCAATACCGGCCTGTTGCAGGCGCGCCTGGATGATGGCGATGTCGTCGACGGCGCCGCGCATGGTAGTGCCGATGTTGGCAAAGATGATCGGGTGCCTTTCCCCGTCCGCCGCGATCTTCGCCAGCAAGTCGTCATAGTCGATCTCGCCATTGGGCAGCGCGTCCACCGCGCGGCACTTGATGCGCAGCAGCTTGACGATCTTGGCCACTGAATAGTGGGTATCCCTGGAATAGTACAAGGTGCCATCGGGAAACAGCTCTCGCGCCAGGTAGCAGCCGAACATGTTGCCTTCGGTGCCGCCGTTGGTGACATAGCCCCAGCTGTCCTCGCGGCGAATGTCGAACAGGTCGGCGAAGTACGCCATCACGTCTTTTTCGAAGTCGAAGGAGTTGAGCACGTAGTTGCTGTGTTCGCCCCAGTCGCCGCAATTGTTGATGGAAAAGCGCAGGAAGCGCTCCAGCGTGCTGTAGTCGAAATCGGCATTTTCCGGGTAGCCAATATTGAAGAATTGATGCTCCAGGCAGTGTCGCCAGAAATCATCGAGTCGAGCGGTGTCGGCAGTAGACAATGTCATCGTGGATCCTTTCTGGAATGACCAGGCGAGCCGCACTGCGCCGGCACGGCTCGCCGTTTGAATCAGGCAGCTTTCTGACGGCTCTCAACCAGTGCCCACCAGTTGGCCAGGGTCGGTTCGGTAGCCAGTTCCTCGAAGCTCACGGCCACGCCGCGCTCCTTGAGCTCGGCCGCCAGGCGCATCACCTGGAGGGAATCCAGCCCGTAGAAATTCAGATTCTCCTGAGGGTCGAGGGCGTCACCGTCCTCGATCAGTTGCAGCAGACGTGTCTGCAGCCAGCTGCGGTTGTCTTCCACCGCCAGCAGCTGGCGCAGCCGCTTCTTGTCGATCTTGCCCACGGCCGTCAACGGCATGCTCGGGATCATCCGAATGCGATCGGGCAACTTGTATTCGGCGATGCCCAGCGCCAGCAGGTGACGGCGCAGCGCGGGCGCCTTGAGCGTCGGATCGCGGCTGACCACGAACGCGCAGCTCTTCTCGCCCAGGGCCTGGTCCGGCATTGCCACCAGCCCGGCATGGGTCACGTCCGGGTGCAGCACGATGAGGTTTTCGATCTCTTCGGAAGCGATCTTCTCGCCACCACGATTGACCTGATCCTTGATACGGCCGACCACGCGCAGATCACCGCTGGGCAGGCGCTGCACCAGGTCGCCGGAATAGTAATAGCCCTGTTCGTCGAACGCCTGGGCGTTCTGCTCCGGGCTGTTGTAATAGCCGCAGAAGGTATACGGGCCTCGGGTGGCGAGCATTCCCGTCTCGCCGGTGGGCACCTCGGCGCCCTGCTCGTCGACGATCCGGATTTCATCGCCGAGGCTGACCGGACGCCCCTGGGTGGTGAACACCTGCTCGTCGCTGTCGTCCAGCCGGGTGTAGTTGATCAACCCTTCGGCCATGCCGAACACCTGCTGCAACTGGCAGCCCAGCACCGTCGGCACCTGGCGCGCCAACGAGTCGGCGAACACCGCGCCGCCCACCTGCAGGTGGTGCAGCGACTGCAGCTGCGGGCGGTGCTGAGGCGCGGCCTGCAGCCACAGGGCCACGGCACTGGGTACCAGGGCCACGGTATTGACCGCATGCCGCTGGATGAGGGCGAAGCACGCCAGCGGCTCGGGGTTGTCGGCCATGATCACGCAGCCACCGGCGTGAAACACGCCCAGCGCGCCTGGCGAGCTGAGCAGGAAATTGTGCGCGGCCGGCAGGGCACACAGAAAGCGTGTCTGTGTCGTAAGGGAGCAGACTTCGGCGCAGGCGCGCGCGTTGTAGTGGTAGTCGTTGTGGGTACGCGGGATCAATTTGGGCGTGCCGGTGCTGCCCCCGGACAACTGGAACAGGGCCACTTCATCGGCGGCTGTGGGCGCGTAGGCGACCTGCTCGGTGGCCGGCGTCTCGAGCCATTGGGCGAGGCTGTGCTGGTTACGCGAATCGCCCAGAAACAGAGCGACCCGAGGCTGGGCCGTCGCTTGTTCGAACAGGCTTTCATAGCTGTCATCGCGAAACACTTCGTGCTCGCGCGAGGCGATCAACAATTGCGGCGACAGCTGCTTGACGTACGCCCCCAGCTCCAGCTTGCGGTGGCTGAACAACGCGTTGAGCGGCACGATGCCGGCCTTGAACAAGGCAAACAATACAATGTAGAACTCGGCAATGTTGGGCAGCTGGACCAGCGCCGCATCGCCGCGGCCCAGGCCGCGCGCAGCCAGGCGCGAGGCCAGGTTGGACGAAAGGCGGTCAAGCTCGGCGTAGGTGAAGCTGCGCTCGCCACAGATGATTGCCGGTGCGTCGGGTTGTGCCTTGCAGCGCTCTTCGAGGATCCGCGTCAGTGGCCGGTCGAGCCAGTAGCCGAGGTCGCGGTAGGCCTGGGCACGGTCCTGTGGCCAGCGGGTGAATTCGATAGTCATGGTTTCACTCGTCATGAGGAAGGGGAAATCACGCGTGCAGTCCGCACGCCTGGAGCATGGTGCGCAGCTTGGTCTGGACCTCGGCCCATTCCGCCGCCGGTTGCGAGGCTTCGACGATGCCGGCGCCGGCGAACAGCCTGACCCGCGGGCCTGAAACCGTGCCGCAGCGAATGGTCACGACCCATTCGCCGTTGCCCTGGGCGTCGCACCAGCCGACCATTCCGGTGAACAGGCCGCGCTCGGTGGGTTCGACGAAACGAATCAGACGCCGCGCCAATTCGGTGGGGAAACCGCACACGGCAGGCGTGGGATGCAGGCGACAGGCCAGTTGCAGGGCCGACACCGAGGGGTCGGCAAGGGTGCCTTCGATGCGCGTCGACAGGTGCCAGAGGGTCGGGGTGCTGATCAGCGAAGGCCGCGGCGGTACGTCCAGCCGGGTGCACAGCTCGCTGACCCGCGCGGCGATGTCTGCGGTGACGAAGCCATGCTCGTAGTGGTCCTTGTCCGATTCGGACAACCACTGGGCATTGCGTCGATCGGCGTCGGCATCGGTCAGTCGCTTGGCCGAACCGGCCAGCGGATTGGAAACGAACGAGGCGCCGTGCTTGCGCACCAGCAACTCGGGGCTCACGCCCAGCAGGGTGGCGCCGTCGGCCATGGGCACGCGAAAGTGATAACCGCTCGGGTTCTGCACCCGCAGGTTATGGGCCAGGGCATTCACGTCGATGGCCTGGCTGAACACCAGTTCGCGCTGCACCGACAGCACCGCCTTGCGCACGTCGCTGTAGCCGAAGTTGGCCACGGCGTGCTCGACCGAGCGCATGAACGCGTGCTGGTCGGGCAGGTTGCGCTGCTCCAGCAACGACGGCATGGGGCTCGGCGTACCCGCCCCGCCCGGCTCCAAGTCGTGCCACTGCGCCTGCTCCGGAACGTAGAGGCACGACGCTTCGGACGGGTCGAAGGGAATCGCACCGACCACCATCGGCACGGCCTGCCCGGCCTTTCGCGCCTGCTCGAAAGCGCGCTGGATGGCTTGCTGGAAGCGACCCTGCGCGTCCTGCCCGCCCACCGCCGGAGTCTCGATGCGCTGTGCCAGCCCGCGGGCACGCAACTCGCGCTGACCCGACATGAACGAAAAATTGTCATCTTGCACAACGTGTTGCACGTCTTGCGGCGCAGTCGCCCTGACGATGGCTGATCTCATCTGAGGTGTCGCCTCCCTGCCCTGGAATGTAAGTTTTAATTGCGAATGTGAATGATTATTGTTTCTAATGGTGACGACATAAACGGAACGTTGTCAATCATGTGAGACGAGTGAGCCATGCGAGAGTTAACTTCGATGCAAGCCGCCTGCTGGATCGGGCGTACTGCTCATGCGGCCTTGGGGAGCGTGTCAGCTCACCTGTACGCCGAGTTCGATGGCGCTGGAATCGACCTCGAACGCCTGCGCTCGGCGCTGCAAGATGCCTGTAGCCGTCACCCCATGCTGCGCCTGCGGGTCAGCCCCGAGGGCTTGCAACACACCCCGCCAACGGCGCGCGGGCCGGCGCTTGAAGTCGACGACTTGAGCGATCTGCCGGCCGTGCAATTGCAACAGGCGCTACAGCGCAAACGCGAAGCCTGGACCCATCAGCAGCTGGATCTGGTAGACGTCGGCGGGCTGCGCGTGGGCGTCAGCCTGCTGCCCGAGAATCGCTTCCGCCTGCACGTCGACAGCGACATGATCGCCATCGACCCGTCCAGTTTTCCCACGCTGATGGAAGACCTGGCCGTCGGTTACGAAGCACCCGAGCAGCCGGCTTCGACGCCGCCGACGTTTTTCCAGTGGCTGGACACCTTGCGGGCAGACCCTGCGGTGAAGGCTGCCCGCGACCGCGATCGCCACTGGTGGCGCCAGCGCCTGGACCACATCGCGCCCGCCCCAACCCTGCCCCTGCTCGAATCAAGCGCAGCGCAGCCGCACAGCCAGCGCCTGCATACCTGGCTCGACGCCGGGCACTACCAGGCCCTGCAGAAGCTGGCGCGGGAGCGCCGACTGACCCTGTCCAGCCTGATGCTGGGGCTGTTCGCGTCGGTGCTGGGCGAGCGCACCGGCGATCCACGCTTTCGCCTCAATGTCCCCAGCTTCTGGCGCGCGCCGGTGCAGCCCCAGGTGCAGGGCATCATCGGCGAATTCGCCAACGTGCTGATCGTCGACGTGGAGATGGCCGACGCCAGCAGTCCCGCGACTCTGTGCCGACAGCTGGGTGACAGCCTGATCCAGGCCCTGGAGCACTGCGCCTATTCCGGCGTCGACCTGATGCGCGACCTGTCGCGGCATACGGGCTCGGCGCAACTGGCGCCGGTGGTCTTCACCGCTGCGTTGGAGCGCAGCAAGGGCGAGCTGTTCTCCGAACGTGTGCGGCGGGCGTTCGGCCCGATGAACTGGGTGATCTCCCAAGGTCCGCAGGTGGCCCTGGACGTTCAGGTCGCTCACATCGACCAAGGGCTTTCGATCAACTGGGACATCCGTGTCGATGCCCTGCCGCTGGCCTGGGTGTCCCCTCTGTTCGAGCGCTTCGTCGCGCGGGTGCAAGCGGTTGCCGCCGATCCGACCCGCCTGGATCAACCCCTGTCGTCGTCGCCGGCCCGACGCCCGTTGAACGCTTTGCAGCAGGCCTACCTGCTGGGGCGCGGCGCGCACATGCCGCTGGGCGGCGTGGCCATGCAAGAATTTCGCGAATACCGCGGGCACATCGACACAGCCGTGCTGCGTGCCCGCCTGGCCGACATGGTCCGGCGCCACCCGAGCCTGCGTACCCACATCGATGCCCAGCGCTGCGTGCAGTACGTCAGCGATGTGGCCGAGCCCCATCTGGATGAAATCGACCTGCGCCACTTGCCCCTGAGCGATGGCCTGCGCGAGGTGGAAGAGCGCCGCGAAGCTTACGCACATGCCGTGTTCGGCCTGCACGCGGCGCCGTGGAACGTCACGCTGTTCGAACTGGCGCAGGACCAGCACGTCGTGTTCGTGCGCATGGACGCCCTGATTGTGGACGGCCACTCCATCGCAGCGTTGATGGTGGAGTTGTTCACCGGCACGCCCGAGCAGCCCTCGGCAGCAGCGGCCCCGCTGCCAGCACCGGCCGCGAACGAGCAACGCAAGGCAGACATGGCCTACTGGCGCGAGAAGCTTGCGGCGGTCAGCGGGCCGCCCTGCCTGCCGTGGAAACGACCGCTTGCCCAGGCTGGTCCGTCTCGCTACCAACGGCAGAGTCTGCGGGTGCCCCAATCGCGCTTTGCAGCGCTGAGCCGACGGGCCGCACAACAGCGCCTGTTCAAGAATTCCGCACTGATGGCGGTGGTTCTGGAAGTGCTCTCGCACTGGCTCGACGAGGGCGATCTGTGCGTCGCCCTGCCGGTCGCGCCAACCCGCAGCGCCGACCTGGCCAACCACTCGAGCTTTATCGCCATCAACTGGATTGCCGATCGGCGACCGTTCACCGAACGTGCCAAGGCGCTGCAGGTGGATGTGCTGGAGGGACTGCAGCACCTGGCGTATTCCGGTGTCGACCTGACTCGTTTGCTGTTCGAGCGCCACGGTCCGGGGCCGGTGTTGCCGGTGGTGATCACCAGCGGCCTGTCGTGGCCGGTGACGCCAGCCGACAGCGCCATGGGCCTGCACGGCGGGCTGACCCAGACGCCGCAGGTGGCCATGGACATTCGCCTGTCGACCGACGCCCAAGGCTCGCTGCGGGTCGATATCGACTATGCGCACGAGGTGATGGATTCGGCGCAAGTCAGCGACATTCTGCGCATGCTGGACGACGCCGTCAGCCAGATCGCCGCCCACGACAGCTTCACCCTGGAAACGGCGCCGCTGCTCGACACCGCCCACTATCGCCGCAACAGCCCCGAGCGCGATGCCTGCCAGACACCTTTCCTGGCCCACATCGCCGAGCAGGTTTTCGATGCCGACAACACCCGCACTGCACTCATCTGCGGATCCCGGCGGCTGAGCTACGCCGAACTGGGCGACGGCGTGGCACGGGTGATCGCCGCCTTGCAGGCCCGAGGCCTCACGCGCGGTCACGTGGTCGCGATCTGTCTGCCGCGCAGCCCGGAGCACACGATGCTGACTCTGGCCTGCGCGCTGACGGGTGTGATCTGGGTGCCCATCGATGCTCAAGCACCCGAGCAACGCCGCCGCTACCTGCTGGACAACTGCCAACCTGATCTGGTCGTGCTGGCCGATCTCGAACCCATCGAACAGCCGATGGCCATCATGGCCGAGCTGCTCGCCAAGCACGCGCCCTTCCCCGTGTCGTTGCCCGATTTTTCCCTGAGTGAAGCGCCCGCCTATTATCTGTACACCTCGGGGACCACGGGCCAACCCAAATGCGTGGTGCTGAACAACCGCGCGACCGCCAACGTCATCGGCAGCACGCTGGCGCGGTGGCAAGTCAGCCAGAACGACGTGCTCATGTCAGTGACGCCGCTGCACCACGACATGTCGCTGTTCGACGTCTTCGGCAGCCTCAGCGCCGGAGCCACGCTGGTGCTGCCGGCGGTGAGCGAGGACAAGGACGCGGTGCGTTGGAACCAGTTGATCGCCGAGCATCGGGTCAGCCTCTGGTGTTCGGTACCAGCGATCGTGGAAATGCTCCTGGCCGGTCGCGGCGAGCATGACCTGCGCAGCCTGCGCCTGATCGCCCAGGGTGGCGACTACATCAAGCCGGTGGTGATCGCCCAGTTGCGCGAATGCCTGCCGCACGCCCGCCTGATCTCCCTGGGCGGGCCCACCGAAACCACCATCTGGAGCATCTGGCACGAGATCGGCAGCGACGATCGCACGCTGATTCCCTACGGCGAGCCGTTGCCGGGCAACCGTTATCTGCTGCTCGATGACCACGGCCGGCATTGCCCGCCGGGCGTTGTGGGGCGTATCCATACCGCGGGCGTGAACCTGGCGCTCGGTTATCTGGAAGGCGGCGAATACGCGCAGACCGATTTCATCACGGTCGGCGATGAACAGGGCCACCCGATCAGGGCCTTTCGCAGCGGCGACCGCGGACGCTACCGGAGCGATGGCACCCTGCTCTTCGACAGCCGGGTCAACGGCTATGTGAAGGTACGCGGCGTGCGCGTCTCGCTGCCCGATGTCGAGAAGGTCCTGAGCAACCATCCTGCGCTGTGCCAAGTGCTGGTAGTGGATTACCAGGACTCCAGCCAGGGCGAAACCAACCTCGGCGTGCTGTACGTGAGCGCTGCCGGCATGCCGCCAGTCAGCGTCGTCCAAGTGCGCAATTACGCCCGCGAACACCTGCAGCCTTCGCACCTGCCAACGCGCCTGCTGGCCGTCAACCAGCTGCCGCTGTCGCAGAACGGCAAGGTCGACCGCCGGCAGGCACGCGCGCTGCTCGCCGTACCGGCCACCGAGTCGTCGCCGGCTGCCGACACGCTGGCGCTGTCCGTGCTGCAGGTCTACCTGAGCGTGTTGGGCCGCCCGGCGCAGCATGCCGACGACGTTACCACCCACTTCATTAGCCTGGGCTTGCGACCACAGCACCTGAAAGCCATTGCGGCCGGGCTACGCGAGCGTTTCGCAGTGACGTTGTCGCCCGGCCAACTGCTGCAGTGCCGTAACGCCCACGACGTGCAGCGCCTGCTCGCCAGGAGCGCAGCCACGCTGACCGACTGAATCGAATGCGGCGCCCTGCAACGGCGTCGCGCCCACCCGACAATGCTCATGGAGAGACGGGATGACGGATGTAACGACGATAGACATTGCGGGCATAGGCATCGGCCCGTTCAATCTGGGCCTGGCCGCGCTGCTCGATGGCCACCCCGAGGTGAGTCATCTGTTCCTGGAACGCAAGAGCGAGTTTCGCTGGCACGAGGGCCTGCTCCTTCCCGGCACCACCTTGCAGGTGCCCTTTCTTGCGGACCTGGTGACCATGGCCGATCCAACCCACCCGTTGAGCTACCTCAATTACCTGCATCACCACGATCGGCTGCACGCGTTCTATTACTACGACAACTTCCAGGTACCTCGGCTGGAATACGACCACTACTGCCGCTGGGCAGCGCAGCGCCTGGGTGCCTGCCGTTTCGACGAGGAAGTCTGCGAGGTGACCCATGACGCCGACACCCAGCGCTTCCTGATCCAGAGCCAGTCGATCTCGGGGTTCAAGCGTCATTACCGCAGCCGACACCTGGCCGTAGGCATCGGCACCCAGCCCCTGCTGCCCCAGTGGGCACAGGTCAGGAGCACTGCGCCGATCATGCACTCGGCGCAATTCGGCAAACGCCAGGCGGAGCTGGCCGAGTGCCGGCAGGTTACCGTCATCGGTTCCGGGCAAAGCGCAGCGGAATGTGTACTGGCACTGTTCAGCGAACTGACGCCGGCGCGGGTCGCGGCAGGCGCCTCGATCCGCTGGATCACGCGCTCGCCGGGCTTTCATCCGATGGAATACTCAAAGCTGGGCCAGGAATGCTTCACCCCTGCCTATATGGACTACTTCCATAGTCTGGCGCCCGAGCGACGGCGCGAAGTCGTTGCCGGGCAAGGGCTGCTGTACAAGGGCATCAGTTTTTCGACCATCGGCGCCTTGTACGACCTGATCTACGAGCGCTCCATCGGCGGGCGTGACCCAGGGCTGACCTTGCTGTCGAACTGCGATGTGCAGCGTGTGGAGGATGTTCACGGCGCACTGCGTATCGCCTACCGGCACCGTGAACTGGACCAGACCGGCACCCTCGAAGCGGACGCTATCGTTGCGGCGACGGGCTACCGGCACACCTGGCCGCAGTGGTTCGAACGGCTCAAGGACACACTGCTGGACACCGACAGCTATGGTGACTGCGTGGTGCAGGCGGATTTCACCGCGCGCCGCCGTGACGACGGCGCCGGCAAGATCTTCATCCAGAACGCGGAAATCTTTCAGCACGGCGTCGGCTCACCCGACCTGGGCATCGCCCCGACGCGCAACGCCACCATCGTCAACCAACTGCTGGGGCGCGCCCGCTACCGACTGCCGAAACGCTCGTCTTTCCAGCGCTACGGCATGCATCAGGACTGAACCGCGCCATCGCACCCCTCCGTAGGAGCGGTCCGTGGCCGCGAAAAGGACACCGCGGTCAGCCTGACACACCGCAGTGAACCCTTCGCGGCCGATGACCGCTCCTACAGGGAGTCGCGCTACATCCGTAGGAGCGGTCCGTGGCCCCGAAAAGGACACCGCGGTCAGCCTGACACACCGCGGTGAACCCTTCGCGGCCGATGACCGCTCCCACAGGGAATCGCACTACATCCGTAGGAACGGTCAGTGGCCGCGAAAAGGACACCGCGGTCCGCCTGACACACCGGAGTGAACCCTTCGCGGCCGGTGACCGCTCCCACAGGGAATCGCACAACATCCGTAGGAGCGGTCAGTGGCCGCGAAAAGGACACCGCGGTTAGCCTGATACACCGCGGTGAACCCTTCGCGGCCGATGACCGCTCCTACAAGGGACGGCGCTAGACGCTCAACTGCCCCACTGATGCTTTTGCTCCTTCCCTGTCAGTGAACGCGGTCAACACCTGCTCGATCGCGCGGCTGACCCGGTCCATCTGCATGGCGCTGTAGCGCGCGGTTTGATAGGTGACGACCAGTCGCAACGAGCGCTGGCCCTCAAACATGTTTTCCATGATTTCGAACTGCATGCCGAACATCGACTGGCTCTTTTCCGGGTCGACCTGCCGGTAGCGGATCGCTTCGCCGTCGGCCCCACGCAGCGCGCCATTCAAGGCGTTGCTGGCGTGAATCTGGATGTAGACGTCGAACAGCAGGCCGTCCGCGGGGGTCATGCCCAATGCCTGCTGGATCTGCTCCAGCGGCACGTCAGCGTAGGCCATGGAATCGTTGATCAGGCTGCTGACTGCCTCGACCATAGACCCCAGTGCCTGCTGCGCATCGAAGCGCACGCGATGGGCGACCATCGTGGTGAAGTAGCCGACCGTGTTGTAGTAGGCCGGATCGGTGCGCCCGGAAGCCGAGGTACCGATCACCAGTTCCTCGAGGCCGCCGACCTTGTGCAAGGCCAAGGCAATGGCGGTGTACAGCACGCCGAACAGGGAAGCATTGTTGTGCCTGGCAAACCGCTGCAGGCCATCGGTCAGCGCCTGGCTCGGGGTGATCTCGAACCATTGTGCCTGGATGCCGGATTCGCTCGCACGCGCGCCGGCCGCACCGGCTTGGTCAGGCAACTGCAGGCCGCGCGTGGCATCGCCCAGCATGTCGGTCCAGTAGGCCAGGTGCCGTGGGTCGATGCCGGCGATGCGAGCGCGCGTGGCGTACTCGTGAAAGGCCGGCGCCGGCTCGTGCCAGACCGGCACCCGGTCGGCGGCGCGCGCGGCGTAGGCCTGGCTCAGGTCCTGCATCATCACGTTGAGCGACCACTCGTCGATGGCCATGTGGTGGACGAGTAGCGAAAGCGTCTGCCCCGCCTGTTGCCCGTCACGCAGGAAGCGCACGCGCATCGGCAGCTCGCGGGACAGGTCGAAAACATGCCCCGCTTCGCTGGCCAGGCTGGCACCCTCGCTGTGCTGGCTGGACCAGAACCAGCGGTACTGGCTCAGCCGCTCCAGGGGTACCTGCCGCTGGTAGGGTTCGCCTTCATCGAAATGAAAGGTCGTGCGCAGGCTGGCATGGCGCTCGACCAGATCGTGGAAGGCGCGCTCGAAAACGGCCTCGTCGACCGGTTCGCGAAACGCCACGGCGAACGGCAGGTTGAAGATCGTGCCGAAATCGAAGGCGGCGTACGCACGCCCGAGCGAAGCCTGCGCCGGTGCGAAAGGGGCGGTTCGCACAGGTGTCGACGAGGCCACTGCAGCGGCCAATGCACGCTGTTCGCGGCGACGTGCCCGTTGTGCCAGCGCGCCCGCCGTGGACGCGCTGAAGAAGTCGTTGAAGTCCACCTCCACGCCGTGGCTGTCTGCAAGTTTGCCGATGATTCGCGTCGCCAGCAGGGAATGGCCACCGAATTCGAAGAAGTCGTCTTCCAGCGTCATGCCCGGCTCCGCCAGCGTGTTGCGGAACTCGCCGAGGATCAGCGCGGCCATGGCGTCGGCATCGGTCGACCCCTCGGGGTCGGCCGATGGCGAGGCCAGCGGTGGGCTGTCGGTGGCCTGGCGCATCAGCCACGGCAGGTGCGGCACGCCCACGGGACGACCGTCGTAGGCATCCAAGACCAGTCGATACAGGTCGTCTTCGCGACAGGTCTGGTCCAGCACCTCATGCAGCACGAACCCGAGGATCACGCCCTGCCCGGTCTGGATCACCAGGGCAGCGAGCGGCGCCTGGGTTTCGGCGTCCCAGGGCGACGCCTGACGGGCCAGCAGCAGGTCGCCTGCCTGCGCCTGAGTATCGACGTGCAGCACGGCGACACAGGCTTGCCAATCCTCGGCCGTGACCTTGCGCAACTCGCCTTCATCGTCGAACAGATAACGGGCATTGAGCGCCGGCAGTGCATCGATGACCGCCCTCAGGGCGGACTCCAGGCGCTGGGTATCGAATGCGCAGCCTAGCGACCAGGCGCAGAAATGCTTGCGGATCTGCTCGGGATACTGCTGCTGGAGCAGCCACGCCTGCTCTTCATGGGGCGTAAGCGGCGTCTGCAATACGTTGTCAGGACGGGTTTCCATCATGGAAATAAGCACCTTGGTTGGCAGGAAAAACAAGGCCGCGGCCGATGCATGAACGCGGCAGGACGGCGAGGAAGAGCGGTGCGTTTGCACTCGCGAAACAAACACCGTATCGTGCAAATGATAATCATACTTATTAGCATTCGTCAAAATCGCAGCGTCGACATGGGGTGGGGAAAGGCATCGTGGACAACGGATCGTTCGCGCTCAGACAACAAGTGGAGCGGCTCTACAAAGATCATCACGGCTGGCTCAGCGGCCTTTTGCGACGCAAGCTGGGCAACTCGACGGACGCCGCGGACCTGGCGCACGACATCTACCTCAACCTCATCCGCAAGGGCGCCGTGCCAGCGCCCGAGCACTGTCGCTGCTACCTCACGCAGATCGCCAAGGGCATGCTCATCGACCTCTACCGTCGTCGCAGCCTGGAAGCCGGGCACCTGGAACGCCTGAGGCACCAGGACGTGCCACTGGGGCCATCGGAAGAGAGTCGCGCCCTGGCGTTCGAAGCACTGACCCAGGTCGACGCCGTCATCAACCAGCAGCCGGCCAAGGCCCGCCAGGCCCTGCTCCTGCATCGCCTGAGCGGAATGGGCCATCGCGAAATCGCCAGTCAGATCAATGTGTCGGTGTCGTCCGTGGAGAAGTACATCGCCAGCGCCATGCGCGCCTGCCAGCCCTTCGCCAGCGATCGCTGCAGCCATTGAGGAATATTCGCCGTCGCTCGTAATACACGGTAAGCACCGTGCATCCACGACCTGTGCCGAGCCTGCACACCTTGCCGAGGGCCCTGCCCTCTTTACGGAGATTCAATGAGCGCCGCACCCGCTACCGACCCCCCTGTCGCCGAAGGCGCGATATCCCAGCTGCTCCGGCCCATTCGTAGCCGCTTGATCGTGGCGGCCATCCTCGCCGGCCTGGGTACCGCCCTGACCTTGCTGCCACTGGCCGCAATCGCCTACCTCGCCGGCCTGGCGCTGGACCCGGCCGACGGCGGGGTCTGGGCGCTGGAGTCGACTGCGCACGTGTGGCCCGTCATCGCCGGCAGCCTGGCCTGCCTGATGCTGGGCATGATCCTGCTCTCGCTGGGCGAAATGCTCGCCCATCTGCTCGACAACCAGATCACCTCGCACCTGCGCCTGGCCATTACCCGCAGGCTGGGCAAGGTACCGTTGGGCTGGTTCACCGCGCGGGCCTCGGGCGAGGTCAAGCAGGCAATGCAGGATGACGTCGATACCCTGCACAGCCTGACCGCGCACTTCTACACCACGGTCGGTCGCTCGCTGGGGGCGGTGTCGTTCGCCACGGTGTACCTGTTCGCCACGGACTGGCGCATGGCGGTCATCTCCCTGCTGCCCTTTCCGCTGTTTTTCCTGTTCGTTTCCAGGGCAACCCGGGCAAGCAGCGCCAACATGCAGGCGTTCGGCGCCGGGATGGCGCGCATCAACAACGCCGTGGTGGAATTCGTCAACGGCATCACCGTGGTCAAGTCCTTCGGTATCGAGGGCAAGGCCCAGGCCAACTACCGTGAGGCCGTGGACGGCTTCGCGCTGGCGTTCGAGGATTTCGCCCGCCCCCTGGTCAGTGCCATGGCCAATGCCCATGCGCTGATCACCCCGGTGGTGGTGCTCGGCATCGTGCTGGCGTTCGGCACGCTGTTCACCTGGCTGGGCTGGATCGAAGCCATCGACCTGCTGCCCTTCGTCCTGGTGGCGCCCAGCCTGTGCGCGCCCTTGCTGCTGCTCAGCTACATCACCCATGACCTGCACAACGCAACGGGCGCGGCCCTGCGCATTCAGCAATTGCTGGCCACCCCGGAACTGGCCAGGCCAACGGCTGCAGCCATCGACCTGCCGGCACGAACCGAACTGCAGGTGCAGAACCTGAGCTACAGCTACGACGGCGAAACGCCGGCGTTGAGCAACATCGATCTGACCCTCAGGCCCGGCACGGTCACGGCCGTGGTGGGGCCGTCCGGCGCTGGCAAGTCGACCCTGGCGCGCCTGTTGTTGCGCTTCTTCGACCCGGATACCGGGCGCATTACCCTGGGTGGCGTCGACCTGCGCCAGATCGACAGCACGCAGTTGTATCGGCATATCGGCTTCGTACTGCAGGACGTGCGCCTGATCCACGCCAGCCTGCGCGACAACATCGCCCTGGGCCGCGCCTCGGCCAGCCTCGACGAGATCGAGCAGGCAGCGCGCCTGGCCAATGTGCACGAGCGGATCATCGCCCTGCCCCGTGGCTACGATTCGGTGGTGGGCGAAGACGCGCAACTGTCCGGAGGCGAACTGCAGCGAGTCAGCATTGCCCGCGCCATGCTGCTCGACCCGGCCGTGCTGGTCCTCGACGAAGCCACCGCCGCCGCCGACGCCGAGAACGAGGTGCACATCCAGCAGGCCCTTTCACGCTTCGCCCAGGGCCGCACCGTGCTGGTGATCGCCCACCGTCTAAATACGGTGATGCACGCCGACCACATCATCCTGATCGACCACGGCAGCATTCAGGAGCAAGGCACCCACGCGCAATTGCTCGCCACTGGCGGCCGGTACGCCCGGCTGTGGCAAGCGGGCGACTACCCGAACACCGAGCTTGCGGAGCACGGCCCATGCTGAACACTTTCCTGCGGCTGCTGGGCAACGACGCCGACGTGCTCTATCGCTACCTGGGGCTGACCCTGCTGTACGGGCTGCTCAACGGGCTGACCATCGTCGCCGTGATACCCGTGCTCACCGGGTTGCTGGGCCACGACATCACGGCCGCCACGCGCGGGCTGGTCCCGATGCTGGTCGGCGCAGGGTTGTGCTGGGCGCTGCGTCGGGTGGTCGAGAAAGCCGGCGTACGCTTCGGCATGGCCGTGCTGCAAACCGGCCGCCATCGCTTGAGCGAGCACGTCGCGCGACTGCCGGTCGGCTGGTTCGACCCAGACAACACCGCTCGTCTGAGCCATGTCTCGACCCAGGGCATGATGGCCTTGGCACAACTGCCCGCCCACGTCCTGACGCCCCTGATCACCAGCGTCATCACCCCGCTGGCAGTAGTGGCCGGGCTGTTCTGGTTGAATCTGCAGATGGCCCTGATCGCCTCGGTGACCCTGCCGCTGTTGCTTGCCGTGTTCACCCTGACGGCCCGGATGGGGCAACGCAGCGACGCCCGATTCCATGCCAGCAGCGCCCGAGCCAGTCGGCGCATGGTGGAGTTCGCCCAGGCCCAGTCGGTCCTGCGCGCATTCAACGGCGAAGACGGTGGCGCACGGTTTGTGCAGCAGGCGATTGCCGGCCAGCAGCAGTCGGCCCGGCGCCTGATTCACGTCTCGGCCATGTCGGTGGTACTCAACAGCTGGGCCGTCCAGGCCAGCTTCGCAGCACTGCTGGCAGCTGCCGGGTGGGCGTTGCACTCGTCTGCCGGCAGCGCGACACCCGCTTCGATGGCAGCGCTGGTGGTGGCGCTGGTGCTGGCCAGTCGGTTCATCGACCCGCTGCTGGAGGTCGCCAGCTACAGCGAAGTGTTGCGCGGCGCGCGCGGACAACTGGCCGTGGTCGATGAGCTGTTCGCCGTGCAGCCGCTGCCGATGCCGCAGACAGCGGCGGAGCCTGCCGACAACAGCGTGGCGTTCGACGACGTGAGCTTCGGCTACACCGCCGACCAGGCGCCGATCCTGCAGGGGATCAACCTGCACATCGCGGCGGGAAGAATGACCGCCGTGGTCGGCGCCTCAGGATCGGGCAAGACCACTCTGGTGCGATTGATCGCGCGCTTCTTCGACGTTGGCCAGGGCAGCGTACAGATCGGCGGTGTGGACGTTCGGCAGCTGTCCAGCGCCTGGCTGGCGGCGCAGACCAGTCAGATATTCCAGGACGCCTACCTGTTCCAGGGCAGCATCGCCGCCAACATCGGCGTCGGCAGGGCCGATGCCAGTCGCGAGCAGATCCTGCAGGCTGCCGAGCAGGCCGGCGTGCTGGAGATCGTCGCACGTTTGCCGCACGGGCTCGACACCCAGGTCGGCGAAGGCGGCGCACGGCTTTCCGGCGGCGAGCGCCAGCGCATCGCGATTGCCCGGGCACTGCTCAAGGATGCGCCGATCCTGCTGATCGACGAAGCCACCTCGGCCCTCGATGCCGAAAACCAGGCAGCCATCGCGCAAACCCTGGCCCGGTTGCGCGGCAAGCGCACGCTGGTGGTGATCGCGCACCAGCTGTCGACGGTGGAAATGGCCGACCAGATCGTGGTGCTGGAGAGTGGGCGCATCGCCGAACGGGGCAGCCATGCCCAGCTCAGCCGCCAGGCCGGGCCCTACGCGCGCTTCCTGGCGCAGCGACGCGCCGCCAAGGGTTGGCGGCTGGCCGCGGCAGCGGCGGACGAGGACGCTACGTGAGGGCGGCGAGCTGGCCGGTTGCATTCCTGCTGCTGTGCGGGCTGTCCTTGACGCTGGGGGTCAAGGAGGTGTCCTGGAGCGAGCTGTGGAATTTCTCCGGCGATGCCTGGCTGACCCTCACCGCCAGCCGTCTGCCGCGCCTGGTGGCACTGGTGTTGACCGGTGCCGGGCTGGCCATGTGCGGGGTGATCCTGCAGCAGATCGTGCGCAACCGCTTCGTCGAGCCGGCCACCTGCGGCGGCCTCGATGCAGCCAAGCTGGGAATCCTGATGTCGCTGAGCATAGCCCCGGCCTCGAGCAGCACGGTCAGAATGCTGTTCGCCCTGGGCTTCTGCTTTCTTGCCAGCGTGCTCTTCGTGGCGATCATTCGCCGCATCCAGTTCAAGAGCGTGGTGCTGGTACCCGTGGTCGGCCTGATGTACGGCAGCGTGCTCAGCGCACTCGCCGAATTCCACGCCTATCGCCACAACCTTCTGCAGAGCATGCAGGGCTGGATGCTCGGCGACTTCTCCAAGATCGTGCAGGGCAACTACGAAATCATCTATCTGATCCTGCCGATCGTGCTGCTCACCTACCTGTTCGCCCAGCGCTTCACCATTCTGGGCATGGGCGAAGGCATGGCCAGCAGCCTGGGGGTGAACTACGCCGCCAACGCCGCCGTGGGCCTGATGCTGGTGGCCGTGTGCGTATCGGCGACGGTGATCACCGTGGGGGCGATACCCTTCGTGGGCCTGGTGGTGCCCAACCTGGTGGCGCTCTACCACGGCGAAAACCTGCAGCGCACGCTGCTCATCGTGGCGCTGTGCGGGGCGGCGCTGCTGCTGGTCTGCGACATCATCGGGCGCCTGCTGATCTACCCCTTCGAGGTGCCGATCGGCTTGACCGCAGGCAGCATCGGCGGCGTGGTGTTCCTGATCGTGCTCCTGAGAAAGTACACATGAACCCGAATGCGACCCGCTACGGACTCTGGCTCTCGGTACTGGCATTGGCTGTGGCTTTCGTGCTGCTGGGCTCGGGAATGGATTTCGCCTACGTGATCCCACGACGCCTGATTCGTCTGGCCGCCATGGTCATCGCCGGTGTCTGCATCGGCTACTCCTCGGTGATGTTCCAGACGATCGTCGGCAACCGCATCCTGACTCCGGCGGTCATGGGTTACGAGTCCATCTACCTGCTGTTCCAGGCCCTGTTGATCCTCTGCCTGGGCACGCACAGCCTGGTACTGCTCGGCCGGGGCGGCAACGCGCTGCTGTCGATCGTGCTGATGCTCGGCTATTCGTGGCTGATCCACCATTGGCTGTTCCGCGATGGGCGCGGCAACGTCTACCTGCTGTTGCTGCTGGGGCTGGTGTTGAGCATGGTGATGGCTACCTTCACCCAGTTCATCCAGTTGAAGATCAGCCCAGGCGAGTTCTCGATCCTGCAGGGCTTCAGCTATGCCTCGTTCAACCGGGCCCGGCTGGACCAGGTGATCTACGGCGGCGTGCTGGTCGTCGGCGCATGCCTGCTGGTGCACCGTACCTTGCCGGTACTCGATGTACTGACGCTGGGCCGCGACCAGGCCGTCTCGCTGGGCGTCGACTACGCACCCAGCGTGCGCCTGCAACTGGCACTGATCGCCGTGCTGGTGGCCGTGTCCACCAGCCTGGTCGGCCCCACCGCCTTCATGGGGGTGATCGTCGCCAACATCAGCTACGCCCTGGCCCGCACCGCGCGCCACCACGCCACCCTGCCGACCGCCTGCGGTGTTGCCATCGGCGTGTTCATCGTTGCCCAGTACCTGGTCGAGCAGCTGTTCAACTACAACACCTCCGTCAGCATTCTCATCAACCTGGTGTGTGGCGTGTACTTCCTCACGCTGATGATCCGCACCCGAGGCAGCCCATGATCGCCCTCAGCCACGTGCACAAATCCTACGGCAGCACCCCGGTGCTGAACGACGTCAGCGTGCGGTTTCCGTCCGGCAAGGTGACCTCGTTGATAGGTCCCAACGGCGCCGGCAAGACTACCCTGCTGATGCTCATTGCCCGCCTGCAGAAGCCGTCGCAGGGCACCTTGACCCTGAACGGCCGCGACAGCGCCCGCATTGCCGTGCGCGATTACGCAAGGCAAGTCGCTACCCTGCGCCAGACCCAGGCATTCAGCCTGCGCCTGACGGTGGAAGAACTGGTCGCCTTCGGTCGCTTCCCCTACAGCCAGGGCAACCTCACCGACGCCGACCACGCGGCAATCGACCAGGCCATCGGCTTTCTGTCCCTGCAGGCACTGCGCAGCTGCTACATCGACGAACTGAGCGGTGGACAACGGCAGCTGGCGTTCCTGGCCATGACCATCGCCCAGCAGACTGACTATCTGCTGCTGGACGAGCCGCTCAACAACCTCGACATGAAACACGCCGTAATGATCATGGGCGCCCTGCGCAGGCTGTGCGACGAACAGGGGCGCACGGTAATCCTGGTCGTGCACGACATCAATTTTGCCGCCAATTATTCCGACCACATCGTTGCCATCAAGAACGGCACCGTGCACAGCCAGGGCCCGGTCGCGCAGGTGGTCAACGAAGCGTGCCTGCGCGATCTCTACGAACTGGATTTCGAAATCCTGCGCAGCGAACGCGGGTTCGTCTGCAACTATTTCAACCCCTCGACATCAAGGCAACCGATATGAACACCCCACACCACAAGGTCGCCGGTGGCCTGCTGGCATTGGCCATCAGCACGCTCTACGGCTGCGACCAACCCACGGCCGGGGTCACCCCACCCGCTGCCGTGCAAGCCGCGCCTGCCACCACCGCCTACACGCCGATCACCGTGAAGCATGCCCTGGGTACGACCACTATCGACAAGCTGCCGCAACGTGTGGTGGCCTTCGACATGAGCGAGCTGGACAGCCTCGACCAACTCGGCGCGCCGGTGGTGGGCATCGCCAAGGACTATGTCGCCGACTTTCTGCTCAAGTACCGCGATGACCCGAACATCGCCGATGTCGGTACCACCATCGAACCCAACCTCGAGCGCCTGCACGCGCTCAAGCCCGACCTGATCCTGATCTCGCCGTTGCAGGCGCGCAGCTATGACGAGCTCAGCCAGATTGCGCCGACGGTCTACGACGACATCGACCTGACCAACAAACAGGGCAATTTCATCGAAACGGCAAAGCGTCACCTGACCCTGCTTGGCCGCATCCTGAACAAACCGGCATTGGCCGAGGAAAAGGTCGCGCTGATGGATGCCAAGGTCGAGCAGACGCGCAAGGTCACCGAGGGGCGTCCCGAGAAAGCGCTGATCGTGCTGCACAACAATGGCGCCTTCACCTCATACGGCGTGAAATCGCGCTACGGCTTCATTTTCGACACTTTGGGCGTGAAGCCCGCCAGCAGCGACATCGAAGCCGGGCTGCACGGCCAGCCGATCTCCAACGAGTTCATTCAGCAGGCCGACCCGGACATCCTCTATGTCATCGACCGCACCGCCGTCATGGAACGACGCCCGGCGCTGAACCTGGACAGCCTGGACAACCCCCTCCTGCGCAAGACCAAGGCTTGGACCCAGGGCCGGGTGATCTTCGTCGACGCCCGCACCTGGTACCTGTGCACCGCCAGCGTGACGTGTCTTTCACGCATGGCTGATGAGGTGATGGAGGGCTACGCACACTGATCCGAAGCGGCAAATGTGGCTGCTTGGCAACGGTCGCTCACAGTGACGAGAATTATTATCGAATGTTAATCCTTTCCATTGAGGACATTTCGTTTTGTTTCGGAACCCTAGTGAGCCTTCACTCATTACCGAACCGAAAGGAATCCAGCATGTTGCCACACCGTCACCCGCGACCCGCGAATCCAGCCCCGACAGCACCGACATTCGCCCTGAGCCGTACCTGCACCGCCGTGCACATGGCTTTGCTGTTCGGCCTGAGCGGCGTTGCGATGGGCGCCCTCGGCGAGACGCAGGAGCAGGCTGAAAAAGCTCGCACAGCGCCCGACAAAGGCAGCCTGGTGCTGTCCGAGACCACTATCGAAGGCACCCAGGACACGCTCGGCACCCTGATGCCCGAGTACGCCGGCGGACAAGTGGCAACCGGTGGGCGGGTCGGCCTGCTCGGCAACAAAGACATCATGGAGACGCCTTTCAGCACCATCAGCTACACCGACAAATACATTCGGGACAGGCAGGCCAAGGACATCACCGACGTGATCGCCGCCACCGACCCGTCGGTGTTCAACAACGGTATCAAGGGCACCTACGGCGAGAACTATTCGATCCGCGGTTTCGGCGTGAGCGTCAGCGACATGACCGTCGACGGCCTCTACGGCATGGCGCCCTTCTACCGGGCATCGCCGGAAATGTACGAGCGTATCGAAGTGCTCAAGGGCCCCTCGGCGCTGCTCAATGGCATGCCACCGGGCGGCTCGGTGGGCGGGATCGTCAACCTGATTCCAAAACGCGCTGGCGATACCCCGCTGACGCGTCTGACCGGCACCTACCAATCGGATGCGCAGTTCGGTGGGCATCTGGACATCGGTCGACGCTTCGGCGAAGGCAACCAGTTCGGTGTGCGCTTCAACGGTGTCTACCGTGACGGCGATACCGCCACCGATGACCAGTCGTCGCGCAACGTGCTGTCGTCGCTGGCGCTGGACTGGCGCGGCGAGCGCGCCCGGCTGTCCGTCGACCTCTTCGACGCCGACGATCGTGTCAACGGTCAGAACCGCGGCATTGGCCTGGCTGCCGGCGTCGGCATTCCCAAGCCGCCGAAAGCGGGAACGCTGCTCAACCCTGACTGGGCCTACGTCGAAACCAAGGACAAAGGCGTCATCCTGCGCGGCGAGTACGACCTCAGCGACGCCGTGATGGCCTACGGTGCGGTGGGCACCAGCAAAACCCATTACCAATACAGCGGAGCCATATCCTCGGCCGTGATCAATGCGGCGGGTGATTTCAGAACGACCATGGGGCTGCTGAAAACCGAAATCGAGAAAACCTCGGCCGAGGTCGGCCTGCGTGGTCATTTCGATACGTTCGGCATCAATCACCAGTGGTCGGTGAACGCTACCCAATACAGTGACAAGGAAAAAAACTTCGGTCTTCGTGCGGTCCCCAATTCAATCGTGACCACCAACATCTACCACCCTGTCTGGGGAGCAAAATCGCCCGAGTCCTGGCCGCCGGTTTCGCACACCGAAAACGACCTGAAGAGCTACGGCATAGCCGACACCCTGTCGATGTTCGACAATCGTCTGCAGGTCACTGCGGGTGTACGCCGTCAGGAAGTGGTCACCGATACGTTCAGCGTCGTCACCGGCGCGCGCAACCGACCCAATTACGATACCCATGCCACCTCCCCTGCAGGCGCCATCCTGTTCAAGCTCACCGACAACCTGTCGCTGTATGCCAACTACATCGAGGGCCTGAGCAAGGGTGCCTCGGCGCCTGCGAGCGCCGCCAACGCCGGTGATGTGTTCGCGCCGTTCAAGTCCAAGCAGAAGGAAGTCGGCCTCAAGCTCGATCTGGGCACTTTCACCCACACCCTGGCGGTGTTCGAGATCAAGCGCCCGAATGCCTACACCGACCCGGCCACCAATATCTATTCGTTCGGCGGTGAACAGCGCAACCGCGGCGTGGAGTGGGGTTTCTTCGGCTCGCCGATGATGGATGTGCGGCTGATGGGCGGTGTCGCCTACGTCGACCCGGAAGTGACCAAGAGCGCCGGTGGCGCCACGGACGGCAAGAAGGCCACCGGTTATCCCAAACTGCAGGGCAAGCTCGGCATGGAATGGGACACCCCCCTGCTTGAAGGCCTGACGCTGACCGCCAATGCCACGGCGGTTTCCGAGCAATACATCAACGCCGACAACAGCCTGTCCGTCCCCGGCTACACCCTCTTCGATGCCGGTGCGCGTTACACCACGCACGTCTCCAACAAACCCGTGACGTTGCGTGCCAACGTGCGCAACCTGACCGACAAGGATTACTGGGGGATGCCGCTCACTCAGAGCCTGGGGCTGGGCGCTCCGCGCACTTATGAGCTGTCGGCCAGCGTAGACTTCTAGAACCAGGCCGGCCCGTCGGCAGTCGCTTCCCTGGGCGCAGGTCAACGTGCCGGCCCAGGGCCTTTTCGCGGCCACCGGCCGCGCCTACGAGGGCGCTGCTCGTTGGGTGGGAGCGGCCGTTCGCAGGCTCGACGCGTCGCAAATGAACTTGTGACCAGACGCGGTTACAGTCACTCTCTGTAGATCCCAGTCTACCGAGCCCTACAACCGCCATGACCCGCCAGCCCCTCGCTTTCCCCTCCCGGGGCCCAACCGATCACAGCGTTCGCGATCAGATCGTCGAGGCCGCCATGGCCCACTTCGGCCATTACGGCTATGACAAGACCACGGTATCGGACCTTGCCAAGGCCATCGGCTTTTCCAAGGCCTACATCTACAAGTTCTTCGAATCCAAGCAGGCCATCGGCGAAATGATCTGCGCCAGCCGGCTGGCCATGATCATGGCCGTGGTCGACCAGGCCATGGGCGAAGCCAGCAGCCCGTCCGACAAGCTGACGCGTCTGTTCAAGGCCGTGGTGGAAGCCGGCAGCGAGCTGTTTTTCCATGATCGCAAGCTCTACGACATCGCCGCTGTCGCGGCGCGGGACAACTGGCCCTCGGCGGCGGCACACGGCCAACGCCTGCATGGGCTGATCGAGCAGATCCTGCGCGAAGGCAGAGAAACCGGCGAGTTCGAACATCAGACACCTTTGGACGAAGCGAGCCATGGGATCTTTCTGGTGATGCGGCCCTACATCAGTCCAGTGCAGCTGCAATACAACCTCGAGAGCGCCTCGCTCGCCGCCGCGCAACTGCCCGCCTTGATACTGAGGAGCCTGGCACCCTGATATGTGACCATTGACTGATTTGGTCACTAGTATCAGAATCGGATTCTTTCTACCCGCTTGCGTAAGGAATCCCATGTCTCGGCTTCGCGCTCCTGTGCTTGGCATTTGCCTGCTGCCTGTGCTTCTGACCGCCTGCGACGGCCAGCCCAGCACTGTCGACCCGCGCACGCAGCCACCTTTGGTGAGGGTGATCGAGGCCGGCCATGCAACGGATGTCGACCGCGCGTTTACCGGTGTGGTGGCAGCGCGCGTGCAAAGCGACCTGGGCTTTCGAGTGGGGGGCAAGGTCGTGGAGCGTTTCGTCGATGCTGGCCAGTCGGTCAGCCGCGGACAGCGGTTGATGCGACTCGACCCCGCCGACCTGGCACTGCAGTCCAACGCCCGCGAGCAAGCCGTGGCCGCCGCCCAGGCGCTGGCCACGCAGACTGCGAACGATGAGCGGCGCAATCGCCAACTGGTTGCCAGCGGCGCCATTTCCGCTGCCAACTACGACCGCTTCAAGTCAGCGGCCGACACTGCCCGAGCCGATCTGGTAGCACTGCAGGCGCAGGCAGCCGTGGGCCGCAACGAAGCGAGCTACGCTACCCTGACCGCGGATTCCGACGGTGTGGTCGTGGCCACCCTGGCCGAACCAGGCCAGGTCGTGAGCGCCGGACAACCTGTGGTGAAGCTGGCCAAGGCAGGCCTGCGCGAAGCGGTCGTGCAACTGCCCGAAACCCTGCGGCCGGCGCCGGGCAGCACTGCCCAGGCCAGGCTGTTCGGCAGTTCCGGCAACAGCGTCAGCGCCGCGCTGCGACAACTGGCCGACGCTGCCGACCCGCTGACCCGCACCTTCGAAGCGCGCTATGTGCTGAACGGCGAACAGGCCAATGCGCCGCTGGGCTCGACCGTGACCCTTGCCATTGCCCCGACGCCTTCGCTAGCCGACGCCCTGAGCGTGCCCATGGCCGCCATTCACGACCCAGGCAACGGGCCAGGTGTGTGGATCGTCGCGGGCACGCCGGCGGTGATCGCATGGCGGGCAATCCAGGTCGTCGGCCTGGGAGATGACACAGCCACGGTGCGCGGCGTGCTTCCAGGTGAGCGGTTGGTTGCCCTGGGCCCGCACCTGCTTCATGAGGGCGAGGAAGTGCTGCTGGCGCCGCAGGATCTGCGCGTCCAGGCCGGGTCTCAGCCTTGAGCGGCAGTCGCTTCAACCTGTCCGCCCTCGCCGTGCGCGAGCGGTCGGTGACGCTGTTCCTGATTTTCCTGATCGCCATCGTCGGCACCCTGTCGTTCTTCAAGCTGGGCCGCGCCGAGGATCCGCCGTTCACGGTAAAGCAGATGACCGTGATCACGGCCTGGCCCGGCGCGACCGCGCAGCAGATGCAGGACCTGGTGGCCGAGCCTCTGGAGAAGCGTCTGCAGGAGTTGAAATGGTACGAGCGCAGCGAAACCTACACCCGACCGGGCCTGGCCTTCACCCTCCTGTTTCTGCAGGACAAGACGCCGCCTGCTCAGGTCGAGGACGAGTTCTACCAGGCACGCAAAAAGCTCAGCGATGCGGCCAGTAGCCTGCCGGCCGGGGTGGTCGGCCCCATGGTCAACGATGAGTTCGCCGACGTCACCTTCGCCCTGTTCGCGCTCAAGGCGCAAGGCGAGCCGCAACGCCTGCTGGTGCGTGAAGACGAATCACTGCGTCAGCGCCTGCTGCACGTACCCGGGGTGAAGAAGGTCAATATCATTGGCGAGCAGTCCGAACGGATCTTCGTGTCCTTTTCCCATGAGCGCCTGGCGACGCTGGGCGTTTCGCCGCAGGACATCTTCGCCAGCCTGAACGGACAGAACAGGCTGACCGCCGCAGGCGCCATGGAAACCCAAGGCCCTCAAGTCGTGGTACGACTCGACGGTGCCTTCGGCACGTTGGACGCCATTCGCGACACGCCCGTCATCGCCGGCCAGCGCACGCTCAAGCTGGGCGATGTGGCCACGGTTGCGCGCGGCTACGAAGACCCGGCCACGTTCATGGTGCGCCATCAGGGTGAACCGGCGCTGCTTCTCGGCGTGGTCATGCGTGATGGCTGGAACGGTCTGGAGCTGGGCAAGGCGCTGGCCGGCGAGACCGCGCGGATCAGTTCCGGGATGCCACTGGGCATGACCTTCGCGCAGGTTACCGATCAGTCGGTGAACATCGGTTCGGCCGTGAGCGAGTTCATGATCAAGTTCTTCGTCGCGCTGCTGGTGGTCATGGTGGTGTGCTTCGTGAGCATGGGCTGGCGCGTCGGCGTGGTGGTTGCGGCGGCGGTGCCGCTGACCCTGGCGATCGTGTTCGTGGTTATGGAAGCCACCGGCAAGCATTTCGACCGCATCACCCTGGGCTCGCTGATCCTGGCACTGGGGCTGCTGGTGGACGACGCAATCATCGCCATCGAGATGATGGTGGTGAAAATGGAGGAAGGCTACGACCGCATCAAGGCCTCGGCCTATGCCTGGAGCCACACCGCGGCGCCCATGCTGGCCGGCACCCTGGTGACCGCCGTCGGCTTCATGCCCAACGGCTTCGCCCAGTCCACGGCCGGCGAGTACACCAGCAACATGTTCTGGATCGTCGGTATCGCGCTGATCGCATCCTGGGTGGTGGCAGTGGTGTTCACCCCCTATCTGGGGGTGAAGCTGCTGCCGGCGATCAAGGCCGTCGAAGGCGGTCATGCAGCGATCTACGACACCCCTCACTACAACCGTTTTCGCCGGTTCCTGAGCCAGGTCATTCGCTGGAAATGGCCGGTGGCAGGCTTGGTGCTCCTGTCTTTCGTCCTGGCGATTGTGGGCATGGCACAGGTCAAGAAGCAGTTCTTCCCCACCTCGGATCGGCCGGAAGTGCTGATCGAAGTGCAGATGCCCTATGGCACGGCCATCGAGCAGACCAGCGCAGCCACCGCCAAGATCGAGGCCTGGCTGCGCCAGCAGGACGCGGCAAAGGTCGTGACTGCCTACATCGGCCAGGGCCCGCCGCGGTTCTATCTGGCGATGGCGCCCGAACTGCCGGACCCTTCGTTCGCCAAGATCGTCGTGCTGGCCGACAGCCAGGCGGCGCGCGAGGCCCTCAAGCTGAAGATCCGCGAAGCGGTAGCTGGCGGCCTGGCCCCCGAAGCGCGCGTGCGGGTGACCCAGCTGGTGTTCGGGCCCTACTCGCCCTACCCCGTGGCCTACCGCGTCATGGGGCCTGATCCGCAGGTGCTGCGCGAAATCGCCGGCAGGGTGCAGACGGTCATGCAAGGCAGCGCGATGATGCGCACCGTCAACCTCGACTGGGGGCCGCGGGTGCCGACGTTGCATTTCGTCCTCGATCAGGATCGCCTGCAGGCTATGGGCCTGAGCTCCGCTGCGGTTGCCGAGCAGTTGCAGTTCCTGTTGTCCGGGGTACCGATCACCGCCGTGCGCGAGGACATTCGTTCGGTGCAGGTGGTGGGCCGGGCTGCTGGGGAGATCCGCCTCGACCCGGCGAAAATCGGCGGCTTCACCCTCGTCGGCGGCAATGGCCAGCGCATCCCGCTGTCACAGATAGGTGCTGTCGAGGTCCGCATGGAAGATCCGCTTCTGCGCCGCCGCGATCGGGTGCCGACCCTGACCGTACGCGGCGACATCGCCGAACACCTGCAGCCGCCGGATGTCTCCAGCCAACTGACGAAAGCCCTGCAACCGATCATCGCCACGCTTCCCGACGGCTACCGCATCGAACAGGCAGGCTCCATCGAAGAATCGGCCAAGGCCACCGCGGCACTGGCGCCGCTGTTTCCGATCATGATCGCCATCACCCTGCTGATCATCATCCTGCAGACCCGCTCGATGTCAGCCATGACCATGGTGTTCCTCACCGCCCCCTTGGGGCTGATCGGCGTGGTGCCTACACTGCTGCTGTTCAACCAGCCGTTCGGCATCAATGCCCTGGTCGGGCTGATCGCGCTGTCTGGCATTCTGATGCGCAACACGCTGATTCTGATCGGGCAGATCGACCTCAATGAGAAGAACGGCCTGGAGCCCTTCCACGCCGTGGTCGAAGCCACCGTGCAGCGCGCCCGGCCGGTGCTGCTGACGGCGCTGGCGGCGATCCTGGCGTTCATTCCACTGACCCATTCGGTGTTCTGGGGCACCTTGGCCTACACCCTCATAGGGGGCACGTTCGGCGGGACGGTCATGACCCTGATATTCCTCCCCGCGATGTATTCCATCTGGTTCCGCATTCGTCCGGATACCCGTTCAACACGTCATCCAATGACAGGCTTGGAGAAACACCCATGAACAATCGACAGGGTCAGAAACGCATCGTCGTCACCGGTACCGGGCTGGTGACGCCGCTGGGATGCGGCGTCTACGAGGTCTGGCGGCGGCTGTTGGCGGGCACTTCGGGCATCAGCCCGCTGCCTGCGCACATCGGTGAAGGTACCGGGGTCGCCGTGGCCGGGCAGGTTCCCACGCTGGAGGCCGACCCGGTGGCAGGCTACGATGCGCAGGCGCTGATACCGGCCAAGGAGCGCAAGAAGATGGACCGCTTCATCGAGTTCGCCCTGGTCGCCGCGCATGAGGCGCTGTCCCAGGCCAGATGGCACCCCACCAGCGAAGCCCAGCAGCAGCGCACGGCAACCGTCATCGGCTCGGGCGTCGGCGGCTTCGGCGCGCTCGCCGGGGCCGTGCGCACGACCGACGAGCGCGGACCGCGACGGTTGTCACCGTTCACCGCGCCATCGTTCCTGGCCAACATGGCGGCCGGGCACGTGTCCATCAGCAATGGATTCAAAGGCCCCCTGGGTGCTCCGGTCACCGCGTGCGCCGCGGGCGTGCAGGCGATCGGCGATGCCGCACGGCTGATCCGCAGCGGTGAAGCCGACATTGCCATCTGTGGCGGAACCGAGGCGGCCATCGACCGCGTCACCCTGGGCTGTTTCGCCGCCGCGCGTGCGCTGTCCACGGGTTTTAACGACCGGCCGAGCGAGGCATCGCGGCCGTTCGACCAGGATCGCGACGGGTTCGTGATGTCCGAGGGTGCGGGCCTGCTGGTGATCGAATCGCTCGAACATGCGTTGGCGCGAGGCGCAACGCCGCTGGCGGAACTGGTTGGGTATGGCACCAGTGCCGACGCCTACCACCTGACGGCCGGCCCGGAAGATGGCAGCGGAGCCCGCCGGGCCATGGAACAGGCCCTGCGCCAGGGCGAGATCGACGCCCAGGATGTGCAGCACATCAATGCCCACGCGACGTCTACGCCAGTCGGCGACAAGGGTGAGCTGGCGGCCATTCGCGCCTTGTTCGGCACTCGGGCCGGCCTTGCCATCACCTCGACCAAGTCGGCCACCGGCCACCTGCTGGGCGCCGCTGGTGGGATCGAGGCCATCTTTACCGTGTTGGCCTTGCGCGATCAAATTGCACCGCCGACGCTGAACCTGCATACGCCGGACGAGGCGGCAGCCGGGCTCGATCTGGTCGGTCCGACTGCACGCAAGACAGCGATAACCTACGCCCTGTCCAACGGCTTCGGCTTCGGCGGCGTCAACGCCAGTGCATTGTTCCGGCGCTGGGAGGGCCGATAGCCGTCTGCCTACCCAATCCCCTGTGGGAGCGGGCTCTGCCCGCGAAAAGGACGCTGCGGTGAATCAGGCAGACCGCAGTGCGCCCTTCGCGGCCGATGACCGCTCCTACGGGGGGAGAAATACGCCAACCCATCGTAGGAGCGGTCCGTGGCCGCGAAAAGGACGCTGCGGTGAATCAGGCAGACCGCAGTGCGCCCTTCGCGGCCGATGACCGCTCCTACGGGGGGAGAAATACGCCAACCCATCGTAGGAGCGGTCCGTGGCCGCGAAAAGGCGCTGCGGTGAATCAGGCAGACCGCAGTGCGCCCTTCGCGGTAGATGACCGCTCCTACGGGGGAAGAAATATACCAACCCATCGTAGGAGCGGTCCGTGGCCGCGAAAAGGCGCTGCGGTGCATCTGGCCGACCGCGGCGCGCCCTTCGCGGGCAGAGACCCGCTCCCACAAGGGCGAGCGGCGCATTGATCTCACTGATGATCACTATCAAGCGCCGCGCCTCCCAGGCTGCGGCAACCCTCCCCTATAATCGCCGCCAATTCCCCCGCTCTTCACGCCTGCCCGCAGGCGACACGCCCCTTTGGAACCGATGCCCATGCCCACCCTTCACTCGGCCGCCCCCGGCCTTTCCGAACGTACCCCGCAAAGCGTCAAGCAACAGTGGCTGGCGATCCTCTCGGTCGCCGTCGGCGCCTTCGCTCTGGTGACCAGCGAATTCCTGCCCGTGGGCGTGCTCAACGATGTTGCCAGCGACCTGGGCATCAGTGCCGGTCGCGCCGGCCTGATGGTCACCCTGCCAGGGATCATGGCAGCGCTTGCTGCGCCCTTGCTGTCGGTGGGCATCGGTGCGATGGACCGTCGCTACCTGCTGACCGGCCTGACGCTGATCATGATCATCGCCAACACCATCGTGGCCTTCGCCAGCGATTTCAACGTCCTGCTGATCGGCCGCGTGTTGCTGGGCGTCAGCATCGGCGGCTTCTGGGCCACGGCCATCGCCTTGAGCGGTCGACTGGCGCCCAAGGGCGTCGGCGTGGCCAAGGCAACGTCGATCATCATGATGGGCGTGACCCTGGCCACGGTACTGGGCGTGCCCGTAGGCACCTGGCTCAGTGGCCTGATGGGCTGGCGCATGACCTTCCTGGTCACCGCGCTGGTGGGCGTGCCGGTACTGCTGGCGCAGATCTTCCTGCTGCCGCCGCTGTATCCGGACCGGGCCATTCGGGTCAGGGACCTGCCTGCCCTGTTCACCAATGCACAGGCGCGGGTCGGCTTGATCGCCGTATTGCTGATCGGCCTGGCGCACTTCGCCGCGTACACCTACGTGGCACCGTTCTTCAAGCAGAGCGCCGGCTTCGATGGGTCCACCATCGGCTCGCTGTTGCTGCTCTACGGCATGGCCGGCGTGCTGGGCAATGTATTCGCCGGCTTCGCCGCCAACCGCAGCGTGCGCAATACGTTGTTGCTGGTGGCCCTGATGATCGGCACCAGCACCGCCCTGTTCCCCCATTTCGCCACTGGTATCACCGGGGCCGCCATGCTGATAGCCCTCTGGGGCTTCGCTTTCGGGGCTTTCCCGGCCTGCGCCAGCATCTGGATGTTCGTGGTCGCGCCCAAGGATGTGGAGCGCGGCATGCCCCTGTTCGTTGCGCTGTTTCAGGTGATCATTGCCCTGGGCTCGTTCTTCGGCGGGCAGATCGTCGATCGGTTGGGCAGCTCGGTGCTGTTGAGCCTGGCCACGGCACTGGTTGGCGCAGGGTTCGCCACGGTGTTGGTGTTGGGCCGCAATGTCAGTAACAACGTGGTGGCTCAACCTGCCTGAGCCCGACTGCGCCGACCGTTGCCGGCAGGTCGTCGGCGCAGCAGCACGCTTCGCAAAAAAAGTTGAACTGCTTTTCCAGCCGTTCGCCTAATGATCAGCTTGTGAATATTCCCACAGGCACTGTGTCAATATCGGCACTTTCCCCAGAGGTGGTCAACGTGGCTAAAGACGAGAAGAAAACCAAAAGCGATGCTTCGAAAGCCAGCAAGGAAATGAAGGACAAAAAGTCGTCACCGGAAAAGAAATCCGCCGCAGCCTCAGCGCTTTCGAAGTCCTCCGACAAGGACAAGAAAGACAAGAAGAAAGACGCCGAGCCGAAGAAAACTGCCAAGAAAGCCGACAGCAAGCCTGAAAAGGCCAAGAAGTCTGACAAGGTCGAAAAAGCAGAAAAGCCTGCGAAGAAGAAAAAGTGATATCCGTTGTCTGCTAGGGCCTTGCGCCCTAGCGTCCCACCCCTCGATAGCCCTGTTCCCCCGCCAAACCTCACTTGCCTCGACGGCCAAGGCTTTATGCCAGGCTCATGCGCGCGTCTGATTCACCACCACTACGGTCAACCAGGGCATTCGATAGATCCTCACCGGCTGGGTGCGGGCGAGCATGTCGAGCATGCCGGGAATGTCATCGAGGTTGAATACGCCACTCACTGCCGTGGTCGGCAGGCTGCCCGCGATCACCAGCGAGCCAGGCAGATAGCGTTCAATGTCCGCGAACACCTCGGCCAACGGCTGGCGGTTGAAGATCAACTTGCCGCGCTGCCAGGCCGACGCGCTGCCCAGGTCCAGAGCGCCGGTCGGCGACGGCGCCGTTCCCGCAACGTATTCAAGACGCTGGGCGGCCCTCAGGGGAACCACCGCCCCGCCAGATGAAACCTTCACTTCACCCTCCGTCACCCCGACACGCACCTGTTCACCCTGCCGATCGACATCGAAGCGGGTGCCCACGGCCTGTACGCTGCCGCCCGACGCCTGCACCACGAAAGGACGCGAGGCGTCCTTGCTCACCTGGAACAGCGCTTCACCCTTGATCAGGCTGATCTCGCGCCGCGACGAGGAATAGCGAACCGATAAAGCCGAGCCGCTGTTCAACCACACCTGGCTGCCATCTTCGAGGGTCAGCGCCCGTCGCTCGCCGACCGCCGTGGCATAGTCGGCGAAATACACCTTGGCCGGCTCGCTCAATCCGGTCAGGGCCAGGGCGCCCACCCCGGCCGCCAGCGCCGCCCAGCGCAGCGGCCTGCGCGTGACCCTGGCGGGCACAACGAAGCGCTGCGCGACGCAAGTCTGGGGAAGTGCCTGCCAGATCCGCTCGGCCAGGCGTGCCGCTGCCTCGTGGTCCGCGCTCTGTCCCCGCCAGCGGGCAAAGGCGCTGCGATCCGCCTCGCTGGCTCGGCCCGATGTCAGGTGCACCCACTGCTCGATGGCCTGGTCCTCCAGGTCGACGGCAGAAGCACTCGGATGGGTGGGCTCGGTCATGATAATGGGCTCGCGGTCGTTGCCGCATAGACGTCAGTACCGTGCATTCTAAGGGCACTCCGACTGACGAAGCCAATCGCGACAATGACGCATGGCGTGCACCATGTACTTGCCTACCGAGCTTTCCGACACCCCGAGGCGTGTGGCGATCTCTGCGTGGGTAAGGCCTTCGAGGCGACTGAGCAGCAACGCCAGACGGGCATTGCTGGGCAGGCGCTGCAGGGCCTTGTCGAGTTGCTCGATGGCTTCGGCGGCAAGAAAGGAGCGTTCCGGCGAGGCCATGGGATCACAGGGTTCCTCGTCGGGCTCATCGACCTGCAGCGCGCAATAGCGCCGTTCCTGGCGCAGGCGGTCGATGGCCAGATTGCCGGCCACGCGGAAGACGAAAGCGCGGGGTTCGAGGATCTGCGCCGTGTCGGCCAGGCCAGCCAGGCGCACGTAGGTGTCCTGCGCCACGTCGGCAGCCTTTTCCACATTCCCCAAGCGCCGCGCCAGAAAGGCCAACAGGTCGGCATAGTGCTCCTGAAAGACCATCAGCAAAGGGTTGGAGTTGGGTGACACGGACATGCGCACGGCCCAGGCGATCGAGGCGCGCATCCTATCCCACTTGAGAACGGCTATCATCAGATTGGCAGATGATAATGAAAATATTTTCAATCTGGATGGCAAGGTCGGGTCACCTCGTTCGTCGTTGGAGTGAGAAGCAAGATTCTCGGGCATTCCGCCTCCATTGGCTTACGGACGTTTTCAGATGCAGGCACGTTTTCCTTCGTTCACTCCCGCTACCGGTCGCACCCTGAGCCTGGCATTGATGCTGGCCATGACGGCAGGCCTGCCACTGCTTGCGCCTTCGGCACAGGGGGCAGAAGCGACCACCGTCCTGAACCTGCAATCGGCAGAGCAGTCGCTGGATCAGGCGCTGACCCGACTGGCAGACCAGGCCAACGTGCGCCTGATCTTCAACTCCTCGGATGTGGCCAACCTGCGCGCACCGGCCCTGAAAGGCCGATACACCCTCGACCAGGCCCTGCAGACGCTGCTGCGCGGCAGCGGCTTCGGCTGGCAGATGCTCGATGCACGCACCCTGGTGCTGCAGAAGCTGCCCGCGCGCGACGATCCCGCAATGGCTCTGGGCGCCACCACCGTCAATGCCATGAACGATCTGGGCAGCAGCACCGACGGCACGGGCTCGTATACCACTGGTAGCAGCAGCACCGCCGCGAAACTCAACCTGAGCCTCAAGGACACCCCGCAGACCGTCAGCGTGGTGACCCGGCAGCTGATGGACGACAAGAAGCTCACCAGTCTGGACAAGGTGCTGGAACAAACCCCGGGCATCACGTTCCAGTACCGAAACTTCGGCGGGCATGTGTACACCTCCCGCGGTTTCTCGCTGCTGGCGGAAAGCTTTCTGGTGGACGGTGTGCCTGGCCAGGGCTATCAGATCACCGGGTGGATGAAGCCCGACACTGCCATCTACGACCGGGTCGAAGTGCTGCGCGGCGCGGCGGGCCTGCTGGTGGGCGCAGGCGAGCCCGGCGGCGCGGTGAACCTGGTGCGCAAGCGGCCGACCGCCGAACCGCGACTGACGGTACAGGCCAGCGCCGGTTCCTGGGACCGCTACCGCATGGACCTGGACGCCAGCGGCAAGCTCAACGAAACCGGCAGCGTGCGCGGCCGACTGGTCACGGCCTACGAAGACAACGGTTCCTACCTCGATGAACGCAACACCCGCACGCCGCTGGTGTATGGCATCGTCGAAGCCGATATCGACCCGGACACCACCGTGAGCCTGAGCCTGCGCCACCAGGAAAACGTCATCAACGGCTATTCGATCTACGGCCTGCCGCGCTACAGCAACGGCAACGCCCTGGACATCTCCCGCTCCACCTCCCTGGTGCAGGATTGGAACCGTCACCAGAGCGAGATGAGCGAAGCGTTCGCGGAAATCGAGCACCGCTTCAACGAGCGCTGGTCGAGCACCACCTCGGTGACCGTTTCCGAAGGCAGCTTCGATCAACAGATTGCCTATGCGCGACGCACCATCAGCCCGGTGACCAATACCGGTTCGGTGTTTCAGGCCGCACTGTTTCGCCAGGACAAGGTCACCAGCACCGGGGTGGACAGCCATGTCAGCGGCAATTTCGATGCCTTCGGCCTGACCCATGACGTCACCGTGGGCGGCACCTGGTCGCGCCAGGAGGCCAATACCCAGCAGGCCACCGCCAGCCTGGGCAACCGGCCACTGAACATTTTCAATGTCGACCACCATGCCATCGCCAAGCCTGCCAGGCCGGCATGGAGCACCGATATCGACATGACCGAGGAGCGCGCGGGCCTGTACGCCAACTCGCGGCTGCGCCTGAGCGAACCGCTGAGCCTGGTACTGGGTGGTCGCACCAGCTGGTACGACTACACCTACGACATCAAGCGCGGCGCCGCCCTGCCCTACGAATCCAAGGTGACACGCAAGGTCACCCCCTACGCCGGCGTGATCTACGACATCAGCGACGACTGGGCGTGGTATGCCAGCTATGCGGAAATCTTCAATGCCCAAGGCAACTACGTCGATACCAGCGGTACGCCGCTTTCACCCTCCGAAGGCGACAACTACGAAACCGGCATCAAGGGCACGCTGTTCGATGACCGCCTGAACCTGTCGATGGCGCTGTTCTACATCAAGCAGACCAACGTCGCTCTGGTCGACCTGGCCAATACCAACTGCACCAGCAACGACTCCGAGGGCACCTGCTACGTCAACGGCACCATCAAGCGCAGCAAGGGCGTCGACCTGGAAGCCAGCGGCGAGATCCTGCCAGGCTGGCAGGTGTTCGGTGGCTACACCTTCAACCTGCTGCGCAACAATACCGAAGACGTCGAGGTGGCCTACGAGACGCCCAAGCACATGCTGCGCCTGCAGACCAGCTACAACCCGCCCGGTGCCTGGGACCGGCTGACCGTCGGTGGTGGCGTGTCGGCGCAGTCCTACTACAAGGCCTCGTCGACCACCGGGCTGGACTTTGGCAGTCAGGGGTATGCGATCTGGGATGCGCGCGTGGCCTGGAAGCTGGACGAGCACTGGAAGGTGCAGCTCAACGCCGAGAACCTGTTCGACAAGCGTTACTACACCACTGCGGTAGCGGTCGACCGCTCGAACGTGTTCGGCGAGCCACGCAGCTACATGCTGACCCTGCGAGGCGATTTCTGATCGCGTCGACCTGGGGATCAGGGCGCTGAACGGCTCCCTGCGCCGCTCCCTGGGCTGGCTGCACACCTGGTGCGGCCTGGTCTGCGGCTGGCTGCTGTGCGTGATCTTCCTCACCGGCTCGTTGAGCGTGTTCCGCGAACCCATCACCCGCTGGATGGAGGCGCAGCCGATCGCCCCACTCTACACCGGGGAGCCGCTGGATCAAAGCTCTGCTGCCTGGCAAGCGCAGCGCTACCTGGCTGCACACGGCGCCGGTGCGCGGCTGTGGCGGGTGCAGCTGCCGACCTCTGCGGGCGAGGCCGTGCACCTGCTGTGGCGCGACGCAAGCGGCACCCGGCAGATCGCTCTCGACCCTGCGAGTGGTACACCGGTGATGTCGCAAGCACTGCGCAAGACCGAAGGCGGCCGGCATTTCATGTCGTTCCACTACATGCTGCAACTGCCGGTGCTGGGCTTCTGGATCGTCGGCGCGCTGACCGTCGGTTTTCTGGTTGCACTGGTATCGGGGGTCGTGATTCACCGACGCATCTTCGCCGACTTCTTCACCTTCCGACCAGGCCGCGGGCCGCGTGCCTGGCTCGATGCACACAACGCCGCGGCCGTGCTGACGTTGCCGTTCCAGTTGATGATCGCCTACACAGGCCTGTGCATCTTCGCCAGCAGCTACATGCCGTGGCCGGTGCACGCCGTGTACGGCTCGAATGACGGTGCCCATGCACGCTTCAGCGCCGACCTGGCGCCACAGGCTCCGGCTGTGCGCAACACTGCGCGGCTCGACACCCGGGCTCCTGCGTGGGAGCAACTGCTTGAACAGGCCCGCGGACTGACCGGGCAGCCAGCGCAGATGCTGTTGGTGGACAAGCCCGGTAGCGCGAGCGCCAGCGTACGCGTCATCGGTCGTGCCGACCCCGGTCAGCCGTCGTCCCATCTGTTCACGCCCCAGGCCAGCGTGCTGTTCGACGCGGCCAGTGGCGACGTGCTGCAAGTCAGGCTGCCTGACCCGGACAGCGTGTCCATGGGCGCACGCATCGAAGGCGTGATGCGCTCCCTGCATTTTGCCGATTTCGGCAGTTGGGCATTGAGAGGGGTGTACTTCGCCAGCGGCCTGCTGGGCACGCTGATGATGGTCGCCGGCACGCTGCTGTTCTCGATCAAGCGGCGGATCAAGGGGCAGCACGAATTCGGTGCTGCGACCCAACGCTTCTATCACTGTGTCGAAGCGCTCAACGTGGCGTGCAGTGCGGGCATTGGCGTGGCGTGCTGTGCCTACTTCTATGCCAACCGGCTGCTGCCACTGCAGCTGCAGGATCGGGCCAACTGGGAAATACGCTGTTTCCTGCTGATCTGGCTGGCGACCCTGCTGCACGCATTGTGTCGGCCGCGCAACCGCGCATGGGCCGAACAGCTCGGCTTGGGGGCGCTGCTGTGCCTGTGCCTGCCGCTGCTCAATCACTGGACCACGGGGCAGAACCTGTGGCGCTACGCTGTCGCCGGCGACTGGCAGCGCGCAAGCGTGGAAGCGGTAGCGCTGGGTTGCGGCGCGCTGCTGGCAGGGGTGCTGATGAAGCTGCGACGGCGTCATCAGCGGCAGCGCCTGATGCCTTAGCCGGATCAAAGCCGGTTCAGCCCGCCGCAAAACTGTATACCATATGCACTCAATCCCTCGAATGACCCAGCATCGTGGCCCAGACCAAACTCAACGCGCCGGACCTCGGCAATTCTCCCTCGACGTCGGAGATCATCACCCGGCACCTGCGCGACGCGATCGTTGCCGGGCATTTTGCCGAGGACGAACCGATCCGTCAGGACGACATCGCCCGCCAGTTCAATGTCAGCAAGATCCCCGTTCGCGAAGCGCTCAAGCGCCTCGAAGCCGAGGGTCTGGTCATGTTCCAGCGCAATCGCGGGGCGATGGTCACGCGCCTGTCGGAGTCGGAGCTGGCGCAGATGTTCGAAGTGCGCATGCTGCTCGAAGACAAGGTGCTGCGCCTGGCCATTCCGAACATGACCGAGGCCACTTTTACCCGCGCCGAGAGCATCTGCCGCGAGTTCATCGGTGAAACCGACGTGGGCCGCTGGGCCGAGCTGAACTGGGCGCTGCACGCCTGCCTCTACGAGCCCGCGCAACGGCCGTTCCTGGTGGGGATGATTCGTTCGGTCAACGACAAGCTGGAGCGTTACCTGCGCATGCAGATGAGCCTGTCGGCCGGCAAGGATCGCGCCGACCACGAACACCGGGAGATTCTCCAGGCCTGCCGCGAGCGCAACGTGGAGCTGGCCGTGCGCCTGCTCGACGAACACATCGCCGGCGTCTGCCAGACCCTGTTCGAGCATCTGCCAAGCGCCCGCTGAACCCTGGCACTGTGCCGAATTCGTCATTTTCACGGGCTAAATAGCTCAAGCCGCAGAGGGCTATCTGCGCCATTCTAAGGGTCACTTTACCGACCCGACGAGTGGCCCCATGACCCGCATCCAAGTGATCGACTCGCACACCGGTGGTGAACCCACCCGCCTGGTGATCGACGGTTTTCCCGAGCTGGGCACCGGCAGCATGGCCGAGCGCAAGCAATTGCTCGCCGAGCGGCATGATGCCTGGCGCGCCGCTTGTGTACTGGAGCCGCGGGGCAGCGATGTGCTGGTAGGCGCACTGCTGTGCACGCCGGTAGACCCGAACGCCTGCGTCGGAGTGATCTTCTTCAATAACACCGGCTACCTGGGCATGTGCGGCCACGGCACCATCGGCTTGATCGCCTCGCTGGCCCACCTGGGCCGAATCGGGCCGGGCGTGCACGCCGTCGAGACGCCGGTCGGCACCGTCCAGGCCACGCTGCACGAGGACGGTGCGGTGAGCGTGCGCAATGTGCCGGCCTATCGTTACCGCAAGGACGTCGCCCTGCAGGTGCCGGGCATCGGTTCGGTCACCGGCGACATCGCCTGGGGCGGCAACTGGTTTTTCCTGATCGCCGAGCATGGCCTGGCGGTCAGCGGTGACAACCTCGACGCCCTGACGGCCTACACCGTCGCCGTGCAGCACGCGCTGGAGGATCAAGGCATACGCGGCGAGGACGGCGGGCTGATCGACCACATCGAGTTGTTCGCCGAAGACCAACGGGCCGACAGCCGCAACTTCGTGCTGTGCCCCGGCAAAGCCTACGATCGCTCGCCTTGCGGAACCGGGACCAGCGCCAAGCTGGCGTGCCTGGCCGCCGACGGCAAACTGCAGCCCGGGCAGATCTGGCGTCAGGCCAGCGTCATCGGCAGCGAGTTCGAGGGTTCATATGAAGCCATGGAACACGGCAGCGACGGGCCCGTTGTGCCGACCATTCGCGGCCGCGCCTACATCAGCGCCGAAGCCACACTGATCCTGCAGGCCGACGACCCCTTCGCCTGGGGTATCCGCTTGTGAACCCCACGGCCGTGGCCGACGCCATCGTCATCGGCGCAGGCATCGTCGGCGCTGCCTGCGCCCAGGCCCTGGCCAAGCGCGGGCTGAGCGTACGGGTGCTGGACGCCGGCACGCCGGGTGCCACGGCCGCCGGCATGGGCCACCTGCTGGTGCTCGACGACAACGCGGCGGAACTGGCCTTGAGCCAATATTCGCTGCAGCGCTGGCGCGACATCGCCGGGTCGTTGCCCAACGGTTGCGCCTACCGCAGCAACGGCACCCTGTGGCTGGCCGCCAACGATGAGGAAATGGCCGCTGCCGAGCACAAGTTCGAGGTGTTGCGCGAGCATGGCGAGGCCTGCGAAATCCTCGCTGGCAACGCCCTGCGCGAGCGCGAACCGTTGCTTCGCGAAGGGCTGGAGGGTGGTCTGTTGATCAAGGGGGACGGCATTGTGTATGCGCCGGCGGCCGCCCAGTGGATGCTCGACCATCCGTTGATCCGCCAGCAACGCGCTAAGGTCACCGAGGTAGACGGCAACCGTGTGCGTCTGGCCGACGGCCAATGGCTCAGTGCTGGCATGGTGCTGTTGGCCAACGGCATCCAGGCCACCGAGCTGTGCCCCGAGCTGCCGATCCAGGCCAAGAAAGGCCATCTGGCGATCACCGACCGCTACCCCGCGCAGATCACTCACACGCTGGTGGAACTGGGCTATGTCACCAGCGCCCACAACGCCAGTGGGCCGTCCACGGCCTGCAACATCCAGCCGCGCCCGACCGGACAACTGTTCATCGGCGCCTCGCGGCAATTCAACACCACGGATCCCGACGTCGAAGGCTGGATGCTCGCCAAGATGCTCCGGCGCGCGGCAGAGTACGTGCCTGCGCTGAACACGCTGAATGTGATTCGTGCCTGGACCGGTTTTCGCGCCGCCAGCCCGGATGGCTTGCCCCTGGTGGGCGAGCATCCCCAGCGTCCGGGCCTGTGGCTGGCGGTGGGTCATGAAGGCCTGGGGGTGACCACTGCGCCGGCGACCGCCGATTTGCTGGTGGCGCAACTGTTCGACGAATCACTGCCGCTGGCGGCAACGCCCTACCTGCCGCAACGTTTTCTTGGAGGGTCCAGCCATGCTTGAGTTGACGGTCGATGGACGCACGCTGCAGGTGGCGGTCGGCACCAGCGTCGCTGCGGCACTGGCGATGGCCGGTGATGGCTGCACGCGCACCTCGGTCAGCGGCCAACGGCGCGCGCCGCTGTGCGGCATGGGTATCTGCCAGGAATGCCGTGTGACCATCGACGGCGCGCGGCGCCTGGCGTGCCAGACGTCCTGCCGCGACGGCATGCAGGTACGGAGCCTGCCATGATCGAGCACGTCGATATTCTCATCATCGGTGCCGGGCCGGCGGGCATCCATGCGGCGCTGGCAGCGGCAGCCAGCGGCCTGCGCATCGTGTTGCTGGACGACAATCCGTTGCCCGGCGGGCAGATCTGGCGCGATGGCCCGCAGGCCTCGCTGCCCACCCAGGCCACACGGCTGCGCGAGCGCCTGCAGGCGTGTGCCAACGTGCAGATCCAAGGTTCCACTCGAGTGATCGCCCGGCCGGCGCCCCATCAGTTACTGGTGGAGAGCGACCAGCGCGGCTGGATCATCGGCTATGCAAAGCTGATTCTGTGCACCGGTGCCCGCGAGTTGCTGCTGCCCTTCCCCGGCTGGACGCTGCCTGGCGTGACCGGTGCCGGTGGCCTGCAAGCGTTGATCAAGGGCGGCCTGCCCGTTGCGGGCGAACGCGTGGTGGTTGCCGGCAGCGGCCCGCTGCTGCTGGCCAGCGCGCACAGTGCAACGAAGAACGGCGCACGGATCCTGCGCATCGCCGAGCAGGCCAGCACTCGCGCCGTGGCAGGATTTGCCACGCAGCTGCCACGCTGGCCCCATAAATGGCTGCAGTCGTTGCAACTGTTTTCGCCCGCCTATCGCACCGGCAGCCATGTGCTGGCCGCTCTGGGTGACGACCGCCTGGAAGGCGTACGACTGATGCAACAGGGCCGAATCAGGGAACTGCCCTGTGACCGGCTGGCCTGCGGCTTCGGCCTGGTGCCCAACACGCAGCTGGGCGAGGCCTTGGGCTGTGCGCTGCATGACCGGGCCATCGCCGTCGATGCCTGGCAGGCGAGCAGCCTGGCGGACCATTTTGCCGCAGGCGAATGCACCGGCTTCGGCGGCAGCGAGCTGGCCTCGGTGGAAGGCAGCATCGCCGGACACGCCGCCGCTGGCGACCAGGCGGCGGCGCAGCGGCTTTGGCCGCAGCGGGCCCGTTGGCAAGGCTTCGCCGCCGTGCTGAACCGGGCATTTGCCCTCGATCCTGCGCTCGCTGCCCTGTGCGCGCCGGACACCCTGGTCTGCCGCTGCGAAGACGTGCCGTTTGCAGCGCTTGCCGCCCATTGCGATTGGCGCGAGGCCAAACTCGCCACCCGCTGCGGCATGGGCGCTTGCCAGGGGCGGGTATGCGGCGCCGCCACCGCGCACCTGTTCGGCTGGCAACCCTCGGCACCGCGACCGCCCTTCAGCCCGGCACGGATCGAGACCCTGCTGCGCCTCGACGGCCACCCGCCCGCCTGAACCCCGCCCTGCTAAACACAGTGTCCGGGCTTTGCGCAGCAGCCCGGCAGCACTATCCTGCAGGAGTCACTTCCGGACCTCGACCCCATGCTCGCCGCATTCCTCAGCGCCAGCCCGTGGCAACTACCGAACCTGCTGGGCAGCCTGCAACCCCTGGCCCCCTTGCTCGACGCCTTGGCCGACGTGGTGTTTTTCATCAAGGACGACGCCGCCCGCTATGCCTTCGTCAATGCCACCCTGGCCAAGCGTTGCGGCTTCAAGACCAGTCAGCAGCTGCTGGGCTTGACCGCCGAGCAAGTGTTCCCGGCACGCTTTGGCACGCTGTACACCGAACAGGACCGCAAGGTCCTTGGCAGCGGCCGCGAATTGGCCAATCAGCTGGAGCTGCACCTCTATTATGGCAACCAGCCCGTGTGGTGCCTGACCCACAAGATCGCCTTGCACGATGAACAGGGTCGGATCATCGGCCTGGCCGGCATTTCCCGCGACCTGCAGTTGCCTCAGTCGAGCCACCCGGCCTTCGCGAAACTGGCGGCGGTCGACGCGCACATCCGCACCCATTTTCATCGTCCGATCAGCCTCGCGGAGCTGACCGCCATTGCCGGGCTGTCGGTTGCGCAACTGGAGCGTCACTGCAAGCGGATCTTCCACCTGACCCCGCGCCAGCTGATTCACAAGGCCCGCCTCGAGGAGGCCTCACGCCTGCTGCGCGACGAAGACCTGCCCATCACCGATGTCGCCCTGCGCTGTGGCTACACCGACCACAGTGCGTTCAGCCGGCAGTTCCGCGCGCTGACGCACCTTTCGCCAAGCCTGTACCGCGAAAGCCATCGCTGATGTTCCGTTAGCGGGCAATCATTGGGGCGGTGCTCCCTTATGTAACACCCCACGGCGTCATACCCGACTCTTCCACCATCGCCGATCCATGATGAATACGCCCTGATTCAGGGGCTTACGACGACAGCGCGAGCACGAACGAAAACAGGCACGTCTGTTGCATTTGAAATATCGTATACGAAATTCTCAATGACAGTTCCAGTGCCCACCCAACTCCGAGGCCTCCATGAAAACTCCCGCCTTCGCCGTAGCCCTAACCGCTGTGCTCAGTACTACTTTCATGGCGACCGCCCAGGCCGACAAGCTGGACGACATCATTGGTTCCGGCAAGCTGCGCTGTGCGGTGACCCTGGACTTCCCGCCCATGGGCATGCGCGACAGCGCCAACAAGCCTGCGGGGTTCGACGTCGACTACTGCAACGACCTGGCGAAGGTGTTGGGCGTCGATGCCGAAGTCATCGAGACGCCGTTTCCAGACCGGATTCCGGCACTCATCTCGGGCCGTGCCGACGTAATCGTGGCCTCCACCTCCGACACCCTGGAACGGGCCAAGACCGTCGGCCTCAGCGTGCCCTACTTCGCCTTCCAGATGGTCGTGCTGACCCGCGACGACACCGGCGTCAACAGCTTCGACGACCTCAAGGGCAAGGCAGTGGGCAACACCAGCGGCACCTACGAGGCCATCGCGCTGGAAAAGGACGTGAAGGGCTGGGGCAGCGGCAGCTTCCGCGCGTATCAGTCGCAGAACGACACCATTCTGGCCGTCGCCCAAGGCCATATCCAGGCCACCGTGGTCACCAATACCGTGGCCGCCGCCACTCTGAAATCCGGCAAATACAAGAACCTCAAGGTCGCCGGCAATGCGCCCTACGTGATCGACTACGTTTCCCTGGGCGCCAAGCGCACCGAATACGGTCTGCTCAACTACCTCAACCTGTTCGTCAACCAGCAGGTGCGCAGCGGTCGCTACAACGAGTTGTTCGTCAAATGGGTCGGCACCGACATTGCGCCCGCCAACCTCACCGTACCCAACGTCTACTACTGAGGTGACGACCATGCCACGCAGCGTCGGTGGACGCAGCCTGATAGACGGCAGCGCACAAGGCGCCCTGTTGTTTGCCGACACTGGCCTGAGTTTCTGGGGCGGGGTCGACCCCAGCAGTGGCGAGGTGATCGACCGTCATCACCCGCTCAGCGGTCAGCGGGTGGCGGGCCGGGTCCTGGCGATTCCCGGCAGTCGCGGGTCCTGCACTGGCAGCAGCGTCATGATGGAACTGATCAGCAACGGCCACGCGCCGGCAGCGCTGGTACTGGCCGAAGCCGATGAAATCCTCAGCTTGGGCGTGCTGGTGGCACAGCACTTCTTCGCCCGCTCGCTGCCGGTGCTGTGCATCGGCCAGGAAGCCTTCGATACGCTGCGCGGCGTGGCATGGGCTCGGTTGGATGGGGCAACGCTCGGTCTCTACAGCCAGGCGCCGGCGGACGACTGGCAGCCGCAGCCAGGCGTCGGCCAGCCGGAGCCGTTCGATGACGGCTTTGCACTCGACAGCCGTGACCATGAGTTGCTCGCAGGCAGCCACGGCAAGGCGGCGCAGGTGGCGATGCAGATCGTCCTGCGCATGGCCCGTCTACAGGGCGCGCGGGAACTGGTCGATATCACTCAGGCGCACATCGACGGCTGCATCTACACCGGCCCTGCCAGCCTGCGGTTTGCCGAACAACTGGTGCAATGGGGCGCGCGGGTGCGGGTGCCCACTACCCTGAACGCCATCTCGGTGGACCAGCGGCGCTGGCGAGCACTGGGCATCGATCCGGCCCTGGGCGAGCCTGCCAGCGCGTTGGGCGACGCGTACACGGCCATGGGTGCGCGCGCAAGTTTCACCTGCGCGCCCTATCTGCTCGACAGTGCACCGGCGCTCGGCGAGCAAGTGGTGTGGGCCGAGTCCAACGCGGTGGTATACGCCAACAGCGTGCTCGGTGCGCGCACGCTCAAATACCCGGACTACCTGGACATCTGCATTGCATTGACTGGCCGCGCGCCCCTGATCGGCTGCCATCTCCAGGAGCAACGTCGGGCCCAACTGCTGATCGACGTACCGGCGTTGAAAGAACTGGATGACAGCTTCTACCCGCTGCTCGGCTATCACGTCGGGACCCAGTGCGGCAGCCGCATTCCATTGATCAGCGGCCTGCAGCACCTCAGGCCCAGCCTGGACGACCTCAAGGCATTCGGCGCCGCGTTCGCCACCACCAGCGCTGCACCCATGTTTCATATCGCCGGCGTCACTCCGGAAGCCCTGAACCCGGCGCACTCGAGTGACTCGCCGGAAACGCTGCCGCGCGTCTCGATTTCTCTGCAAGACCTCTACGCCAGCTGGATGGAACTCAACAGCGCCCGGGACACGCAGGTAAGGTTGGTATCCCTGGGCAACCCGCACTTCTCCCTGACCGAATTCGCCCGCCTGGCCGAGCTCTGCCGCGGCCTGCGCAGGCACCCGGACGTGGTACTGGCCATCACCTGTGGCCGAGCGGTGCTGGAACAGGCACGGGCGGCGGGTCATGTGGCCGTGCTCGAGGCCTTCGGCGCCACGCTGATCACCGACACCTGTTGGTGCATGCTGGGCGAACCGGTCATTCCCGTGGGTGTGCGCAGCCTGATGACCAACTCGGGCAAGTACGCCCACTACGCGCCCGGCCTGGTCGGGCGCAGCGTTCATTTCGCCAGCCTCGGCACCTGTGTCGACAGCGCGTGCAGCGGCGCCACCAGCGCTCGACCGCCCGCCTGGCTGGCCACCTGTGCAGCGGAGGGCGCGGAGCATGTTTGACTACACCTTCCAATGGCGGGCTGCGTGGCACGCCCTGCCCGACATGCTGCAAGGCGCGTGGGTGACGTTCGAAACCGCGGCGCTGTCGATGATTTTCGGTGTGCTCATCGCCCTGCTTCTGACCGTGATGCGTGCAGGCTCCGAACGGACGTTCCGCGGCCGGGCGCTGCGCGGCATCGGCGACGGCTGGGTGTCGATTGCGCGCAACACCCCGTCGCTGTTCCAGATCTACATCCTGTACTTCGGCCTCGGCTCGCTGGGCCTGCACGTCAGCTCCTGGCTGGCACTGCTGGCCGGCATCACCTTCAACAACGCCGGCTACCTGGCGGAAAATTTCCGCGGCGGTCTCAGGGCGGTGCCGGACACCCAGATGCGCGCCGCGCGCTCGCTGGGCATGAGTGCCTTCCAGGCCTACCGCATGATCATCGTTCCGCAACTGTTGCGCGTGGTGTTCTACCCGCTGAGCAACCAGATGGTCTGGGCGGTGCTGATGACGTCCCTGGGCGTGGTAGTCGGGCTCAACGACGACCTGACCGGGGTCACCCAGGACTACAACGTGAAGACCTTCCGCACCTTCGAATATTTCGCGATGGCCGCGGTGCTCTATTACCTGATCGCCAAGCTGATCGTCGGCCTCGCCCGGCTGTTGAGCTGGCGTCTGTTTCGCTACTGAGGAGCGGCGCATGTTTTCCACCAGCCTCACCGCGACAGACCTCCTGTACATGCTCGATGGCGCCTGGGTCACCCTGCAACTGACGTTCTGGGCAATCCTGGCGGGCTCCTTCGGCGGCTTGCTGTGCGGCCTGCTGCGGGCCCTCGCACCGCGCGCCAGCCTGCCGCTGGCGTGGGTGCTGGACGTGTTCCGCAGCGTGCCGTTGCTGATCCAGTTCGTGCTGCTCAACTCGCTCAAGAGCATCGTCGGATTGAACATCAGCGCGTTCAGCGTCGGCTGCATCGTGCTGGGCGTCTACGCGGCGGCGTACTTCACCGAGATCGTCCGCAGCGGGGTGCTTGCCGTGTCGCCATCGGTGCGCCGGGCCAGCCGCTCGCTCGGCCTGAGCTATTGGCAAGACCTGCGCTACATCGTCCTGCCGATGGCCACCCGGGTCGCCTTCCCCGGCTGGCTCAACCTGGTGCTTGGCGTCATGAAGGACACCGCGCTGGTGATGTGGATCGGTATCGTCGAACTGCTGCGCGCGTCGCAGACCATCGTCACGCGCATACAGGAGCCGCTGCTGGTGCTGTGCATCGCCGGGCTCATCTACTACGTCATGAGCCTGGTGGTCGCTCGCCTGGGCGCTCGTCTGGAAAGAAGGTGGCAGGAAAATGATTGAGATCGACAACGTACACAAATCCTTCGGCGAACTGGAGGTCATCAAGGGCGTCAGCCTGACGGTGAGCAAGGGCGAGGTGGTGTCGATCATCGGCGGCTCGGGTTCGGGAAAATCCACCTTGCTGATGTGCATCAACGGCCTGGAGCCGATCCAGAAAGGCAGTATTCGAGTCGACGGGGTCGAGGTCCACGGCAGCAGCACAAACCTCAACCAGCTGCGCCAGCGAATCGGCATCGTGTTCCAGCAATGGAACGCCTTTCCTCACCTCACCGTGCTGGAGAACGTCATGCTGGCGCCACGCAAGGTACTGGGCAAGAGCAAGGAGCAGGCCGAGGCGCTGGCCGTGCAGCAGTTGACCCATGTCGGCCTGAGCGACAAATTCAATACCTTTCCCGGCAAGCTCTCGGGCGGCCAGCAGCAGCGCATGGCGATTGCCCGAGCGCTGGCCATGTCACCGGACTACATGCTGTTCGACGAAGCCACCTCGGCGCTCGATCCGCAACTGGTGGGCGAAGTGCTCGACACCATGCGCATGCTCGCCGAAGACGGCATGACCATGGTACTGGTAACCCACGAGATTCGTTTCGCCCGCGATGTGTCCGATCGCGTGGCGTTTTTCCGCAACGGCCTGGTGCATGAGATCGGCAGCCCGGACCAGGTCATCGGCAACCCCTTGCAGCCGGAAACGGCCGCGTTCCTGAAGTCGGTCAAATAGGCGCTACCGATGCACGAGCAGGCACATCGCCTACTCGAGACAACATGGCTGGAACCGCATCACCCTTTGCAAGCAACGTACGAATCGAAGCGTATACGAAATACCATTAATCAGCGGAGCAAATCGAATGAGCAAGCGCATCAACTGGAGTGGCGTATTCCCGGCTGTTACCACTCAATTCAACGATGACTTTTCCATCAACCTGGAAAAGACTCATCAGGTGATTTCCAATGTGATTCGCGACGGCGTGTCAGGCCTGGTGGTCTGCGGCTCGGTAGGTGAAAACACCTCGTTGACCGCCGAAGAGAAGATCGCTGTCACCGAAGTGGCCGTCGACGCCTCCGGTGGGCGCGTGCCGGTCATCTGCGGCGTGGCGGAATTCACCAGTGTCGCTGCCGCAAAAACCGCCAATGCCGTACGCAAGGCCGGGGTGGACGGCGTCATGCTGATGCCGGCGCTGGTCTACGGCTCCAAGCCTTTCGAGACCGCCGAGCACTTCCGTTACGTGGCCAAGCACGCCGACGTGCCGTTGATGGTCTACAACAACCCGCCCATCTACAAGAACGATGTCACCGCCGAGATCCTCATTTCCCTGGCCGACTGCGACAACGTGGTGTGCTTCAAGGACTCCTCCGGCGATACCCGGCGTTTTATCGACGTGCGCAACGAAGTGGGCGACCGCTTCGTGCTGTTCGCCGGCCTCGACGACGTCGTCCTGGAAAGCATCGCAGTGGGCGCCGAAGGCTGGGTGTCGGGCATGTCCAACGTTTTCCCACAGGAAGGCGAAACCATCTTCCGCCTGGCCAAGGCCGGACGCTTTGCCGAAGCCATGGAAATCTACCGGTGGCTGATGCCGATCCTCCACCTGGACGCCCGTGCGGACCTGGTGCAGTGCATCAAGCTGTGCGAAGCGATCATGGGCCGCGGCAGCGCCCTCACTCGCCCACCGCGCCTGGCCCTGCCGGATGAAGACCGTCTGTTCGTCGAACGCATCATGGCCAAGGCCCTGGCCAACCGCCCCACCCTGCCCGACGTCGGTCTTTGAATCACGACCGGGCCAGGCGCATCCGCCAGGCCCGGGTACCTGTCATTGCCACTCCAGGAAGCCTGATCATGTCCACTTCTTCCAACGCGACCACCCCAGCGGGACTCAAACGTGTCGTGGCGGCCGCCATGGCCGGAACCGTCGCCGAATGGTACGAATTCTTCCTGTACGGAACGGCCTCCGCGCTGGTGTTCGGCCAGCTGTTCTTTCGCCAGACCGATAGCCCCATCGACGGCATCATTGCTGCCTTCGCGCTCTACGCAGTGGGCTTTCTGGCCCGACCACTGGGCGGGTTGGTGTTCGGCCACTACGGCGACAAGTTCGGCCGCAAGCGCCTGCTGCAACTGAGCCTGGTAGTGGTGGGCATCACCACCTTCCTGATGGGCTGCCTGCCAGGTTTCGCCACCATCGGCTACGCTGCGCCCGTGCTGCTGGTGCTGTTGCGGCTGATCCAGGGCTTCGCGTTCGGCGGCGAATGGGGCGGTGCCATCCTGCTGGTGTCCGAGCACTGCCCAGACAACCGTCGCGGCTTCTGGGCCAGCTGGCCACAAGCAGGCGTGCCGGCGGGCAACCTGATCGCTACCGTCGCCTTGCTGGGGCTGTCCACCGGGCTTTCCGAGGAGCAGTTCCTGGCCTGGGGCTGGCGCGTGGCGTTCTGGCTGTCGGCCATTGTGGTGCTGATCGGCTACTGGATCCGCAGCAGCGTCGACGATGCGCCTATCTTCAAGGAAGCCCAGGCGCGCCAGGCATCGATTCAATCCGAACAGCTGGGTGTGGTCGAAGTACTGCGCCATCACTGGCGTTCAGTGTTGGTGGGAATCGGCGCGCGGTTTGCCGAGAACATTCTGTATTACACGGTGGTGACCTTTTCCATCACCTACCTCAAGCTGGTGGTTCACAAGGACACCTCGCAGATTCTGCTGCTGATGTTCGGCGCGCACTTCCTGCACTTCTTCATGATTCCGCTGATGGGCTACCTCTCCGACCTGGTCGGCCGCAAACCGGTGTACCTGACCGGCGCAGTACTGACGGCGTTCTGGGGTTTCGTCGGCTTCCCGATGATGGACACCGGCAACAACTGGCTGATCATGGCGGCCATCACTCTGGGCCTGGCCATCGAATCCATGACCTATGCGCCCTACTCGGCACTCATGGCCGAGATGTTCCCGACCCATGTGCGCTACACAGCGCTGTCGCTGTGTTATCAGGTGGCGCCGATCTTCGCCGGCTCGCTGGCGCCGCTGATCGCCATCACTCTGCTGAACAAATACAACAGCTCCACGCCCATCGCCTGGTACCTGGTCGGGGCTGCGGTAATCTCCATCGTCGCCGTCAGCCTGACCCGTGAAACCCGTGGCAAGTCGTTGCGCACGGTCGATGCCGAAGCCGCCGCACGCGTGGCGGCCTCGGAACAAACGGGCGTGTCGCGCGGCAAACTGGCCTGAGCACTTGCGCTGACGATGGCCGTCAGCGCGCCCTCAAAGCCCCAGATCACTCAACCCTGGGTGATCGTCGGGGCGCCGCCCCAAGGGCCAGTGGTACTTGCGTTCGGACTCGGCAATCGGCAGGTCGTTGATGCAGGCGAAGCGCCGGTGCATGAGTCCGTTGGCGGCGAACTCCCAGTTCTCGTTGCCGTAGGAGCGAAACCAGTTGCCCGAATCGTCATGCCACTCGTAGGCGTAACGCACGGCAATGCGGTTGTCGGCGAAGGCCCACAGCTCCTTGATCAGGCGGTAGTCCAACTCCTTGCGCCACTTGCGTTCGAGAAACGCCTGGGCCTGGGCTCGACCTTCGATGAACTCGCTGCGGTTGCGCCAGCAGGTGTCGTGGGTATAGGCCAGCGCCACTTTGGCGGCGTCCCGGGAGTTCCAGCCATCTTCGGCGCCACGCACTTTCTGAATGGCGGTTTCGACGGTGAAAGGTGGCAACGGTGGGCGGTTTTCCTGGTTCATGGCGAGGATCCTAGAAAGGCTTGTAGGGCAGGAACTTGCCGTCCAGGGTGATCACAGCACGCGATCCGCCTTCTGGATCTTCGACTTTCTTGATGTCGAGTTTGAAGTTGATCGCACTGATGATGCCGTCGCCGAATTGCTCATGCACCAGAGCCTTCAAGGTAGTGCCGTAGACCTGGACCATTTCGTGAAAGCGATAGATGGTCGGGTCGTTGGACACGTCTTCGGCGTTGCCGCGCAACGGTATGGTCTGCAACTGAACGACCGCTTGCGCGTCGAGGCCCAGACGCTCGGCCACCACTTCGGCAACCGCCTGCGGCAGCGGGTGTTGGCCCAGCAGCGCGGCCGTCACATACACCGTACTCAGGCCGGTCCCCTCGGACAGCGCCGCCCAGGTCAGATTGTGCGTGGCCTTGGCCTGCAGGACTTGTTCGGTCAAGGTCTGACGCGGCACCTTGGAAACGTTGCTCTGGGACATGGTGATTCTCCGGACTGAAACGCAGGGTCGATTGAACAGCTTGGCAGCAGGGAATCATCGAAACCTACCACAATGATCAGGGCTGCCTTGCACAATTTCAGCTGGGGTTCGATTCGTGCCGCTGCGTCCCATTGGTCACCTGAGCGCTGCGGTTGGCCCGGCAGGACAGCGGGAGGAAGGCTGAACGCGCTGCACGCTCGCGCAAACTTTTCCGTGGTTCAGGCGTCAGCTTGATAGCACATCTCGCTATTGCAGCGCCCCCCTGCCCTTGCACAAGGACTCATCATGGTTTTCTTCATCTTTCTGCTGGCCTGCGCCGCCGCAGCCAGCACCGGTGTCATCTTCAAGCCCGGCGAATGGTACGCCTCGCTGGTCAAGCCGCGTTTCACCCCGCCCAACTGGGCGTTTCCCGTGGCCTGGACGGTCATCTACCTGCTGCTGGCGTGGGCGGGCTATCGGCTGACCCAACTGCCGGGCAGCGAGACGGTACTGGCGCTGTGGGCCGCGCAGATCGCCCTGAATACCCTGTGGACGCCGGTATTCTTCGGCGCCCATCGCCTGCTCGCCGGGATGGTGATCATCGTGGTCTTGTGGCTGGTGACCGCCGCCATGGTTGCCCTGGCAATGCGCCTGGACGTCATCACCGGGCTGATCCTGTTCCCCTACCTGGCCTGGCTCTGCGTGGCCGCGGCGCTGAACTTCTCGATTCTGCGCAACAATCGCTGATGCCACAGTTACGCGGCTCCCACTCGGCCACGGTCAGATCGCGAACGCCCCGACCAATGCGGTCAGCCCGACCGCCAGCCGCGACACTTCTCCGCTGGCGGTGGCCGTTTGCGTGGCGCCGGCTGCGCTCTGGATCGAAAGGTCGCGGATGCTGGTGATGTTGCGATCGATTTCCCGTGCCACCTGTGCCTGCTCCTCGGCTGCGGTGGCGATTACGGTATTGCGTTCGCTGATGAGGTTGATCGATGCCGATATCTGACTGAGCGATGCGCTGGCGTGCTGCGCCACGGCCGACGAATCGCTGGCCATCTGCTGACTCTGCTCCATGGCTTGCACGGCTTGCACCGAATCGGTCTGCATGGAGCCGATCATCTTTTCGATTTCCTGGGTCGACTGCTGAGTGCGGTGAGCCAGGGCGCGCACTTCATCCGCCACCACGGCGAAGCCTCGACCCTGCTCTCCGGCGCGGGCCGCTTCGATGGCCGCGTTCAATGCCAGCAGGTTGGTCTGTTCGGCGATGGCGCGAATCACCTCGACCACCGTATTGATCTCCCGCGCCCGTGACGACAGCTGCTTGACCTGGGTGCTGGTGCTGCCCACGTTGGTGGCCAGTGCCTGAATGGCGGTGAGGGTCTGCTCGACCTTGCCCAGCCCATCCCTGGCCAGGGACTGGGTGGTTGCCGACGCGTCGGCGGCCTCTGCCGCATTGCGTGCCACCTCATCGACGGCCGAGCTCATCTGGGTGACGGCGCTGGCAGCCTGATTGACCTCGTCGTTCTGGCGCGCCAGACCGCGGCTGGATTCCTCGGTCACGGCGCTCATCTCTTCCGAGGCGGCAGCCAACTGGCTGGAACTGTCGGAAATGTGCGCGATGGTCTGGCGCAGGTTGGCCTGCATCTGGGCCAACGCGGTGAGCATGCTGGCGGCCTCGTCCTGCCCGACCACGACGATCGTTTCGGTCAGGTCCTTGCGCGCGATGCGCTGGGCGATCTGCACGGCCTCCTTGATCGGCTGGGTGATGCTGCGGATCAATAGCGCAGCGAGCAGGATGGTAGCCAGCACGGCCGCAGCCATCAGCCCGATGACCCAGTTGCGTCCCGACTCGAACGTCGCCAGCGCCGCATCGCCGGCATCCGTGGCACCGCGGTCGTTCAGCGCCATGAGCTGGTTGACCTTGCCTTCGAGGGTATTGGTCAACGGACGAATGACCGTGTTGATCAAGGCAGTTGCCGCAGTGGTGTCGGCAGCACGCAGCATAGGTTCCAGCTGACCCAGCACTTGGTCATACGTTGCCGCATCGGAGCGTATGGATTCGTAAAGTTTACGGTCATCGTCGCTCGCAACGGTGCTTTCGTAGTGCTTGATGGTTTCCTGAAAAGTACGGCGATAGCCCGGAAACGCAGCAATCGTCTGTTCACGAAGCGCGGCATCGGTGGTGGTGGCACCGCGCATGCTTTCGAGCCGCAACCTGAGCAGTCCGCTGTTCATCTGACCCGCATCGCGAATGCCGAGCATCCAGTTGGTTTCCACGTCCTGCTCGGCCTGGTAGAGCTTGTTCATCTGAACGATGGAGATACTGCCCAGAAGGATCACGACCGCGACTACGGCCGAGAAGAAAGCGATCGCCCGAGGGGCGAGATTGAGGCGTCGGATGATCATGCAGGATTCCATTGCGATCGGGGGTTGATGACAACCATCATCGGCCCGCCGGCAGGAATCTTGAGCATGGGGCAGGTCGGCAGCTATCGGATATGGCTCACGACGATAGCGAAACGAGCGCGATCAGGGCCTGCAGCGAATCAGGGCCTGGCGAACAGGAGTTTCAAGCCGGCTGCGGCAAAGACCATCGCCAAGGTGCCCTCGATCCAACGGCGCGCCTTTCCATAGGCACGCACCATTGGGGCCGTAGAGAAGACCAGTGCATAACCGCCAAAAATGGTCACGCTAAGTATGGCGCAACCCGCCAGGATGATCGCCACGGTCGAGCTCGTCGCGCCTGGGCCCAAGCCCAGGGTCATCGTAGCGATCCAGCTCAGGAGGGCTTTCGGATTGGTAAGGTGCATCAGCAAGCCCCGACGATACAGACTTGGCCAGGATGCCTTCGGTGAAGATGCCAACTCATCGGCAAAGCGTTGATTGGACGTCAGCGCGGAACGGCAGGCCTTGCTGGCCAGAAAAAGCAGATAGGCGCCGCCTGCCATCTTCAGAATGAACAGCGCGCCGGCGTATTGCACGAGCACTGCCGAGACACCCGTAGCAGCCATTGAACCCCAGAAGAACGAACCACTGATGACGCCTGCGGCCAGCACCAACGCGGGGCGTCTGCCTTGGTGCATCGCGACGCTCATGATTCGCATGTTGCTGGGCCCAGGGCTGGCTGCGCCGACAATGTAGGTGACGAACACCAGAAGCAGATGGTGAATATCGAACGACATAAGGGGCCCCACTCTGTTGCGTCGCTGGCAAGGTACTCAGGTACCCTATAGCAACGCCGGTCGCCGATGCAAACCCGCGTATTCCGTCCGAAAATGAGGAGTTCTTTCATGTTCACAGGTTTGAGCGCATTCCCTTTGACCCCGCTGCGTGACGGTGTCGTCGACGAAACGGCCTTCGCCGGGTTGATTGAAAACCTGTCGTCGGCAAAGGTCGATTCCATCGGCGTTCTGGGCTCGACGGGAAGCTACGCGTACCTGAACCGGGAAGAACGACGCCTCGCGACGCGGCTTGCCGTCAGCGTGGCCGGTGAGGTGCCCGTTATCGTCGGGATCGGCTCGGTCGCCACGCGAGATGTGCTGCTGCTGGCGGATGATGCGCAGGCCGCTGGGGCCTGCGCGCTGTTGCTGCCACCGGTGAGTTACCAGAAGCTTGGTGCCGATGAAGTATTCGAATTCTACGAAACCCTCGCCCACCACGTTTCGGTGCCGTTGGTGGTCTACGACAACCCTGGTACCACGCACTTCGAGTTCACGGACGAGCTGCACGGGCGCATTGCAGCTTTGCCGAATGTCGCCTCGATCAAGATCCCCAGCATGAACCTGGATCCAGCGCAAGCCTCGGCCCGGGTGGCGCGCCTGCGGGCCAGCATCCCTGGCCACGTCAGTATAGGCATCAGTGGCGATGCCTTTGCAGTGACCGGCCTCAATGCAGGGTGCGAGCTGTGGTACTCCGTGCTGGGCGGACTGTTTCCGCGAACTGCGCTGGCGCTCATCGAGGCAACGGAGGGTGCACACTCGGGCCGCGCCGTCGAACTGTCGGCAGGGCTTGAACCGCTGTGGGCAATGTTCCGTGAATATGGCAGTGTCCGGGTCATCGCTGCCGCAGCCGAGATCATGGGCCAGGCAGCAGCCAATTGCCTGCCTCTTCCCCTAAAGGGGCTCGACCGGCAGTCCAAAGAGCGCCTGGTGCAGATGCTGAAGGCGCTAGAACTCGCCTGAGCCTGGAGCCGCGAGGCCTGGGCCCGAGCTCAGTGCCGTTCGATCGACACCTCGCCACCGGACGGGCCCTGCAGCTTGTAGCCCATGCTGTGCACGGTATGCAGCAGGGGTACATCGAAGGTTTTGTCGATGGTTCTGCGCAACATATAGATGCCCGTTCGCAGGCTGTCGGAGTCGTGCGTTTCCTGGCCCCACAGTGCCAGTTCGAACTCGCGACGCTTCACTATCGCGGGGCTTTTGCGCATCAGCAACTCCAGCAGCACGAGGGTGGTGGGGTTGAGTTTGAGCAGCTTGCCCGCCCGCTTCACCTCAAGCGAATCCAGGTCGAAGGTCAGGTCATGGACCTGGAGCACGTTCTTCCGAACGCCTGTCGACCGTCGACTCACCGTCTCGACGCGAGCAAACAGCTCGGACAACGCGAAGGGCTTGATGATGTAGTCGTCGGCACCGACGCTGAAGCCGGTCAAGCGGTCTTCCAATTCGTCACGTGCAGTCAGCATCAGGATGGGGGTGTTCTGCCTGGAAACCGAGCGCAGCTTGTGACAGACCCGATTGCCGTCCATGCCGGGCAGCATCACATCCAGAATGATGGCGTCGAAGTTGCCGGTCATCGCCAGGTGCAGCCCAGTGACGCCATCCAGCGCCCCGGTGACTTCACAGCCCTTGAGCGTGAAATACTCGGAGATGTTGGCGAGGATATCGGCGTGATCTTCGATAACCAGTATGCGCATGGAACCCTCTTTGTGGTGTCAGACGGAACAACGGAAAAAGGTCACCCGCTCAGCGGCCGGCCGCCAGTTGTTTCGCCGCGTCAGCCGCATGCCCGTTGATCCCCCTGCAACTGGCGAACATATCCAACCCGGTGTCGTAGACACGCGTCTGCACATGCAGCAAGCCTAGCACCGAGTGAAACAGATTGTCCTGGCTCAGCGGTTCATGACGCGTCTGCTGCAGGCAGCGGCTGTCGACCGTGAGCGCGCGCTGATAACTTTCGGAAAGCCATACCAGCAGCGGCACGTGTTTCTGCTGATCGGGGGCAAGCATGTAAGGCGTGCCATGCAGGAACAGGTTGTACTCGCCCAGCGACTCGCCATGATCCGACAGATAGATCATTGCGGTGGCCAGATGATCCTGGTTGCTGCGCAGTACATCGATGAGCCGAGCCAGCACGTGATCGGTGTACAGCAAGGTGTTGTCATAGCCGTTGACGATACTCTCTCTGCTGCACGCATCCAGCGCATTGCTTTTGCACACCGGCGTGAATTTCTCGAACGCCTTGGGGTAACGCTTGAAATATTCGGGCCCGTGGCTGCCCATCTGGTGCAATACCAGAACGGTATCTTTGCTCAAATGGTCAATGAAGGCCTGCAGACCTTGCAGCAGAATTTCGTCCCCGCACTCGTTGTCCGCGCACAATGCGGGATCTCTGTCATGGCTGACGTCCAGCAAAGTGACCCGGTCGCACGTCCCCTTGCAGCCAGACTGGTTGTCCCACCACACCACATCCAGCCCCGCGCGTTTGAGCACGTCCAGCAAGCCTTCCTGGTTTTTCGCAATGTCCGCCTTGTACTGCTTGCGGCCCATGTTGGAGAACATGCATGGCACAGAGACAGCCGTTTCGGTGCCGCAGGAGTGCATGTCGGTAAAGGCCACCAGCCCTTGTTCCTGGGCAAGTTGCGGCGTGGTCTCGCGCTCGTAACCCAGGATGCCGAAGTTCTCGGCGCGCGCACTTTCCCCTACCACCAGTACCGTCAGTGACTTGGGCGCATTGCTGGCCACGTTGACGGCTCGCACGGCGTCTTCGCCGATGGCCCGGAATGGCTGTCGTGCCGTGGACACTTGTTCGCGTGCATAGGCGATCGAGGCACCGATGTAATTGCTCGGCACCACCATCAGGCGCAACTCGTGATGATTGCGCAACAGTGACGACAGCCCCTGATAGTCCACCAGCGCGACCACGGCAATGACCGCCGCAGAGCCCGCGCCGACCAGTGCCTTGCTGACCAACTGGCGATGCACTTTGCGGTAGGCGATGGGCGTTTTCCACAACAGCACCGACGGCAATACGCCCAACAGCAAGACATAGACCCAGAGCATCGGAGACAACAAGCCTTGTACTTCGGTGATATTGGTTTCCACCAGATTGCGAAGCATGCCAACGTCCATGAGCACACCGTAGTGACTCATGAAGTAGGTGACACTGGCACTGGTGAGAAACAGCACCGTCAATACCGGTTTGAATATGATTGGAAACGCCACTATCGTCAGGACGATATTGAACACGCCCAACAGCATGATGGCAAAAGCAATGGCAAGTTGTGTTCCAGCGCCCCCCTCCCCGGTAATTGCAGCCAGATGCTGCCAGAGGGGCACATTGAATACCACCAGCAGAAAGACACTGGCAAGCACCGTCGCGGTTTCCGGGCGTACAGGTTTGAGTTTGAACATGGGAGTCTGCCGTCGGGCAAAGAAGCGAGCCGTGCGCCGTGCTACGGTTGTCGATGGCGCGGACTCTAGACGCGGATAATTCAAATTTTCGTGAAAGATTCGCGAGGAAAAGCTCGTCGCGAGTCTGTTTCGAGGCATGCGCTGGAACACAGCAATGCGATCGCTTCCTGCAGCCGAGGCGAGCACTACTTTCCACGTATTTTTCACAGTTCGTTCACGTCGTTCTGAACGGCGCAAACTTATCGTCGCTCGTAACGCAAGCGGCCAATGGATCATTGATGGCAGGCCGTCGTCGTGACTTCCCCACGTAACTTTCACCTGTTCTTCATCATTGGATCGGAGCCTGTCATGGCTATCGCATTACCTGTTGCTGCGTCCCGGCATTTTGACTTTCGATTGGCGCTGGGCATTCCGCTCGTGCTGATGGCAACGATGCTGTGGCTGTATCCGCCCGCCCTCGACTTCGCCCTGGCGCAGATCTTCTACGTGCCGGGGGTTGGCTTCATCGGACGCCAGAGCTACTGGCTGGAAAACATTCTGCATGATCGCGCCAAGCAGGCGGTGATCGCCTTTGCCGTACTTGCACTTGCAGGTTTCGTGGCGAGTCTGTGGGCCACGCGCCTGCGCCAATGGCGTCGACCACTGGGGTATGTGGTGCTGGCGATGGCGCTGACTACGTCGGTGGTGACGCCGCTCAAGGTGCTGACAGCCGTGCATTGCCCCTGGAGCCTGAAAGAGTTCGGCGGCCAGGAAACCTATACACCGTTGCTCAGCCCCCGCGCCGCAACGGAAAAGCCTGGTCTGTGCTGGCCCGGCGGCCATGCGTCGAGCGGCTTCTCGCTGCTCGCCCTGTTCTTTTTCTGGCGCGATCGTCGCCCACGCACTGCGCGCATCGCACTGGCGGTGGCGCTGATACTGGGATCGGTCTTTTCGCTGGGGCGAATGGCGCAAGGTGCGCACTTCCTTTCGCACAACATCTGGACGCTGCTGATCGATTGGGTCATTTGCGTGCTGTGTTATCGCTGGATTCTCTACCGCCCCTCGACACAGCCTTCACCTGTGCCGGCTGCGGCCCTGGTGCCCGACGGGCACCGGCGATGAACGCCCTGTGGAGACCTGGTAGACGAACTGGGGTGCTGCTGAGCCTAGCCTTATCGGCAGTAGTGTTGAGCGCCTGCCAAACGACCCGGGAGCGGCTATTGGCCGAGGGCTACCCTGCCCCCTTCGCCAGCGGCTTCGAGGACGGCTGCGGCAGTGGTCGGCACGCCGCGCAAGCCTTGGGCGAATTTCGCAAGAACGTGCCTGTCTACCTTTCGGATCGTCAATACGCCACGGGCTGGGACGACGGCTTCCGGCAATGCCAAGCCAGCGCCATCGCTGACTTCCAACGGCATGTCGGCATCGACAGCAAGGAAGACCGCGATTGGCGGCATGCAAAGGATCAGGGGTGGGGCAAGGCGCTTGGGCGCTGATCGAACGCGCTTTTGCGCGAAACAATCTGGGGCTAACGAAAAAAAACGAGTGAAAGGGAGAACCGGGTGTCTATTCCAATCAAGCACACCTCGCTCGATTTCAGACATTTCATTCGCACACCCACCCAGGACACTCATCGATGCACGACAGCATAAAGTGGCCGCTGACCCTCTACTTCGACGGTGACTGCCCCCTCTGCGCCCACGAAATCAAGCTTCTGAGGGCGCGTGCCTTGCCCGAACGCCTGCATTTCATCGATATCAGCGATCCGGCGTTCGACGCTCAATCCTTGGGCTTCACCAGTGCGCACATGGAGTCGTTGCTTCATGCCCGGTTCAGCGATGGAACATGGGTCACCGGCCTGGACGCGACACTCTGGAGCTGGCGCGCCGCAGGCCTTGGCCTCTGGGCCGCGCCATTGTCCTGGCGGTGGGCCAGGCCGCTGTTCAACGTTGGCTATAGGCTGTTCTGCCGCTGGCGTCCGCATCTGGCCTGGCTGCCCCACCCGGACGGCAGTGCTCGCTGCAGGAACGGCAGTTGTGCAGTTCCCGAAGCGGATAGTACCGGGCAAAAGCCGCCACCGTCCGGGCCGCGTTGAGAGCAGTTCCGACTTGGCTCGTCATAGGGTTGATGGCTGACATGCAAATGCTTGGGGCCCTAGCTTGCACATCACTGCTACGGCCGGCTTGAAGTTGCCAAAAATGACAACTGGCGTATCATGATGATAAACGCCAGGAAAACATATGGATGTCCTGAAGAAGGATCGATTTGACGACGCATGCCGTAGGCACCCTACCTGCGCCACTGCCCTCAAAGCCTGCTATCGAATTCTGTGTGCATTGGAACCCAGCTGTTACAACGATCTGGCAGACCTGTTTGGAAGCCGGTTGGATCTATTCAAGCCCCGGGCACAGGTGGGGTGGGTTGTGATTGCTATCGGCGGCAACAAATTGAGATTGATCGCAGGCGTCAATTACAAGCGGCAAAAGCTGTACGTCAAACACATCTATACCCATGCTGAATATGACGCTGCAAATGACTGGTATGCCAGAAACAACCAGGGGGCGAAACCATGACCACCGTACTTCAAGATCCTCAAAGCATCCGTGCTGCCTTGGAAAGCCTTCAAGTATTGGTTGAGCAGCTACGTGAGTCGTTCGTTGGCGGCATCCATAGCCCCGCTGAATACGCGCGTGCGTCTGCGTTGCTCGACGAGCTGACTGATGGCCACACCCTGAACAAGTATGAAGAGCAGGTACTGGTCGAGCTCGAGGATGCGCTTCTGAATTACGAGCGTGATTCGCAGCAGTTCGAGGCCATCAACGCCCATTTGAAACCCACCAGCACTGCCGTGCAGCTGTTGCGTGACTTCATGGAGATGCTGGGGCTTACCGGTTCGGATTTGCCCGAAATTGGCGATAAGCATGTGGTGTCAAAGGTGCTGGCCGGGACGCGCCCCATCAGCCACAAGATGGCCTATGCGCTGGCACAGCGCTTCCATACCAAGCCAGATGTATTCATCGAGGAATCCAAGCCCACGCGTATTGGATGAACCCTGCACCCATCTGCGCCGGTGGCCCGCTACCTGCCGGCATAGAACGGCTCACCGTCTGCCAAAGCCATATGCTCCTCTCGTCGTGTTTTGCCCGGAGAAAAAACTAGAAACATTTTGAAACATGCACCTCGGATAACCACTCCATAGTCTTTCCCCCAAAGACTATTCCATGAAAACGCCCCGTCCTGCCGCACGCCTGGAACCCCTCGAGCAACTGCGCAATTTGAAGATGGCCCGATCCGCGCATGCCTATGTGCGCGGCAGCACCGTGCAATTCTATGAATGGCTGCAGTCCCAGTCCGGTCGGCGCTTGCCCAGTGGGCCGCCGGTGTGGATCTGTGGCGACTGTCACGCCGGCAACCTCGGGCCGACCGGCGATTTGAAGGGTCGCATCGACATCCATATCCGCGACCTGGACCAGACGGTGATCGGCAACCCTGTCCACGACCTGGTCCGGCTCGGCTTGTCGCTGGCGACCGCGGCTCGCGGTTCGGACCTGCCCGGCGTGGCCACCGCGCGCATGCTCGAAGAGATGATGGTGGGCTACGAGCAAGCCTTCGAGAACAACCAGGAAGAACAGCCGCAGCGTCCCGCGCAGGTCAAGGCTGGCATGCGCAGCGCTGTGCAGCGTACGTGGAAGCATCTGGCGCAGGAACGCATCGAAGACATGCGTCCGACGATTCCGTTGGGCAAGCATTTCTGGGCGCTCTCCAAAACCGAGCGCAGCGCCATCAAGACCTTGTGCGCCACCGACGAGATCCATGCCCTGGTCACGTCCCTCAAGGGCCGCTCGGGGAGTGACAGTGTCGAGTTGCTGGATTCGGCTTATTGGGTCAAGGGTTGCAGCTCTCTGGGCCTCAAGCGCTATGCCGTGCTGCTCGGCGTGGGCGACGACGATGACCAGGAACTGTGTCTCCTGGACGTCAAGGAAGCGGTCGCTGCCGCAGCACCGCGCACGGTGCGCGCAGGCATGCCGCGCGATAACGGCCGGCGCGTGGTCGAAGGCGCCCGGCATCTGTCGCCCGGTTTGGGCAACCGGATGCTGGCCACGCGGATGCTCGACCATGGCTTCTTCATTCGTGAACTGCTGCCTCAGGACATGAAGCTTGAGCTCGACCAGTTGAGCGAAACCCAAGCCATGCGCGCGGCGAGTTACCTGGCCAGGGTCGTGGGTGCTGCTCACGCACGGCAGATGGACCTTTCGACCAGGGCTGACTGGATGCGCGAGCTACAGACCAATCGCTCGAACACGCTGGACGCGCCGTCCTGGCTGTGGTCCAGCGTGGTTCATCTGGTGGGCAGTCATGAGCAAGGGTACCTGGAGCATTGCCGACGGTACGCGTTGCAGAATTGAACATCGGCGCTCGTGCACAGGACTAAATCGAAACCCCGCGCAGCTGCGCCACATAGGAAACCCCTGTATGCATATTCTTCACATTGCCAGCTCTCCGCGTGGCGAGCGTTCCGCCTCGCTGAAACTGGCCGCACGCTACCTGGAAACCGTCGCCTCCCATCAGCCTGACGCCACCGTCGACGTGCTGGATGTGTGGACCACCGATCTGCTGCCTTTCGACGGCCCTGCGTTGAATGCCAAGTACGCCGACCTCGAAGGCGTTGAAATGACTGCCGAACAGGCAGCCGTGTGGAAACAGATCCACGCGTTGGGCGAGCGCTTCCATCGCGCCGATGTAATTGTCTTCAGTGTGCCGATGTGGAATTTCGGTGTGCCCTACCGTCTCAAGCACCTGATCGACTCGGTGTCACAGCGCGGCGTGCTGTTCGATTTCGATGAACAGGGCATGTGCGGCCTGCTCAAGGGCAAGAAGGTGGTGGTGCTAGCCACCCGCGGGGTGGTGCTGGGCGAGGACTATCCCACCGAGGATTACGACCATCAGGTTGCATTCCTCAGGACCTGGGCACGGATGGTGGGCATTCCAGCCATCGACACGGTGGAGTCGGAAGCGACGCTGGGCGATGCCGCAACGGCCGAGGCCAGCTTCAATGCCGCTCTGGATGCGGCCACCAAGCTGGCTGCATCCCTGTAGCGCTGCGACTGTCAGCGCTGATAGACCACAGCGCGCCGATCTGCCCCTGGGCACTGATCGGCGCTCCCCGGCGCGCCTTCCTATAGCTTGAACCGCGCCACCACGGTGCGCAGTTCCGTCGCCAGCAACGAGAGCTCTTCTGCGGTCACGGCGTTGTCTTCGATACCTTCCATCAACGCCAGGCTGCCATTGCGAATCTCGGTCACGTTGCGGTTGATGTCCTCCGACACGGCATGCTGCTGAACGGCCGCGCTGGCGATCTGGGTGTTCATGCCGACGATCTGCTCGACGCCATCGCTGATGGCATCCAGGCTGGTCGAGGCCGCATCCGCGGACTGCAGGCATTCCTGGGCGCGCTGCTTGCCAGCCTTCATTTGCTCGACGGCAGCCGCGGTGGCCAATTGCAGTTCCTGGATGATCCGGCGGATCTCTTCGGTGGAGTTTTGCGTACGCGATGCCAGGGTCCGCACCTCGTCGGCGACCACTGCGAAGCCCCGGCCCTGCTCGCCCGCACGGGCGGCTTCGATGGCGGCGTTCAAGGCCAGCAGGTTGGTCTGGTCGGCAATGTTGCGGATCACTTCGATGACCCCACCGATCTGCTGGCTGTGCAGGGCAAGCGCCGAGACCTTCTGCGCGCTGCGCTCCACTTCGTCGGCCAGGGCCTCGATGGTGACCTTGGTTTCGTGCATCTGCGCCAGCCCGGCATGGGAAGACTGGCTGGCCTGTTCGGCCGCGTGGGCAGCACCTTCGGTGTTCTGCGCGACGTCGGCAACGCTGGTGGTCATTTCGTTGATGGCCGTGGCCACCTGCTCGGTTTCGCTTTGCTGGGTGTTCATCGAGCGTTTGGCGCGGTCGATGGACACACCCATGCGCGTGGCGGCGTCGGACACCGACTGCGAGCTGCGCTCGACCTGAGCCAGCGAACCACTGAAGGCCTGCACCATATGATTCAGGCTGTTGCCTACGTCGGCCATTTCATCCTTGCCGCGGACCTGGACGCGCGTGCTCAGGTCGCCTTGGGCAATGAGCTGGGTGGCCAACAGCACATCCTGAATGGTACGCCGCATGGCGCTGTAGATGCCGCAGAACACGTACACCAGCAGCAGGCCGACGAGCGCGAACATGCCAATGATGAACTGGCGTTGAGCATTCTTCTCCTCGACACGGTGTTCCAGCCGATTCAGCAACTCCACCTGGAGGGTGTCCTGGGCCTTGTACAACTCAGCCACCACTGCATTGCCCTTGGCGGGTACGTTCTGCACGTTGCCCAGTGTATCGCTGGTAGAGGACGTCACTGCCTCGAGGTCCGCACGGAAGCCCTCAAGGCTTGCGAAAGCGCTGCTGATGGGTGCCTGGATCCGATCGGCGAGCGCAGGCTCACGGCGACGCAGCAAGGCCAGGCTTTGCTGCAGTTCCTTGTGGATCAGCAGTTCGTTCTTGAGCATCGACTTGATCACGCCGCGCGTAGCCGGGCTCAACACCTGCCCTTCACGCAGGCCGCTGGCGAGCCCACGCAGTTGCCCGACGATGTTGATCTGGCGGGGCAGGCGCAAGGTGCTCTGGTCGATCATGAACAGCGATGCGTAATCCTCATCCAGCACCATCCCCGACGTGGCCGACACGTAGTAGACAAAATTCAACGTCTCGGTGAGTTGGTCGTTCCACGCGTCGAACACGCCGCTCTGGTCGGCGCCCGGCTTGGCCTGCGCCATCAACCGCGTGGCTGCTGCGTGCAGATCCTGCACGCGGTCACCGGTTTCCAGTGGCTCGTTGAACTCGCGGTCCGTGGCGGCCAGCTTCGAGAATGCGTCCTCCAGCTTCGCCTGGTTGGCCAGTACATCGGCTTGCGCAGTCGAATCGCCGCTGAGCAGACGATTGCTCAAGGCGCGCTGGAGCATGGACAAGCGCAAGACGGGCGTGACGTCCAGCAGGTAACGCTGGCCTGCTTGCTCCGAACGGATGACCGCGAGGCTGTCGTTGATTTGAATGATGAAACGGGTGCCCAGCAGCGCCAGGGGAATCAGGACGATGATGGCCAGTACTGCAAATTTCGTCGGAAAGCGTAATCGGTTGGCCAGTGCTACGGCAGGAGCAAGGATGTTCATGAGGTTCTCACAGCCCGAAATGGGACGGTTCGTAATGGGTCTTGGGGTGAGAACGGTCCATTTCTCCGACGCCTGGGCTCTGTTCGGCCCATGTGGCTGCGCACAATTGTTCTGTGGTCAAACGTGCGTATCGGTAGCGATCCAAAGAACTTTACAGAAAGTTGTACATATATTTATTTCTGTAAAGGTTTTGAACTTTACAGAGCAGGTGATGTCTCTTTGGCATCAGTGTATCTCGGGTCGATTTTCAGCGCCGATTGAGGAAAGTTATTCATCAGTGTCGATCCAAAAGGTCGGAAACAGGCATCAGGCCGAGCGTTAGACTGGTGTCATCTCTTGGATCTTGGGGCAGGCACTGTGAATCAGGACAATCAATCGCACGACCTGGCTGGCCACGACGCGTTCAGCCGCACCTTCCAACACGGTCAATTGACCATTGGTTTCATTTCCCCGGCCAGTGGCTACCCCGACAGCCCCTTTCCGGATTTGTCCGATCAGGCCGAGATCGTACAAAGCCTCGACCGCAGTGACGCTGCAGCCTTGTGGCTGCGCGATGTGCCGTTCTACGACCCGTCGTTCGGCGACACCGGCCAGGTGCTCGACCCACTGGTGTACGCCGGCTGGCTGGCCGCGCTCACTAAACGGATCGCAATCGGCACGGCCGGGTTCGTTACGCCCCTGCGCGAGCCGGTCATCACCGCCAAGCAGATCACCACCGCCGACCAACTGTTGGGCGGCCGTTTTCTGGCCGGCATGGCTTCCGGTGACCGGCCAACCGAGTACCCGGCCTTCGGGGTCGACTTCGCCACGCGCGTGGAGCGCTATCGCGAAGCGGTGGCCTTGATCAAGACCCTGACCTCGGTGTCCTTCCCGCGCTTGAAAACCGAACACTTCGGCCATCTGCGCGGCGATATCGACCTGGTGCCCAAGCCTGCGGCGTCACGCATCCCCATCATCGCCATTGGCCGTGCCGGCCAGAGCCTGGAGTGGCTGGGCGAACACGTCGACGCCTGGATCTGGCATGGCGATGCCCAGCGTATGTCGGAGGTGGTGCCGCACTGGCGTGAAGTGACCGCGTCGCGTGGTTTCGTACCGTTCGGCTATGGCGCGATGTTCGACCTGGATACCGATGCCAACGCACCGTTGCAGACCGGTCGAGTGCTGCGCGGCGGCCGTCATGCCCTCAAGGCCTTCTTCGCGCGCCAACGCGATGCCGGCGTCAACCATGTTGCCTTGAACCTCAAGCCAACACGGCGCCCGGCGCTGGAGGTGATTGCGGAACTGCAGGAGTATGTGCTTCCCGAGTTTGCGGTGGGGGCCGAGTAGGTACGACCCCGCTGCAGCCATCAGCCCTCAACGCTGGCCGGCCACGGCTGCACACAAAGCCGATTCTTGCCACTGCGCTTGGCTCGGTATAGTGCTTCGTCCGTGGCCTTTATCCAATCTCGTTCGCTGGCATATTCATGGGAGTAAGGCACCAGGCCAATGCTCAGGGTCACTTTTACGGGCACGGTCAGGTCAGCCCAGTCGGCGAATCGTTGGCGAATGTCGTCCAACTGCCGGGTCGCTTCCGCGACGCTGACATCGAACAGCAGCAAACAGAACTCGTCGCCGCCGTAGCGTCCCGGCACTGCAGAGGTCCCCAGCCCTGAACGCAGCAGGTTGGCCAGGCGGCCGATGATGGCATCGCCCACCAGATGACCGTGCTCATCGTTGATGCGCTTGAAGTTGTCGATGTCGATCAAGGCCAGCATCGCCATTACCTCGCCCCTCCTGCAGCGAGGAAAGATTTCGTCCAGCTTTTCCCTCCACGAAGCGTGATGGAGCAGGCGGGTCATGCCGTCCAGTTTACTGATGAGCTTGAAGGCCTTCTTGTGCACTGCCAGTTGCACCGAAACGCCGTAGCTGGCGCGGGCCACGATCAGCGGGTAGATGATCAGCATCGGCAGACAGGTCAATTGCTGCAGCGCCGTGGTCGCCATCGACAACTCGAAGCCATTCAGGCTCAGCGCCATAAGCATACCCACAACCTGCAGGGCAACGCTGGCCCGTAACAGGCGCCAACCGCCTGCGGCCATCGCGTTCATGGCGACCATGGCGAGCAGCAGCACCGACGGCAGCAGGTTGAACGCCATCAGCCCTGCCCAGCCGCCGGCGAACAGGGCGTCCAGCATGAGGTTGCGCTGTTCGGCAGCGAAGGGATCCGAGGCATTGCGTGCGAGCAGGTACGCACCGGTTGGCCAGGCCACGAGGTTGGCCAACATCGCTGCCCATACCCACGTGGGCGTGTCGGGCTGATCCAGCAACACTGCACCGATGAAGAGCGCACTGAGCAGGCACCCTATCGAGCGCGGCCCGTAGATACGGCGCGCGAAACTTCTCCCCAACTCCTGGCGACTGAGCGGCATACCAAGGCTCCCCGCCTTTGCTATCGATGTGCCCTGTCAGAGCAAAGACGTGCCGCTGTCCGGTGGTCGACTGAGCGTCGAACGGCATGGCACTTTGGCATCGATTTTATAGCAAGTCGGGTTTGCAGTCAGCAGCCGTTCGGTGCACGGGCGATTGTTGCCAATGCACGCTGGACATTGGCCTCACTGCGCCTGGCCGTACTCCGCATCGCTGACCTGCTCCAGCCAATCCACCACCTTGCCGTCCAGTGCCTCGGCAATGGCGATATGGCTCATGCCAGTATCGGGCCGTGCGCCGTGCCAGTGTTTCACCTGGGGAGGAATCCACACGGTATCACCGGGGCGAATCAGCTGGCGGCCCTGGCCCTCCTGCTGAACGTAGCCGGCACCTGCGGTCACGATCAGCGTCTGGCCCAGCGGGTGGGTGTGCCAGGCGGTACGCGCGCCGGGCTCGAAAGTGACCGTGGCGCCGCCGATGCGAGCGCCGTCGGTGCCTTTGAATGGGGCATCGACCCGAACCTTGCCGGTAAAGTACTCGGCGGGCCCGACCGCGGACGGCTGCGAGCCTGCGGGCGTTACGGTGACATTGAGGGAGTGAGTGCCATTCATGGGCTGGGCTCCTTTGCTTTCAAACGTTAACAAGGACAATGAGAGCGCGGCGGCTGCGAGTGATTTCACCAAGAATCTTCCTGTGCTTTGCCGAAGAACTCCAATCTACCCGTTAGATGTCCGTCTGATTAGCCACTATAATCAGCATGGATAAATGAACTGGACTCATGAATGCTTCGCGACAATGCCAACGATCTTCTTGCCTTCCTCGCGGTTGCCAAGGAGCGCAGCTTTACCAAGGCCGCCGGCAAGCTTGGCGTTTCGCAGTCTGCGCTCAGCCACACGGTGCGAGCCCTGGAAGCGCGCCTGGGCTTGCGACTGCTGACGCGCACGACCCGCAGCGTATCCCCCACCGAGGCTGGCCAGCGATTGATCAGCACGGTTGGCCCCAGTTTCGCCGATATCGAAGTTGCGCTGGCGGCACTCAGCGAACTGCGCGACCGTCCCGCCGGTAACATCCGCATCAACGCCGTGGACCATGCTCTGGAACTGGTTTTGCGCCCGGTGCTGAAAACCTTCCTGCCCAGGTACCCCGACATCTCCATCGAAGTCTGTTGCGACTACAACTTCGTCGACATCGCGGCCCAGGGCTTCGACGCCGGCGTGAGACTGGGCGAGGCTGTCGCCGATGGCATGATCGCCACGCGCATCGGTCCCGACATGCGCATGCTCGTGGTGGGTTCACCGGCCTACTTCGCCGGACGCGAGCGCCCGGTCACACCGCGCTGCCTGCCCAACCATCTGTGCAACAACCTGCGCCTGCCCACTCACGGCGGACTGTATGCGTGGGAGTTCGAAAAGGACGATGAAACCCTCAACGTGCGGGTGTCTGGACAGGTCATCTACAACGGCGCGTACCAACTGCTCGACGCCGCCCTGGACGGGTTCGGCTTGAGCTTCATTCCAGACGACATGGCTGCGCCCTACATTGCCAGCGGGCAACTGCAGGTCGTACTCGAAGACTGGTGCCCCTGGCACCCGGGGTACCACTTGTATTACCCAAGCCGCAGGCAAGCGTCGCCGGCGTTTGCGTTGCTGGTCGAGGCGTTGCGGTATCGGGTGGATTGATGCTGCAGGGTGCGGGTATTCGTGGATTTCTCGCTCGCTCAACATCGGATATGAGGCGAGGCTGCACCGGCGCACTACCGGCATAGCCCATCCGTACTTGTACGATGTCTTATCACGCGGTATTACTGCATCTCCAAAAAAAACAAGATCACGGAGATCGCTACATGGACTCGACCTTGTCCGCCTTGCCTGAACGCACTGCTCAAGGCAACACCCGCCGCAGCTTCCTGCATAAGTCCCTCGCCGTCTCTGCCTCGCTGGCGACAATGGGCGCCGCCGCCCTGCCCCAACTGTCGGATGCCGCCGAACCACTGAGCTCGCGCTACCCCGACCCGTTGGTTCACGCCCTCGACGATAGCTTCATGGCGTTGCGTGTGTTCAACGCCAGCGTGGAAAAGCTCGCCACCGGCATGCGGTGGGCAGAAGGCCCGGTCTGGGTGGGCGATGGCCGCTACTTGCTGGTCAGTGACATTCCCAATAATCGCATCATGCGCTGGGACGAAGTCACCGAGGGCTTCTCCGTGTACCGCGAGCACGCCAACTTTTCCAATGGCATGTGTCGCGATCGCCAAGGGCGTTTGCTGGTCTGCGAAGGGTCGACCACCACTGCCGAGGGTCGCCGGGTCACGCGCACCGAATACAACGGAACGATCACCGTGCTGGCCGACAGCTACGATGGCAAGCCCTTCAACTCGCCCAACGATATCGTCTGTAGAAGCGACGGCTCGATCTGGTTCACCGACCCGCCTTTTCAGACCCACAACAACTACGAAGGCCACAAGGTCACGCCGGTTCAACCCCATGGCGTTTACCGCATCGACGGCGACAGTGGCAAGGTCACTCGGGTCATCGACAACCTCGATGGCCCCAACGGCCTGTGCTTCTCCCCCGATGAAAAAACCCTGTACGTCGTCGAAGGCCGGGCCAAACCCAACCGCCTGGTCTGGGCCATTGCGGTCAAGGACGACGGCACCCTTGGCGAGCGCCGCAAGCATATCGAGGGGCTCGACTACGCCGCCATCGACGGAATCGACTGTGATGAAGAAGGCAACCTGTGGTGCGGCTGGGGCGGCAATGGCGATCCCAAGGCCGACCTGGAAAAACTGGACGGCGTGCGCGTGTTCAACCCCCAAGGCAAGGCGATCGGACACATTTCGCTGCCAGAACGCTGCGCAAACCTGTGCTTTGGCGGACGGGAAGGCAACCGACTGTTCATGGCCAGCAGTCATTCGATCTACTCGCTGTTCGTGAACACGCGTGGAACGACTTTCACCTCGTAGCAACCGGGCTGGTCTCGCTACAGGCTCCCCAGTAGCCAAACTCTAACCAGCCGCACAGACAGGCATGTGCGGCGACGCCCTTCCTTCTACCCTTTGACGAGCCACCCATGAACGCATCCGCCACGCGTCCCGTGTCGCAGTTTCTTTCCGACCCCAGAACCGTATTGCTTTTGGCTACCCTGTGTTGCGCCCTTTGGGGCAGCTCTTACCCGGCGATCAAGAACGGCTACGAGCTGCTGCAGATTGCCCCGAACGACGTGCCGTCCAAGCTGATTTTCGCAGGTTATCGTTTCCTCCTGGCCGGCCTGTGCCTGTTGCTGCTGGCGGTCATGATGGGCAAACCTGTCCTGCGCCTGAGCCCACGCACATTTGGCCAGGTGGCCCTGCTGGGTCTGGTGCAAACGGGGCTGCAATACGTGTTTTTCTACATTGGCCTGGCCTACACCACGGGCGTCCGCGCGTCGATTCTGAATGCCACCACCACCTTCTTCAGCGTGCTGCTGGCGCACTTCGTCTACCACAACGACAAACTGTCCACGCGCAAGAGCGTGGGCTGCCTGCTCGGATTTGCCGGTGTATTGACGGTGAACGCCGGCGCGGGTCCGCTCGATGCCTTGCCGTCCGTGCACGGGGAGGGCTTCATCGTGATCGCCGCTTTCGTGCTGTCGGCGGCGTCCATCTATGGCAAATATGTCTCCCACCGCATGGATGCGATGGTGATGACGGGTTGGCAGCTGGCCGTTGGTGGCTTGGCATTGCTTGTGGGCGGGTACGCGACCGGCGGAACCCTGGGTCACATGACAGCCACGTCGACCCTGCTACTCATCTACCTGGCCCTGCTGTCAGCGGTGGCGTTCACGCTGTGGAGCCTGCTCCTCAAATACAACCCCGTCGGCAGGGTCAGTGTGTTCGCATTCCTGGTGCCGGTGTTCGGGGCCGCGCTGTCGGCGATGTTCCTCGGCGAGAGCATTTTCGAATGGAAGAACCTGGCAGCCCTGGTGCTGGTGTGTGTCGGTATCGCGCTGGTCACGCGCGCGCAGGTGCCTGGGGTTGCATCCAAGGCAAGCTAGCGCGTGCGTCTCATGGATATCGATACGCATCACATAAACACATTCGAATGTGTTAATGTGAAGTTACTCTCGTTGTCCTACGGAACTGAAATGATCGACTCCAGCCTGTTCACCTCCCTCACACTCGGTGGCCTGACCCTCAAGAACCGGATTGCCCTGCCCCCGCTCACGCGGTCCAGAAGTACCCAGCCCGGGGACGTGCCCAATGCCTTGATGACTGACTATTACCGGCAACGCGCCAGCGCCGGGTTCATGATCACCGAGGGCACCCAGATAGAGCCGCGTGGCCAGGGCTATGCCTGGACGCCAGGCATCTACAGCCAGGAACAGATCGCTGGCTGGCAGCAGGTCACCCGCGCCGTCCATGAACAAGGCGGAGTGATTTTCTGTCAGCTCTGGCATGTCGGGCGCGTGTCTCATGACAGCCTGCAACCTGACAACCAGCCCCCCGTCGCCCCCTCCGCCATTCGCGCAACGGCCGTGAAGGTCTTCATCGAAACCGGTCCTGACACCGGTGCGCTGGCCGACCCGAGCATGCCAAGGGCCTTGGAAACTGCGGAGGTCCAGGCGCTGGTCGAGTTGTATCGGGTCGCGGCAGTCAACGCCAGGGAAGCGCGATTCGACGGCGTCGAGCTGCACTCGGCCAATGGCTACCTGCTCAATCAGTTCATCTCGGAACACACCAACCAGCGCACCGACGAATATGGCGGTTCGCTGGACAATCGCCTGCGCTTCCTGCGCGAGGTGACCGAAGCGGTGATCTCGGTGTTCGGCAGCGAGCGTGTCGGCGTACGTTTCGCGCCACTGTTCGAGACAACCGCCGAAGAACGCGTCTACCTGGGCCTGGTGGAAAGCGACCCGCAGGCTACCTACATCCAGGCAGCGGCCATGTTGAATGAGCTGGGTATCGGTTACCTGTCCATTGCCGAGGCCGACTGGGACAACGCTCCGGAACTGCCCGAGTCGTTCCGCAAGGCGCTGCGCGAGACGTTCACCCGGCCGATCATGTACTCGGGCTGCTACACCCAGGAAAAGGCCGAGCGCGTACTTGCCGACGGCCATGGCGACCTGTTCGGTTTCGGTCGCACGTTCATCGCCAACCCCGATCTGCCGAAGCGATTCGAACAGGGCCTGCCGCTCAATCCCGTCGACTACGCCACTCTTTACGGCGGCGGTGAGACAGGTTACGTCGACTATCCCTTCGCGACGCCCTAAAATATGCATTCCCCGACGGGATCACTCCCGTCGGTCAAAAGGGGCAGGCACAGCAATGACGGCGTTGAACGAGGCACTCAAGGTTCTATCCAGCCCTACGCGACGGGCCGTTCTGACCTGGCTCAAGGACCCCCATCGCTCGTTCGAAGGCTACAGCCAGCTGTACGATTTCAGTGTGCATGGCGTCTGTGCCAGCCTGATTCAGGACAAGGCCGGCCTCTCGCAGCCGGCCACCTCAATCTGCCTCAAGGCCTTGCTCGACCAAGGCTTCGTCGAGGCCAGCAAGGTTGGCAAGTGGACCTACTACCGGCGCAATGAAGAACGACTCAGGGAGGCGATGTCAGGCTTGCTGACCGAGCTTGAGGTCGACACCCAGGGCTCATAGGGCCTGCCCGAAGTCATGCCTGGCCTTCATCACCCGGTTCGTGCGCCCTTCTGAATGCCAGGATTGCAGACAGGTTGTCCTCGATCCAATCAACGACGATCTCCAGTTTCGCAGCCGCCGCCGCCCCCAGTGGTGTCAGGCTGTACTCGACATACGGTGGCACCACTGGCCGGGCCACGCGCAGCACCAGTCCATCCCCTTCCAGCCGTTGCAGCGTATGGGCGAGCATCTTTTCGCTGACGCCGCCGATCTTGCGCCGCAGTTCGCTGAATCGATGCGTACCTTCCAGCAAGACCACCATCACCAGAACGCCCCATCGACTGGTCATGTGCTGGAGGATTTCCCGAGACGGGCAGTCGGCTTGCAGCACTTCACCGCGGCGGACTTTCTCGGAGAACGTATGGGAAGCGGATTCGAGATCAACCATTGCACTTACCTTTATGTACGTACTTACTTTTCGTAAGCTTATATTCTAGCATCGGACGTTCTCAAACTCGGACGAAGGTGCTTTCATGATTGCTATCACCGGTGCAAATGGCCAACTGGGCCGTCTGGTTCTCGACGCGCTGCTGAAAACCATCGACCCTGCCGAGCTGATCGCGCTGGTACGCGACCCGGCAAAGGCAGCCGATCTGCGCGCCAAAGGCATCGAGATCCGAGCGGCGGATTACAACAAGCCTGAAACCCTGGCCAGCGCGTTGAAAGGTGTTGACCGCCTGTTGCTGATCTCCTCCAGCGAGGTGGGACAGCGCCGTGCACAACACCGCGCCGTTATCGCCGCCGCGCAGGCAGAAGGCGTGGCATTGTTGGCCTACACCAGCTTGCTGCACGCAGACACATCGACATTGGGATTGGCAGCGGAGCATCGCGATACTGAACAGGCACTGGCCGAATCCGGTTTGAGCCATGTGCTTTTGCGAAATGGCTGGTACAACGAGAACTACACCGCCAGCGTCGCATCGGCTGTCGAGCATGGCGCGATCCTGGGCAGCGCAAAGCAAGGTCGAATCTCCTCGGCGGCTCGGGCGGACTACGCCGAGGCCGCCGCGAGTGTGCTGACCCAAGACGGCCAGGCCGGCAAGATCTACGAACTGGCCGGCGACGACAGCTACACCTTGACTGAGTTGGCCGCAGAAGTGGCGCAGCAATCGGGTAAGGCGGTTGCCTATAACGACTTGCCGCAGGCGCAGTACAAAGAGACCCTCGTCAGCATTGGGTTACCCGATGAATTGGCGGCAATGCTGGCTGACTCGGATGCAGCAGCTGCCAAGGGCGATCTGTACGACGGCAGCCGGCAGTTGAGCCAACTGTTGGGACGCCCCACGACACCGATTGCACCGTCCGTCAGCGCTGCCTTGAAGCCCTGAGCTCGAAGGGCCGAGTCACGGGGGCGTTCCAGGCGCGGCGCCCCCTGCTCGCCCAGCCCGTGCATCAGTGACCACTGACCGTCTGGCCAGACGCCCTGGTTCCTCCAACGAAGCCATGCACCCGAGCCTGCGCGGCGATGCCCAGACTGATCAATACCAGCACCAGCAACACCCAGGGAAAGCAACTCACGCCCCAGTGGCCCAGCAACACGCCACCCAGTAACCCGCCGCCCGCTATCGCACTGTTCCACACCACGACATTCATCGACAGCGCGACGTCAGCGCCTCTGCCTGCCGAGTCGGCCAGCGCTGTTTGCAACAGCGTCGCGGCACCACCGAACGTCAGCCCCCAGATCGCAACGCCGACATAGATGGCCAATGCCGACGCCGAGAACACGCCGAGAAAGACCGCGACCGCCGCAAAGGTGGCCAAACTGACCAGGACTGTTCTTCGTAGATGATCTTCGACCAGCCGTCCCGTGGCCCAGATGCCCACCAGCGCTGCCACACCAAAGGACAGCAAGACCAGATCCACGTCATTCGCCAGCCCGGCCTTGGAAACGAAAGGTGCGACATAGGTATAGAGGATGTTGTGCGCCAGCATCCAGGTGAACACCACCCCCAGCACCGGGCGCACGCCCGGTGTGGAAAAGACCTCGCGCAACGCCATCCGCTGCGAGGACGAATGCCCCGGGTAGTCGGGCACTTTAATCAGCACCCAGACGATCAATACCAAGGTCATTCCGGACATCAATCCGAAGGCCATACGCCAACCCATGAAACCGCCCAGCCAGGTCCCCAGTGGCACGCCCAGCGACAAGGCAATCGGCGTTCCGATCATCGCCACCGCCAGCGCACGGCCCTGCAGTCGCGGTACCACCATGCGTCGAGCGTAGCCAGCGATCAAACTCCAGGCCAGCCCCGCGGAGACGCCCGCGAAAAATCTGGCCACCAGGGTCAGCTCATAGTTGGAAGACCATGCAGTGATGGAGTTGAACAACAGAAACCCTACGATCGTCATCAACAGCACCGTTCTGCGTCGCCAGCTTTGGGTGGCGATGGTCAGCGGAATGGCCGCCAGCAGCGAACCCAATGCATAGACGGTGACCATCTGCCCTGCCAGTGATGGCGAGACGTCCAGGCCGCTGCTGATCTGCGGCAGCAATCCGGCCGGCAATGTCTCGGTGACGATGCAGATGAAACCGGTCATCGCCAAAGCCAGCAATGCGCCAAGCGGAAGCTTGTCGCTGTGTCGCTCATGTGTGGTCATGCCTGTCCCCTTCGATTTATATACTGATCGGTATAAATGTAAGGCGATAGCGTGCAGTGGTCAACGACTTATGTATCGGTTAGTATTTAAGTCTTGCAGAAGGAGACTCGACATGGCACAGATGGGACGCCCGCGTACGTTCGACCGTGATGCCGCAATCACCCAAGCGATGCATCTGTTCTGGGAGCATGGCTACGACGCCACCTCGTTGAGCCAGCTCAAGGCCAGAATCGGGGGCGGCATCAGTGCGCCCAGTTTCTACGCCGCTTTTGGCTCCAAGCAGGCGCTGTTCCATGAGGTGATCGAGCGTTATCTCGACACCCATGGTCGAGTCACCGAAAGCCTGTTCGATACGACCCTCCCGCCGCGCAAGGCGATCGAGCTCACCCTGCGCCGCTCGGCGAAAATGCAATGCGAGCCCGGTCACCCCAGAGGGTGCCTGGTCGCGTTGGGCCTCATGAGCGCATGTTCCGAGGAAAGCAAGGCGATATCCGAGCCATTGGCGCGTACGAGAAACGTGAACCGGGCCGGTCTGGTGGCGTGTGTCGAGCGAGCCGTCAGCACTGGCGAACTAACGAAGACGGTGATCCCCGAGGTGCTCGCCACCACGTTCGACAGTTTCATGCTTGGCTTGTCGACCCTGGCGCGCGACGGTGTGCCGGCTGCCAGGCTGGATACCGCGGTCGATCAGATAATGGCGCTGTGGGATAGCCTGAATGCGAGCATTGCCCATGAGTGCGGCGGTATCGCTGACGAGCCTGGCGAACGGAAATCCGACTGAACGGCGACATACCGAGTTTCGGGCATGGCACCTGGCAGCCAGCGTCACAACGCAAACTACATCATCGCGAAATATATCTTGCGCACTAAATATTAGCGAGATAGATTAAGCCCAGCCAGTCAGCGTGCGAATGCATGGCTGACGGCACCTCCTCCAGCCATCGATGGGAAAAAGCCATGAACGTTCTCTACACCGCAACCGCAACTGCCACCGGTGGCCGTGATGGCCGTGCCGTTTCCAGCGACAAGATTCTCGACGTGGCGCTGGCCACGCCGAAAGAACTGGGCGGCGCCGGTGGTGAAGCCACCAACCCCGAGCAACTGTTCGCTGCCGGCTACTCAGCCTGCTTCATCGGTGCACTGAAATTCGTCGCCGGCCAGAACAAACGCAGCATCCCGGCCGACACGTCGATCACTGCCCAGGTGGGCATCGGCCAGATTCCGGGCGGGTTCGGCCTGGACATCGACCTGAACATCAACCTGCCAGGTCTGGAGCAGGCCGATGCCCAGGCGTTGGTCGAAGCTGCCCACCAGGTGTGCCCGTACTCCAATGCCACGCGCGGCAATATCGAGGTTCGCCTGCACGTTACCGTTTGAATCACTCGCCTGACTGAAGTGCTGCCTCGGCTAGGCCGCACGGGCCGTCAATCGACGGCTCTCTCCCTCTGAACGGCAAACGCCCGACCCATGGGTCGGGCGCTTGCCGTCTCGCGCTCGGCTTCCGCGGTCTGGGTCAGCAAACTGACCAAGCGTTCTCCGATGATCACGCAAGGCGCCATGGTGTTTCCCGTGGTCACCCGCGGCATGATCGAGGCATCTGCCACCCTCAGGCCGCTGATGCCGTAGACCCGCAACTGTGAATCCACTACGGACATGGCATCCCTGCCCATCTTGGCCGTACACGACTGGTGCCACACGGTTGAGGCCGTATTGCGCACGAATGACTCCAGCGCCTTGCGGCTCATGGCCCCCGGCATGACTTCGCGCCGTACAAACGGTGCCATTGCCGAACTGTTGCCGAGCTCGCGACAAAACTCGACCGCCCGTACCAGGGCCTTCAGGTCTTCGGGATCCGACAGCGCGGCACTGTCGATGAGTGGCGCATCCATGGGATTGGCACTCGCCAGGGTGATCGCGCCCCGGCTTTTGGGCCGCACCAGCCCAGGTAGCAGCGACCACGCAGCCGCAGGTGGCTGGAACATGGCCTGGGCCTCGGGCGTGGCTATGGGAATTTGCGCGAGAAAGGTCTGGATGTCCGGGACATCCAGGGATGGATTGCTTTTCCAGAAGAACGTCGACTCGCCGGCATTGTTACGCGGTGGCTGGGGGTGCTGATATTCCCAGATGCATCCGGAAACCATGATGTGGTCCTGATAGTTCTGACCGACACCCGGAAGGTCCTGAACTACATCGATACCTTGCGCGTTCAACTGCCGCGTGTCGCCGATTCCGGAGAGCATCAGGACCTTGGGTGTATTGATGGCGCCCAGAGACAGTACGACCTCATGTCGAGCCCCCAACCTGATGACTTTGCCCTCGTGAAGCACCTCCACCCCCACCGCCCGCTTGCCGTCCAGCAACACCCGCAGCACATGAGTATGCGTCAGCACGGTCAGGTTGGGCTGAGCCATCAAGGGGTACACATAGCTGCGAAAGATCGAACGACGGCGGCCGTCTTCAAGGCACAGGTTGGCCAACGCGGCGCCTCCAGGTCCTTCCATCATTGCGCCGTTCTGATCGTCGTAGACCGGCAGGCCAAGCGATGCGGCGGCGCGCAGCATGGCCGGTGCAACCGGATTGGGGTCTGGCGCAGGCTGGACGAAAACCGGCCCTCCCGTGCCGCGCCGCAGCGGATCCGGTGCGCCTTGCCAGTCTTCGATACGTCGAAAGGTTGCCAAGGCCGAAGCGTAGTTCCAGGCTGGATCGTCAGCCTCCCTGGCAAAATAGTCCCAGTCGCTGCTGTGACCGCGCGACCAGACCATCACGTTGATCGATGCACCACCGCCGAGCACCTTGCCCATGGACAGGGGAATGGCTCGATCATGGAGATGGGGGTTCGGTTGTGCCTGAAACTGCCAATCGCGTTCGCCGCCCAGGTTGACGAACCACTGGCTGGCATCGGTGACACTGGGCACCTCGTCCGTGCCACCGGCCTCGATCAGCAATACTCTGACGTCGAGGTTCTCCGCCAGGCGGCGGGCAACCACCGATCCGGACGTACCCGAGCCACAGACGATGTAGTCATAGGTCTCAGCCAGCCTGGCCTTCAACTGACGTTGATTGTGTTCGACACGACGCGAGAAGTCTGCGGTGTGCATAGCGCTTGTATAGCTGTTCATGTAGGTGCCTTTGAACACCCCTCAAGCGGGTGACAACGAGCGACATTGCCAGCCATTGCAAGGAGGTGCAGGTGTACGACCAAGGGCGCTGACACAGCCGCCGGGGAAACAATCTGTCTGCGAAGACACGACCGATTCTAGGGCGTGAAGAACCCCGACCCGTTACCCAAGAGGCGCTTGCTGCTTGTCCGTGAGGCGCTTTTCAATGCGTTTGAAGAATGCAGGCCGAAGGTAAAGGCGTTCAGCGAGTACTGGCTCGGACCTGCGAGGGGCAAATGCCGAACTCGGCGCGGTAGGCGCGGCTGAAGTGGGCGGCGGTCGCGAATCCGCATTGCCAGGCGACTTCCTGAGCGCTGGGGGTGAGCGTCTGTCTGGCGCTCAGCAGGCGCTGCGCTTGTTGCAGCCGAACGTGCCAGACATGGCCCATGACGGTAGTGCCCTGGCTTCTGAACACGTGTTGCAGGTGCTTGACCGATACGTGCGCGGCGGCGGCGATCGCCGAAGTGTCCAGCCCGGTGTGCGCCAGGCTTGTGTGGATGTAGCGGCGGGCCCGCAGCAGTACGACTTCCGCACTGCGCGAAGTAGCCTTGTCCCCCGGAGCACCCAATAACGCGTCGATCAACTCCAGCAGTTGTCGACCCATCAGATCGCGAATCACAGGACTGGGCGCTACTTGTTGCTGTGCGATGCAGTGAATGAGGGCGCGGGCGGCGCGCGTGTCGGCCGAGCTCGAATCGGTAATCACCGGCCTGGGCAGGGAATGCCTGAGCCCGCGTTCGCGCAGATTGCTCTTGGGAATACGCAGCACCGTCATCTGGGCGCGTTCAGTGAAAGACTCTTGAAAAGACCGTTCGGGGTCGATGAAAAACATGCTCCCGGCATCGAATCGGTGCTGCTGCCCGGCTTCCTCGATGTCGACATGCCCTCGCGTCATCAGCTTCAAGTACAGCCAATCGCCCTGCCACGAGGAGCGCTCCTCGCCCACCGGCGCCAGCACGACGCACGCCAGGTCGGCCTGGGTCAGGCCGATGTGACCCAATGTCCAACTTTTCGATGTGGAAGCCTGCACGCGTGAGTCGTCGAACCGGCAGTACAGGCCGTGGTGCTCGAGCATGACGTCAGACCAATTGGCTGCGGCATCGGGGCCAAGATCGAAGTCCATGTCGTGAGCGGCGAAGCGTCTTGGCGGCATGGGAGCGATCTCGTTGGACGGTTCGGGTTGGGGATGATGGCCAACCTCGCTTTCACACAAGCTGGGGCTAGCTGGCAGGTTACGCCCTTATTGAGGTGTTTGGCACCGCGCTTGATGAAGACCTTCTGTCGTCGAGTGGCAGATGGCGCTGGACGATGGCGCACATCTCAACTATGACTAGTACTCAGATTCAGACTTCGCATGAAACGCTCAAGCAGTCTGCGACTCCACGCGAAACTTGTCCCATCGAGGTGGGAACTTGTTGGGTGCGAGCTTTAGCCGCTCAGTCGGCATCATTACGCAGCATTCCTTCCAAATAATCTTTCCTGCATCGCTGTGCCTCCCTTGAACGAAGGTCGGCGGCGGGATCCTTGTCTATTGGCCGTCGTGCCGTACCCAGTGGCTAAGCACTGGGGAGCGGGATCCACTAGGCATGCTCGCGAATCACTCTTATCACACGCGATACAAGAAACGTCGACGCCTGCAGTTTGGGTTCGAACACGCTCGGGTCGTTACAGTGCTCAAGGATAAAAACAATGACGGGTATGCGGCGGCTCACTCATATCATTCCCCAACCCTCCGTGCGTCGACTGCGAGTGTACGCTTTCGATCCACAATCTTCAGTCGAACTCGACACTGCCATTATCAACGATACCGTCATCGAACTTCCTTGGGAGACGCGTTGGGAAGACAAGTTGGAACCTGGCCCCACCAACGACTATCTCGAAGTGATCGATTACGATCCAAGTTCGGATCTATTTTATGCGCCGGTCGATCTGAACGCCCCGTCTCTTTTGGCTCAGGATGGATTTTCGCCCTCCGAGGGGAACCCCCAATTCCATCAGCAGATGGTGTTCGCAGTGGCCATGCGTACTGTGCGTAACTTCGAGCGAGCTCTGGGGCGGGTGGTACTTTGGGCCGGAGACCGAGACGCCCCCAAGTTCTCGCTTGATCGAAACTTCACAAGGCGACTACGGATTTATCCCCATGCCCTGCGGGAACGGAATGCTTACTATAGCCCCACCAAACGCGCGCTATTGTTCGGCTATTTCAAGCATGTCGAAGGCAAAACCGCTTTCAGTAGCTGGGTCTTCACCTGCCTCTCGCAGGACATCGTTGCCCATGAAACGACTCATGCGATTCTTCACGGGATGCAGCAACGCTCCATCGAAGCGTCCAACTTCGATTCACTCGCGTTTCATGAGGCGTTCGCCGATATCGTTGCATTGCTGCAGCACTTCAGCCTGACCAATGTGGTCCGTCATCAGCTGATGCAGAGCAGGGGCTCGTTGCGCGAGCCTGGTTTGTTGAACGGCCTCGCTTTGCAGTTCGGACATGCCACCGGCCGTCGGGGCGCATTGCGCTATGCGCTGCAGTATCTGGAACCGCCCGTTCCAGCGACGGCCAACGCAACGACCGATGGCGAACGCGGCAGCGAAGAATCTTTGCCCAAGACGCTATCCAACACGTCCGAGGCTCATGCGCGTGGAGGCTTTCTGGTTGCGGCGATCTTCGATGCCTTCGTCACAATCTACGAGCGTCGAACAGCCGACCTCTTCCGTCTGGCGCGAGCCAGCGCGGTCTCCAATCAAGACTATTTCTCTGGGGAACTGGTTGACCGCCTGGCCCGCGAAGCCGGAAAAGCTGCGGATCAAGTGCTTCGCATGTGTGTCCGAGGACTGGACTACACCCCACCAGTCGATCTGCACTTTGGTGAGTACCTGCGAGCCATCATCACGGCCGACACGGATCTGGTCGGCAACGATCCGATGCGCTATCGCATTGCTTTTGTAGAAGCCTTCAGAAAGCGCGGGATTACAGTGCCCGGGTGCATCTCTATGGCGCCTGACAGCCTGTTGTGGGATGCCCCCGATCTTGCTGAAACACCTGAGTTCGGTAAGACGGCTGCGGATGCCGAAGACGGGCTCAGCAATGTCTTTTCCAATCTGCTGGCTTCCCTCGAGCTTTCCGTCTCGCTTCAGCCTTGGGGCTCCAACCATGTACACGGAACCTCCGGAGGCGGCCGGCGTAACCTGCGGGAAACCGCGGTCGGTGTCATCCAACGCAACCAGGCACGCATCTACGAATGGTTCAAAAAAGACAGCCCGTATGACGAGGGTTGGGAAAAGCTGGTGGGCATGCGTCTGCTTGCCTTCGATGATCCACTTCGCAAGGTTCCGGTAGTCGATATCCCTACGCTGTGGACCGGCAAACCCAATGCGGCGGGCGAGCTTCCAAAGGTGCCCAGGCTGGAGGTGCACTCCGCGCGTATTGCCCGGCGAGCAGGCCCGGATGGGCAGGAAACGCATCAACTCATCATCCAGATGACCCAAAAGCGGCGCGGCTACGACGATCCTGCGGATCAAGACAAAGCAGATCACGGCGATTCGACCGTGTTGTCCCGTGAACCTGACTTCTGGTTCCGCGGAGGCGCGACCCTTCATATCGACCTGCGCGACGGCAAGCTGATTCGCATCATCAGAAAAGATGTCTGCGACAACCGCCGCCTGGTCGCTCAACGTGATTTCCGCATCGGCAAAACATCAGGGCAGGCAATGGGCTCCCGGGTGAGTGAAACTCCCGAACCCTTTGCCTTGCTGCACAGGAGCCTGGAATGAATGTCGTGAAAAACGCCGGTTTGGAGACAACCAAACTTCAGATCATCGTCCGTATGTACCGAGCTCTGGGCGTACCAGGTAGCCCATACAGCGGGTATCTGGGTGACTGCTTTCTCATCCGCGTGCTCGATACCGATCATCCGCCCGCACACATTCTGATCGACTTCGGCATCCTCACCGGCAGTGCGCAGGCCGACATCCGCATGCGCCAGATCGCTCGCGATATCGTCGAAACTACCGGTGGCGTCATCGATGACCACGGCAAGGTAACTAAGAAAGGAATGCTGGATTTGCTGGTGATTACCCATGAACACTGGGATCACATCTCGGGTTTTTCGCAGGCAAGGGACATCATGTCAGACGGTCTTGTCATCCATAAGCTCTGGATGGCCTGGACCGAGGACGACGACGATGCGACTGCCAAGCAACTGCGCCTTGATCGCGATAGACGCAGCGTGTCACTCGCAGCACTGTCCGAACTCATCCAGGACGCACATAGCAGTCTTACGCCTTCCCCGTTCGCCGCCGACAGGCAGACTGCGCTGGCAGGCCTCGACGCGTTCCTGGGTCCACTTGCATCCGTCTCCCTGCCAGCTACCGGGGCGCCCTTCGCGGTTGCTTCAGGCAAGCGCAAACGGCTCAAAAGCCAAGACATCATGCAGGAACTCAAGGCCTGTGCGCTGCAGACTGCATTCCTTTCACCCGGTCAGGTAATCGAAGCTCCAGGAACATTGAAGGCTTTTGTCCTCGGCCCACCGCGCAGGCTGGATCGGCTCAAACAAGACAAGCCTTCATCGGGTCTGGGCCAGGAAACCTATCTGGACAATACGGCACTGGAAGATCTGCTGTTTCGACTGGTCGATGGTGAAGCCCTCGACACCGACGATGACCTGCCATTCAGCAGCCAATTCCAACGCATCAAGCCAGATAACGTGCGCGGCGCGTCCAAGACCGCAGCGGGCGGCGAGGTCAGTGCAGATGAGGAAGTGCTGCGCTGGCTGGACGAGCGCTATTACACCGACACAGCCAGTGATGGTCGCGATCAATCTCGACGCAGCATCGACGCCGATTGGCTTGGCGCGGCCGGTCCACTGGCCATGAAGCTGGATTCAGATACCAACAACACGAGCCTGGTGCTGGCGTTCGAACTTCCCGACCAGACCTTCATGCTGTTTCCGGGCGATGCACAGGTTGGTAACTGGTTGTCATGGCACGATCAAACCTACATAGACGGCGAACGGAAGTTGACAGCCACGAAGATTCTCGGTCAGGTGCGTTTCCTTAAAGTTGCGCACCACGGCAGTCATAATGCCTCGCTGAAGGAACGAGGCGTGGACCTCATGACGCATCCAGATTTGATTGCGTTCATATCAACAGATGAGGCCTTTGCCAGCCAACAGGGAATCAACGGTTGGCGCATGCCGGCCCGCAAAACACTTGACGCCCTCGTAGCCGCGACCAAGGGCCGGACGTTTCGCAACGACGACGTTCTGAGCGCCCGTTCCGCACAGCTCAACACCGCCTTGAACGCCACCAACCTCTATATCGAATACACCGTCCTCTGATCCAACAGGTGAGCCCAATGGTTTTCGATCTTCAGCAGGCCAAGCAATTCATCACTACGACCGGCTTGCCCGCCAAGCCCGAGATGTTCAGTGTCACCGCCGGGATGGGTGTACCGGCGCTCGAAACAGCCAAGGCGCAGTCACTGGTTGTGGGTTCCAACATCATGTCGTTCAAAACAGGCGTAGATGCCGGTGCACGCCAGGCGCTCACGGATTCGTCTCTCTTCGCCCAACTCGCTGCTGCCAAATCAATCGGTAACGACCCCAATCCACTCGCGTTTTTCGATGCCTATTTTGGCACGCTGGTGAAAATAGGTTGGCTGATACGGCAAAAGGAAACGGCTGAGCTCTCTTACACGGCAGACGCCCTGGATGTTCACGAAGCGATGATCGGGGTGATCACCTCCTTCCTGAGCCCGATTACCGGCGCAGCCGTGGCGGTCCTCGCAGTGCTCAAGGGGTTGCAGAAGATGTCGGCAGATACCCCGTTCATCACCCTTTTCAACAGTCAGCGCCACCATGAAAGTGTGAGTCGCTTCCAGTTCACCTATGTCTATGCGGACGAAGAACAAGGCCTCATGGCCCGGGCCATGGCCTTTGTACTCAAGACCGACACCCAGCTGACTCAAATTCTGTTCTTCAAACTACAAAGCGGAGAGATGTCGCTACGGCGCAGCGAGGGCGTCCTCTCCATCGACGGCAACGCCTTGAAGGCATTGCAGCCTCCACTCGCTGCAAAGATGAATGCCTATCGCGAAAAATACATCGCCGGTGTTGAACTGGACGCTGTCTGACGGGAGATGAATCATGGCCATATGTCCATTTGCGGAACAACGCCCGATCAGCGGTTCGAGCGGAAGTTACACGGGCGGGGTCTTCAAGATCGTCCATCACACCACGGAAGGTGGTAGCGCGGACGGCGCTTTCGCGGCCTTCAAGAACAATCGTTCCGATCCGCACTTCACGGTGGACGCCAGCAAGGTCTACCAGCATATCGATACCGACACCGCGGCCCGCTCGCTGCGCAATGCTCCCGGCGGGGCTCAGACCAATCGCGACCGAGCTCTGCAGATCGAGTTGGTTGGATTCGCCGGCAAGGCCAAAAACAAAGCAGCGCTGAAAAACCTTGCTCGCCTGTGCCGCTGGCTTGAGCAGATCCACGCTGTGCCATTAGTCTGGCCAGCCGGGCCGCCCAAGCCTTCGCGGGATGGCAAAGACCCGGGCGGCCATTTGCGCAGTACCATGAACTGGGCCGAGGGTGGGCATTTCGGGCATTGTCACGTCCCAGAAAATACCCATTGGGACCCGGCCTATACCAGGTTGGAAGTCAACTACCTGATGGCTGCAACGTTCGACAGCGCTGGCAAATTGACCAATGCCCAACACCCTGCCGTTCTCGAGCTGGAAAACCAGCCAATGGCAGTCGACGGCGATGCGACCTTCGACATCATCACCGATCACGCCGATGTGGGCGAGGCAGCGGCCACCCATGTCGAGCCTCTGAGCGTCGAGATGACTGGGCAACCTGAGTCTGTGTCTCGCCCACTCCTGCCAGGCATGGGCCTGTGCCTGTCCGGCGGCGGCTACCGCGCCATGCTGTTTCACGTCGGCAGTCTATGGCGGCTGTATGAAGCCGGATTGCTCTTCTCGGTCGAGCGTATTTCGAGTGTCTCGGGAGGGTCGATCACGAATGCGGTGCTGGCGCTTGCATGGAAAAATCTACCCTTCAATGGCGCAACTGGGCCGTTTGACACGCTCGTCGTCACCCCGATACGTGCGTTGGCGCGGCGAACACTCGATGCCGAGGCCCTCATAGGGGGCATTCTGCTTCCCGGAAGCATCGCGGATCGCGTGGCCGACGCGTACGACGAGCACCTGTTCAAAGGTGCCAAGCTGCGCGATTTGCCGAACGCGCCGCGCTTCATTTTCAATGCCACCAACCTGCAGTCCGGTGCCCTGTGGCGGTTTTCCAAACCCTATATGGGAGACTACCGCGTGGGCCGTATCGAAAACCCCGATTTTTCAGTCGCGCGCGCGGTGGCGGCGTCTTCTGCATTCCCCCCCATCCTTTCGCCCATGTCGATCGAACTGCATCCAGCCTCCTTCAAAATCGACTCGGGCGAGGACCTGCAACGGCCTCCGTTTACTTCGGTCGTTGCATTGGCGGACGGTGGCATATACGACAACCTGGCGCTCGAGACCGTGTGGAAACGGTATCGGACGGTGCTTGTCAGCGATGCCGGCGCCAAGATCAAACCCGAAGAAGAACCCAAACGTGATTGGCCACGCCATGCCTACCGGGTGCTCGACCTGGTCGACAATCAGGTACGCAGCCTGCGCAAACGCACGCTGATAGCGAGTTACCAGGCAAAACCCGATGACGCTGGCAAGCGCTCAGGCGCTTATTGGGGGATCGGTACTGACTACGCCTCCTATACCCATCGCGCGCTCAACCTCAGCTGCCCGCTGCATAGAACTCAGGAGCTGGCCACCACAGCGACGCGCTTGAAACGCATGGACGACGAACTCCAGGAGCGCTTGATCAACTGGGGTTATGCAGTGACCGACGCTGCGCTGCGCACTCACTTCGATCCCGAGTTGAGCAAACCTGCCGCGTTTCCCTATCCGGATAGCGGAGTTTGACAACAGTCGGCACCGGTTGAAAAACCACTGGTTCTACAGCGGTGTTCGTGCAGCCCTACACGACCATAGCCCCGCCGGTTACAAGGGCTATCGACCACGTGAGGAGACCATCATGACAGCCCCGCCTGAACGCGAAGACTCCGACTTGAAAGTTGCCCAGATCGAAAGATTGCGCGCCGAGACAGACAAGTTCAAGGCTGAAAGAAAAAAGCTCGAAGACGAAACCGCAGCCGCTCCAAGGAGGAACAAAGGTGCCTATTGGTCTGAAGCGGCCAAGATGTGCGGGGTGATCGTTTTGGGCGTTGGGGGAGTCATCACGGCGGTTGGCAGTTTGCTTGTGGCGCAAAACCAGGTGGAGCTTTCTTTATATCGAAAGGATGGCCCATCAAACTTAGCGCCGAGCTCGCGAAATCAACGCTCACCAGCCCACCGCTGGAACTCTGGCTTTCCGATGCCTGCAAGAAGTTGCCGTTGGTCTATTGAGCACAAGAGGCTTCGTACGAGACGGTCAACACCCTACGACTTCGATAATGCCCTGTCTCTCTTGAGGGTTGACACGGAGTAGTCGAACCCCCAATCAAGTGGCCGCTATCCGGGAGCCCGGACCAAAAGGATCAATCAAGTGAAATCATTGGCGTGGCGTAAAACCTGGCTCATTGGCGCTTGGCTGCTGTTGAACACTTCTCTAGCAGCAGGGATAGAGTACTCAACTTATCTATTACCGCTGTCTGAATTAATGGGATACCTAAATAAGTACAGCAAGGACGGCTGGAAGCTCAAAAATATCAATACATGGACTGAAGGCTGCCCCAACAACCAGAAGATTTGTTTTGTCGTCATTATGGAGAAAGAGTGAGTTCATACTTTAACCATGGATGTTCGCCTGTACGTCACGGGCTGAATATTTTACTGACAGCCTCGCTTGCAACTTTTCTGCCCAGCTCACTCTGACGTGCATTGATGCGTTTCCGCCAGACGCCTATCATGAGCATTCACTCATATTGCCCACCTGTGCATCAGTCATGAGCCTGCCATGAAAGACCTGCCACCAACCGCCAGCCTGCGCGCCTTCGAAGTGGCAACGCGGCATGCCACCTTCACCTCGGCCTCCGAAGAACTGCATGTAACCCAAAGCGCTGTCAGCCATCAGCTCAGGCACTTGGAGGATCTGTGGGGGTTGAAGCTGTTCGAACGGGGCAAGTCGCTCACCCTGACACCCGCCGGAGCGGCTCTGGCACCCATCGTCCGTGGTTTTTTCGCGGACCTGGAGGCGATGCTCGCCGAACTGAGGGAGCATAAGGGAAGAGTGCGGCTCAAGGTCAGTACCACCTACTCTTACGCACTGAAGTGGCTGCTGCCGCGATTGCCGAGTCTGGCCCAGCAGCACCCGGACATATTGGTGACGCTGGACACCACCGATACGGCAATCAAGTTCTCCGGCACCGACCCTGACGTTGCGATCCGCCTGGGCACCGGTAACTACCCCGGCCTTTATTCCGAGTTTCTGTTCCGTGAACATATCTTCCCCGTCGCCAGCCCTGCCTTGCTCGCGCGCTTCGGGCTGCCGCAGCACCCTGGCGAGCTGCTGCGCTACCCGCTGCTGACCCGTGACGGAAACGATCTGGTACCACGGTGGGAAGTGTGGTTCCAGCACGTCGGCCTGAGCATTTCCACGCTCAAGGAAAATGTCCGGTTCGCCGACACCAACATGACCGTTGACGCTGCCCTGCTGGGACAAGGCATCGCTCTGGTTCGCAGCGGCCACGTCGAGTCACAGATCGCCGATGGCAGTCTCGTCAGGCTCTTCGAGGTGCCATTCCCCTCGCCGGTGGCGTACTACTTCGTCTGCCCGAAAGGTATCGAAACCCAACCCCATGTAGTTTCATTCCGGCAATGGTTGAGCGAGCAGTCAACGCAAGCACAACTGGCCTACGATCGTGATGTCCCATGAGGTTTTGCTCATGACGCAATGAGCAGACTTCTCTGTTACATCCACTGATGGGCGGCCTAACATGGCGCATGCCTATCTCTATCATCTCCCTCGTACTGTTCGCCGCCCTGCTGCATGCCGGTTGGAACGCGCTGTTGCGCGGCGGCGAGGACCGACTGTGGTCCATGACCGTCATGTGCCTGGCAGTGGCGGTCACCTGCATCGCCCTGGCGTTGTTCATGGTCGCGCCAGCCCAGGCAAGTTGGCCGTATGCGGTGCTGTCGGGCGTGCTGCATGTGGGCTACAACCTGTTCCTGGTGCGCAGCTACCGGGCGGGCGATCTTGGCCAGACCTATCCGGTAGCACGCGGCTCGTCGCCGATTCTGATCACCCTCGGCGCAGCCCTGTTCGCCGGGGAACAGATCCAGGCCAGTGCCCTGTTGGGCATTTTTCTGGTCTCGGGCGGGATCATCCTGCTGGCGTTCAGCAAGGGCAAACTCGCTGTGCCTAGCCTGCCCTACGCCTTGGGCACAGGCGCCTTCATCGCGGCCTACAGCGTCACCGATGGCATCGGCGCGCGCCTGTCTGGCGCGCCCATGGCCTATACCGTCTGGATGTGTGCACTGTGGGGTGTGCTGATGCCAGCGGTGTATATCGCACGTCGTGGCGCGCGCAGCCTGTTCGCCTGGCGGCCTGGAATGGCGACTGCTGCAGCCGGCGGGCTGGTCTCGCTGCTGGCCTACGGTATCGTCATTTATGCCATGACCGATGCTCCCATGGGCATGGTCTCGGCACTGCGTGAAACCAGCGTGCTGTTTGCCGCGTTGATCGGTTATTTTTTCCTCGGTGAAAGCCTGACCGTGCGCAAGGTGCTGGCGTGTACGGTGATCGCGTTGGGTACGGTGATCATCGGCTGAGCGCGCCAGGTCAGCGCCCCTGTGCAGGCCCCTCGAATGGCAACAACTCCACCACCCAATCGATGAACACCCGCAACTTCAAACTGATGTGTCGGTTGGACGGATAGGCGATGTACATCGGCATGGTATCGAGCTGCCAGTCCTGGAACAGCGGAACGAGCTCGCCGCGGGCCAGTCCCGCCCTGGCCATGTACCCCGGTAGCCACAACACCCCCATTCCGGCCAGACCGGCAGCCAGGTAGGCATTGCCGTCGTCGACCGAAAGCACCGGCTGGCCGCGCACCGTGATGCTCTCGGCGGCACGGTGCAGGGTGTAGGCCAGCGCCCTGCCCGTGCGCGCCCAGAGGAAACCGATCACACGGTGCTGCGTGGCGTCGAGTTCGCTGGGATGTTGCGGCGTGCCGAGCCGGTGCAAATAACCAGGTGAGGCATAGACCCCCAGTTGCAGATCACCCAGGCGACGCGCCATCAGCGATTGATCGGTCAGCTCACCGCCGCGCACGACGCAGTCGACGTTCTCGCCGATGATATCGACCATGCGGTCGCTGACGCCCATGTCGATCTGGATATCCGGATAGCGCCGATGAAAGTCGGGCATGGCCGGCATCAGCACATGGCTGGCGAACGGGCTCGGTACGTCTACCCGCAGCCTGCCGCGCGGCGCGATCGCGGCGCTGGAAAGGCCGGTTTCGGCATCGTCCAGATCGGCCAGCAGGCCTATCGCCCGCTCGTAGTAGACGGCACCGTCGGCGGTGACGTTGACCCTGCGCGTGGTGCGGTTCAGCAGCTTCACCCTCAGGCGCGCTTCGAGCTGCTGCACCAACTGGGTCACGGTGGTCTTGCTCATGTGCAAGGTCTGCGCCGCGCGGGTGAAGCTACCCGTCTCCACCACTCGCGCGAAGGCCTGCATGGCATCGAAACGGTCCATCGGCACCTCGTCTTGACTGGCCATTGTTTGGAAAACCCAAACAGTCCTGGTCAGACTTGCCCGTTTATGCAGCCCTGGCAAGCCTCTACCGTGGCTGCACGATAGATGACGGGTCACCCGGCCCCAGGAGGCAATCCCATGACCCAGCGTGACGTCGTTTTTCCAGTCGGCCGCCAGGCGCTTTATGAGCGCAACCGCTACTCCCCCGCCGTTCGCAGCAATGGCCTGCTGTTCGTGTCTGGCCAGGTCGGCAGCCGCGAGGACGGCTCGCCCGAGCCCGACTTGCGGGACCAGGTGCGCCTGGCATTCAAAAATCTCAACGCCGTGCTGCTGGCAGCCGACTGCACATTCGATGACGTGGTGGACGTCACGGTGTTCATCGTCGATCCGCAGTCCCGATTCGAGACCATCTGGGAAGTGGTGCCCGAATACTGGGGACAAGCCCCTTTCCCCAACATCACCTGCGTGGGCGTTACCTGGTTGTATGGGTTCGATTTCGAGATCAAGGTGATAGCGAAGCTGCCGCCGCAAAGCTAAGTCGCTCGAAAACTCCACACGATTTCCACGACATGCTCGCAGATGACCAGACAGTTCAGGCACAGTGCGGTCGGGTCTGGTCTACCATGGGACGGGCGAACACAATGCGCCAGTCGCGAAGCGTGCATCCGCCCACTCATTCGCCCAAGAGCCCAGCATGCTGATTTCCGCAGTCCTCAACGGCCAGCCCTTGCTGCTGGCAGAGCACCCCGAGCCGATGCTGCCGTGGTGGAGCTTCACCAAAACGGTGCTTGCCGCCACCGCACTGACCCTGGTCCGTGACGGGAGGCTGGACCTGGACGAGCCGTTGACGGGCCACGACTACACGTTGCGCCACCTGCTGCGGCATGAGGCGGGATTGGCGGACTATGCCGAGCTGGCCGAATACCATACCGCCGTCGCCAACCGTGAGCCGGCCTGGTCGGCGCAAGAGATGCTGCAGCGCTTGCAGGCCGATCGGCTTCGCTACAGCCCTGGCGCGGGCTGGCGTTATTCCAACGTCGGCTACCTGCTGGTGGCCAGGCTGATCGAACGCACCACCGACCTGCCGCTGGCCGATGCACTGCACGCGCGCGTGCTGTTGCCATTGGGCATCGCCAACGTGCGTTTCGCCATCGATCGCGCCGATCTGCAGCAAGCCTGCACCGGCCTCGCCACGTACGACCCAGGTTGGGTGTATCACGGCTTGCTGATCGGCCCGCTGTCACAGGCCGTACTGCTGCTTGACCGTCTGTTCAGCGAACACCTGCTGCCTGGCGACTTGCTGCAGGCGATGCAGGAAACGCACACCCTGGGCGGCCCGATTGCCGGCAGACCCTGGAGGGCACCGGGCTATGCATTGGGGCTGATGCGCGGTCCGGTGGAAGGCGGTGTGGTGTTGGCAGGGCATACCGGCTGCGGGCCCGGCAGCGTCGTCGCGGTGTACCGAGGCTGCCTGGGTGACGTCTGCGCCAGTTATGCAGCGTTCGCCCAGGACACCAGCGAAGGCGCTGTCGAGGCCTGCGTCGTCGAGCACATCTGCCGCCATCTCAACGGCTGAAGCGCGCTCGATCGACGCTCGGCGGCCACTCAGCCCTTCAGACCTCTTCGTCCTGAAAGGCCTCTTCGCGCTTCTTGCGAAACGCTGGCAGCACCATCATCACCAGCAGAATGGCGGACGCGGCGAAGAGCACGGCACTGATGGGGCGCTCGATCAACACGACGGGGTCACCCTGAGAGATCAACAGCGCGCGGCGCAGGTTGGTCTCCAGCAGCGGCCCCAGTACGAAGCCGAGCAACAGCGGCCCGGGCTCGCACTTGGCCTTGCGAAACAGATACCCCAGCAGGCCGAAGATGATCACCAGGGCCACGTCGAAACCTCGGTTGTTCACGCTGTACACGCCGACGCAGCAGAACAGCAGGATGGCCGGAAACAACAGACGGTACGGTACCCGCAGCAAACGCACCCAAAGGCCGATCAATGGCAGGTTGATGACCAACAGCATGACGTTGCCGATCCACATGCTGGCGATCAGCCCCCAGAACAGTGCCGGTTGGTTGGTGATGACCGACGGGCCGGGGGTAATGCCGTGGATCATCATGGCCCCGAGCATCATTGCCATGATCGAGTTGGACGGAATGCCCAGGGTCAGCAGCGGAATGAACGAAGACTGCGCGCCGGCGTTGTTGGCGGCTTCCGGTGCAGCCACCCCTTCGACCAGGCCTGTGCCGAACTTCTCCGGGGTCTTCGACATCTTCTTTTCCAGGGAATAGGCACTGAAGGCGCTCAACGTTGCACCGCCGCCCGGCAGTACACCGAGAAACGTCCCCAGCGCCGTGCCCCGCAACGTGGCCGGCCAGGCCCGGCGGAAATCCTCACGGGTGGGCCACAGGCGCGTGATCTTGCCGGCCAGTGAGGTCTTGGCCTCGCCGGACTCCAGGTTGACTGCGATCTCGGCGATGCCGAACAGGCCGACCGCGATAACCACGAAATCGATACCGTCGTACAGGTCGGTGCTGCCGAACGTCAGCCGGGTCGAACCGCTGCTCACGTCGATGCCGATCATGCCCAGCAGCAGGCCGATGCAGACCATGCCGACGGCCTTGATCACCGAGCCGCTGGCCAGGATGGTCGCAGCCAATAACCCGAACACGGTCAACGCTACATATTCGGCAGGGCCGAACGACAGCGCGAACTTCGACAGCAGCGGCCCTGCAACGGCCAGGGCCACGGTCGCCACGGTCCCGGCGAAGAACGACGCCAGCGCTGCGGTGGCCAGTGCCGCGCCAGCCCTTCCCTGCTTGGCCATGGCATGGCCGTCCAGCGCCGTGACGACCGCCGAGGCTTCACCCGGCAAGTTGACCAGAATGGCTGTGGTCGATCCCCCGTATTGAGCGCCGTAGAAAATCCCTGCCAGCATGATCAGCGCGGCCAGCGGCGGCAGGAAGTAGGTGATCGGCAGCAGGATCGCCACGGTCGCCGTCGGGCCGATGCCCGGCAGGACGCCGATCAAGGTACCGAGCAGCGCACCGATCAGGCAGAACGCCAGGTTGGTCGGGCTCAACGCTTCGGAAAAGCCTAGGTACAGCGCGTCGAACATGTCCATCAGAAGGGCCCCACCGGCATTTGGACGTCGAGTCCGTAGATGAATACGAGCAGCCCGAACAGGGTCAGCACGGTACTGGAGATGAGCACCTCGCGGACCCGCCACGCTTTGTCGGCCATGCTGCCGAAGATGATCAACCCTGCCGCGGCGATGACGAACCCGGCCAGCTCGGCGGCCAGGGCGAACCCGCCCACCGCTGCCAGCAGGATCAACAGCGGTCGCAGCTTGACCGGGTCGATCGACTCCACCTGTTTGAACAATCCCATGAGCCCCACGACCAAGCCGAGGATGATGATCAGCGAGCCGATCATCAGCGGCATGAACCCGGGCCCCATCATGGCAGCGCTGCCGGCCGGCAGGTCGCGCGTGGACCACAGCACCAGCCCGCCGAGGCCGATGAAGATCGCGCTGGCCAGCAGATCGGGGCGGTTGCCCCGTGCGGTCAAGCTCATTTCACCCATGGCGACGCGCTCCAGAGCTGCTGGAAACGCTCCGTCTGCGCGGGCATCTGGGCCGCCCAGTCCTCACCGGAGAGGTAGGCGATCGGCAACGACAAGTCCTTGGCTTGCTTGAGAAAGGCCGGATCCTCGAGCACCTCTTTGACGGCCACGGACATGCGCGCGGCAATCTCCACCGAGACCTTGGCAGGCGCGGCAATGCCGCGCTCGGAGGTCATCACCAGGTCGACGCCCTGCTCCCTGGCCGTGGGCAGGTCGGGTTCCTGGGGCATGCGTTCGGCCGAAAACTGCGCCAGCACGCGGTACTTGGTGTCATCGCTGAGCTCGCTGATGTTCTGACCGGCCGCGCTGATGTGCCCGCCCATCAAGGCGGTGCTGGACTCCGATGCGCCACCGAAGGGAACGTGGGTCAGCTCGATGCCTGCGAGCTGGTCCAGTTGCACCATCATCAGGTGATCGTCGGTGCCCACGCCGGAGGTACCTACCGACAGCTTGCCGGGTGCAGCCTTGGCAGCCTGGATGAAATCGTTGAGGGTTTTGTAGGGCGAATCGTTGGGCACGGCGAGCACGGTGGGGTCGTCGACGATACGTGCCACCGGGCGAATGGAGTCGGCCGCATAGCCCACCTTGCGCTGCACTCGGGTGCTGAGAAAACCGGGGGTGTTGATGAACGCGAAGGTGTAGCCATCGGGCCGTGCCTTGCTCAATGCGGTGTAGGCGATTTCGCCAGCGGCACCGGGCCGATTGACGATGACGACTTTCGCCCCGAGACGTTTTTCCAGGTACGGCTGCATGGTGCGCGCCATCACGTCGGTGCTGCCACCGGGCGCATAGGCCACGAGAAATTCGATTGGACGGTCTTCCGGCCAGGCCGCGTGAGCACTGAACGAGCTCAGGGCCAAACCCACGAGCGTTGCGGACAAAACGGATTTGCAGTGATTCATGAAGTGTTCCTCTGTTGTTTTTATGTGAGGCAACAAGCGTGTTCGGGGCGTATCTGTCAGCTTTTTCGGATGATGCACGTAGGCAGGGTTTCGAATCTAGCAGAATAGAACGCCATTTTAAAAGCGATTAATGACTGGCGGACAGCCAGTGCTTCACGCAGGTGAACGCATGCATCATGCCTGACCCGGCAGCACGCAACCCTTGGCCTTGAGCGCCGCGATCACCCACGTGCGGTCATTGCTGCCCTGCGCGATCTGCTCCATCTGCTTGTGCTCGGCGGCGTACTTGGCAGCCGCCCGCGCGTACACCTGCTCGACATGCTCGAAGGGCACACACAGCAAGCCGTCCTCATCGCCGATCACCAGATCGCCGGGCTCCACCACCATGCCGTCGATGGCGATCGGAACGTTGACCTCACCGGGGCCATCCTTGTACGGCCCGCGGTGGGACACTCCGGCGGCGAATAGTGGAAAGTCGCCTGAGGCGATGTTGGCGGCATCACGAATGGCGCCATTGATGACGATCCCCGCCACGCCGCGCTTGATGGCGTAGGCGACCATCATTTCGCCGATCAGCGCATTGGTCAGGTCGCCACCGGCGTCGACCACGATCACGTCGCCCGGCTCGGCGATGTCCAGTGCGTAGTGCAGCATCAGGTTATCGCCAGGCCGCGCCTTGACCGTCAGCGCCGGTCCGGCCAGCACGCCTTGACGGTGCATGGGCCGCAGGCGGGCGCCAGCGGCGGTCATGCGATTCATCGAATCACTGACGTTGGCCACGGGAAGCTCACGGAAGCGCTCGACCCATTGCGGGCTCACGCGGCGTGAACGTTGCACAACCTGAAAACCGATGCTCATGTGACATACCTCTGCTTGGTGTTATTCGATGTCATGGATAGGTGGCGTTTTTTAGAATTGCATTTCATAAATGCCAAATCAACACCCAATTCAATCTATCCTGCAGAGGAGCAAGACTTTATTTTCAGAATTATCGTAACGTCGTTTCATTATGATAGATTCGAGTAACCGTCGAGACCTGGTCGCACACCGCGTCCCGGCTTGTACCACTCACACATAAAAACAAGGTATTCACGATGCCCCGCACCGTCTTGCTGACCGGTCCCGAACTTGCCCCCGAGGCCATGCGCCTGGCCGCCGCCGAGGGCCTCAGGATCATCGCCACCACGCCCTATCTGCCCGAGACCGAGCTGCTGGCGACCATCGCGAGCGAACAACCCGACGCAATCATCGTCCGCCAGGGCCAACTGACTCGAGCAATGATCGACGCTGCGCCCTCGCTGAAAATCATCGCCAAGCACGGCGTGGGCTATAACACCATCGACATCCAGGCGGCTGCCGAGCGAGGCATTCCCGTCACCATCGCCGCAGGGGCCAACGCGCAGTCGGTGGCCGAACATGCATTTGCCCTGATGTTCAGCGTCGCGCGGCAGACCGCCCGGCTGGACGCACGCCTGCGCGCCGGCCATTGGGACAAGTCATCGGCCAACGGCATCGAATTGTTCGGCAAAACCCTGGGGCTGATCGGCCTGGGCGCTATCGGCAGCATCCTGATGGACCTGGTGGCGCCGCTACGGATGCGCGTCAAGGTCTACGACCCCTACCTGCGCGAGCTGCCGCAGCGGACCCATGTCGAGCGCGAAGAAAACCTTGACCAGCTGTTGGCCGACAGCGATGTGATCAGCCTTCATTGCCCGCTTACCGACAGCAACCACCACCTGATCGGTGCGGTGCAACTGGCGCGCATGCGCCCGGGCAGCGTGCTGATCAACACCGCGCGCGGCGAGCTGGTGGATACCCAGGCGTTGGTGGAGGCATTGAAACAAGGGCGGATCGCCGGTGCCGGGCTGGACACGTTCAGCCCCGAGCCGCCGCCTGCGGACAGCGCGCTATGGGACCTGCCGACGCTGGTCGCCACGCCCCACGTCGGCGCCAACACCAGCGAAGCACGCGACCGGGTGGGCCTGGTGGCGCTGCAGCAGATTCTGGCCGTCTGGAACGGTGCGCAGCTGGACCCACGCTGCGTGGTCAACCGCCACCTGCTGGGCCATTGATCGTCGTCGGGCGCTGCCGATGAAGGGCGGCCCTGCGGGGAACGCTATTGGGCGGCGGTTGGCTCAGCGCTGGATGCCTGCTCGTCCGCCGGCTTGAAACCCAGGCTGCGCATGAGGTCGCGCGCGGTGTCGAACAGCAGCGCCCAGTGGCTTTCAGCCGCTTCTTCGGTCAGGCGGCTGGCAGGTCCGGAGATCACCAGCGCGCCCATCAGCTCGCGCTGCGCGCCATACACCGGCAAGGCAATCGACGCGGCGTGTGGGTCGGTAGCGCCTTTGGAGAAATAGGGTTTGTCCAGCGACGTGCCGATCTGTACCGGCACGCGCAATGCCTGTGCTCCCGCCGCTTCGTCCATCGGGCGCATGTCGCCGGGCTGCAGGTTGAGCCTGAGCCGATGCGCCGAGTTCACCCGGAACTGGCACATTCGGTAGGCACCGTGGCGCACGTAGAACGAGGCGGTCTCGCCGGTTTGTTCAGCCAACAGGTGCAGCCGGGGCATCACGTGGCGCTCCAGGTCCAGCGCCTCTTGATACACCGCGTTCAGCCGCATGACTTCGCTGGCGAGCTGATAGCGTCCGTCGGCCATGCGGGTGATGTAGCCATGGTCTTCCAGCGAAACCATCAGCCGCATGATGGTGCTTTTGATCAGCCCGGTACGGTTCACCAACTCGACCAGACTCAGCGCCGTGTCGCCGATGGCGAACGCGGAAAGCACCGTGAGCACCCGATCGGCCGAAGCGACTCCATTTACCGCCGGACGCGGGCGCGCTTTTACCATCAGACAATCCTCAGTGGCGATCCCCCGACCAAGCTGGCGGGGCTGCGCGTCATTATCCGACAACCACCGTATGGCCGCTACAACTGAGCGCTGCGCATTTCGCCGCTGACACAATTCCTTAACCGCCTTGCCTGTAGGGTACCCCTGCAGCCACCGGGACTCACCTCAAGGTGGCTGTGGTGACATGCCGTCTGCATCTGTGCAGTAGCAGCGAATCAGACATTAATCCCCTCAACAAGGAGAGACACCATGAGCACCACTACCCCAGCAGCAAGCACCAGCAGCGCCGACGCAGCGATCGAGAAAATGACCGCTGCCTTCGACTCGGCCATCGAGAAATCGGCCAAGGTGACTGAGATCACCACCGAGAAGAAGTCCGAGCTCGACGCCGCCAAGCAGCGTCCGCAGAACTGATTCGCTGGCGGGTGGCGTGCTGCGCCACCCGCCCGTTCTTGTCGACGCCGAGTGATGAATGCCTGTGATTGCTGCACACCGCTCCCTGCCATTGACTGCCCACACCGTTCTTCCCGAGCTCAACGTACTGAGCGGCCCCCATGCCGGTGCGGTCGTTGCGCTTGAAAGCAGTGTCTGTCGCATCGGCGCCCATGAAGACTGCGACATCGTCCTGCGCGACCCCCAGATCCATGCAACCCACCTCACCGTGCATGTGCATCGGCGCTTCCTGGCGATCGAGGCCACCGGCGGCGATGTCATGGTGGGCGATGTGCGCGTTGCCCAGGGCCACGGCTACCGCTGCAGCCTGCCGGTGCAACTGAGCGTTGGCCACACCGCCCTGCGCCTCTCGCATCCACCCGGCAGCGAACCACCGCGCTCGGCAGCAACCGCTCGCTGGGCGCTGCTCGCCATGGCGTGCCTGCTGATCGTTGTCGGCTACCTGTGGCGGCCATGGACCGAAGCAGCCCCAGCGCTGGCCGTCGACGGCGCTGCGCCGACTGCCGAAGCCCGGCCTGCAATCGCCAGCGCACAGCCTCAGGCACTGGCTGCGCTGCGCGAGCGTCTGGATCAAGCCGGCCTGCAACCGTTATCCATCGACACCCAGGGCAACACGCTGCGGGTCAGTGGCCTGGTCGACAGTGATCAGCGCACCCGCTGGATCGAGGTACAGAGTTGGTATGACCGCACCTGGGGCAATGCGCCGGTGCTGCGCAACGACGTGCTGCCAGCACCGCCGCTGGTGCCGCCGCGGGTGCATTTCCAGGCGGTCTGGCTGGGCCCGCAACCCTATGTGCTAGGCGAGCGCGGCGAACGCCTCTACCCCGGTGCGGCGCTGGCCGATGGCTGGGTTCTGCAGCGTATCGAACATGATCGGCTGATTCTTGCCCGCCAGGGCAAGGAATTCGAGTTGACCCTATGAATCTGCGGGCCAGGCGGGAGCCAGCGGCATGAAAGTCGAGGCGCGCAAAGGGCCCGAGCCCACGGCCGGCAGCCTGCGCAGCGAGCCGGTGCAACCAGCCGCCGCCAGTGCCGCGACGGCCACCCGCGAAGCCTTCGAGAAAGCCATTCGCAACCGGCGTGCCGATATCGGCAAGTCGCTGCGCGGACGGCTCGAGCAGCTGACTCAGGTTCAGGTTCAGGACCCGACGATATTCAGCCCGCACCGCACCGCGCAGATTCTCCAGCACCTGATCGACGTCATCGTGCCGCACTTGGGCGCCGATGCGGAAACCGAAGCGGTGGCGCTGGCGTTGCTGCACGAAGAGATGCAACTGCAGCGCGACATCGAGGCTCACCTGGAAGCCGGCGCTGACCATGACGGCTGAACGCGAACTGCCAGGCGAGATGGACATGAGCCCCGCGGCGCCGTCGCCGCGTGACTGCGCCCAGTGGCTGCACAGCCGCGGGCAGTCGTATGCACGCAGCGGCCAGGAGCGACGTGGCCTGACCTACCTGTTGATGGCCTATCGCATCTGCCCGGACGACATCCATATCCTGCGCAGCCTGATCGCCTTGTTCACTCAATCGGGTGACGGACGCCGGGCGCTCAATGCACTCGACTACCTGATCGGCCTGGAAGGCGAGCACCCGTGCCATGCGCTGCTGCGCAGCCGCGCCCTTTGGGTCAGCGGCGATCATGCCGGCGCACGCGAGTGTTTTTCCCGTCACCTGCTGGGGCCTGCCCCGCCAAGGACTTCGAACCCATGAACCTCGCCCCACTCAACCGCCTGGCGCTGTTGGCATCGCAGCGCAGTGACGTGGTCATTGCCGCCTTCATGATGCTGGCCGTGGTGATGATGATCATTCCGTTGCCGACGATCATGGTCGACGCGCTGATTGCGGTGAACATCGCCTTCAGCCTGCTGGTGCTGGTAGTGGCTTTCTACGTTTCGCGTTCGGTGGATTTTTCCGCCTTGCCGCCGATCATCCTGCTCAGCACCCTGTTGCGCCTGTCGCTGTCGATCACCACAACGCGCTTGATCCTGTTGCAGGGCGACGCCGGCGAGATCGTCGCGGCCTTTGGCGAGTTCGTGATTGCCGGAGAGGTGGTGATCGGCCTGGTGGTGTTCCTGATCATTACCGTGGCCCAGTTTCTGGTGATCACCAAGGGCGCCGAGCGGGTCGCCGAGGTGGCCGCACGCTTCACCCTGGACGCCATGCCCGGCAAGCAGATGAGCATCGACAATGATCTGCGCAACGGCGATATAGAGCCGGCGCAGGCCAAACAGCGGCGCTCCCTGCTGGAGCGCGAGAGTCAGCTGTACGGGGCCATGGACGGGGCCATGAAGTTCGTCAAGGGCGATGCGATCGCCAGCCTGGTGATCCTGTTCGTCAATCTGCTCGGCGGCATGGCCATCGGCATGGCCAAACGCGGGCTTTCGTTCAGCGAAGCCAGCCATACCTATTCACTGTTGACCGTCGGCGATGGTTTGATCGCGCAGATCCCGGCGCTGCTGATCGCGGTGGCCGCCGGCATCGTGGTGACCCGCGTTGCCAGCGATGACGACCAGGACCTGGGCAGCGAGATCATCGGCCAGCTGGGCTCGAACCAACGCGCATTGACCCTGACTGCCGTTATCCTGCTGGCAGTGGCGTTCATTCCCGGTTTCCCTGCGCTGGTGTTCGTGGTCATCTCGGCGATCCTGGGCGCCGCCGCATGGGCCCTGCACCGGCGCCAGGCGCGCCACGTCCTGACCCAGAGCCTGCCCGCCACGGCAACCGAACAGGCCAGCGTTGCCGGTGCCACGGCTTCCGTCGAACGCTTGCCGGAGCCGGTGGAGCCCGAGCGGCGCATCATGCTGCGGGTCGGCCAGACCCTGGCCCTGCACCTTACTGCGGGCGAACTGCGCGAGCACGCCGAGGACGCGCGCCAGGCGGTGATGCAGCAACTGGGCATCGAGCTGCCCGACGTGGGAACGCGGATCGATCCCTGTATGGCCGCCGATCAGTTCGCGGTCCTGCTCGAAGGCATTCCGATCAGCGCCGGTCCGTTGCCTGCCGCCCACCTGTGGGTGCGCGACGATCCGCTGCACGTGCAGTTGCTCGACGTGGAGCCGCAGTCCGCCATGGCCTTGGTGGGGCGCAGCGACACGCTGTGGGTCGACCAGGTTCACCGCGAGGCGCTGGAACAGGCCGGCATCGGCTTTCATGGGCTGGAACAGGCGCTGGGGGCGCACCTGCAGACCGTGCTGACGCGCTACGCTGCGGACTTCATCGGCATCCAGGAAACCCGCCGCCTGCTCGACCGCATCGAAGCCGACTATCCGGAGCTGGTGCGCGAAGCCCTGCGGCACACCTCGCTCCAGCGTCTGGCGGACATCCTGCGCCGCCTGCTCGACGAGGGTATCGCCTTGCGCAACCTGCGTGGCCTGCTCGAGGCCTTGGTGGAATGGGGCCCGCGCGATCTCGAACTGCATGTACTGAGCGAACACGCCCGCGGCGCGCTGGCACGTCAGATCTGTCATCGCTACGCCGACGAGCACCGGGTCATCGCCGCCTTCGTCCTCGCCCGACCTGCCGAGGACGCGATTCGCCAGGCGCTGCGGCGCACCGAAGCAAGCCGCAGCGCCGGCCTGCCGGACGCGCTCGGCCAGGCGCTGCTGGAGCAATTGCGTCAAGCGTTCAACCGCACGGACGACGACTTTCAAGTGGTGTTGATGGTGTCGGCCGATCTGCGCCGCTATCTGCGCCAGTGGCTGGTGCGCCACGACCTGGAAATCCCCGTGCTGTCCTATCAAGACCTGACCCGAGAATTCACCTTGCATACATTGCGCTCCATCGCCCTGCCCGGCAGCCCTGCGGCTGCGCTTGCTGCTCCCGATGCGGGAGTCATGGCATGAACCGGCTGTCGATGCCCACCCGCCGGCTGCGTGGTCTGCTGCGCCGAGTGCCGTGCGCCGGCGCATGGCTGGCGCTTGCGCTGGCCGGGCCGGCACAGGGGATGAACTTCGATCCGACGCCCAGTGAAACGGTGCAATTGAGCGTGGGTGAAGGCCGCATCCTGCGCTTTGCCGCGCCCGTGGAATCGGTGTTCATCGCCGACAACGCAATAGCCGACATTCGCATCGTTTCGCCCGGCGTAGCCTATGTGTTCGGCAAGACGGACGGCCAGACCAACCTGATTGCCCTGGACGCCCAGCAAGCCTCACAGGGTAGCGTGGGCGTGAGCGTCCGCCCGCCGATCGGCACAGCGCTGCAGCAGCACAACCCGGACAATCAGGTGCAGGTGCGCAGCCAGGGCAAGCGCTTGCTGGCCGACGGTGCGGTGGCCGACATCGACAGCGCCATCGAACTCAACGCCTTGCTGGTCAGCAGCGCAGCGGCGGGCGTGCCGCCGATCAACGCCGCGACCTACAACGGCTCGCCCCAGGTCAATATCCGTGTGCGCTTTGCCGAGGTCTCCCGCGAGCAGTTGCTGCGCTACGGGGTCAACTGGAATGCCCTGATCAACAGCGGCTCGTTTTCCTTCGGCCTGATCACTGGCGGCCCGCTGGCCAGTTCGGCGGTGGCCGGCGCTACCAACCTGTTGTCGGCCGGGTTCAACTCCAGCAGCGCCAGCGTCGATGTACTGCTCGACGCCTTGCAGAGCAACGGCTTCCTGGAAATCCTCGCGGAGCCGAACATCACCGCGCTGAGCGGGCAGACCGCCAGCTTCCTGGCCGGTGGAGAGATTCCCGTGCCCGTCCCGGTCGGCAACCAGTTGATCGGCATCGACTACAAGTCGTTCGGCGTTTCCTTGCAGTTCACCCCGACCTTGCTGCCCAACAAACGCATCGGCCTGCAGGTCCGGCCGGAAGTCAGCAGCCTGTCGACCACCAGCCAGGTACAGATCAGCGGGTTCAGCGTCCCCAGCTTCCAGGTCCGCCGGGCCGACACTCGGGTCGAAGTCGGCAGCGGGCAGACCTTCGCCATTGCCGGGCTGTTCCAGCGCAGCAGTTCGCAGGACATCGACAAGCTGCCGCTGCTGGGCGACGTGCCGGTGCTGGGCAATCTGTTCAGGTCCAAACGCTTCCAGCGCAGTGAAACCGAACTGGTCATCCTGATCACCCCCTACATCGTCGAGCCGGTGGCCGATCGCAGCCTGGCCATACCGCTTGACCCTGCCAGCGACAACCCGGCCTGGCGGCTGGCGGGAGGCAACGTTGCGCTCACCGCCCACACGGAGTTCGGCTTCTATGTGGACTGAACCTGTGGGGCGTAAACCTGCGTGGACTCATCGTCGATGGATGGCCTGCTGCAGAACATTGGCCTGTGTCGCGTCCCTGCTGATGCTTGGCGGGTGCGCCACCGAACTGGACACCGCGGACGACTCCGTGGATTACTTGCAGCTGCGCGACGATCCGTCGACGGGCGCTGCGCGCACCGTGCCGGCAGCGTGCACGGGTGCCGATAACATCGCAGGCCGCGCGCGCTTGCCGCTGGGCTGTGCCAATGCCGTGAACCTGCAGCGCATGGTGCAAGACACCCGCGACCTGCACCAGGGGCAAGCCATGGGACCGACCCTGGCGGCGCCCGTGGGTCGCGCTGCGCAACAGTACCTGCTTGGGGAAACGGCTGATCTGGAGCGCAGGCGCGAGTTGGAGCGTGAACGTCTGGCCGCGCCGGCGCCCTGAGATTCAGCGCGCCTGGCGCGCGAGAATGCCGAGGGCGCGAGCGCGGTCGGCCGGATCCTGCAGCACCTTGATGGCCCGTGCCTTGCCGATCAACGCCATCCGCTCGCTTTCGCTCAGGTCGGGCAGTTCGGCAGCAATGCGCTGCTCCTGGCCGGCCAAAGTCAGCACCAGCAGTTGCTGACGCAGGTGACTGGGACGTGCCAGTGGCGAGCGGACCACCTGTGCCATGCGCTCGACGGCCTCGTTCGGCTGACTGCCAAGCGCATGAGCCAAGGCCAGGTTGGTACTGATATCCAGGTTCTGCGGGTCCAGCTCATGGGCCTGGCGCAGCGCGGCGATGCCCTGCGCCTGCCGGCCCGCGAGCATCGCGGCAGTACCCAGGCGATTGTAGGCAGTGGCCGTGCCGATCAGCGGTGCTGCCTGCGCCAGGGTGTCACTGGCGCGACTGACTTCGCCGCTCTGCAGCAACGCGGTGCCCAGGCCCAGCAGCGCCCGCGGCTCCTTGCTCTGGTTGACCAGCACGCCACGAAAAGCCCGCGCCGCGCCTTGAGGATCGCCGCTGGCCAAACGCGCTTCACCCAACTGCAACATGACCTCGGGCGCCTCCTGGGACAGTACGGCGGCACGCTCATAGAGCGCCACTGCCGAAGAAGGATCGCCGCGACGATCGACCTCGGCCGCCAGTTGCATCAATCGCGCGCCGTCATCGCTGGGCGGTGCCTGCGTGGCGCAGCCGCCCAACAGCACGCAGGCCGCCGCCAGTACCGTGATCGGCAGAGACTTTCCAGGTCTTGAAAAACCCACTACACCCCTCCCCTGAAGGCTGACAAAGGGCTGAGTGAACCCTACCCAGATGACAGTCCGGTGACAACACGCACTTGCATGGGGTGCAAGGCTTGCAGTGCGTGGCGCGTTTGCCGACCGTCACAAAAACGCAAAGTGCGCGCGGCTACACTCGGCCCGTTCAATCAATCGGCAGGAACGCACAGCGCATGAGCCAGCACGGCCCAGACATCATTGCCAGATCCAGCCAGCGCTCGCCCGGCACGCCGGGGCTGCTCAGCGTATTGGTGATCCTGGGCATGCTGGCCGGGCCCAGCGCCTGGGCCACAACCGATGCTGCGCCGGCCTGGGCTGCGCAACCCTATCCGTACCTCATCATCGACCAGGATGTACGGGGCGTGCTGCAGGAGATGGGCAGCAACCTCGGTATCGCGGTGGTCATCGCCGACGCCGTCAAGGGCAAGGTTCGCGGCAAGGTGCGTGGCGACAGCGCCGCCGATTTTCTCGCCGCGTTGAGCACCGCCAACGGGCTTGGCTGGTACTTCGATGGCAGCACGCTGTTCGTCGACAGCGCCAACGACACTGCGGCGCGCACCTTCGACACCGGCACGCTATCGGCCGCTGCGGTTCAGGACGCGCTGGCCCCGCTGCTTGCCGGAGGCCCGCGCGCCCGGCTGAGCGTCGATGCCAACGCGCGCACGGTGCGCGCGGCCGGCTCGCCAGGCTACCTGAGCCTGATCGACGGGCAACTCGCCGCCCTGCGACCGCCCCTGCGCCGCACGGCCGCTACCCAACCTGCGGCCGGCAGTGTGCGGATCTTTCGTGGCGGCGCCGAGACCCAGGTGGTCTCGGGCCTCAACTGAGTTCACCCCGCCTTCGGGCTCACATGCAAGGAGAACGACCATGGCTACAAACGCTATCGATCCGAACCTCGATCCCTCTGCCGGCACGGACGGCGAAGCGCAATTCAACGCCGCGCTGGACAGCTCCACGGAACTGAGCGACGCCGAGTTCACCGATCAGTTGGTCAGCGGCGCGGTCACCGTGGCCGGCCAGATGATCATCATGCCCAAGGCCAACGAAATGCTGAATGAAGCGATGTCCGACGAGTGATTGCGTCGCGCTGAACCTTCCCATCGTCGAACAGGAGCCTGACCATGCTGCCCATTGCCGCCACCGCCGTACCGGCACAGCCACCCATCGCCGATGCAGTGGGCACCGGCCAGGTATCGCAGAACCTTTTCGAGCACATGGCCCGGCAACCCGCCGTCGCACCCACCGGCACCAGCCCCGCGCAGTTGGGGGCCGGTGTTCTGGACAACCTCGACGGCTTCTTTAATCGCACACAGCGCTTCGCCGAGCGCGCCGCCGACCTCGGCGCCAGACAGAGCGACCCTGCGGCGGCCGGTCACCCGACCCCGGCGCAGGCCGCTGCCGACCCGCAACTGCAAAAAGTCGTGGAATCGTTGAGCCTGATGTTCGATCACTCCATCGAGACGCAGATGGTGGTGCGCGGTGCCACCCAGGTGTCCGGCGCCGCCAACACTTTGCTCAAGGGTCAATGATGAACCTTATGCCTCTCCCGATACTGCAGCGCACGACACGCCGCCTGCTGGCCATCGTCCTGCTCGCCTGCCTGATGCAGGGCTGCAAGACCCAGCTGTACACCAATCTCAGCGAGCGCGAGGCCAACACCATGGTCGCTGCGCTGTTGCACGAAGGCATCCCCGCCGACCGCGTGGTGCAGAAGGACGGGCGCTTGACCGTCAACGTGGCGCAGGAGCGCTTTGCCGAAGCCATGGCGATCCTGGAACAGGCCGGCCTGCCGGAGCAGACCTTCGCCAGCATGGGCGAGGTGTTCAAGAGCAACGGTCTGGTTTCGTCGCCTACCCAGGAACGCGCCCAGCTGATCTACGCGTTGAGCGAGGAACTGGCGCACACCGTATCGCAGGTCGACGGCGTGGTCTCGGCCCGAGTCCACGTGGTGCTGCCGGACAACGACCTGCTCAAGCGCAACATCACCCCCTCTTCGGCCTCGGTGTTCGTACGCTACGAAGCCGGGCTGGACATCAATGCACTGATACCGCAGATCAAGACGTTGGTCGCCAATGGCATTTCCGGGTTGGGCTACGACGGCGTCTCGGTCACTCCCGTGCAGGCCGCCGCCCGCGAGCGCGCACGCCAGGCACCCGCGTTTTCCTCGGTCATGGGTATCTGGGTGCTGGACAGCAGCCAGACCCGCGCTGCAACCCTGTTCGGCGTGATGTTGCTGGCCATCGTGGCGCTGGCTGGGGTGCTGGGTTATGTGCTGTGGCAAGCACGTCAGCCGCGCAGCTACGCCTTGGTGGACGCCACATGAACGCAGCGGAACGCACGATCGCCGCAGCCGAGCATGAACGCCGCTGGCAAACCTTTACCGCCCGCCCCCTGCACAACGTGCACCGGGCACGTCTGCAGGCCTGCTTCGACAACCTCGACCTGCCCGCCGCCACCCTGGACGCGATGCTGGCCCAACCACGCCTGCGCGAGCGGCTGACGCGCATGCTGGAGCGACGCTTTGCCTTGCAACCCCTCGAGGCGCTGCACGCCCCGGCGGCCGAGGATGTCCCGGTGGCCACCCTGGACAGCGCGCAACTCAGGCAACTGGCGCGTCGCTGCGGGGTGGTGTTCTGGGCCGAGGCGCTGGTTCGGGAAATTCGCGCACCGGCAGTACGTGCGCTGCGCGAGCACTTTGGTGATGCGCTGTTCGAATTGGCCCTGGCCGAACATGCCTTGGCTTGCCCGCTGGCCAGCCACGAGCTGCCGGCTTCTCTCGAGGAACTGGACGCTGTGGTCGAACGAGATGGGCAGGCCTGCGTCAACGCCTGGCTGGCCGAACAACCTCGCGCACTGGCCGCCTGGTACCGATTGAAAATCGATGACCCGGCCGCCGCCACGCCGATTACTCCGCGCATCGAACAGTACGGGCCAATGATCGTGCGGCGGGTAGTGCGCAGCGATCCGCCGACCCAGGGGCCCATGCATGAGTGAAGCCAGCCCATTGCCAACGCCTGGCAGGCGCATCGTGCGTGCCGATGAAGCCGCGCACTGGATCGACGGTCAGGAATATCTGCAGAATGCACGCGAGCAGGCTCGACAGCTGCTCGAGCTGGCCGAGCGGCAGGCCCAGGACCTGCGCACTGCCGCCCGCGCCGAAGGACTTGCCGAGGGCCAGGCGGCGGCGGGTCGACAGCTGGTCGAGACCGCTGTAGCCATGGAGCGCTATCTGGCCACGGTGCAGGTGCAACTGGCCGAGCTGAGCCTGACATTGGTTCGCCAGGTACTCGACGACCTCGACGCCGCGCCCCTGATCGCGCAGTTGTGCCAGCGCGCCCTGCACGACTTCCGCGACCAGCAGCAACTGACCCTGCGCGTGCCGCCGGCTCAATTGGCGCCGGTCACGAGTTTGCTGGACGGGCTGCTCGGCGTGGTGCAGGTGCAGATTCAGGTTCAGGGCGATGCCAGCCTGGGGCCGCGGCAGGCCACGCTGTCGAGCCCGGCCGCGCTGGTCGACCTGGACGTCGACGAGCAGTTGCGCGGCCTGCGCTTCGCCCTGGGTCTGCCAGCCGCCCCCGACAGCAGCGGAGCTGCCCAGTGAGCGCGGTACTCGACACCGTGCTGCCAGAATTGCTCGCGCGGGCCACGACTGCCATACCAAGACCGGTGCGCGGCAAGGTCCGGCGGATTCGCGGAATCATGGTCTACGCCAGCCTGCCAATGGCCCGCATCGGTGAGCTGTGTTACCTGCGCGATCCCCTCGACCAGCGTCTGGTCGCGGCCCAGGTCATCGGTTTCGAAGGCGACGAAGCCTTGCTCACGCCGATCGGCGAGCTGCAAGGCATGTCCACCCGCTGCGAAGTGATCCCCACCGGCGCGCCCCTGAAGGTCAGCGTGGGTGAGCATCTGCTGGGACGGGTCATCGACCCGCTGGGCCACTTTCTCGACGGCCCGGCGCCGCCTCTGGCGCCGGGGCCGACACGTCACTACCCGGTGCATGGCGAGCCGCCGGCGGCGTTCTCGCGCAGCCTGATCGAGCAGCCGCTGGCCCTGGGCATCCGCGCCATAGACGGCCTGCTGACTGTCGCCCGTGGCCAGCGGGTGGGCATCTTCGGCGAGCCGGGGGTGGGCAAGTCGTCGCTGCTGACCAGCATCGTGCGCGGCACCGCCGCCGACGTCATCGTGCTGGGATTGATCGGCGAACGTGGACGTGAAGTACGCGAATTGCTCGACGTCCAGCTCGGCGCGCAGGCCCGCGCACGCACCGTCGCCGTGGTCGCTACCTCCGACCGTCCAGCCATGGAGCGGGTCCAGGCGGCCCACGTGGCAACCAGCATCGCCGAATACTTTCGCGACCAAGGCCTGCATGTGCTGCTGTTGATGGACAGCATCACGCGCTTCGCCCGCGCGCAGCGCGAGGTCGGCCTGGCAGCGGGTGAACCACCGACCCGGCGCGGCTTTCCACCTTCGTTCTTCGCCGCCCTGCCGCGCCTGCTGGAGCGCGCGGGACCGGCCGCACGCGGCAGCATCACCGGCCTGTACACGATCCTTACCGAAGGCGACGGCAGCCAGGATCCGGTGGCCGAAGAAGTCACCTCGATCCTGGACGGGCACATCGTGCTCAGCGCCGCCCTGGCGCAGAAGAACCACTTCCCGGCCATCGACATACTGCGCAGTCGCAGCCGCCTGATGGACGCCGTGGTGCGGCCGCTGCAACGCCAGAGCGCGGCGCAGATTCGTCAGTCCATGGCGCTGTACGCCGATGTCCAGCTGTTGTTGCAGGTGGGCGAGTACAGCGCTGGCAGCGATCCGCAGACCGATGCGGCCATCGCGCGGCAGGGGGCTATCGAGCGATTCCTGTGCCAGCAGGCCGACAGTTGCAGCGACTATGAACAAACCGTGCGTGCGCTGCTCGAGTTGCTCGAGTGACCGGCGCCGAGCGCCTGCAGGCGCTGCTGCGACTGCGCGAGTTGCGCGAACGCAAGGCACGGATGGCTGCCGCCCGACAGGCGCGCAGCCGCGACGAGTTGGAGCAGCGGATAGACACCCTGACCCAGGCGCACTGCCTGCACAGCGAAGCCCTGGCCCGCCGCGACGCACGCAACGGCGCGGCGCTGCTGGGTGAAGTCGTCGATCATTGGCAGGTCCAGCGCTACCAGCAGCAGGCATCCGAGCGAGTCTACCTGGATCGGCAGTTCGCACAGCAGCTGCAAGCCCTCAGCGAGCAACGGACCCAGGCGCACGCTCACCTGGAAACCCTGCGGCAGCAGCGTCAACAGCACCAGCGACAGTGTGAGGCCATGGCCCAACTGCTGGCACAGGAAGTCCGCCAGGTCCGCCTGCGCGCGCAGGGGCACGCCGAAGCGGAAGCAGAAGATCGGCCCGGCCGCGTGCCCCATGGGTGACGTCCGCCCGATCCGCCCCGCGCAGGCGTCGCCAGCGCCGGTGTTGCCACAACAGGTGCTTGCGCATTTCCCCCGGGTCGATGCCACTGCCTGGGAACTGATCAATCAATGGTTGCACCCGCGCGCCGTCATCGAGTTCGCGCTGGGCGGTCACGCCTGCCAACTGGCCGTGCGCGCCTGGCCCGAGGCGCTCGACGACCGCCTCGACGTCGCCTTCAGCCTCGGCCAGGACGCGGGCGCCCTGTACCTGCCCATGGGCTTGCTGGACAGTGCGTTTGGTACCGAAACGAGCACCAGCCTGCAACAGGCCTCCCCGGAACAGCGTTGCCTGCTGCTCGAGTACCTGCTGCTCGACCTCGTCGAAGCCTTGGAAAAACTGACCACCCAGCCCCTGCAGTGCGTCCCTGAACCGACCGCGGAGAATACGTTGCCGGTGCGCCTGGGATTGGCCGTCAGCCAAGGAGCGTGGCACGCCACCCTGGGTCTGGCGCTCGACCCGGGCGCCGCCCAACGTCTGTTGGCTCTGCTCGATACCCAGGTACCACGCGTGCCGGAGCACCCTGGCTGGCTACCCCTGCCGGTGTCGGTCGCCTGCGGCTGGCAGCGGCTGTCCCTGGACGAACTGCACAGCCTGGCGCCGGGCGATGTGGTCATGCTCGATCGACCTTGCGAAGGCGTGCTGGTAAGCATCGCCGAGCGCCTGCACGCGTTTGCCACGCTCATCCCCGGCGGCCTGCGCCTGGACGATTCACCGTCGCCGGCTTCCTTTCCGTTCCTTTCGCCTTCCTCAGGAGAATCCACCATGGCGCAATCCCCCGAACACCTTGCAGCGCATTTGCCCGTCACCCTGGTCTGCGAAGTCGGGCACCTCGAGGTGACGGTGCAGACCCTTGGCGCACTGGTCTGCGGCAGCGTGTTGCCCCTGCCGGACCGAGAGGGTCAGCACGTCATGCTGCATGCCAATGGCAAAGCCTTCGGCCAAGGCGAACTGGTCACCTTGGGCGAAGGCCTGGGGGTGCGCCTGACGAGCCGTGCAGCCCATGAATGAGCTGCAACCCAACCTGATCGAAATCATCATCGTGGTCTCCACCATCGGCCTGGTGCCGTTGGTGGTGGTCACCATGACCGGCTTCCTGAAGATCTCCGTGGTGCTGTTTCTCATCCGCAACGCTTTGGGCGTGCAGCAGACGCCGCCCAACCTGGTGCTGTACGGCATCGCGCTGATTCTCACCGTCTACATCACCACGCCGCTGGTGGGGGAAATGCTCCACCGCCTCGAAGCCCAGCCCATCAGCCTGCAGAGCGTGGACGGCATTCGCGAAGCCGGCGACGTGCTGCGCGCACCGTTGCAGGCGCACCTGTCGCGCTACGCCAATCCGGATGAGCGCGCGTTCTTTCTGCAGGCGACCGAGAGCATCTGGTCGGAGGAAGCCCGCGCCGATCTTCGCGAAGACGATCTGGTGGTATTGATCCCGGCGTTCGTCAGCTCCGAGCTGACCCGTGCCTTCGAGATCGGCTTTCTGCTCTATATCCCGTTCCTGGTGATCGACCTGATCGTCTCCAACATCCTCATGGCGATGGGCATGATGATGGTATCGCCGACGCTGATCTCGATCCCGTTGAAGATCTTTCTGTTCGTGGCCGTCAGCGGTTGGTCGCGCCTCATGCACGGACTGATCATGAGCTACGGCGCATGAACGTCGACCACCCACCCCTCGCGAGGTAGCAGTCATGGGCCAGGATATCTTCCTGACAGTGATGAAAGACGCGCTGATGACCGTATTGCTGCTGTCGGCGCCAGCCTTGCTGGTGGCCATCGTGGTCGGCTTCGGCGTCGGCCTGGTGCAGGCGCTGACCCAGATCCAGGACCAGACCCTGCCGCAGGCGATCAAGCTGGTCGCGGTCATGCTGGTGCTGCTGGTGCTCGGTCCACTGCTGGCGAGCCAGGTGGTCAACCTGGCCGGGCAGATGCTCGACAACTTTCCCGCGTGGACACGCTGACGGTGGCCCATGCTCGGTGAGCAACTGGCAGGGTTCTTCGACCTCGCCTACCCCCTGCTCAGCGCCTTCGGCATGGCCGTGGCCCGCGCCCTGGGCATGATCATCATCACCCCGGCGTTCAATCGGCTGGGCCTGACCGGCATGATCCGCAGCGCGGTCGCGGTGGTGGTGTCGATTCCGATCGCCCCGGACATCTTCATCGCCCTGGCAGGCGAGCAGGCACCGTCGACCCTGATGTTGATGGCGCTGCTGATCAAGGAAATGGTGATCGGCGTGGTCATCGGGTTGATCTTCGGTATCCCTTTCTGGGCCGCCGAAGTCGCTGGCGAGCTGATCGACCTGCAACGTGGCTCGACCATGGCGCAGCTGCTCGACCCGCTGAGCTCGGGCGAATCGAGCGTCACCTCGACCCTGCTGAGCATCACTTTGATCACGCTGTTCTTCATGTCCGGGGGCTTCACCCTGATGCTCGACGGGCTGTACCGCAGCTACCAGTTGTGGCCGGCACTGGCAGCGGCGCCGGCACTGGGCGTGAACAGTGTCATGGAGATCGTGGGCGTGCTGGACAAGGTCATGCAGACCGGCGTGCTGATGATCGCCCCGGTGGTGATCGCCATCCTCACCGCCGACCTGCTGCTGGCCTACCTGGCACGCATGGCGCCGCAGCTGCATGTGTTCGACCTGTCGCTGTCGGTGAAGAACCTTCTGTTCTCGTTCCTGATGGTCGTCTATGTCAGCTTCATGATTCCCTACATGCTCAGCCAGCTGGGCGCGATGCGCGGCTGGTTCGATGTGGTCGAGTCGACGGTGCAGGCCGGCCTGCAGACAGGTGCGCCGTGAGCGAGCAACCCAGTGAAGAGAAGTCACTGCCCGCCTCGCAGAAGAAACTGCGCGATGCGCGCAACAAAGGCCAACTGCCGAAGAGCCAGGACATGGTTACCGCCATGGTCATCCTGACCTGCAGCCTGTACCTGATCAGCGTCGCCGAAGGCCTGCAGCAACGTTGCATGGCCTTCGTCGAGCTGGTTGCCCAGGTCTGGAGCGAACCGTTCGCCAGCCTCTGGCCGCGGGTGCAAAGCACTGCGGTGGACCTGCTGCTGAGCGTCACCCTGCCGCTGCTGGCGGTGACGGTGGTGACCGTGGTGCTGAGCAACCTGGTGACCATGGGCGGCCCGGTGTTCAGCGCCGACCCGATCAAGCCCGAGTTCGAGCGCATCAGCCCGGTCGCGGGGTTCAAGCGCATTTTTTCGCTGCGCAGCCTCATCGAGTTGCTCAAGGGGCTGTTCAAGCTCGGCGCTTTGACCGTCGCCTTCGTCCTGGTATATCGCGCCGGCATGCAGAGCCTGATGCAGTCCTCCGGCTGCGGCGCCGAATGCGTACGGGCCTCGTTTTTGCAAATGTTCCAGCCGCTGCTGGCCACCCTGATCATCGCCTTCCTGTTGGTGGGCGGGCTGGACGTGCTCATGCAGCGGTGGCTGTTCGGCCGGGAGATGCGCATGACCAAGAGCGACCGCAAGCGCGAGACCAAGGACAGCGACGGTGACCCACTGATCCGCCAGGCACGCCAGCGCCAGCGCAAGCAGATGCATGCGCTGGCCACCAAGCGCGGTGTGCACAACGCCACGCTGGTGATCGGCGAAGCGGGCCAATGGGCGGTGGGCCTGCGCTACATCCGCGGCGAGACACCGGTGCCGGTGATCGTCAGCAGGGCCGATGGGCAGGAATCGGCGGCGATGCTGGAACAGGCACGCGCGCTGGGCATCGCCCATGCTGTGAACGCGCTGCTGGCGCGTCGCATTGCCGTGCGCGCGGCCGGCGACGCGGTACCGGATGCCACGTTCCAGGAAGTGGCCGACATCCTGGTCGGTGCACGGTTGATCTAGGCGGTGACCCAAAAGTTAAACACTCGGGCTGTACGGTGGACATTCGGCGGCTGTCTCGCTGTCGCGCCGCGCTCATTCACCTCACAAGGAAGCAAGCCGATGACCGATACCCTTCAGCCTGCCACGTCGACCGATCCGGTCGCACCGCAAACCAGTCCCGAGCTGACCTTCGATGCCTTGATCGCGATCGCCAAGAGCATCGCCCAGCAGCAGCCCAAGCCCCTGCCCATCGAGAACCCCGCAACCCGGGAGATGATCGAGCTGCAGGAAAAACTGCACGACGCCAGCGTGCTGCGCACTGAAGAGGCGCCGAGCCTGGATCAGGTACGCACCATCGAACGTGACCCCAGCAACCCGGACGTGCTGATGGTGTACAAGAATGACGACAGCGTGGTGGTGGTTACCCGCGAGTTGACTCCAGAGGCGTTCGATACCCTGGACGACATGGGCAAGACCCTGGACGGTATCAAGACCAGCGAAGACGAAGGTTACCAGCAGGTCAAGGACAACCCGTTCACCGACGCCGACATCGACGGCGCGACCATCGGGGTCAAGGACGAGGTCGGTCCGGGCCTGGTTCGCGCCGAGGTGTTCGATGCCGACGGCGGCAGTCGCAAGGTCATCGTTTCCAAGGAGAGCAATCCGCAGCTGTATGAACGCTTCGTGGCCGTGGATGAAGGCCGCCGCAACGACGACGGCAAGATAGACGATGCGCGCAAGGAAGCCGACCTGCCGGCCATGAGCGAACTGGATGTGGGCAATCTGGAGACCGGCACGGTCGACCCCAACGATGCGAACCGCAAGCTCACCGTCAGTGAGCAGACCTGGCAGAACCTGATCGCGCAATGGAAAACCGGCGTGGAGGACGGCAGCATCGGCAAGGATGACGACCGCGCCAAACTCTACACGGCGTTGCGCGCGCAGGCCGCCAGTGACGGCGGGCTGGACATGGTGGTGCTGGACATGTCCATGGGCCAGAGTACCGCCAAGGTCAGCGGCGACGATCTGTCGTCGATCATCGACCGGGTCAAGGTCGACGAACGCACGGCCGAACTGTTCGGCGCCGAAAGCGTGCAGAAGGATTTCCAGGCGCAGCAGGCCAAGTCCCTCGACGCCCTGCCGGACAAGACCGCGGTGCGTGAAAAGCTTGAAAGCATGGCGTTCTCCGAAGACTACTCGCGCTACATCGCCGACCTGAAGAACAGCGGCAAGGAAGGCCTGGCCGAAGCCGACATCAGCAAGACCTACGCCGCCCTGGCCGCCTTCGATCCAGAAAAGGCCGCCCAGTTTTCCCAGCACATGATGATCGACGCGACCACCATGGACCTGGACAAGCTGCTGGCCGATCCGTCGGGAATCAACGACCAGAACACGGCGCTGGCCACCCAGGATACGATCAAGACGCTGCTGACGGCCTTGAAGAAAGGCGGCGTGGACATCCCTCGACGTACCGTGGAAACCGAACGTTTCGTCCAGGAATTTCTCGGCAACAAGCAAACCGCCAAAACCTTCGCCAGTGCCTTGAAGGAACTGGGTGCCACGTTCAGCCAGAACGGCACGGTGACCCAGACCGATATCGAGAAGGTCATGGGCAAGGACGTCTACAAGACCCTCGGAGAAGGCGCCCATGGCAGCATGCTGCGCACCCTGAGCGAGCTCAACGGCAACGGCGTGCTGGGATCGGCCGGCGGACTGATCTCGCTGGCCTCGGGTATCTATCAGCTGGTCGGCAAGGGCGGCAGCCTGGCCGATACCCCGGAAGAGCGGCTAGCCATCGCCAAGGACATGGTCAGTGTGCTCGGCGCCGGCCAGCACTTCGTCAATCTGGGTTCCAATATCGTCGACAGCGTGCGTGGCACTCAGGTCAACCAGATGCTAGGCCTGGACAAGTCGCTGCCGCAGATCTTCGGTAAGGACCAGCCTCAGGGTGGCGGGCGGCCGTTCAGTGTGGTGGAAGGCGATCTGAAGAAGCTGTTCGAGGACTTCAATGCAGCCGTCGATGCAGCGCCGATCGACGACAAGAAGAAGCTGGCGGAAAAGCTCAACCTTTCCGAAGACAACATGAAGACCTTGACCGAGGGCTTCCGCGACGGCTTCGCCAAGAATCCCGGGCTCAATGGCAGCACGCCCAGCACCCGCGCGGTTTCGGCATTCCTGCGGATCATGGACGCCGGCGCCAATACCTTCACCGGTGTGGCCGATCTGGTGCTGGGCGGCCTGAAGATCAAGAGCGGGCTCAACAGCAACGACCAGACGGTCGTCGCACAGGGCGCGATCACCGTGGCCGCCGGGGCCTTCAACGTAGCCGGCGGGGGTGCGCAGATGGCCGCGCTGGTGGGTTCCAACGTGGCCAGGGCGTTGACCGGGCCACTGTTGTGGGCCGGTGCTGCCCTTACCCTGGCGCTGACGCCGTTCCTGATCGTCGAAGACATCAAGCACAACAACCGCATGGATGACCACCGCGATGACCTGCAAGGGTTGTTTGCCGACCTGTCCGAGCAGGGCTTGCTGACCGAAGACGGCGACAAGCGCTTCGAATTCCTCGACACCTACATGTACAACTACGGCCAGCGCGACGCGCCCGACGATAAAAGCATCTTCGAGTATCGCGACGGCGAGTACGAGTTCTACGCCGAGGAAGGTCATCTGCCGGAAGAAGGCTTCGACGACGTCAAGCATGACGACTACAAGGGCGACGGCGAAAACCTCGACACCCGCCTGGACCGCGTAGGCTAATCGCGCACCGACCGCCCCTGCGCAACCCGTAGGAGCGGTCACCGGCCGCGAAAGCCGTTATGCGGTATGCCTGATGCACAGCAGCACCCCCTTCGCGGCCACGGACCGCTCCTACACTCGATCGCGCCCCCACTGTAGGAGCGGTCACCGGCCGCGAATGCCGTGACGCGGTATGCCTGATGCAACGCGGTGCGCCTTTCGCGGCCACGGACCGCTCCTACGTTCGATCGCGTCCCCACTGTAGGAGCGGTCACCGGCCGCGAATGCCGTGACACGGTATGCCTGATGCAACGCGGTGCGCCTTTCGCGGCCACGGACCGCTCCTACGTTCGATCGCGCCCCACTGTAGGAGCGGTCATCGGCCGCGAAAGCCGTGACGCGGTATGCCTGATGCAACGCGGTGCGCCTTTCGCGGCCACGGACCGCTCCTACGTTCGATCGCGTCCCCACTGTAGGAGCGGTCATCGGCCGCGAAAGCCGTGACGCGGTATGCCTGATGCAACGCGGTGCGCCTTTCGCGGCCACGGACCGCTCCTACGTTCGATCGCGGTCTGTTTTTCTCCAGGCGAACCCCTGAGCGGGATGCTTTTTCGTTGTTGTCTGGGTAACGAACGACGATGCTGCGGTGCTGCTCAGCCAAGTCCCGGCGGCAGCGGATGAAGGTCTGCGTTGCGCCCCGCCTTCGCCACCTGCCCCGGCATTTCATGCCCCAGCAGCGCTGGCAACGTGCGGGAAAGGTCGAGCAGACGGGGCAGATCGATGCCGGTGGGAATGCCCATCTCCTCACACAGGTTCACCAGATCTTCGGTGCAGATGTTGCCCGAGGCGCCCGGCGCGAACGGGCATCCGCCCAACCCCCCGAGCGACGCATCGAAGCGCCGCGCACCGGCTTCGTAGGCAGCCAGGACGTTGCTCAATCCCAGCCCGCGGGTATTGTGGAAATGCAGGGTCAGCGCTTCGGCGGGCAACTGTTCCAGCACCCGCCGGACCAATGCGTAGACCTGGCGCGGGTTGGCCATGCCCGTGGTGTCGGCCAGGGTCACGCCCTGCATGCCGAGCCGCTGATAGGCATCGACCAGGTCCATCACCACGCGTTCATCGATGGCGCCTTCGAACGGGCAGCCGAAGGTCGTGGCGATGGTGCCATTAAGGCTGACCGACGTACCGCGGGCCAGCTCGAGCACTTCGGTGAAGCCTGCCAGGGATTGTTCACGGGTCATGCGCATGTTGGCGCGGTTGTGGCTTTGGCTGGCCGACAACACCAGGTTGAGTTCATCCGCCTTGGCGGCGAGCGCGCGCTGCGCCCCCTTGAGATTGGGAATCAGCGCCACGTAGGTCACACCCGGCTGGCGGGCGATGCCATGGAACACCTGTTCGCCATCGCGCAGGGCTGGAATGGCCTTGGGCGAAACGAAGGAACCGGCCTCGATGCGGCTGAAGCCCGCCAGCGAAAGCTGGTCGATCAAGGCAATCTTGTCTGCGGTGGCAACCCAGATCGGCTCGATCTGCAGACCATCACGGGGCGCCACTTCCTGAACGATGAGACGTTGCGAGTAGTCGTTGATCACTGCACGATCCCCTCATCCTTCAGGCGCTGGATAGCGCTCTCGCTCAGGCCCAGCTCGGTCAGCACGGCCTGGGTGTGCTGCCCCAGGCTGGGCCCCTGCCAATTGACCACACCCGGCGTGGCGGAGAGCTTGGGCACGATGCCGGGCATTTTCGTTGCCACGCCACCGGGCAGCTGCGCATCGAGAATCATGCCGCGGGCCTGATAGTGCGGGTCGGCGACGATATCGGCGACCGAGTAGATGCGCCCGGCAGGCACCTCGGCGCTTTCCAGTGCCTGTAACACATCCTCGATAGGGCGCTGGGCGCTCCAGGCACTGATGGCGCCATCGAGCAGGTCGCTCTGCGCAGCTCGGCCGTCGTTGTGAGCGAACGCCGGGTCATCGCCCAGATCGGCTCGACCGATGGCGTTCATCAGGCGCTTGAAAATGGGATCGCTGTTGCCCGCGATCACCACATAACCGCCATCGACAGTGGGATAGGTATTGGATGGGGCGATACCGGGCAAAGCACCGCCGCTGCGCTCGCGCACATGACCGAGCATGGCATACTCGGGCACCAGGCTTTCCATCACGTTGAAGACGCTTTCGGCCAGGGAGACATCGACCACCTGACCGTCACCCTGACCGGTCTTGACCCGCAGCAACGACATCAGCGCGCCCATCACCGCATGCATGGACGCCAGCGAATCACCCAGGCTGACCCCCACCCGTGCCGGCGGTGAGTCCGGGTGGCCGGTGGTGTAGCGAATGCCGCCCATGGCCTCGCCGATCGCGCCGAAACCTGGCCGGTCGCGATAAGGGCCAGACTGGCCATAGCCGGAGATGCGCACCAGCGTCAGCTTGGGGTTCAGCGCATGCAAGACGTCCCAGCCCAGGCCGAGTTTCTCCAGGGCGCCGGGACGCAGGTTCTCGATCAGTACGTCGGCGCTTTCGGCCAGTTGCTTGACGATCTCGATGCCTTCGGCAGACTTGAGGTTCAGCGCCAGAGATTTCTTGTTGCGCGATTGCAGGTACCACCACAACGAAGTGCCTTCGTGGAGTTTTCGCCACTTGCGAAGGGGGTCGCCCTGCCCCAGGGTTTCGATCTTGATCACCTCGGCACCGAACTCGCCCATCATGCGCGCAGCGAACGGCGCAGCGATGAGGGTTCCGATCTCGATGACACGGATTCCGCTAAGAGCAGTCATGGGCAGCCTCGATGTCTGTTGAAAAAAGGATGATCTGCGACGCGGCGCAGGGGACATGGCGCGCCACTCAGTCCTGATTGACGCCCTCGGTCAGTTGCTGGTCCTCGCCGAGGAAACCGCCGCTCTGGTGCTGCCAGAGCCGTGCATAGATACCGTTTTTCGCCAGCAGCTGGGCATGGGTGCCCTGTTCGAGAATGCGCCCCTGGTCCATGACGATGAGCCGGTCCATGGCGGCGATGGTCGACAGGCGGTGGGCAATGGCGATCACGGTCTTGCCCTGCATCATGTGATCGAGGCTTTCCTGGATGGCCACTTCGACTTCCGAGTCCAGCGCGCTGGTGGCCTCGTCGAGCAACAGGATCGGCGCGTTCTTGAGCATCACCCGCGCAATCGCCACGCGTTGGCGCTGGCCGCCGGACAGCTTGATGCCCCGTTCGCCCACCAGGGTGTCGTAGCCGCTGTGGCCCTGACGGTCGCTCAGCTGGCTGATGAACTCATCGGCCTGAGCGCTGGCGGCCGCACTGCGCACCTGCTCATCAGTGGCATCGGGACGCCCATAGGCGATGTTGTCGCGAATGGAGCGGTGCAGCAGCGAGGTGTCCTGGGTCACCATGCCGATGGCGCTGCGCAGGCTGTCCTGGGTTACATGGGCGATGTTCTGCCCATCGATGCGGATCTCGCCACTGTCGACATCGTAAAAACGCAGCAGCAGGTTGATCAGCGTCGATTTGCCCGCACCCGAGCGCCCGACCAGGCCGATCTTCTCGCCCGGGCGGATGTCCAGGCTCAAACCGTCGAGCACCTGGCGTTCGCCGTTGTAGTTGAAGCTCACGTTGTCGAACGTCACCGCCCCGCCGGAAGTCGTCAGCGCACCTGCGTCAGGCGCGTCCTGCACCTTCGCCCCGCGGGTCAGCGTGCCCATGCCATCCTGCAGCGTGCCGATGTTTTCGAACAACGAGGTCATCTGCCACATGATCCAGTGCGACATGCCGTTGATACGCAGCGCCATGGCGGTGATCGCCGCGACGGCGCCGGTCCCGATCTCGCCCAGGTGCCACAGCCACAGCGCGTAGCCACCGGCCGCCATCAGCAGGCCGACCACCAGTGCCTGGTTGACGATCTCGAACTGGCTGACCAGACGCATCTGGCGGAAGCCGGTGTTCTTGAAGTCTTCCATGGCCGCGCGGGCGAAGTGCGCCTCGCGGTTGGAGTGGGAGAACAGCTTGACCGTGGCGATGTTGGTGTAGGCATCGGAGATGCGTCCGGTCATCGACGAACGCGCATGGGCCTGTTCTTGCCCGACCTTGCCCAGGCGCGGCACGAAATACAGCATCGCCAGGCCGAACAGCACCAGCCAGGCCACGAACGGCAGCATCAGCTTGGGTGCGAAACCACCGGCCAGAGCGATGATGGCGATGAAATACACGCCGATGCCCGGCAGGATCTCGATCAGGGTGAACAGCACGTCGCGCACGGCCAGGGCGGTCTGCATCACCTTGGTGGTGACCCGCCCGGAAAACTCGTCGGAGAAGAACGACAGGCTTTGCCGCAGCATCAGCCGGTGGAAGTCCCAACGCAGCCTGAGCGGCAGGTTGATCGCCAGAATCTGGTGCTGGACCATGGTGCGCAAGGCGACCAGGGCAATGCTGCCCACCATCACCAGGCCCATGCCCCACAACACGCGGCTTTCCTGGGCAGCGGCATCGCCGCCCTGCTGCCAGGTGGTGAGCAGGTCGACGACCTGGCCAAGAAAGGAAAACAGCCAGGCTTCATAGACCGACACCGCAGCGCTGAGCACCGCAAATGCCAGGATATAGCCGCGCGCGCCGCGCGTGCAGGCCCAGAGAAAACGGGCCAGGCCATCGGGTGGCGGCGGTACTTCATCGGGTGGGAAAGGGTCGAGCCTTCGTTCGAATGCACGAAGCATGGGGGTCTCCATCGGAATCAAGTGGCGCAGATTCTGCCACTTAATGGCGCACTCGTGGGTCGCGATGGGCGGCTTTGCGAAGAACGGTGCATTCGGCAAGCGCGCGCGGGGTGCAATCCACTAGCTCGCCAGGGCCTTCAATCCCCAGAGCACGGCCATTCCGACGGCCAGGGTCAGCACCGTGCTCTTGAACTTCCAGGCGACCACCGCGGCGGCGATCGCCGCCGGAATCTGCGGGTTATCCAGCACCGGTGCACCCTGTCCGTTCGGGTAGATCACCGCCGGCAGCACCAGCGCGGCCAGGACGCTGGCCGGCACGTAGCGCAAGGCGCGACTGAGCAGCTCGGGCATGCGCCAGCGGCCGTGCAGCTCGACGAAGCACAGACGCATGGCAAAGGTCCCCACGCCCACGGCAACGAACAGTGCCCACAGGCCCCAGTCGCTCATGAGGCTCGCTCCTCAGGCTCGGCGCCAGTGCGCAAGGCGACCCGGTCGCGCCAGGTTTCGATGACGAGGCCCGCAGCGATGCCACCCACCGCAGCGATCACCAGTCCAAGGTTGTAAGGCAGGTTCACCGCCAGCACGGCGAGCACCCCGCCTACCACGGCCGCGCCCAAGGTCGCCGGACTGCGGATGCCAGGCACCAGAAGCGCCAGGAAGGACAAGGGTATGGCGAAGCTCAATGACCAGCTCTGCGGGATGCTCGCCCCCAGGTACACGCCTGCCAGTACCGACACCTGCCACGCCAGCCACATGCCCACTGCGGTGCCAGCGTAGTAATGGTGAGCATGGCGGCCCAGTTCGCCGCTGTCGAACTTCAGCGTGCACAGCGCGTAGGCCTGGTCCGACAGCAGGTAGCACAGCGGCCAGGTCCAGCGCCGCGGCAGGCCGTGAAAATGCGGGGCCAGCGACGCGCTGTACATGATGAAGCGCAGGTTGATGATCAATGCCGTAGCGACGATCGCCACGGGCAGGACACCGACGTGCAGCAGCTGCAAGGCGACCATCTGCGCTGAACCCGAGTAGAAGAGCAACGTCATGCCGATACTGGTGCCCGGCGACAGACCCAGCTCGACCGCCATCACCCCTGTGACCAGGCCGAACGGAATCACCCCAGGGGTCAACGGCAGCAGTGCACGGATGCCCTGCATGAACGCTTGGCTTGCACTCGGGAAAGGCATTCAGGTTCCTCGGCTGGGTATGATCTCAGGCCTCAGCAAGACACTTCGCGTGCGGCCTGTGCGACGGCAGCGGCACCGCCTTCGCGCTCGATCCACTCGATCAGTCGTCCGCTGGCCATCGGCGCAGCAATGAAGTAACCCTGCCCCTCGTCGCAACCCCAGCCTTTCACTGCGTCGAAACTGGCCTGGTTCTCGATGCCCTCGGCCACCACCTTGTAGCCCAGACGCTGCGCCAGATCAATGAGTGTGGTGACCAGGCGCCGGTCCTTCTCCTGGTTTTCGATGTCCTTGAGCAGCGAACGGTCGAGCTTTACCGAGGTGGCAGGCAGTTCGCGCAGATAGGTCCAGTTGCTGTAGCCGGTGCCGAAGTCATCGATGGAGATCTCGATGCCCAGCGCACGCAGGCGGGTCAGCTGGTTCCGGCATTCGGCGGGATTCTTGATCAACGCGCCTTCGGTGAACTCGATCTCCAGGGTCGCAGCCTCGACGTCATAGCGTTCCAGGGTCTGGATCAGCCGGTCGGTGAAGGCCGGCCCCTCGAGATCGCAGGGGCTGATATTGATCGCGACCTTGAAGTCGTAGCCCGCATCGCGCCAGTGCCTCGTCTGCTTGATGGCCGCCTCGACCACCCACACGCTCAACAGCCGGATCAGGTCGGTCTTCTCCGCCAGCGGGATGAATTCGTCCGGTCCTATCGGCCCCAGGGTCGGGTGGGTCCAACGCAACAGCGCCTCGACCGCGCAGCAGCGTCCGCTGGCGAAGTCGATGCGCGGCTGGAACACCAGGCCCAGTTGCTCGGACTCCTCCAGGGCGTACGACAATGAACTGAGCAGCACGAAGGCACGCTGCTGGGCGATGTCCAGTTCCGCCTGGTACCTGGCCCAGCCGATGCCGCGATCACGCGCGTAATCGGCGGCACTGACCACCAGACGGACCCAGTCACGGTCGTGGATCGTGTGGCAGTCCAGCTCCAGCGCACCCATGCCGATCTGCGTGCGAATCGGGATCCCGTCATGTTCGACCGGGGTGGCGAAGGCCGTGGAAAACCTCGCGTACAAGGTCGCCAGGCATTCGTCACGCGGCTTGATGAATGCGAAACGGGTGAGACCGATCCGGTACAGCACGCAGTCGTGGCCGATCAAGCCCGCCACCCGACGGCTGATTTCGCTGACCAGACGCTGGGAAAACGAATAGCCCAGCGCCTTGACGATATCGTTGACGAAACTGGGCGAGAGGAAATCGACCGCGACCAGCAACGGCTCTTCCCTAGCGCTCAGATGCCGATGGATGTCGTCTTCCAGGCGAATACGGTTCATCAGGCGGGTCGGCCGGTCGATGAACGAGTCGGCGCGCAGGTCGTGGAGCCGGTGCACCACCAACTGCGCCAGGTGCCGCAGGCTCGCCCGCTGGCCGGTGGACATCGGCGCGCGCGGCTGCTTGTCGATGACGCACAGGCTGCCCAAAGCATGGCCGTCATCGGTCAGCAGCGGCACGCCGGCGTAATAGCGTATGCCTGGTGCACCGGTGACCAGCACGTTGTGTCGAAAGCGGGGGTCGCGGTGGGTGTCCGGCACTTCGAAGAAGTCGTCGACCAGAATGGTGTGACCGCAGAAGGACACATCCCGCGGCGTGGATGAAACGGTGATGCCGACCTTCGCCCGAAACCACTGCTGCTGTTCTTCGAGAATGGAAATGAGCGCTATCGGCGTGCCGAAGACTTCAGCGGCCAGCGCCACGATCCGATCCAGCACCTCGTCGTCGACCGCGTCGCGGTAGCAGAGCTCGGCTACGCGGCGAACGCGCTCGCGCTCGTTGTCCGGGAAAGGTGGAGCGAAGTGGGTCATCACGGTATTCATTGCCCGATGGTCAGTCGCAAAGGGAGGCACTCAAGACAAGGCTGCATCCCTGTATCGGCAGCCTTTCCGGGAACTGTATACAGCTTTGCCCCAAGAGCACCACTGCCCTTCGTCTCCCTAGACAGCGCCGAAGAAGGCCACCTTCTGCGAAAGCCGGTCCGCCAGGCGAGCCAGCTCGGTGCTGGCGGTCGCGACCTGCTGCGAGCCGGTCGCCGACTGCACCGTCGAGCCATGGATGCGCGTGATGTTCTGCGAGACGTCGTCGGCAACTGCGTTCTGCTGCACCGAAGCGCTGGCAATCTGTGCGTTCATCAGGTTGATCGCGCCCACCTGCTCGCTGATCTTGGCCAGGGCTTGCTGCGCACTGCGCGTCTGGGTGACGGTGTGCCCCACCAGTTCGCAGCTGTTGCGCATGGTCTGCGCGGCCGCCTCGGTGCCCGATTGCAAGGTGCTGATCATCTCGCGGATTTCTTCGGTCGACTGCTGGGTGCGATTGGCCAGCGAGCGCACTTCGTCGGCGACCACGGCAAAGCCACGGCCGTGCTCGCCGGCGCGGGCGGCCTCGATGGCGGCATTGAGCGCCAGCAGGTTGGTCTGCGCGGCAATCGAGTTGATCACGTCGATGACCGATTCGATCTTTTCGCTGTGGCGCGACACCTGGTCGACGGTGTCGGTGGTCTGCTCCAAGGTGAGCGCCAACTGCTCGATAGCCCGCGTGGTGCTGGCCACCAGCCGATTGCCGCTTTCCACTTCGATATCCGCCAGGCGCGACGCATCCGCAGCCTGGGCAGCGTAACCGGAGACTTCGCCCACGGTCGCCGCCATTTGCGTGATGGCGGTGGCCACCTGTTCGGCCTCACGGGTCTGCAGGCGAATATGCGCGTCGTTGGCGGTGGAGGTCGCCGACAGCTGCGCCGAAGAGTGAGTGACTTCCCGCGCCGCCGTACGCACCTGCTCGATGGTCTCGCGCAAATGGCCCAAGGCGGTTTGCAATACCCCCATCACGCTACCGGGGTAATCGGTCACGATGGTCTGGTTCAGGTTGCCTGCGGCGAGTTGCTCGATCGCCAGGGCCACTTCGGCCGGCTCGGCGCCCAGCGTCGACTTGACGAAGCGGATGATCACGATCGACAGCACGATGCTCAGCAGCAGCGCGATACCGGTGGCCACCAGCATCAGCGTGCTGAACTGGCTGGCGGTAGCCTGCACATCACCCAGCTTGGCCTTGATCGCGGCTTCCTCGTAGTCGATCAGTGCGTTGATGCGCTTGAGCCATTCGCTGTAGTCATCCGAAGTCTGGCGCAGCAGCAAGGCCTGGGCACCTTGCACATCACCGCCCCGCCGCAGTTCGATGAGCGTGCGGGTCGATTCCAGGGTCTGCCGCTCGATGCCCTTGATGGCCGCCAGCAACTGACGCTCCTCGCCTGTTACGCCAGCGCTCTGGAACAGCTGCTCCATGGGCGCGGCGGAATCGACATAGTCTTTTTCCAGCGAGGCCACCTGCGCCAGGTGTTTTTCCAGGTCGCGATCGTTGTCCACCAACACCGCGTCACGGATGGCGATGGCACGGTTGTGCACGCTGCCGCGAAAATTGATGGCGTAACGCTGGATCTTTGCCGCGTTCTCGCTCACGTCACTCAACGTGGAATCGATGAACGCAACGCGCTGAATGCCGATGGCGGTGATCATCACCAACAAGGCGAGAATGGCCGCGAAGCTCAGGGCTATGCGCGTGGCCAGAGACAGAGGTTTTTTCATGGCAGGCTCGAAAGTTCGCCCGATGAGGACGGAAAAGGCGCGCGATCCGAAGGTGCAGTCGCGCCGAAGCGGCGGACGTTACGGCGCTGCTGGCAAGGAAGCCAATTGGCATTTCGCGGAGCAATGATAGCTAAACGCTATCAAACTAATCCCGCCGTGAGTTGTATCATTGAGTTGACACTCAACACCATCGCTTCACAGTCGCCTGATGGACAAGAACTCAGAAATTCCAGCGGTTGTTCGACGGTGCCATGGCAGCTGTATGCACTGTTCGCCCTGATCGGCGCAGCGATCACCGTCTGGCTGTGGCGGGCCCTGCCGCAGGGTAGTAACCGTGAAACTGCCTGGCACTCCGGCAGACGGCCGGCGCGCCGTTGTTCGGTGCAGCCATGGGCGCCATGGGTGTCAACGGTGCCCTTTTCGCCTTTGCCCTGCCTGCCTTTCTGGCGATATTTCTCAGGCCCAAAACCCGCTAGCAAAATCTTCATTCGATTGCGCGGCAGAGCCCGGAACTTACGCTCGATCCGCCGACTCAGTTCTGTACCTGCCTGCCCTCATTCGAGACCACTGCCTTGGCCACATCTGCCACTTCGCGGCGTAACGCGCTGTCTCTCGACGGCCTGAATTTCTTCCTCGCCGATGTCCGTGACGGGCTCGGACCCTATCTGGCGATCTACTTGCTGGCGGTGCACAAATGGGACCCCGGCAGTATCGGCCTGGTGATGACCCTGGCCGGGCTGGCAGCACTGCTCACCCAGACGCCCGCCGGCGCCTTGATCGACAAGACCCGGCACAAACGTGCGGTGGTGGTGGTCGCCGCCCTGCTGGTAACCGCCAGCTGCGTGGTACTGCCTTTCATTACTTCGTTCGGGCTGGTCGCCGCTACCCAGGCGCTCGGCGCCATCGCCGGCTCGGTGTTCGCTCCGGCCATCGCCGCCATCTCCCTGGGCATCACCGGGCCCAAGGCCTTCACCCGGCGTACCGGTCGCAACGAAACCTACAACCATGCCGGCAACGCCTTCGCCGCCCTGCTGGCGGGCGGGTTTGCCTACCTGTTCGGACCGGTCGCGGTGTTCTACCTGATGGCCGCCATGGCCTTGGCCAGCGTACTGGCAGTGAGCTGCGTGAAGGCCGATGCCATCGACCACGACGTCGCCCGCGGGCTGGAGGCACACCACAAGGACGGTCACGAACAGCCCTCCGGCTTCAAGGTGCTGCTGGGCAACCGGGCGCTGCTGGTGTTCGCGGTGTGTTGTGCGCTGTTCCACCTGGCCAACGCGGCGATGCTGCCGCTGGTGAGCCAGAAGCTGTCGCAGATCGACCTGAGCATGGCTACCCCATTGACCTCGGCCTGCATCGTCGCCGCGCAACTGGTGATGGTGCCAGCCGCCCTGCTGGTGGGTGCGCGTGCCGATCAATGGGGGCGCAAGCCCCTGCTGCTGGCCGGCTTCCTGATCCTGCCGATTCGCGGTGTGCTCTATACGTTTTCCAATGATCCGTACTGGCTGGTGGGCGTGCAACTGCTCGACGGCATCGGCGCCGGCCTGTTCGGTGCACTGTTTCCGCTGGTGGTCAAAGACCTCACCCACGGTACCGGGCGTTTCAACGTCAGCCTGGGCGCCCTGACCACGGCGTTCGGCCTGGGCGCTGCGCTGAGCAACGGCCTGGCCGGCCTGGTCGTGCAGGAGGCCGGCTACAGCGCAGCCTTCCTGACCCTGGCCGGGGTCGCCGCGGTGGCCTTCGTCCTGCTGCTCACTGCCATGCCGGAAACCCTGCGCCGCGCCACTGAACAGGATGCCACGCCTTGCCCCACGCCAGCTTGATCATCTGGGGCGTCAGCCTCCTCGCGACGTTGGGCATCATCACCAGGCCATTGCGCATCCCCGAATACGTCTGGGCGCTGGCGGCAGCGATCGGTCTGGTCGCTGGCGGTTTGATCGCCTGGTCTTCGGCACTGGCAGCGGTACTTAAAGGTACCGATGTCTATCTGTTTCTGGTGGGCATGATGCTGCTGGCCGAACTGGCCCGCCGTGAAGGGTTGTTCGATTGGCTGGCGACCGTCGCTGCCCGCCAGGCCCGCGGCAGTGCGCAACGGCTGTTCGATCTGGTGTTCGTGGTCGGCACCGTGGTGACTGTTTTCCTGTCCAACGATGCCACGGCCGTGGTGCTGACCCCGGCCGTGTACGCGGCCACCCGGGCAGCACGCGTCAACCCGTTGCCGTATCTGTTCGTCTGCGCGTTCATTGCCAACGCTGCCAGTTTCGTCCTGCCGATTTCAAACCCGGCCAATCTGGTGATATTCGGCAAGCACATGCCGCCGCTGCTCGATTGGCTGGCCATGTTCAGCCTGCCGTCCGTGGCGGCCATCGCCATGACCTATCTGGTTTTGCGCCTGACCCAGCGTCGCCATCTGCAGCAGCGCCTGCAACTCGTCGAGCAACTGCCCCGCCTGAGCGCAGGTGCTCGACTCACCGCCTGCGGGCTGGCCGTCACGGCGGTGTTGCTGTTGACCGTATCGGCCCTGGACGAAGCGCTGGGCCTGCCGACGTTCCTCGCCGCCGTCAGCACCCTCGCCGTCGTCCACCTGTACCAGAGAAGCAATCCCTGGCCGGTGTGCAAGGGCGTGGCCTGGGGCGTGCTGCCGCTGGTAGCGGGGCTGTTCGTGCTGGTGGAAGGCATTGGCCAGACCGGCGTGACCGGTCAGTTGGCCAACTGGCTGGAACAGGCCGCAAGGCACGCGCCGGCCCAGGCGCACTGGTGGGCAGGAGGCCTGGTGGCGCTGGCCTGCAACATCGGCAACAACCTGCCGATCGGCCTGCTCAGCGGGTCCATCAACGAACTGGCGCACCTGCCGCCCACTGTCACCGGCGCGCTGGTGGTCGGCGTCGACCTGGGCCCCAACCTCTCGGTCACCGGCTCCCTGGCGACCTTGCTGTGGTTGATCGCGGTGCGCCGCGAAGGGGTCGAAATCAGCGCCTGGACGTTCCTCAAGCTTGGCGCCGTGGTCATGCCGCCGGCCCTGATCGCCGCCCTGTGGCTGCTTTGAGGCCGCAGGCGCATTCGCGTCTCAGAACTTCACGGTCGCGGTCAGACGCGCCGTGCGCAACGCGCCCTCTTCCACCTGCAGCGTGCTGCTGCCGGTGGTAGCTGGGTAATACTGCTTGTTGAACAGGTTGTCGATGTTCAGCTGCAGGCGCGTTTCGTAACCCTGGGTGGGCAGGTCCCAGCGCACGAAAGCGTCGGCCAGGGTGTAGCTGTCCATCCAGAAACTGTTGGCGCTGTCGCCCGGCCGCTCGCCCACGTAGCGCGCGCCTGCGCCCACATGCCACTGGCCGGTCTGCGCGGGCAAGGCCAGATGATGGGTCAGGTACAGGCTGGCCGTGTGCATCGGCGCGTTGGGCAGACGATTGCCTTCCTGCTCGGGCGCTTCGGCGTTCTTCAGCACTTCGGTATGGCTGTAGGCATAGGTGCCGATCACACTCCAATTCTCGGCTATCCGACCGGTGACATCCAGCTCGACACCGCGCGAGCGCGCCTTGCCGACCGCCTCGTCGAGGCTGTCGCCATTGCTCTGCAGCACGCTGTTGACCAGGTTCTTCTTCTCGATGTCATACACCGCCAGGTTCACGTTCAGCGCAGCGGTTGGCGTGTATTTGACTCCGGCTTCGTAGCTGCGACCCTCGGTGGGCTTGAAGCTGTTGCCTGCATCGTCGGCGTCGTTGGGCACGAACGAGCGGCTGTAGTTGGCATACAGTGCCACCGTTTCGCTGGGCTGGTAGACGATCCCGCCAAAGGGAATGAATTCGTCGCCGTTGGAATCGGCACCGGGCGCGTACGAGCGGCCCAGGCCCTGATCGCTGTATTGGTCCCAATGCGCCTGACGCCCACCGAACACCAGGATCCAGCGATCGTTGAGGTGCCAGTTATCCTTGAAGTACATGGATGTGGTGACCAGGTTGTTCTCGGCATTGCTCTGCGCCGCGCTGACCGTGACCGGCTCGGCCAGACGGCCATAGACCGGGTTGCGGATGTCGATATTGCCGGCGGCGGTATTGGCGTTGCGGTAGGTCTTGCCGCGGTATTTGTCCAGCGACTCGTTGTCCAGGCCCACCACGATTTCATGCCGCTGGCCGAACAGCTGCTGGTCGCCGATCAGGTCCAGCGCGGTGTAGCGGCTTTCGTAATCGTAGTGACCGCCATTGGCGATGCGCCGCAGCGTGTTGCCGGTGAGCGTGTTGGGTTGAGCGATGGCCAGGCTGTAGCGATCCTGGGTCCAACCGTAGGTCAGGCGACTGCGCCAGGCGTCCCCCAGCTGGTATTCGAACTTCGCTGTGGTGCTCTGGCTGATGCCCACGGTCTTGGCCCAGCGCTCGTCGAGGCGGTCGCGGTAGCTGATGTCGGCGGGTCGCCCAGCGACGAACACGGTGCCACGGTCGAACGGGCTGGCGTAGTCGTTGTAGGTATAGGCCAGCGAAGCACTGGCCCGCTCACCGACCCAGGCAATCGACGGAGCGATCAGGGTGTGCTCGTCGGTCCCATAGTTGCGCCAGTAATCCTCGTGGCTGCGCTCGGCCACCAGCCGGTAGGCCAGATCGGTATCGCCCAGCGGGCCGGTGGTGTCCAGCGACAGCGAACCGCCACCCTCGCTGAAGCCGGATGCGCCGAGGGTGGTGCTGCGGGTGAACTGCGGCTGCTTGCTGACGACGTTGATGACCCCGCCCGGTTCGAGCGCGCCATACATCAGCGAGGCCGGCCCCTTGAGCACTTCCACATGATCGGTGGTCGCCCCCAGGTTGCGACCGATGGCCGAGCGGATGCCGTCGCGCAGGATCGAGTTGTCGTCGTTGCTGCCAAACCCGCGCTTGATCAGCGCATCCTTGGTGCCGCCCAGGGTGTTGGTCTGGGTGACACCGCTGACGAAGCGCATCGCGTCGTTCAAATCCTTGACCTGGTAGTCGTCCAGCGTGCGTGCCGTCACCGAATTGATGGTCTGCGCTTCATCACGGTTCTGCGTGGCGCTCTTGCTGGCGGTTTCGCCGCGCGCGCGGGCGTAGCCGTCATCGCCCTCACCTTCGCCGGTGGCCTGGATGACACTGGATGGCAGCTCGGTGGCCGCCATGGCCAGGCAAGGCAGGACTGAGCACAACAGCACCCAGGAATGGGCCCGATTCAACGACTTGACCACGCGTGTAACTCCGTACTGGATAGAAGACGCGAATGCGTCCCATCTCAATTGTACGGACTATTGCGGTCATTTGCTGAATCGGCTGTACGATTTTTTACTACCTGAGAGACGAATTCAGAGACGGAAGCGACCCACCAGATCGTTGAACGAGATGGCCAGGCGCGACAGATCCTGGGTCGATGCGCTGGTCTGGTGAGCGCCTGCGGCCGTCTGCGTCGACAGGTCCTGGATGTTGATCAGATTCCGGTCGACCTCACGGGCCACGTGGGCCTGCTCTTCGCAGGCGCTGGCGATGACCAGGTTGCGGTCGTTGATCTGCGCGATCCCGGTGGCGATGGATTGCAGCGCATCCCCGGTGGCTTTGGCCAATACCTGAGTGTCCCCTACCAGCCCCTGGCTCTTGCCCATGGCAGCGACTGCCTGGTCTGCCCGCGAACGCACCGCGCCGATCATGCTTTCGATCTCGCCCGTGGACGACTGGGTACGCGCCGCCAGTGCCCTGACCTCGTCGGCAACCACCGCGAAACCACGCCCCTGTTCGCCGGCGCGGGCCGCTTCGATGGCCGCGTTGAGGGCCAGCAGATTGGTCTGTTCGGCGATACCGCGAATCACGTCGAGCACCTTGCCGATATCGCGCACCTGAACCGCCAGGTCTTCCACGATGGTGGTCGAGGACTGGATTTCGATGGTGGCATTGTTCACCGCTTCCACGGCATTGCGCGCCTGCGTCAGGCCATCGGTGGCCTGGCTGCTGGCAGTCTTCGAGGCTTCCGAGGTGGAGATGGCGTTGCGCGCGACCTCTTCCACGGCCGACGTCATCTCGGTGACGGCCGTGGCCGCCTGCTGAATCTCGTCGTTCTGACGCAGCAGCCCACGGCTGCCGTCTTCAGTGACCGCGTTCAACTCTTCGGCTGCCGAAGCGAGTTGGTTCGAGGCGTCGGCAATCTGGTGGATGGTGGCCTTTAGGCCTTCCTGCATTTCGCCGAGTGCGGCAAGCAGCTGCCCGGTCTCGTCACGGGCCGAGCTGCCAATGCTGTGGGTCAGATCACCCTTGGCGATCAATTTCGCGCTGGCCACCGCGGTGGCGATGGGCCTGCTGATCAGGCGGCTCATGAACAGCCCCAGTGCCAGTGCTGCCAGAAAGGCCAGTGCGATGCCGATGTAGAGCACGGTGATTGCCGCCTGTTCCTGCTCGTCGGCGTCACGCGCGCCTTCCTGGATCTGCCGGTTGTTCGACTCGACCATCACGGTCAACTCGTCCATGACGGTGCGATAGGCCGGCTGGATCTCCCCCGACATGAGCGAGCGCGCCGCTGAAACATCGCCGGTGTCCAGCACCGACAGGACCTTCTGCAGCTGCGCCTGATACAGCGGCCAGTCACGTTCCATCTTGTCGCCGGCGGCACGCTCGTCGTCGGCCAGTGGCGTCTTGCGGTACGCCGCAAAAGCCTTCTCGCTGTCCGCCAGGTTTGTGTTCATGCTCTGGCGAATCGAGTCCTTGACACCCTGCGAATCGTTCTCCGCATGGGCGGCGATCAGGGCGTACAGGTCCTTGAGCTGGGCAATCGCCTTGCTCTTGGCTTCGGCCGTCTTGGCAACCGACACCAGGTTGTTAGAGAACACGCCTTTGAGGCTGTCCGACAGCTGACTGACGCCGCGGCCCCCCAGCAGGCCGACGCCGAGGGTAATGAACGCACACAACCCGAAGGCCGCAATCAGTTTGGAAGATAACTTTGCATCGCGAAGCCACGTCATACAGGTATCCTGTCAGGTCCACCAAAAAAAGCCCCGGGTTCGGCACTTTCCTTAGCGTCGTGGGCGGTATGAACCCGCTATCGGCATTGCCGCAGGAAGCTTGAATAGTGTTCGCAGGCCGTGTGGCCACTTGGCCCTACCATCTGTCGTGGCGACCAAATGCACCTGCCATACGATCAGCGGTATGAACGCTTATGCGATGATGGCTGTCTGACATCACTCTATCCGCATGACCTTGCGATGCCGCCCATGAACGATCTCAACCGCCGTAATCCATGCCGCTTGCCGATGCTGCTGACGCTGACGCTGCTCACGATCGTGGGGCTCTCCATCCTGTGGGAGTTCCACCTCGAAGCCTATGTGATGCACTGGCTGAACCTGCCCTACGACGGTGATTTCGAAGATGCCGAACGCTGGCGTTTCGTGCTGACATCTTCGGGGTTCTCGATGATTTCGCTGATCGTGCCGACCATCGTGCTCAAGCGCATGGTCACCAGTACTCAACTCAGCTACCGGCGTCTGCAGCGGATCCAGTTTCAAACCGAAACCCTGGCCAAGTACGACTCCCTCAGCGCCTTGATCAACCGTCGCGGCTTCATGGACCTGCTGTGCGAACGGCTTGCACAGCACCGTTGCGTATCGATCATGCTGATCGACCTGGACCACTTCAAAGCCATAAACGACCAGCATGGCCACTCTGGCGGAGACAGCGTGCTGGTCGAGGTGGCCGACCGGCTCAAGCACATCGCACGCTTGCACGGTGGCACCGCCGCCCGACTGGGTGGGGATGAATTCTGCCTGCTGTTTCTGGACTACAGGGATGCGCGCGAGTTGAGCGACATTGCCGCAACCACCATCCAGCGGGTCAGCGAGGCCTTTGTCGAACCCTCCACCCCCGTGCGGCTGGGCGCGACCATTGGCATATCGCGTTCCTGGATCGATGCCACCGAGGCGTCCGCACTGCTGCACTGCGCCGATACGGCGATGTACCGGGGAAAGAACGCTGGCCGCTCCATGTTCAATTTCTACGACAATGAATACGAGCGGCAGCTGCGGGCCCAAGCCGACCTCGACCAAGCCCTCAGGCACGCGGTGGAGCGCGAGGAAATCGTGCCGTTCTTCCAACCCATCGTCACCCTTCCGTCGCAGACGATCGTAGGCTTCGAGGTGCTCGCACGCTGGGCCCGGCCCGACGGCAGCACCGGCATGCCTACCGACTTCATCCCGATACTGGAGCGCCTTGGCCTGATTCCGGCCATGACCCGCTCACTGGTCAAGCAGGCCTGCAGGGCGGCCAGCTTCTGGGACGACACACTGCACCTGTCGCTCAATGTCAGCGCCACCATGATCACCGACGAGCTGTTCCCCGATCGTCTGGCCGAGCAACTCAGGCATGAACGCTTCCCCTACGAGCGCTTCGAAGTGGAGATCACTGAAGAAGCGCTGGTGGGCAACCTCGACGCCGCCCAGCGGAACCTGAGCAAGCTGCACGCCTACGGCATCAGCGTGGCGCTGGACGACTTCGGCATTGGCTATTCGGGCCTGTACCATCTGACGCGGCTGTCCATCGACAAGATCAAGATAGACCGGTCCTTCTTCGAGGCCGGCAGCATTGACCACCTGCCCATGGTGGAAGCCATCCTGGGGATGGCACGCAGCCTGAAAATGAAGGTCACGGCCGAAGGCATCGAGGACTTCCACCTGCCCTACCTGCCGAAATGGCTGGCGGAAAATGGTTGCCACTATGCCCAGGGCTATCTATATGGCCGCCCACAGGCAGGGAGCACCATCGCCGCCGCCGTCCATGCCCCATTGACGGTCTGCGCCGCAGCTCAGAACTGAACCCGACGCCCGGTCACCGGGTAGCTCGGGTCGGTGTAGCCAGGCGTCGAGCTATGGCCCGCCACCACCAGGGCGTCGATGAACGCCTCGTCCTCTGCGGTGAACCGGTACTGCAACGCCGGTACATAGTCGCGCCATTGCTGTTCGGTGCGAGGCCCGGCGATGGCCGAGCTGATCAATGGGTTGTTGAGCACCCAGGCCAGCGCGAACTGCCCCGAGGTGATGCCGCGGGCCTGGGCGTGATCCTTGATGCGTTGCGCCAGGTTCAGCGACTCTGGGCGCCACTCGGTCTGCTGCAGGCGCGGGTCGCTGCGCCCCGCCCGCGTGTCGACACCCGGTTCGGCACCGGGGTCGTACTTGGCGGTCAGCACGCCTCGCGCCAGCGGGCTGTAGGACACCACGCCGATGCCATAATGCTCGGCTGCCGGCAGATGCTCGGCTTCGATCTGCCGATTGGCCAGGTTGTACAGTGGCTGGCTCACGGTCGGCCGCTCGACCCCCAGCAGGTCTGCCACCCGGCAGAATTCGGCAAGCTTCCAACTGCTGTGGTTCGACAGCCCGTAGCCGCGGATCTTGCCGGCGCGAATCAGATCGGCCAAGGCGCGCACGGTCTCTTCCACCGGCGTGAAAGGGTCTTCACGGTGCACGTAGTAGAGGTCGAGGTAATCGGTCTGCAAGCGGCGCAGACTGCCTTCCACCGACTCGATCACGCTGTGGCGCGAAGCCCCGCGCCCATTCGGCCCTTGCACGCCTGGGTTGGGGTTGACGAACTTGCTCGACAGCACCCAGCGCGAGCGCTGGCCGGCGATCAGCTTGCCCACCGCGATTTCCGAAGCGCCGTCGTTGTAGTTGTTCGCCGTGTCGATGGCATTGATGCCCTGCTCCAAGGCATCGTCGACGATACGCTTGGCGGTGGCGTCGTCGGTCTGGCCGCCGAACATCATCGTACCCAGGGTGATTTCGGAAACCTGCAGGCCATGGCGGCCCAGGCGGCGGTATCTGACGTCGCTCATCGGAAAGTCCTCTTTTAGCAAAACAGCCGGCCATGCAAGGCCCTGTTCTTCGATGCTGGCGTATCCGATCCCATCCAGCAACATGATGGCCTATAGCCTCTATCGGAAAAGACTATTTAAGCTACGCGGGCCATGGCCGATAGACTGATCACACTCAAATGAAACAACGCTCATCCCGTGGCCAGGACGCCTACACCAAGATAGAGCCCTCGGAGCACCGCATGCCCACCACCCACATTACGGAAATGCAGGAAGACGTCCATGACGCGGCACGTCAGTTGGAAATGATCTACCAAATGCTCCGCGGCCACGCCCTGTTTCTGCGCAGCAGAAACATCGACCATCTCATAGATGATGTCTTGCTCGTTGAAAACCAGGCGGGCGCTCTGGCCTTGTCCATTCAAGATCTAAAAGGGGCCGCGTCCAGGATGGCCAAGGCGGCGTAGCTCGAAAAGCCTCGTATCCCACAAAGTCCAGTATACAAGCCTCTTATTCCATTCAGGAATTTACTGAAACCGTTTAGTGATTATCCAGGCATAAGCACCAATGCTAGTGTCGACGACATACCGATCAGCATTCGTGTCGTCCTTATGCCCAATTATCTCGATTCCCGTCACCGCCAATCGATCCTGAAACTGCAGAATACCTGGACCGCGCGCAGCGACTGGCCAACCTGGCTGCTGCTGCTCTGCACCTATGGCGCCTGGTGGGCGCTGATCGAATTCGGTTCGGCCATCGGGCGACCGCTCACCGTATTGCTGCTGGTGCCGCTGCTTACCTTGTGGATGTCGCTGCAGCATGAGCTTCTGCATGGCCACCCTACCCGCTGGCGCAGCGTCAACAAGGTCTTGGGCTATGCCCCGCTGGCCGTCTGGTATCCCTACACCCTGTACCGCGACAGCCATCTGGCCCATCACCGCGACGAGACGATCACGCTGCCGCGCCACGACCCGGAAAGCCGATACCTCGATGCCCGGGCCTGGTCAGGCAGCGCGGGGCCCGGCCGGACGCTGCACTGGCTGAACAAGACCCTGCTGGGCCGTCTCTGCGTAGGCCCGGCCCTGGCGCTTGCCGGCCTTGTTCAAGAGCAGTGCGCACGCTTGGTCCGCGGCGAGGCGCAAGCGTGGCTGATGTGGGGCACTCATCTGCTCTGCGTGCTGGCGCTGTGCGGGTTCATCACCGCCCACGGCGTGGCTGTCATCGATTACCTGCTGGCGAGCGTTCTGGCGCTGGCGCTGTCCATGGTCCGCTCCTATTACGAACATCGCCCTGCCGACGCGCCAGAGCAGCGCTCGGTGCTCAACGAGGCGGGCTGGCCCTGGCGCTGGCTGTTTCTCAACCTCAACCTGCACCTGGTGCATCACGACCTGCCGGGGTTGCCTTGGTACTACCTGCCCCGCGTGTACCGCGAGCGCCGCACGGACTGGCTGCAACGCAGCGGACATTTTTTGGTCAATGGCTACAGCGAGCTGTTTCGGCGTTATGCCGTGTCCCCCGTCGACAGTCCTCTGCATCCTCTAGGTCGAGGCACCCAGCCATGAGCGCCGATGTGATCGCTGCACTGCCCATGTATCCCACGCCCGCCGTAATCGGTGAGGCGTACCAGCGCTGGCTGGAGGAAACCCTGCAGTTGCTGGGCACCGACCGCCCCAAGCCCTGGCCGGGTTCACTCGCGGAGCTGTGGCTGCATCCACGACTGTTGTTGGCGCAGACCTGCGGCTTGCCTTTGATCACTGAACTCAAGCATCGGGTCCGTATCGTCGGCCGACCTCATTTCGCGCTACCCGAGGCACAGGCCGGACAACATTGCAGCCTGCTGATCGCTCGCCTCGATGACCCACGGCAGACCCTCGCCGAATTCTTCGATTGCCGGGGCGCCTACAACAGCCTCGACTCCAACAGTGGCATGAACCTGCTACGCCATGCGCTGATCCCCCATGTGCGGGAAGGTCGGTTCTTCAAAAGCGTTCAAGCGACCGGCAGTCATCGCCAGAGCATTGCCCACGTCGCCACAGGCATCGCCGACCTGGCGGCCATCGACAGCGTTACCTTTGCCTACTTGGCTCGCCATGCCCCGAATGAAGTCGCCGGCGTGCGGGTCGTGGAACGCACGGCCAATGCGCCGACATTGCCCTATATCACCAGCCTCCACGGGCCAGAGCCAGGCTTGCTGCGCGAGGCCATGAATGCGGCACTGGCAAATCTGCCAGAGGTTGCGGCAGTGTTGGCTATAACGACCGTGCAGGAAACGGCCTTCGCCGATTACGAAGTATTGCTGGAGTATCGGGACAAGGCGCGGCGGCATATCGGACAAGCCGAGCTGTGGTAGCCTCGCATCGCTTGGGCCGACCCTGGCCGTCAGAAAAAGTACCTTACCGATGCGCCCAGGGTGGTTGATGGCTGAGGCACGATCACCAGGCCGCTGTTGGTGCCATAGGCCACTTCGCTGCCATACCGGTGGGGCTGAAAAGTGCCGTAGACACTGAACTGGTAATCGCTGTAGTCGTAGCTGGCGCGCAGGTCATAGCGCGTGTAGGCAGGCATGGTCTTCCTGCCAGTGCCGACGTAATAGGGAATGCCGCCCAGATGATGAGCATCGGCATTCAATGTAACTTGCCCACCCATGAACCCGTCTCGATACTGAACGCCCGCCTTGTAGGTGTGCTCCGGCACGACCAGTCGCGCACCGATACCCGGCGCCGGGTTGGTGATGACCGCATCGATGATCCGGCCATAACTGATGTAGGTACTGACGGTCGACGTGGCTTGATAGTTGACACTGGTCTCCAGCCCTTTGCGCGTGGTGTCACCTACTTGCTCGTACACACCCGGCGAGGTTTGCACGGTCTCGCTGTCGTTCTGGATGTAATAGAACTCGGTGGTACTGGACAGGCTATCGGTAGGCCGCAGGGTAAAACCCACGTCGTAGGACTTGACCTTGCTGGGGCGCACGCTGCCGTTTATCTGTCCACCCGTGTCCCTGAGCGGAAGCGCACTGCTGCTGCCTGAACTGATGTACTCCGCCGCTGGGGAGCGGAAACCCTGAGCCACATTGGTGAACAGTTCGAGCTGATCGATCGGTGTCCATGCCACGCCGAACCTGGGCGTTGTCACCGAGCTGTTGTAGCCGGTACTGGCGTCTCGAAACTTCAGGTTGTCGATATCGTAGTCGAACCGATCGTGACGGATACCGGCGAGCAACTTGAGCGAATCGATGGGCTTGTACTGGCCCTGCGCGAAGACCCCATAGGTGATGAGGTCCATGTCGAAGTCGTAGTAGAAGTTTTGCGTGGGCTGGAAGTTGCGGTACTGCTGGCGAAAGGCATCGCCTTTGTCGCGACGCACGTCCGTACCGACCATGAGCGATGCCGTGTCTTCATACACGAAGTTATAGGCCAGGCGACCACCGTAGATGTCACGATCATCCTTGCCATAGTTATGTGTGTTCGTACCGTTGGAGATGGCGCGTACGCGCCTGAAGTCTTCGTAATAGGCCGTGTAGTACAGGCCCGCTTCGCCCTCGGCCGGCGACCGATTGAACACGTAGGTATTGCGATTGGCGTTGCCGAAGCCATACAGGTTGTCGGTATCGCGGCGGCCGACGGTGCCCGCCTTCAATGCGGGCAGGCTCAGATAGCCGTCATTCCTGAAGTCCGATTCGTAATGGCTGAACCGCGCCGAGTATTTCGCATCGCCAATGACTTTGGAAAGCTTCCAGAAATAGTTGTCGCGCTGGTTTTCGGCGGCCTTGCGGTATCCGTTGGTCCTGTAGAGGTCAGTCACCAACAGTGACTCGAGGCCTTCATGTTCACCGCCTAGTACCACGTTAGTCCGCTGGCCATCGAAGCTGGCGACATCCACCCCGATGCTGGACGCGACGTCACTGCCGTCCAAGGTTTCGATGTTCACCGCGCCTGCCCGATTCTGATCGCCGTACAGTGCCGACACCGGGCCTTTGATGACGTCCACACGCTTGATCATCTGCGGCGTGAGCCATTCCAGAAATACGGGACCATGCCCTGCCCCGCCCTGACTTGAGGGAATGTTCTGCGGCACCCCGTCCACCGACACCGCCACGTCGGCCCCGTGGGTGCCATTGGTGGCGAACCCGCGCATGCGAAAACCGTTACCGGTGTCCCCCTGATCGATGTTGTTGGCTACCACGCCCGGCACCCGTCGGTAGATGTTGGAGATATCGCGATCCACGTTGAAAGTGCGGATCTCTTCTTCGGTTATCGTCGAGACGGCAGTCGGCAGGCTTTGCGAGGCCGTGCTGATCCGATTGCGCACCAGCGGTTGCGCTATACCCGTGCCGTATCGATCGCCTGAAATCTCGACAAGGCCCAACTCGGTAGGCCCTGGTGGTTCCGACTCCTGTGCCGCCAGCGGCGTGTAGAAACCAACGCTGCCAGTCAGCGCCGCGCCAGCGAATGCCAGGCGCCTGAAGTGATTCGCATATCCGTACATGAATAATTCTGCTTACGTTATGATATAACGTGACAAGCTTACAACCGAAAATGTCTGTTGACCAGAAGCGCCCTACACGATTGCCGTGCTGCACCCGCGATGCCTATCGGCATCGTTCGATGCGCACGGTTCAACCCCTGCAGAACACTTGGGAAAACCCATGAAAATTGCTTTGTCATTGCTTGCCGCTGCAACCCTTCTCAGCGCCCAAGGTGCGTATGCCCATGGTATCTGGACCGAACAACGCTACGGCCAGTTGGACGTCGTCTACGGGCACGGCGCAGAAGACCAGGCCTATGCCGCGGATAAGGTCAAAGGCGCATGGGCCTACGATGAACGCGGACAAATGATCCCGGTGACGGTCGAGAAGCTCGGCGACCACGCGCGCCTGCATCCAGCCGCGCAGCCCGCCGTGCTCGCCGTTGCCCTGGACAACGGTGTCTGGAGCAAGAACGCTCAGGGAGAATCGGTGAACAAGCCCATGGCTGACGTGCCTGGCGCCGTCAGCGCCAGTCACAGCTACAAGTACAGCCTGGCGATCCTGAAAGCACACGCGCAGGTGCCCGACGCGCTGAAATTGGCCATGGTCATTCGGCCGTTGAAAGATCCGAGCGAAGTAGGCGTCGGTAATCCATTACCCGTTGAACTGACGATCGATGGCAAGCCGGCCGGTGGCATCGCCCTGCTCGATGACTACCGAGGCATGTCGGACGCCAGTAGCGTCGTCACCGATGCACGAGGTCGCGCCACCGTCACCGTGCGCAACGCCGGGTTGAACGTCATCGCGGCTCAAGCCAAGGTAGCCGCGGTCGATCGCAAGGACGTTTCAGAGCGCAGCCTCTTCACCTCGCTGACCTTTGTCGGCAAGGCACACCAACACTGAGTCCGCGAGCCGCCCTTCATTTCAACCAATCCAGCGTCATGATCAGGCGGCGCTCGCCAGCCCGTGCCTGCGGCGAGCGATGAATGATTCCGCGCCCTTCGTTGCTCATCCATCGCTCACCCTTGAACAAGGCCACGTCAGCCGCCAGCAGCTTGTGCGGTGCATCCACCGGTTCGGACCCGGCCTGCCCCAGCCCCGCCCTGCGCATCGCACCCTCTTCGAGCCATTCGCTGCCCCGGCCAGCGTACGTCGTGATCAAGCGCACGGAGACCCGATCGACGTGATAACGCGGACACATCGCCTTGTCCAGAATGCGCAGACGCAGGCCGATACGCTCGGCGCCCAATAGGCAACCGTAGGCCTGGATCAACCAGGCAACATCCTCGACGAACTCGGCGTAACCCTCACACTGAGCGAAAGCGGCAGCCAGCCCGACCAGATCCGGGGGCTCTTCCCCCTGTAACTCAATCACTCGCGACTCCGATAGTGGATCGTCACGGCACAACAACGCATCAGTGAAACTCGCGATCGCGGGCGAAAATTGCCGCGTCCAGATGGCCAGGTTTATGTCGTCGCGCAGGATCTCCGCCAGCACGGCGGGCTCGGGCGACTGAATGTAATGGGGGGTGGCGGGCATGGCATACATCGCATCAGTGGAGGATATGAATGGATATAACATAACATATCAATAACCACGCCCATGATCCAACGAGATGTGACAGTCGCGCCGTTGTCACAGCTTTATCACCCAAAGAAGGATGAGCAAGTGAAACAGATTCAAGCAGGCGTGCTCAACGTCGCGTACCGGGACCTTGGCCCAGCCGATGGGCCTGCGGTCGTGCTGTTGCATGGCTTCCCCTACGACATCCGCGCCTACGACGCGGTGGCCGAACGGATCACCGCTGCCGGTTGCCGATGCATCGTCCCCTACCTGCGCGGATACGGGGGCACGCATTTCATCGACGCAAACACGCCTCGCTCGGGTGAGCAAGCAGCCTTGGGGTCGGACCTGCTGGCATTATTGGATGCTTTGAAAATTCCCCAGGCCGTACTTGCCGGCTACGACTGGGGTGGCCGCGCAGCGTGCGTGGTGTCCGCCCTGTGGCCCGAGCGCGTCGTGGGACTGGTCAGTTGCGAGCCGGGCTACAACATCCAGGACATTGCCCATGCGACCCGCCCCGCCGCCCCGCAAGCCGAACAGCGCTTGTGGTATCAGTACTACCTGCACGGCGCCCGTGGCTACGCAGGCCTTGAAGCCGACCGGGATGCCTTCTGCAAGCTGCTGTGGCAACTATGGTCGCCGACCTGGGCATTCACCGATGAGGTGTTTTTAGCCTCGGCGCAGTCGTTCCACACTCCCGACTTCGTCGACGTGGTCACGCACTCCTATCGCCATCGCTTCGGACTGGTCGACGGCGATGCGCAGTACGCGGCCATCGAACAGAGGCTGGCGAAGCAACCCGTCATTGCCGTGCCAACGGTCATCCTGGCCGGTGCTTGCGACGGTGTCACCCCGGTTCAGGATGAGCAGCAGGCGCTACGCCGATTCAGCGCCCCTGTTCGTCGATCAATCCTCGAAGGCGTGGGCCACAACGTCCCGCAGGAGGCACCGGAGGCATTCGCCCGGGCGGTGCTGAGCCTGTCAGGGCCGTGAGGCCCCTACCATGGTGTGGCCCATCGATTGGTGTCGGGTGTCTATTCACTCAAGAGCGTGCGCAGCAGCTCGATCATAGGCTCGACCGCCGGGCTGCTTCGATTGGGTGCCTGCACCAGATGCAATTGCCTTGACGCCACGGAATCATCCAGATCGCGAACGACTATATCCGCCCTGCAGGTGGTGGTGGACAGTTTCGGTGCAAGCGCCACGCCCAACCCTGCAGCGACCATTGCCTGGGTTTCCTGATAGTCGTTGGCCAACAGGGCGATGCGTGGCGTGAACTTGCACTGGGCAGCGGTGCGGTGCAGCAGCTCGGTGATTTCATGACCATCGGACCGGCACACCCAAGCCTCCTTGGCGAGCTGAGCCAGGTTCAGAGGTCCTGCCTCCTGCGCCATTGCGTGCCCTGCTGGCAGCAATACCACCGTAGGGTCCGTGCGTAGCTGCAAGGTCGACCCAGGTTCGTTCAGCCACGGGTATGTCCAGGTAATGGCCAGATCGAGCTCACCCGAGCCGATGAGTTGACGCAACGCCACCAGACGCGTGCTGCGCACATCCAGGGTGATGGTCGGATGCCGCGCCCTGAACTGCATGACAATTCGCGGCAACAATGAAGACCCCAGCGTCGGAAACACCCCCAGCGACAGGTGGCCGGCGCGGCCTTCGGCAACACTGCGCAGTTCCGTCTCGAGCTGCGCCATCTGTGCCTCGATCAGGTTGACCCGGCGCATGACCCGCTCCCCGGCATCGGTAAGCGCCATGCCATGGGGTCGACGCTCGAACAGTGGCAGCCCGATGACGCTTTCCACACGCTGTACCGTTTGAGAAACCGCGGAGGGGGTCAGGTGCAAGCTGCGTGCGGCAGCGGTCATCGAGCCGACTCTGCCGACTTGTGCCACCACTCTGAGTTTTTCGATATCGAGCTTCATGGAAAGAGCCTATTAGCTATTAAGCCAGACTTCAATCTGTGTTTAGCATTTGTCGTTAGGCTTAACGACCTGGCGTTGATATCTTTTTATCAAGCGCTGCAGTTCTCGTCAGCAGCACTACCCAGACACAATAAAAACAAAAGGCACCGCTCATGAACCCACGACACAACCTGGTCTCGCAGACAGATCACTGCCTGCCCCATCCGCCCGTCCCCTTTGTTGTTCCTGTCCCATTCGACGCCTGCTGAGGAGCACCAACATGTTGGCTCTCCTCGGTTTTGCCACCTTGGGTGTGTTCATGCTGTGCGTCATCCGCAAATGGATGACGGCCTTCGTTGCGATCATAGTCGTGCCAGCATTTTTCCTGCTGTTTACCGGCCAGGGCGCACAGCTGGGCGAAATGATCGCCGCCGGCATCAAGACGGTAGCACCCACTGCCGTGTTGCTGTTGTTCGCCGTGCTGTATTTCGGCTTGATGATGGATGCGCGCTTGTTCGATCCGCTATCGCGACTGATCATCCGCATATCCAAAGGCGACCCAGTCAATATCTGCGTGGGCACCGCCGTCCTCGCCTGTCTGGTCGCCCTGGATGGCGACGGAACCACCAGCTACATGATCATCTGCTCGGCTTTCCTGCCGCTCTACAAAAGGCTTCACATCAACCCGTTGATCATCGCGACCATCGCCACCATGGCGCTGGGTACCGTGTCCGGGACGACCCCTTGGGGCGGTGCTGCAACACGGGCCGTCAGTATCCTGCACCTGGACGCCAGCGAGTATTTCGCGGCAATGCTCGGCCCGATGATCCTGTCCTGCGCCTTCGTCTGCCTCATTGCCTACGTGCTGGGGCGCAAAGCGCGCAAGGCAATCGATCCGCAGCACAGTGCGCAGGTTTCAGCGCAGATCATCGCCGAGAGCTGCCAGGTCGAGCACGCCGCCAACTGGCGGACGGCATTGAACGCTGCACTGACCGTCCTGCTGCTGGTGTGCCTGGTCTTGGGTGTAGCCAACCTCATGGTGTTGTTCATCGCCGGTTTCGTCATCGCACTGTTCGTCAATGTGCCACAAGCTGCCGACCAAGGCGCTGTCATTCAGCGGCATGCAGCAAGTGCCGTGCCTGTGGTGATGCTGGTATTAGGCGCAGGGGTCTTCACGGGGATTTTGACTCAAACCGGCATGACCACGGCGATGGCCGAAGCCTTCGTGGGCAGTCTGCCCAGCCACCTCGGCTCATTGATCCCACTGGCCACCGCGCTGATCGGCATCCCCCTGAGCTTCTTCATGGCCAACGACGCGTACTTCTTTGGCATCGTGCCGGTACTGGCGGAAATGGCCGCGCGCTACGACATCCCTGCCATGGAGATCGCTCGTGCCGCCGTCATCGGCCAGATGGCCCATTCGATAGGCCCGGCCTCGGCGCCCTTGTGGGCCTTGCTCGGCATCATCAAGGCAGACCTGGGCGACTTCCAGAAATTTGCCTGGAAATGGGTGCTGCTGGCATCGCTGGCCTACATGACTTTTGCCGTCCTGACCGGGGCAATCTCCGTCTCCAGGTAGATCCCGCTCTGCATGGCGAATTTGACTCCATCCCGGCAATGCGGCCTTGAACGAGGTACCGACACGCCTGGTCGATACCTCCCTTCACGATTGGACTCACAATGAAACTGACCTCTGCCATCGCAGCACGCACCTGCAGTCTGACCTTCGAGCACTTATCCCCACAGGCCTTATGGAATGCCAAGCTCGCCATCCTCGACACCGTGGGCTGTGCCTTGGCAGGCGCACGTGAACCCGTGGTGCACACGCTGCTGCAGACCGGGGGACTGAACACCTTCGGCGCAGTACCGGTACTGGGCAGACACGAACGACTGGACCCGCTGTGCGCGGCCCTGGTCAACGGTGCTGCGGCCCATGCGCTGGATTTCGACGACGTGAACATCGCCATGGGCGGGCACCCTACCGCGCCGATCCTGCCGGCCTTGTTGGCCTTGGCTGCAGAAGGGGGACACACCGGCCGCCAGCTGTTGCTGGCTTACGTGGCCGGCTTCGAAACGCAGGCACGCCTGGCACAGAGCGTCAATTTTCATCACTACGACAAGGGCTGGCACCCAACTGCCACCTTAGGCGTGTTCGGCGCAGCTGCGGCCAGTGCTCGGTTGCTTGGCCTCGATGAACAGCAGACCTCGATGGCCTTGGCGCTGTGTGTGTCGTTGGCCTCGGGTGTCAAGGCCAACTTCGGCACCATGGCCAAGCCCTACCACGTCGGCCATGCCGCCAGGAACGGCTTGATGGCAGCGCTTTTGACCCGCAACGGTTTCACCGCAAGCCTGGATGCCTTCGAACATCGCCAAGGTTTCTTCGAAGTGTTCAACGGCCCCGGAAACTATACGCCAGCACTGGCATTGCAGAATTGGGCTGCTCCCCTGGACATCGTGGAGCCAGGTATCGGCATCAAGCTCTACCCCTGCTGCGACAGCACACACACCAGCCTCGATGCCTTGTTCACGCTGCGCCGTGACCACCCTTTCGAGGTTCGCGACGTTGCAGGCATCGAGGTTTACCTGCATCCACTGCGTCTGACCCATGTCGACCGCTCTCTGCTACGGACCAGCCTGGATGCCAAATTCAGCGTGCAATATTGCCTGGCCCGCGCCCTGATCGACGGCCGCATCGTACTTGACAGCTTCAGCGAAAACGCCTTCAACGACGCCGAAGCGCTGGCGCTCATGCAACGCATACATGCCCTGCCTCACCCCACCCCGTCTCTGGCCAGACGGGGCAACTACCTGACCGACTTGCACATTCGATTGCACGATGGGACGCGGCTGACCGTGCGAGCGCACAGTCCGGCCGGCAGGACCGCCGACCAGCCAGCCCCTCTGGAGAGCATCATGACCAAGTTCAACCACAACGCGGCCAAGGCCTTGGATACGCAAGCCGTTGCAACCTTGAGCGATACCCTCATGCGCATGGAGCAATTGCCCCGCGCCGAGGTGATCGGCGATCTTTGCGCGACGCGTTGAACGTCGGTAAAACGCCAAGTGCGTCCTGGGGCAGGTAGTGCAGAACACGGGGCCGAATATATGCACTCGCCCATGTGCACTCGAGGGGCATCCACTTGGACACCGCTGCTGCATTCCCTGTATTGACCGCTCAACCAATGCGAAAGAAAATCTTGCCCAGCATCAGCAGGCTTACGCAAACACAGAGCACAGAGAACATCTGCTGCAAAAGCCGTGCAGGTAGGGTCGGCGCCACAAGGCGGCCGCCAATCATGCCGACCAGTGCCGATACGGTGAACACGGCGCCTGCCGAGGAAAACTTCATACCCTGGCTGAACAGATGGCCCAAGGTACCCAGTGACACCAGTGCAACCACCATCAGTGAAGTGGCCACGACGCCATGCATGCGCACGTCGCTGAACGTTCGAAAGGCGGGAACGATGAAAAACCCTCCCCCGACTCCCAGCAAGCCGGTCAGGAACCCCGAAGTCGCGCCAATCGATGCCAGCGTCGCCAGGCAGCGGGCATTCCAATCGAGTTTGCCCGTTGCAGGGTCGAGCATACAGTTGCGCTGCAGCGCGCCCTGGGCCTCATCGTCGCGTCTGGACTGCAGGTACATTCGACACGCTACAACCAACATGACCAGCGCAAACACTGTCGTCAATGCTGTACCGGGTACGCGCGCGGCCACGTGAATCCCCAGAGGAGCTGCCACCCATCCGGCGGCTGCCATGGTGGCTGCTGCCTTGTAGCGTACCAGGCCCTGGCGCAACCCCTGCAGCGCGCCGATCGAGGCGGCGCTGCCAACCGCCAGCAACGCGATGGGCGTGGCTTGGGTAATCGACCAACCCAGTCCGAGGGTCAGGGCCGGAATCGCCAGAATGCCACCACCTGCCCCGGTGAGCCCCAGCACCAGACCGACACAGGCCCCCAATATGAATGTCAGCATCAGGTCACTTCGAAGAGCAGGCGGTGAGCCACTCACGCCCCTTGAGCATGCCGTTCCAATAGAACCACGGTAGCAATCGGACCTTGAGGAACCAGGCCGACCTGCGCGCGATGGTCGGATCCATCGGGAACGTAGGTAGCAATTTTCCGCCATAGCCAAACTCGGCCAATATGACCTTGCCGTTCTCGACGGTGAGCGGACACGAACCGTAGCCGTCATAACGTCGAGGCAGCTCACGGCCTTTGCGCAGTGCGATGAGGTTGTCTGCGACCACGACTGCCTGCTTGCGCGCAGCCGCTGCGGTTTTGGCGTTACTGGTGCCGCAGACATCCCCCAGGGCAAATATTTCAGGGTAGCGCGGGTGCTGCAACGTGGCTGGATCGACCTCCAGCCATCCGGCCTTGTCGGCAAGCTCGCTGCGGCGAATCACATCCGGCGCTTGCTGCGGTGGCACGACGTGCAGTACATCGAAGTGTTTTTCCACGCGCGTCACGTTTCCGGCCGTGTCTGTCACATCGAACCATGCGGTCTTGCTCGGGCCATCGACCCTGACCAGATTGGACTGGAAGGCGAGTTTTGCGCCGTAGGCTTCGACATACTTCATCAGCGGGGCGACGAACGTGGCAACCCCGAACAGCACGGGAGCTGCCAGGTTGAACTCGACCGAAATCGACTGCAGCACGCCCTCCTTGCGCCAGTGATCACAGGACAGGTACATCGCCTTCTGCGGCGCGCCCGCGCATTTGATCGGCATGGGAGGCTGGCTGAACAAGACCTTCCCACTGCGCAGCGAGCGAACCAGTTCCCAGGTATAAGGGGCCAGGTCGTGACGGTAGTTCGACGTCACGCCGTTCTTGCCGAGGGTGTCTTCAAGCCCTTGGATTTCTTCCCAGGCCAGTTGCAGACCCGGGCAGACGATGAGTTGCTGGTACGCCAGCTCGCTGCCGTCGCTGAGCAACACCAGCTTGCGGTCTGGGGCGAAGGCCGACACCGACGCTTTGATCCAGCATGCACCTTGAGGAATGACGCTTTGCATGGGGCGGACGGTGGCATCGATGGGGTAAGCGCCCCCGCCCACGAGCGTCCAGGCGGGCTGATAGTAATGTTCGGTGCCAGGTTCGACGATCGCAACGCGCAAAGACGAATCTCGCTTGAGCAGACCGGCCGCAACGGTGATACCGGCAGAGCCTGCGCCCATGACCACTACATCGTACTGCTGGGTCGGGGGGCTGCCTTTGGTTGCCGCCTCGTACAGCTTGGCGGACCGATTGCCGGTGCGGCAGTAGGCAAGCACCGGCTTGGGCAACTGCTCCAGAAGCGCGTTCAGCGCTTGAGCCTGTGCTGGCGTAGCACCGGAGCTCGCTACGGGTAGATATCGGAACTCCAGCCCCGACGCGACAGCCGCTCGTTGCATGGCCTGGTGGCTGGGTTGCTCAGCCCCACCTTCATCGTCAGGGCGATTGCAGATCAGGCTGGCGAACCCTTGAGCCCGCACCTCAGGCACATCCTGCGGATCAAGTTGGCCCGCCACCGAGAACGATGCGTCTATTCGCTTTATCACTTGCTCCATTACAAACCCCGGGCATAGCCAACGTGTGAGAGTTCCAACAACGCGCCCCGGCCGAGCCACGCGAGGTGCGATGGCGCAGCGACGAGCAACGGGTCATGCAGAGGCTTACTTCTTCAGCGCCTGGCCACAGTAAAGTCCCGACAGGGTCTGCATCAGCGAGACCACCTCGAAGCTGGCCAACGAGTAGTAGATGTACTTGCCCATTCTGCGGGTGTTGACCATTCCTTCGTCGCGCAGCACACCCAACTGCTGCGACAGCGTCGGCTGCCTGATCCCGGACAGTGCCTCCAATTCCCCTACGTTTCGCTCGCCCTGGGTCAATTGGCACAGCAGCAACAGACGGTCTTCGTTCGCCAAGGCCTTGAGCAAGGCACACGCCTTGGACGCGGAATCGCGCAACAGACCGATTTCTTCGGTGGACAATTGAGCAGTCATGGAAAGCCCCGATGGTTGACCGGTCGACAGTCTACGATTGAATAGTATATGTTTCAATATAGTGTAATGACGTGAATCGAAGAGGTTGCCCGATGACGGCTCAGATAGAAGGTTTCTACGACACCGCCACCTCCACGGTGAGCTATGTCATTTTCGAAGCGTCAGGAGGGCCATGTGCAATCGTGGATCCAGTGCTGGATTACGATGCCAAAGCCGGGCGGATCGGCACCGATAACGCCGACCGTATCATCGCCTTCGTGGACAGCCACGGGTTGCAGGTACAGTGGCTGCTGGAAACACACGCGCATGCCGATCACCTGTCGGCCAGTGCCTACCTCAAAGGCAAGCGCGGCGGCAAGATCGGCATCGGTGCGCAGATCACCGTCGTGCAGGGCGCGTTTCGGGATATCTACAATCTCGAGCCCGACTTCCTGCTGGATGGCTCGCAGTTCGACACATTGTTCGAAGCGGATGAGATCTTCCACATCGGCAACATACCGGTGCAGGTTATGCACGTGCCTGGCCATACGCCTGCGGACGTCGCCTATCGAGTTGGGGATACGCAGGTCTTCGTCGGCGATACGCTGTTCATGCCGGATGTCGGCACTGCCCGATGCGATTTCCCCGGCGGGGACGCCGTACAGATGTATGGCTCGATCAAACGGCTGCTGAGCCTACCCCCCCAGACCACACTGTTCATGTGCCACGACTATCCTCCTGCCGACAGGGAAGCGTCCTGGATCACCACCGTTGCCGAGCAGCGCGCGAACAACATTCATGTCGGTGACGCGTCCGATCTTGAATCGTTCGTACGCATGCGCACAGCCCGCGATGTCAGCCTGTCGGTCCCGGCGCTGTTGCTGCCGGCGATCCAGGTGAATATCCGCGCCGGGAATCTGCCCCCTGCCGATGAAAGCGGGTTGTGCAGCCTGAAGATTCCTTTGAACAGGTTTTGAGAGGGTTTGTCGTGGTTAGGTAATGGCTCAGTGAGCATGAGCGGAGCTGTTTCATCGCCACCTCGCTAGAAAGTATCGCCGAAACCCATCTCGAAATAGTTGCTCGAATGATTGCCGGACACCCTGTTCAACAATGAGTTGAATACGGCGTTGAAAGGCGTATGCTCGCTCTTAACGAATAACGTTAAGCGTTCAATCCATGATTCGAAGCTTTGCATGCGCCGATACGGAAGCACTTTTCACCACCGGCAGGATAAGGCGCTGGGCAGACATCAAGTCAGTCGCGGAGCGTAAACTGGCCGCACTGCATGCTGCGAAGGAGCTTCGAGACTTGCGCTCACCGCCCGGAAACCGGCTTCACACCTTGGAAGGTGACAGAGCCGGCCAGCATAGCATCAGCATCAGCATCAACATGCAGTGGCGGGTATGCTTCATATGGACCCAGAACGGCCCTGAACACGTTGAGATTGTCGACTATCACTGAGGTGCATCATGTTCAAGAATGGCATGCGTCCCATACATCCCGGCGAGATTCTTCGCGAGGATTTCCAGCACGAAATGGGCTTCAGTGCCGCTGCTCTGGCCCGTGCTTTAGGCGTATCTACGCCGACCGTGAATAACATTCTGCTTGAGCGTGGTGGCGTATCGGCTGACATGGCCTTGCGCTTGGCCGCCTGCCTGGATACCACTGCAGAGTTCTGGCTCAACCTGCAAACAGCGTACGAGTTACGCAAGGCAGAGCTGGAGCATGGAGATGCGATTGCAGCGGTACAGCGCCTGGTTGCTTGAAATGAATCCAGATGCCCGCCAAGGGCGGGCTTCAGACAGGCGCAGGCTCTGGCGCTCCTGTTGCGCCGCTGAAAACTCCTGACCCACTCGCCTGCAAACGCTCGGGGATCATCAGTCGCTGCACGGCAGGGATAATGGCTCAGAGCGAGTCCCGGGAGATCCCATTACTCACACGAACGATGTCAGCCATTACAGCCAGGGCAATCTCCGCCGGTGTCTTGCTTCCCAGGCTCAAGCCTACCGGTGCGCTGATACGGCTAATTGCCCGATCGTCCAGAGCGCCGATGCGGCGAACGCGTTCAAGGCGCTTTTCACTGGTACGTCGTGAGCCCATGGCGCCGATGTAGAACGCGGGCGTTCGCACCGCTTCAAGTAACGTCAGATCATCCAGGCGTGGGTCGTGGGTGAGCGCGACAACGGCGGTGCCCGCGTGGCAGCCACCCTTGGCGATGAAGACCGCGGGTAGTTGCTCGATGACTTTCACCCCTTCCACGTGAAACCTGTGGAGCAGCTCGGTGCGCGGATCACAGACAATGACTTCATAGCCCAATGACACGGCGAAACTTGCGCAAAATTCTGCCACAGGCGACAGCCCCGCTATCAATAGCCGCCGCGCTGCGCCAATGCGAATGGCGACCTGCTGGTCGAATACTTCGACGGTTTGACCCTGCGCAGAAGAGGTGTCGAGTGCACGGTCGTCGCTGACCAGAGAAACGTTACGGATGATCCGTTGCTGGCCTTGCAGCGCGTGCAACATCGAGGAAAAGTGCTCGAGTGACTGACAGCCGAGGCCGAACTGCTCAACGAGTACGTCAAGGACGCCTCCACACGGCAGCTCCATTGAAGGCGCCAGACCTCCTTCGCCATATCGGACGATTTGGTTGTCGGGCCCGAACTCGTCACGCGCAAGACGCTCGAGGAAGTCGTCCTCGACACAACCGCCTGAAAGGGACCCGCAAAAACTTCCACTGGCCAGCGCAACCAGCATTGCCCCTGGCCCCCGTGGCGCAGAGCCAAACGTAGAAAGAACAGTGCAAAGCCACACGCACTGCCCCTGTTCAAGCCACTGCTGCCCTTGCTGGACTACTTGGAGGTCAAGGTTGTTCATGGGGCTTACGGTCCACTGTGTTTGCAGAAACCCGAGCGATGAGGTGGGCTGGGAATACCCGATTCAGTATGTGTTGGAGCGACTTTCCAAAGTTGCCCGATCCGCGCGGGTTATTGCCTATTTCTTGCGACCTCGAGGCTAAACCAAGCGCGATGCTGCGAGCTCGTCGAACCGGGCAATCATTGCCGCGAACCCGGAAGGTACTGACCTGGCGATCAGATGAGGATGGATGACACACTCATCCGGTGATAGTGGCGAAGTTCGCCGACCACCTCGCGCCCAAAGGTGCGCGCCAGCAGGCTTTGCTCATCCACTCTGAAATCATCCAGGTGGTCTTCGAATGCTGCCAAAGCGCGCATCAGTTCGATCAGTACAGGGACATCGGTCGCAGCGGCTGCGCGAACTGCCGAGCCTGAGGTCAGCACGCGCAAGAGATCGAAGTGGAGGTGCCCTGCACAATGTCGGTATTCGAGAGGCTAAGGCCTTCATCGAGCCAGCCGGTGACACCACCGATCATTTCCTTCACCGCATAACCGAGCTGAGCTATTCGTGCAGCTGCCCGGTGCACACCGTTACAGTGAGGGCCGGCACAGGCTGCAACATGCACGCATGACTCAGGCTCGCTCGCTGCTTGAGAGCACAGTTCTCAATACCGAGCAAATCGCCGAGCGATGCGGATTCGCCTCGGTGGAAAGCTTCAGGGTGGCCTTTCGCAAGGCAGTCGGGCTTGCGCCATCACTCTATCGAGACGGTTTTGGCCAGCGTTGAATCAGGAGCACAACCAGCACCCCTGCCGCTCGCCCTGCTGTCGGTATAACGGCTCGTGTGAAAATGAAGACAAAAAAAAGCCATCTTCGAGAAGTGGCTTTCTTGTCTGATTTTACTCAGGAATAAATGGTCGGGACGGAGTGATTCGAACACTCGACCCCTTGCACCCCATGCAAGTGCGCTACCGGGCTGCGCTACGCCCCGACCGAGCGTAAAGCTGTTCCAGAACCTCTGAGAACGTCGAGGAATATACCTTAAGCATTTGAATTATGGAAGTATTCTTTTCCAGAAATTCACTTCTTGAGGACACTCAGCACATCTTCGAGCTCGGAGATCGTCTGGCGGATCAGTTGCTTGTACTGCGTAGTGTCATCCTTGGCCTCGTCGCCGGACAGGCGCAGACGCGCGCCGCCGATGGTGAAGCCCTGGTCATACAGCAGCGCGCGGATCTGGCGAATCATCAGCACATCCTGGCGCTGGTAATACCGACGGTTTCCGCGACGCTTCACGGGGTTGAGCTGAGGAAACTCCTGCTCCCAATACCGCAGCACATGTGGCTTGACGGCACACAAGTCGCTGACTTCACCAATGGTGAAGTAGCGCTTGCCGGGAATGGGCGGGAGTTCGTCGTTATGACTTGGTTCCAGCATAGGCCTCAACTCGGGCTTTCAACTTCTGCCCTGGACGAAAGGTGACCACGCGGCGAGCCGTGATCGGGATTTCTTCACCGGTTTTCGGATTGCGGCCAGGCCGCTGGCGTTTGTCCCGAAGGTCGAAATTGCCGAAACCGGACAATTTGACCTGCTCGTTGTCTTCAAGAGCGTGCCTGATTTCTTCGAAGAAAAGCTCGACCAATTCCTTGGCCTCTCGTTTGTTCAAGCCCAACTCTTCATAAAGACGTTCCGCCATTTCAGCTTTCGTCAAAGCCCCCATGCGCTACTTCCTTAACGTGGCGTTCAACCTTTGTTCGAGCGAGGTGAGGATTGTTTGAGTCGTGGCATTCACCTCATCGTCATTAAGAGTGCGCGATGGATGCTGCCAGGTCAAGCCAACAGCCAGGCTTTTTCTATGAGGATCAATGCCTTTACCCTGGTAGACGTCAAACAGCCTGAGGTCCGTGAGCCATTCCCCTGCATTCTCGCGAATGACCGCGAGCACTGCACTGGCAGCCACATCACGATCGGCCAGCAGTGCCAGGTCGCGGCGCACTTCGGGGAAGCGCGACAACTCCTGGAACTTCGGCAGACGGCCTTCGGACACCTGCGCAAGCACCAGCTCGAAAACGAAGACAGCGCGATCCAGACCCAGCGACTTCACCAGTTCCGGGTGCAATGCGCCCAGATAACCGACCAGCTGACCCTCGCGCTCGATGCGCGCGGTCTGGCCCGGATGCAGAGCAGGATGCTGCCCCGGAACGAAGGTGAAGGCATCCAGCGCACCGGCGAAGCCAAGCACGGCTTCCACGTCGGCCTTGACGTCGAAGAAGTCCACCGTCTCGCGACCCTGCGCCCAGCCTTCGGGCAGACGACTGCCGCAGACCACGCCAGCCAGCATGGGCTCTTGTTTCAAGCCATCGAGCTGACCGACAAAACGCAGGCCGCTCTCGAACAGGCGTACGCGATCCTGCTGGCGATTGAGGTTGTACTGCAGAGCCTTGACCAGGCCTGGCCACAGCGACGAGCGCATGGCCGCCATGTCGGCCGAGATCGGGTTGGCCAGCAGCAGCGGCTCGACGCCGGGGCTGAACAGTTCGAACAGCTTGGGATCGATGAAGCTGTAGGTGATAGCCTCCTGGTAACCACGTGCAACCAACAGGCGGCGCAAGGCCGGCAGGTCGGAACGTGCCTCCGGGGCGGCCTGCGGCGCCAGCCGCGCTTGCGGGTAGCGCACGGGCAGGCGGTTGTAGCCATAGAGCCGTGCCAGCTCTTCGATCAGATCGACTTCCAGGCTGATATCGAAGCGATGGCTCGGCACCTCCACGGACCACTGCCCTTCCCCGCCGGCCGTGACACCCAGGCCCAAGCCGGTCAGCAACCCTTCAATTTCGCTGGCGCCCATTTCCAGGCCCAGCATCTGGCTGACCCGATCGGCTCGCAAGGTGATCGGCGCAATCTGCGGAAGATGCTCCTGGCTGACGTGTTCGACGATCGGACCCGGTTCGCCGCCGGCGATTTCCAGCAACAGTGCGGTCGCACGCTCCATGGCTTCACGGGCCAGATTCGAATCGACACCGCGCTCGAAACGGTGCGACGCATCGGTGTGCAGCCCGTACGAGCGGGCCTTGCCGGCCACCGAGATCGGTTCGAAAAACGCCGCCTCGAGGAACACGTCGCGGGTCCTGGCGGTCACGCCGCTGTTCTCGCCACCCATCACGCCAGCGATGCCCAGCAGGCGCGCGTGGTCGGCAATGACCAGCGTGTCGCCGCGCAGTGCTACTTCCTGACCGTCGAGCAGGGTGATCTTCTCGCCCTCCTCGGCCATGCGCACGCGGATGCCGCCGTCGATTTCGGCAAGGTCGTAGGCATGCATCGGCTGGCCCAGCTCGATCATCACGTAGTTGGTGATGTCTACCGCGGCATCGATGCTGCGCACTTCGCTGCGACGCAGACGCTCGACTATCCATAACGGAGTGGCCCTGGACAGGTCGACGTTGCGCACCACTCGGCCGAGGAAGCGCGGACAGGCGGCAGGCGCCAACACCTCCACTGCCAGCACGTCTTCGCTGACCGGGGCTACCGCAGCGATGACCGGACGGGTCACTGGGGCTGCATACAGCGCGCCCACTTCCCGCGCCAGGCCCGCCAGCGACAGGCAGTCGCCGCGGTTGGGCGTCAGGTCGACCTCGATGCTGGCATCGTCCAAGCCCAGGTAAACCCGGAAATCCTCACCCGCAGGGGCATCGGCCGGCAGCTCCATCAGGCCGTCGTTGCCCTCGCCGACCTGCAGCTCGGACTGCGAGCAGAGCATGCCGTTGGACTCGACGCCGCGCAGCTTGGCTTTCTTGATCTTGAAATCGCCCGGCAACTGGGCGCCGATCTTGGCGAACGGAATCTTCAGGCCGGGGCGCACGTTTGGCGCACCGCAAACCACCTGAAAGGTTTCGCTGCCATCGCTGACCTGACACACACGCAGTTTGTCGGCGTCCGGGTGTTGCTCCGTGGCAAGCACTTCACCCACCACCACGCCGCTGAACTCACCTGCGGCCAGGGTCACACTGTCCACTTCCAGACCTGCCATCGACAGACGTGCAACCAGCTCGTCTCGCGAGGCCTGCGGGCTTACCCAGCCGCGCAGCCATTGTTCACTGAATTTCATCCTGCTCTCCTGAAAGATTCGTTACGGCTAGCGAAATTGCGCGAGGAACCGCAAGTCGTTGTCGAAGAACAGGCGCAAGTCGTTGACGCCGTAACGCAGCATGGCCAGACGTTCTGCGCCCATGCCGAAAGCAAAACCCTGGAACTCTTCGGGGTCGATACCCGACATGCGCAGCACGTTCGGGTGCACCATGCCGCAGCCCAGCACTTCCAGCCAGCCGGTCTGCTTGCAGACCCGGCAGCCCTTGCCGCTGCACATCACGCATTGGATATCGACTTCAGCCGAAGGCTCGGTGAAGGGGAAGAACGAGGGCCGGAAGCGTACTGCCAGCTCTTTTTCGAAGAACACGCGCAGGAATTCCTCGATGGTGCCTTTCAGGTCCGCGAAGTTGATGTCCCGGTCGATCAGCAACCCCTCGACCTGATGAAACATCGGCGAGTGGGTGATATCCGAGTCGCAGCGATAGACCCGTCCCGGGCAGACGACCCGAATCGGCGGCTTTTGCGACTCCATGGTCCGCGCCTGCACCGGTGAGGTGTGGGTACGCAGCAACATGTTGGCATTGAAATAGAAGGTGTCATGCATCGCACGGGCCGGGTGATGGCCTGGGATGTTGAGCGCTTCGAAGTTGTGGTAGTCGTCTTCCACCTCGGGGCCTTCGGCGATGCCGTAGCCTATGTGGGTGAAAAACTCCTCGATACGCTCCAGCGTCCGGGTAACCGGATGCAGGCCGCCAGTGGTCTGGCCACGGCCAGGCAAGGTGACGTCGATCTGCTCGGCGGCGAGCTTGGCGCTCAGTTCGGCTTCTTCGAATGCCGTCTTGCGCGCATTGAGGACATCTGTGACACGTTCCTTGGCTTCGTTGATCAGCGCGCCCACCTTGGGCCGCTCATCGGCAGGCATGTTGCCCAAGGTCTTCATCACCTGGGTCAGTTCGCCTTTCTTGCCAAGGAATTGAACCCGGATCTGCTCCAGGGCATTGATGTCTTCAGCGTGTTGCACGGCCTCCAAAGCTTGAGAGACCAGCGCATCCAGGTTTTCCATGTACAGACTCCAGATACGAAATAGGGGAAGAGCTTGAAGGCTCTTCCCCTATTCATGACGTTTAACACCCAAGCCCGCCGACGGCAGGCTGGAGTGATTGTCGGGGTACTTAGGCCAGCGAGGCTTTAGCTTTCTCGACAATCGCAGCAAACGCCGCTTTTTCGTTCACTGCCAGATCAGCCAGAACCTTACGGTCGATCTCGATGGACGCTTTCTTCAGGCCAGCAATGAAACGGCTGTAGGACAGACCGTTTACACGAGCACCGGCGTTGATACGAGCGATCCACAGGGCGCGGAACTGACGTTTTTTCTGACGACGGTCACGGTAGGCGTATTGGCCTGCCTTGATTACCGCTTGCTTGGCAACACGGAATACGCGCGAACGAGCGCCGTAGTAGCCTTTAGCCAGTTTCAGAATTTTCTTGTGACGCTTACGGGCAATGACGCCACGCTTAACACGAGCCATGAGTTAGTCCTCTATCTTTGACCGAAATTAACGAAGGCGCAGCATGCGCTCGACTTTTGCCACGTCAGACGGATGCAGCAAGCTGCTACCGCGCAGTTGACGCTTACGCTTGGTCGACATTTTGGTCAGGATGTGGCTCTTGAAAGCGTGCTTGTGCTTGATGCCGTTAGCGGTTTTCAAGAACCGCTTAGCTGCACCACTTTTGGTTTTCATCTTTGGCATGTTCGGGTACTCCACATTCAATTGATAAACATAACCGCAAGGCCTGCCGTGCCCTGGTGGTTACTTCTTTTTCTTGGGGGCGATGACCATGATCAGCTGGCGTCCTTCCATCTTCGGATGCTGTTCGACGGAACCGTATTCGAGCAGGTCACCTTCGACCCGCTTCAACAGCTCCATACCCAGCTCCTGATGCGCCATCTCACGGCCGCGGAATCGCAAGGATACCTTGGCCCTGTCCCCATCACTCAGGAAACGTACCAGGTTGCGGAGTTTTACCTGGTAATCCCCTTCTTCCGTCCCTGGACGAAACTTGATTTCTTTAACCTGAATCTGTTTCTGGTTCTTCTTCGCTGCGGCAACCTGCTTCTTCTTCTCGAAGATCGATTTGCCGTAGTCCATCACCCGGCATACGGGCGGGATGGCGTCAGCGGAGATTTCCACCAGATCCAGCTTCGATTCTTCAGCGATACGAAGCGCTTCATCGATAGAGACGATGCCAATCTGCTCGCCGTCAGCGCCAATTAACCGAACCTCGCGTGCCGAGATATTCTCGTTGATCGGGGCTTTCGGTGCAGCTCGTTTATCTTGTCTCATTTCACGCTTAATAATAATTACTCCGAATCTGGGCGACCACGCCGGGAAACCGCTTGTGCAAGGTACTCGGTGAATTGCGCGATGGGCATGGAGCCCAGGTCAGCGCCTTCACGGGTACGCACAGCGACAGTTTGCGTTTCAACTTCCTTGTCCCCGATGACCAGGAGATAAGGAACCTTGAGCAAAGTATGCTCACGGATTTTAAAGCCGATCTTTTCATTTCTCAAGTCGGACTTGGCACGAAACCCGCTTTCCGTCAGATTTTTTTCGACAAGCTGTACAAAATCGGCTTGTTTATCAGTGATATTCATCACCACTGCCTGTGTCGGCGCCAGCCAGGCCGGGAATGCGCCCTCGTAGTGCTCGATCAGGATCCCGACGAATCGCTCGAACGAACCCAGGATCGCCCGGTGCAGCATCACGGGATGCTTGCGACCGTTGTCTTCGGTGACGTATTCGGCGCCCAGGCGGATCGGCAGGTTGAAATCGAGCTGCAGTGTACCGCATTGCCAGACGCGACCCAGACAATCCTTCAACGAGAATTCGATCTTGGGGCCGTAGAAGGCGCCCTCGCCCGGCTGCAGATCGTAGGGAAGCCCGGCCGCGTCGAGTGCGGCAGCCAGGGCTGACTCGGCGCGATCCCACAGCTCGTCGGAACCGACACGCTTTTCAGGACGCGTCGACAGCTTGAGCTGGATGTCCTTGAAGCCGAAGTCGGCGTAGACGTCCATGGTCAGCTTGATGAAGGCCGCCGACTCGGACTGCATCTGCTCTTCGGTGCAGAAGATGTGCGCATCGTCCTGCACGAAGCCACGCACGCGCATGATGCCGTGCAGCGCGCCCGAAGGCTCGTTGCGATGGCAGGCACCGAACTCGGCCAGGCGCAGCGGCAACTCGCGGTAGCTTTTCAAGCCCTGGTTGAACACCTGCACATGGCACGGGCAGTTCATCGGCTTGATGGCGTAGTCGCGGTTTTCCGACTCGGTGGTGAACATGTTCTCGGCGTAGTTGGCCCAGTGCCCTGATTTCTCCCAGAGGCTGCGGTCGACTACCTGGGGCGTCTTGATTTCCAGGTAGCCGTTCTGCTGCTGGATCTTGCGCATGTACTGCTCGAGCACCTGGTACACGGTCCAGCCGTTGGGGTGCCAGAAGACCATGCCCGGAGCTTCTTCCTGGAGATGGAACAGGCCCAGGCGCTTGCCGATCTTGCGGTGATCGCGCTTCTCGGCTTCCTCGATGCGCTTGACGTAGGCCGCCAGCTGCTTCTTGTCGGCCCACGCGGTGCCATAGACGCGCTGCAGCTGCTCGTTCTTGGCATCGCCGCGCCAGTAGGCGCCCGACAGCTTGGTGAGCTTGAAGGATTTCAGGAAACGCGTGTTCGGCACGTGCGGACCACGGCACATGTCGACGTATTCTTCGTGATAGTACAGGCCCATGGCCTGCTCATCCGGCATGTCTTCGACCAGACGCAGCTTGTAGTCCTCACCGCGAGCGGTGAACACGTCGATGACTTCGGCACGCGGCGTGACCTTCTTGACCACGTCGTATTCGGTGTCGATCAGTTGCTGCATGCGCTGCTCGATCGCCGCCATGTCGTCTGGCGTGAAAGGCCGCTCGTAGGCGATGTCGTAGTAGAAGCCTTCTTCGATGACCGGACCGATCACCATGCGGGCAGTGGGGTACAGCTGCTTGACCGCATGGCCGACGAGGTGGGCGCAGGAGTGACGAATGATCTCCAGCCCCTCTTCGTCCTTTGGCGTGATGATCTGCAAGGTAGCGTCGGCGGTGATCAGGTCACAGGCATCGACCAGCTGGCCGTTGACCTTGCCGGCAACGGTGGCCTTGGCCAGACCGGCGCCGATGGACGCGGCGACCTCGGCGACGGAAACCGGGTGATCGAACGAACGCTGACTGCCGTCGGGAAGAGTAATGGTGGGCATGGCGCCTCCTCTCCTAGTGGTGACCCCTACCAAAGGTCACATGGGTTGGGATGAGCCAGTACGCGATTCGCCCGGTATGCCCGCCTTACATTGGCAGGAGCCTTGCGGCCGACCGGAGCACGAACCAGAGTGACTGGAGCAATCGAAAAAGGTGAATCCCGCGCCTCGGCGCCTACTCAAGGCAGTGCCGAACGCAGGGCCGAACATCCTAGCACAGAAGATGCGTCGACTTGCTGCGTCATATGCACGATACGGCAACTGGGCCCGTCGCTGAACTTGCTGCCCTCTTCACCCCTCAGATGACATGAGTCAAAACCGCCTGAGAACAAGGAGCTATTCATTATGGGTCTCAAACGACTTCTTCCCCTGAGTGCCTGCCTGGCCCTGGTGCTTCCATTCGCGGCCCAGGCTGCCGCGCTGTCCGCCGATGCCAAGGCCGAATATACCGCGCAGTGCCAGGCCGCAGCCGTGCAGCAAGGCGTGGACGCCGCCAAGGCGCAGGCGCACTGCAGCTGTGGCGCGAAAGTGATCGAGGAGAAATTCAGCAAGGCCGAGATCGACCAGCTCACCAACAAGCAGGTCGAACCGCCAATGGCGCTGCGCCAGAAGCTGATGAAGGAAGTGCTGGTTTGCAATAACCAGTAGCGCTTTCAGCAGCACCGCAGGACGGCCCCGAGAGACGCCAACGGCGCTACTGGGGGTCGACGGCTGCGGTCAATCGAATCAAGTGCGACTTGATGCGGTTTTTTTTTAAAACATTTTTCAGCTGCAAACCTCAATGAAATAAGGGGCTTAGCAGTTTTGGACAGGCCAATTTGCGACAACTTTGGTTCTTGCGCCAATCAAAGGGGGTTCACAGTCCAGGTTTTGGACTATGATAGGCCCCGTGTGCCCAGTTGGCCTGAGCAGCACAGCACTACTGAATATTATGTTTCTTGGAGATTCACCATGTCTAATCGCCAGACCGGCACCGTAAAATGGTTCAACGATGAGAAAGGCTTCGGCTTCATCACTCCTTCAGGTGGCGGTGACGACCTGTTCGTACACTTCAAAGCTATCGAATCCGACGGTTTCAAAAGCCTGAAAGAAGGCCAGACCGTTTCGTTCGTGGCTGAGAAAGGCCAAAAGGGCATGCAAGCTGCTCAAGTTCGCCCAGAGTAATCTCGGCAACTGAAAAAAACCCGTCCATGTGACGGGTTTTTTTTCGCCTGCGATTCGTGTCGAGTGCGACGATCACTCAGCCACAGTTGACACGGGTGATCTGGCCGCTGTCATCGGCGTTGAGGTTGAGACGGTCGGAACGGTATTCCAGGGTCACCATGTCGTGCGGGCGCAGGACGCGGGCGACCTGTGCGCCTGCCTTGACCCTCGCCTGCTCGAGCAGGTCTGCGGAAACCGGCTTGCCAACGGTGTAGCGTGCGCCGTCAGCGTTGCAGCGCCCATCGAATGCAGGGGCGGCAGCGGCAGACTGTCCGGTCGAGGTTCCGGATGTAGAACAGCCAGTTACAGCCAGGGCTGCCATCAGGATCAACAAGGTCTTGCGCGGGAAAGGCATGCAGCCTCCTCTTTTCAGTGGGTTTTTCTGGTAGGTAAGGTTGTGCGACCGCCTCTGGCCGATTTGGTTGCACATTGGCCTAGTCTGCCCGAGCGCATCGTTACGCGGTGTCAGAGAAATCGTCACTGGATGTGTGTCTGCGGATCAGTACAAGTCAATGTAGTCGGATAGGGGCATGGGCCAGTGTGTCTGCAGGGCCGTGTGAATCTGCTTCACCCAGGTGGCGTCGGATGCCGCAGCAGCGCCAACGTAACCGGATCCGGCGGCCCAGGTTTCCAGACGGAAGCACAGGCCCTGGATATCCGTGCCGCCGACCGCCTCGGTGGAGAGGAAGGCGATGCCGTCGCGGGTCACGCGCAGCTGGGTGTGGATGGCCGGATTGCCCGAGGCGATCAGCGCACGGACCGCATCCAGGGTGAGTGAGTCGCTTTGCTTGAGGTCGATGTGCACATGAGCCTCCATGCCGAAGATTTGACCGAAGTTTGACACGCGCCCTGCCATCTGCCCAAGGGCCGGTGTAAAGCGTTGGCGAAAATGCTTTACTTGGCCACGTGGAGCGAACGTCGTTCGCTCGTGACCGTTGGCGAGAGCAACATGGCAAACGTATCAATCAAGGCGGACATCAAGGTCCAGTGGCCTCAGGGCCAGAGCTCCTTCAGCCCCGGTACGCCCGAGGAGCTGGCGATCATCGGCGTCGACGTGCTGGTCAAGGCACTGGGCACCGATGCGGCGCGCAGCTTCGTCATGCAGGTGTTCGAGCGCTACGCCCACGAACACGTGGCAGCGACGGGCAATACCGTGGCGCATCCCTTGAAGAACGTGCCCACGCCATAGCCCGTGACGCACCGGCGCTTCGGCCGGTCAGGGCAGACGCTGCAGGCGTTGGGTCAGCAGATCGAAAAAGCCCTGTGCATTCCCCTCGTTCACCCAGAACACGTTGGCCGGCTGGTCGAGCGTACCGTACCAGTCGGCCACGGTCTGGCCGAAGCTCGGGCCTTCCCGGCTGTCGATGGTCAGGTTGACCTTGCGCCCGCTGAACAGCTCCGGCGCCAGCAGATAGGCAATCACGCTGGCATCGTGAACCGGGCCACCGGGCAGTCCGTAGTGCTCCATGTCGGCCTTGACGTACGCCTGCAGGATATCCACCACCCGCGGCCCGGCCTTGTTCTGCAAGGCAGCCAACTGCTGCAGGCGCGCCGGGCTGGTCAGAACCTTGTGGGTGACATCCAGTGGCACGTAGGTGAGCTTGACGCCGCTGGCCAGTACCACCTGGGCGGCGTGAGGGTCTGCGAACAGGTTGAACTCGGCCACCGGGGTGATATTGCCGCCATTGAAGTGCGCGCCCCCCATGACGATCACTTCCTTGATGCCCTGGGTGATGCCGGGCGCCTGGATCAGTGCCAGCGCCAGGTTGGTCTGTGGCCCCAACATCGCCAGGGTGATGCTGTGGGGTTCGGCATTGCTCAGGGTATCGATCAAATACTGCACCGCGTTGCCCTGGGCCAGCCCTTTGCTCGGCTCATGCACGGCGATGCCAGGCACGCCCTCCTCGCCATGCACGTTGGCGGCATAGATCGGTTCGCGGACCAGCGGCTTGGGGGCACCGGCATAGACCGGCACATCTTCGCGACCCGCCCACTCACGGGCCAGGCGTGCGTTTCGCGAGGTCTTGTCGAGGCGCACGTTGCCGGCCACGGTCGTGAGGGCGCGGACGTTGATCTCCTCGGGCGAAGCCAGGGCCAGCAGCAAGGCGACGACATCGTCGGCGCCGGGGTCGGTGTCGATGATCAGATCGATCTTGTCGGCCGCCGTGGCGGCAGCGCTGGTCAGCAGGGCCATCAATGAAAATCCTCGAAGCAGGGTCAGCAGGGAACGTTGCATGTTGCACTCCTTGTGCTCAGTGGTAAGTCTAGAAAGTGACGCCCGCCAACAGGGCGATATTGCTGTAGGGCTGGCATTCGCCAGTGCGCACGATGGCGCGAGCGTTCCGCGACAGCTCCTTGAACCGCGCATGGCTGACCGACTGGCGCACACCGAGGGCGCCCTGCTCGTGCAATTGCTGAATTCGCGCCAACGCCGGCGGCAGCACCTGCAGCATCTCCTCGGCGATCACGTGGCTTTCCACCTGCATTTCGCTGAGCAGCACGTCCAGCGTGCTGATGAAGCTGGGAATGCCTGGCGTCAAGGCCAGATCGATCAAGGGCACGCCCGGTGGTACCGGCAAACCGGCATCGCCGATCACGACGATATCGCCATGGCCCAGGGACGCAACCAGTTGCGAAAGCGATATGTTCAACAAGGCGGTCTTTTTCACGATGCAACCTGCTCCACTTGCGCCAGGGTCGGGATAGAAGGCTGGGCGCCGGCGCGGGTGACCGACAGTGCAGCGGCGGCCTGGCCGAACGCAATGGCCTGTGACTCGTCCAGGCCTCTGGCCAGCGCCGCGGCAAAGCCACCGACGAACGTATCGCCAGCCGCCGTGGTATCCACCGCCTGCACCTTGCGTCCAGGATAATGCCGGGGCTGCGTGCCATCGGTAAACAGCAGGCCCTGCTCACCCAAGGTGATGAGCACCTTGCCGGCGCCGGCCTGGCGCAGAAGACTGGCCGCCTGCTCGGCCTCGGCCACCGAGCTGACGCTCAGGCCGGTGAGCGCCTGAGTTTCGGTTTCGTTGGGGATCAAATAATCGACCCAGCCCAGCCATTGCTGCGGTAACGGCCCGCTGACCGGCGCCGGGTTGAGAATAACCGTCTTGCCAGCCTGGTGAGCGCGCTGCAAGGCGAAAGCCACCACCGCATGAGGAATTTCCAGCTGGCACACCACCACATCGGCGGCCAGCAGCAGGCGGTCGAAACGCTCGATGTCGGCGCATTCGAGCTGGCCATTGCCGCCCGCCACGATGACGATCGCATTCTGGCTGTTGGCATCGACCACGATCATCGCGATCCCGGTCGCTACCGCTTCAGCCACCCGTACGCCCTGGCAGTCGATGCCTTCATCGGCCAACGCCTGGCGCAGCGCCTGGCCATAGGCGTCGGCGCCGACGCAGCCGATCATCGCCACTTGCCCGCCCAGCCGCGCGGCAGCGACCGCCTGGTTGGCGCCCTTGCCGCCCGGCACGGTCGCGAAGGACTGGCCCAGCAGGGTTTCTCCCGCCTGCGGCAAACGCTCGGCCTGTGCCACCAGGTCCATGTTCAGACTGCCTATTACCAATACGTTTGCTTGCATCATCTACCACTCTCAGCGCAATTCATGGGAAAGACCGGCGTATCGCGCCGTGGACTCGCGCACCACGATCTGTGGCGCGATGACGTGTTGCGTCGCAGCCGCACCGGCCGCTCCGGCGATGCGCGCCAGAAGCCGCTCGGCAGCCACTTCACCCAATTCGCCGATGCGCTGGCCGACGGTGGTCAGGGCCGGGTACACATAGCGACTGAGCTGGATATCGTCGAAACCGATGACCGACAGCTGTTCGGGCACGCGGACGCCGCGCTCGGCGGCCGCGCGCAGCACGCCCAGGCCGATCATGTCGTTGGCCGCAAAGATCGCCGTGGGCACCGGCCCCGCGAGCAGCTCGACTGCCGCACGGTAGCCACCCGGACTGGTGAAATCGCTGTGCAGGACATGCTCGGGCGCGGGCTGCACGGCGTACTCGGCGAGCGCACGACGATAGCCGTCCAGGCGCAGCTGCGCCACGTGGGTATGTTGCGGGCCACTGATGCAGGCGATGGCGCGATGGCCCAGTTCGAGCAGATGCCGGGTGGCCAGGTAGCCACCCTGTTCGTGATCGATGCACACCAGGTCGGCTGCCACCTGCTGCAGGCCGCGGTCGACGATGACCATGGGCGTGCGCACCGCCGCGAGCATGTCGGTCAGCGCGGCATCGCCACCCACCGAGGCGAATACGATACCGTCGACGCGCTTCTCCAGCAGCACGCGCAGGTAGTTGCGCTGCTTCTGCGGGTCGTCGTCGCAGTTGCAGAGGATCACGCAGTAGCCGTTGCGCTCGCAGCAGTCTTCGATACCACGCGCCAGCTCGGCGAAATACGGGTTGACGCTGTTGGGCACCAACAAGCCGATGGTCGCAGTGCTGCGCGCTTTCAAGGAGCGCGCCACCGCACTGGGAACGTAGTTGAGCTCGGCGATCGCCGACTCGACCTTGCGCCGCACGTGCGCGCTGACCGGCCGGCTGTTGTTCACGACGTGCGAGACGGTGGTGTAGGAGATACCGGCTCGCGCCGCCACGTCCTTGATGGTCGCCATGCTAGCCCCGCTTGCGTGCGCGTTGGCTGCGGTAGGTGTCGAGCACCACGGCGATGACGATCACCGCGCCGGTGATGATGCGCTTGGTCGGCTCGGTCGCGCCGATCTGCGCCAGGCCGGCCGCCAGCACGGAAATGATCAGCACGCCAAAGAAGGTGCTGATGACCGAGCCGCGCCCGCCCATCAGGCTGGTGCCGCCGATCACCACGGCGGCGATCACCTGCAGTTCCAGGCCAGCACCGGCATTCGGGTCGGCCGCCTCCAGCCGGGATATCTGGAACAACGCGGCCACGCCTGCCAGCAGGCCCATGAGGGAGAACACCAGCACCTTGTAGGGCTTGGGGTTGATGCCGGCCAGGCGCACGGCTTCTTCGTTGGTACCGATGCCGATCAGGTAGCGGCCAAACACGGTGCGAGTCAGGGTCAGGTGGGCAATGGCGATGACGCCGAGGGCGATCAGGAACGAGGGCGCGATGCCGAACGCTACCGGGTCGGACAGCCAGGCGAAGGCATCGCCGATATAGGCGGTGCGCGAATCGGTCATCTGGTAGGCAACCCCGCGGGCCATTTCCAGCACACCCAGGGAGACGATGAACGAAGGAATCCGCCAGGCCACGGTAATCGAGCCGGTGATGGTGCCGGCGAGCGCTGCGCAACCCATGCCGAGCAGGGCTGCGGGCAATACGCTCCAGCCCCAGCCGAGGATTGCCACACTGACCGCCGAGGCCGCCAGCGCCAGCACCGAACCCACCGACAGGTCGATGCCGCCGATGATCAGCACGAAGGTCATGCCGACCGCCAGCACCATGAGATCGGGAATCTGGTTGGCGATGGTGCTGAACGTGCTGTACGAAAGGAAATGGCTGCTGAGCAGGGAGAACAGGACGATCATGGCCAGCAATGCGCCAGCCAGACCCAGGTAGGTGCCGAGGCCCAGATAAGTGCCGCCGGTTTTTGCGCCGGGAGTGTCTTTGGGCAGTGTCGAAGTTTTCATGCAGGGGTCCTTGCTGCAGGCTCGGCCAGCAGCGCATCGCGTTTTTGATAACCGGCGAACGCGGCTGCCAGCAGTTCATCCTGGCTCCAGTGTTCGCGCTCGAAGGTGTCGATCAGGCGGCCGGCCGAGAGCACCGCGATACGATCGCAGATCAGCATCAGCTCGCGCAGGTCGCTGGACACCACCACCAGCGCCTTGCCCTGGCGGGTGAGCTCGCCCAGCAGGGCATAGATGTCGAATTTGGCGCCCACGTCGATGCCACGGGTGGGCTCGTCGAACAGCAGCACGTTGCAGTCACGCTCCAGCCAGCGGCCGATCACCACCTTCTGCTGATTGCCGCCGGAAAGCTCGGCCACCGTCTGCGCCGGGCTGGAACTGCGAATGCGCATGGCCTCGATCTGGCGCTGGGCCAAGGCTCGCTCGGCCTTGTTGTCGACGATGCCGGCCGCGGAAATGGCCGGCATGTTGCCCAAGGCGATATTGGCGCTGATCGACTGCGACAGCAGCAGGCCCTCGCCCTTGCGGTCTTCGGTGATCAGGGCGATACCATGAGCAACGGCGTCGGCCGGGCTGCGAATGCTCACCGGTTTGGGTGGTTGACCGATCGCAACGGTACCGGCATCGCTGGCATCGGCGCCGAAGATCAGCCGCAGCAGCTCGGTACGCCCAGCCCCGATCAATCCGGAAATACCGAAAATCTCGCCCTGGCGCACCTCGAAGGACACGTCCTTGACCTTGTCGCCACGGGTCATGCCCTGCACCTTGAACATCGGCGCGCCGATGCGTCGCTCGCCCAGGTCGATACGCTCGCCCAGTTCGCGCCCGACCATGAGGTTCACCAGCTGTTCGCTGTCGTAGCGCGCCATCGGTTCGACGCACACCAGGCGTCCGTCGCGCAGCACGGCGATGCGTTGCGCGACCTGCGCCAGTTCTTCCAGCCGGTGGGAAATGTAGATGATCGACACCCCGCGTTCGCGCAGCCGCAGGATCTGCGCGAACAGCATGTCGACCTCGCGTGCGGTGAGCATGGCGGTAGGTTCGTCGAGCACCAGCACCTGACAGTCGCCGATCAGGTTACGGGCGATTTCGACCATCTGCTGATGGCCGATGCCAAGGTCGCTGACCAGGGTATCTGGGTCGATGGCATCCAGGCCCACCTGCGCCATGGCCTGGCGGGCCTGTTCGCGCAGGCGGCGACGGTCGATCCAGCCAGCACGGCTGGGCAGATCATGGAGGAACAGGTTTTCCGCGACGGTCAGGGTAGGCAACAGGTTGAGTTCCTGCATGACCATGCGCACCCCGCCGCGCTCGGCTGCAGTGCGACTGCCCGGCAGCCATGGCTGGCCCTGGAACTGCATCTGGCCGGTGGTGGGTGCTTCCAGGCCACCGATTATCTTCGACAGCGTGCTTTTGCCTGCGCCGTTCTCCCCGGTCAAGGCCAGCACTTCGCCGCGGTGCAACTCAAGGTCGATGTCCCACAGCACCGGCTGGGCATAGGTCTTGCCGATGCCACTTACCGACAGCACAACGTTGGATGTCATAGGTTTCTCCAGGCACACCTGCAGGCGACAGGCCGGCACTGGCCAGACCTGCCGCGAGGTGCACTGCATCAAGGCTGGGTGACGAGCTCGACCGGGGTCTGGATGACACCGTTGGCGTCGACGTCGAGCTTGTCGCCCTTGACCAGGGCCAAGGCGTTCTGGATGCCGAACACTGCCTGGCGGGCGGCGAACTGGTCGGCCGTGGCCAGTATGCGGCCGTCCTTGAGCATCGGCTTGATGGCATTGATGTTGTCGTAGCCGACCACCTGGACCTTGCCCGCCTTGCCGGCGGCGCGCACTGCAGACACTGCGCCCAGCGCCATGCTGTCGTTGCCGGCCAGCAGCGCCTTGAGGTCCGGGTACTCGTTGAGCATGGCCGAAGCGACGGCATTGCCCTTGTCGATTTCCCAGTTACCCGACTGCACCGAGACGATGTTCATCTGCGCCGCTTGCATGGCGTCCTTGAAACCGGCAGTGCGCATCTGCGCGTTGGTGGTGGTCGGTACACCTTCGATGATCCCCACCTGGTCGCCAGCGCTCAGGCGCGTAGCCAGGTAGTCACCCACCAGCTTGGCGCCCTTGCGGTTGTCGGGGCCCACGAACGGCACCTGGATTCCTTTGCTCTCAAGCACCCCGGCATCGAGCTGGTTGTCGATATTGACGACCTTGATGCCTGCATCCATGGCTTTCTTGATGATGGGTACCAGTGCCTTGGAGTCCGCCGGGGCAATGACCAGCGCGTCGACCTTGGCGACGATCATCTGCTCGACGATACGGATCTGGTTGGCGGTGTCGGACTCGTCCTTGATGCCGTTGGACACCAGGTCGAAATCGGCAGCGTGCTCTTTCTGGTAGCTTTTGGCGCCGTCTTCCATGGTCAGGAAGAATTCGTTGGCCAGGGACTTCATGACCAGCGCGACCTTGGGCTTCTGGGTATCGGCGAAAGAGGATTGCAACGGGGCGATGGCGCCGATGGCAGCCATCAGGGAGACAGCGAGCAGGCGTCCGGCGAAGGGCAGCTTCATGGGTTTACTCCGATCTTATGATTGTTATCGAGCGCAGCTTGCGGAAACCCGCAAACGTTTGCGTGACAGGAACTATGGTCAGGGATCGGAGAATTGTCAATCGGTGCCGCGGGCTGTAGCACGGGTCATCACAGCGCCCACTCGAGGCGGGCCGAAACACGGCAGGTTACAACAGCGGGAAACCTATCCCTGATTCCTGTTTATCGGTACTGCCATGACTGACGCTGCTGCTCACACCATCCATGCTGCAACCCCTGCCCTGCGCTGCTTCGACGGCCGGGCGCGGGTGCTGCGCGAGATTGCCTACCACCGCGACCAAGCGGGTTCTGCGCAGGCCCGCATCACCCGCTACGGCCATGACGCCAGCGGGCAATTGATCAGCAGTATCGATCCGCGCCTTCACGCGGCCCAGGCCGAGCGTCCCGAAGTGGCCGCCAACCTGGCACAGGTGCGCAGCTTGAGCGGTCGATGCCTGTACACCCGCAGTGTCGATGCCGGCAACACGCGAACGCTGTACGACGCGTGTGGCCGCGAGGCGATGACATGGCTGGCGAACGGTGTCGAGCAGACGCGCTGCTACGAACCTGCGGCGCTGCCCGGCCGGCTGCTGTCGATCCGGGAACGCTCTGCCCAACGTGCCTTTCGCACCGCCGAGCGCTGGCAATGGGCGGGCGTTGACGCAGAGGCCAAGGCGTTCAACCTGGCCGGCCATTGCCAGACACGTTTCGACAGCGCCGGCAGACACGTCGTGCAAGCGCGCAGCCTGCTCGGTGCAATCGCAGGCGAGACCCTGCAACTGCTAGCTGGCCACACCGAATGCGACTGGGCGCAGGACGATGCCCAAGGCGAGGCGCGGTGCCTGGAACCGCAAAGCCTGACCAGTACGGTGAGCTTCGATGCCTGCGGCGCAATCATCGCCAGCGAGGATGCCAGGGGCCATCGGCAACGCCATGGCCATGACCGTTGCGGGCAGTACCGGGCCAGTTGGGTCACTCGCAATGGCGGCTTGGAGACGCCGGTGGTGCTGGACGTGACCTACACAGCCGGGGGGCAGAAAGAAGTCGAGCGGCATGCCAACGGTGTCGTCATCACCCATACCTATGCAGCCGACACCCAACGCCTGGTCGGCATGCGTACCCAGCGCGCCAGCGACCGCCAGACCTTGCAGGACCTGCGCTACCGCTATGACCCCACCGGCCGGGTGACCCAGGTGCGCAACCAAGCGGAGCAGACACGCTTCTGGCGCAATCAGAAAATCGATCCGCAGCAGGACTACCGTTACGACTCGCTGTCGCAGTTGATCCTGGCCAGCGGTCGGCAGATGGCTGCACTCGGCCAGATGAGCAGCAGCCTGCCATCTGCACTCCCCATCGATACCCACGCCCATGCGCTGTACCAGCGTCGCTACGCGTACGACGAGGCCGGCAACCTGCAGAGCATTCGGCACACCGTGCCAGCCACCGATTCCGGCTACACGGTCAGGCTGACGACCTCGGCGTGCAGCAACCGGGCCGTGTTGAGCAGCGTGTGCGATGACCCTGCACTGGTCGACAGCCAGTTCGATGCCGCCGGGCAACAACGCGGGCTGGACGGCTCCCAATCTGTTGCCTGGAACAGTCGCATGCAGCTGGCCAGCGTGACGCGCGCCGAGGCCGGCACCGAGCACTACCTCTACGGCCAGCAGCACCAGCGACTGCGCAAGACCCACGCGCAGGGAAGCACTTGCTACCTGCCGGGGCTGGAGTTGCGCCAGCATGACGGCCAGACCCTGCATTGCCTCAAGGTAGCCGAACATATTCGCCTGTTGCACTGGCCAGACGGCAGTCCCGAGGGCCTGGCCAACGATCAGTTGCGCTACAGCTACACCGACCTGCTGGGCAGTCATGGCCTGGAACTCGACGGCGACGGTCAAGTCATCAGCCGCGAGGAATTCTTTCCGTTCGGCGCCACCTCGGTCTGGGCCTGCCGCCACCAGGTCGAGGCGAGCTACAAGACCGTCCGTTACTCGGGCAAGGAACGCGACGACACCGGGCTCTACTACTATGGCTACCGCTACTATCAGCCCTGGGCCGGACGCTGGCTGAGCGCCGATCCGGCGGGGACGGTGGATGGGCTCAATCTGTATGCCATGGTGCGCAACTCGCCGTCGTCTGCAGTGGATGACGATGGCCGGATGATGCGTGCCTTGTTCAAGGGCGGCGTCGGCGCAGCGGGTATCGGCTATGAGGCGTACAAGTACCACGAACGTCAGTCGCAAGCGCCAGCACAGCCAGCTGCTGCTCCGCCAAGCACCTCGATGGGCGACCAGCGGGCGGACAACGCCATGGGCAAGGTTCAGCGCATGAAGGACCAATTCAGCCCGGGGCAGCAGATTCTGAACAGTGCCAAGGGCCGTGCGCAGACGGCAGATCACCTCGCGCATGGGCAAGTGCCGGGCGTCGGTGCAGTGCTCAAGGGTGCTGAAAGCGTTGGCACCGTGGTCGAGTTCAGCCAGACCGGCGATCTCTCGCAGATCAACAAGGCACCTCTGGCGGGGGCTATTGCCACGGATGCGGTGAACGGCGTTGCGCACAGCATCAAGGCCACTATCAAGAATACCCAGAAAGCCGTGCAAGGCACCGCCGAGCTGGCAACCTTGTCCGAAACCAAGGCCGAGGAACTGCAAGCATCTCTGCACGACCTGCAGGAGCTGACGCAAGACAAGCTGATCACCGGGCTGTCGTTCGGCGCTACGGTCAAGGCAGGCCTGGACGGCGCTGCTGCGGTGGTGCCGCATCCAGTAGCGAAGTTCGGACTCAAGGTGTTGTCGACGGCGTGGACCGTGACCGGTGTGGTGCATGGCGCGGAGGAGCTTGGAGAAATTGCCAAGACTCATGAGGATCTGCTTGCGAGCAAGACCGGTGAAAACCTCATGGGGCAGATGAAGACAGTCAATGCGTCGAATCGCACGGGCATCATGGACCGCGTCAAGCAGAGCTATGGTCTCTCGGGCAATCCATAACGCCAGCTCGCCGCCTGTGCCAGTAGCCACTGGCCGCGACGTTTTGCCACTCAACTAACGCTCTCCCTGGCAGTCACAGCTGAAGCGGTTACATTTTGTAGCCATTTCATGGGCGCAAGCCCGGCGAGGCCTGATGAGCTTTATTTTGTGGATGGCCGTTCTTGGCGTCCTGCTGTTGATGCTGGCGCTGACGGCGTCCTACTTGCGCTGGCTGCCGGTGACGACCTCTGCGGTGTGCCTGGCATTCGGCGTGGCCATCGGTCCCATGGGGCTGGGTCTGTTCACCACCGATTTCAAGGACACCGCCTCGTGGCTCGAGCGCCTGGCGGAGGCTGCCGTGCTGTTCTCGCTGTTCAGCACCGGGATCAAGCTGCGACTTGGCCTGGGGCGCAGCGCGTGGCGAGCGGCCTATATGCTGTCTGGTCCGGTCATGCTGGTGTCGATTCTGGGCGTGTGCCTGGTGGCGCACTACGGCCTGGGCTTGTCCTGGGGCGTGAGTACCTTGCTCGGGGCGATGCTGGCGCCGACCGATCCGGTGCTGGCATCCATGGTCCAGGTGAATAGCGCGCAGGACTTCGACCGTGTGCGCTTCGGGCTGTCGGGTGAGGCCGGGCTCAACGACGGTACGGCCTTTCCCTTCGTGATCCTCAGCCTGCTGATGCTGCACCATGGCAGCCTGGACAGCCACTGGCTGGGCCAGTGGGCCTTGGAGAATCTGCTGTGGGGCGTGCCGGTCGGGCTCTTGGTCGGTTACGGGATGGGCCGGGCCATCGGTCATCTGATGATCTACCTGCGCGTGCGCAATGCCGACAGTACCAACTCGCCCAACGACTTTCTGGCGTTGGCGCTGATTGCCCTGTCGTACTTTGGCGCCGCATCCCTGGGCGCTTTCGGATTTCTCGCAGTGTTCGCGGCCGGCCTGGGGCTGCGTCAGGCAGAAGTGCGTACGTCGAGATCCGAGGTTCCTTCGGAGCATCTGGCCAAGCCGATCGTGGGTCACCGCGACCTGGCGCCCGAGGAAGGTACCGTCACCCACCCCAAGGATCTGGAGGACGGGCAATTGGCCGCTGGGGTGATGATGGGCGACATCCTGGTGTTCGGCAATCTGGTGGAACGATCCATGGAAGTCCTGCTGATCACCATTCTGGGGGCAACGCTTTCTGCCTACTGGGACTGGCGTGCGGTCGGCCTGGCGGCGGCACTGTTCTGCGTGATCCGCCCGCTGAGCGTATGGCTGCTGGTCAGCCGCCGCCTGCTCGATGGCCATCAGCGAGCATTGCTGGGCTGGTTCGGCATCCGCGGGATCGGCTCCATCTACTACCTGTGCTACGCACTGGCCCACGAACTGCCTGAGTCGGTCGAGCAGGTGTGTATCAGCCTGACGTTGTCGGTGGTGGCCTTGAGCATTCTGGTGCATGGCATCAGCACCCAGCCGTTGCTGGAGCATTACGAACGTCGGCGGAAATCCGTCTAGCGGTGGTTGAGGTGGATCAGGGGCTCCGCGGTGCTGCCGGACGCGGCTTGCGCCGCTGCTACAGGGAGTGCGAACACCTGCCATACCGTTGGCGCAAGCCGCTGCTACAGGGGCATGGGTTTGGATGCACTGGCTTGGTCAAAAAGGTATAGAATCCCCAGCATTTGATGGATCGGTCACTGTCGTGCAGACATGGCCGATCGCGTACAACCCATACAGGCAGATCGGATATTGGAACAGCTAAAGCGCCTCGCAAGCGGGATTGAAGGGCTCGATTTGTTGCTCAAGGGTGGGCTGGTGGCCGGTGCGTCATACATCGTGCAGGGCCGTCCGGGTTCGGGCAAGACCATCCTGGCCAACCAGTTGGGCTTCAATCACGTGAGCCAGGGTGGCCGCGTACTGGTCGCCACCCTGCTTGCGGAATCCCATGAGCGGCTGTTCCAGTACCTGTCCACGCTGAGCTTTTTCGATGCCTCGAAAATCGGCAACGAGATCCAGTTCGTCAGCGCATTCGACACCCTGGAAAACGAAGGCCTGGACGAAGTGGTCAAGCTGCTGCGCCGCGAGATCAGTCGGCAGAAAGCGACGGTATTGATCGTCGATGGCGTGCTCAATGCCCGCTCCAAGGCCGATTCACAGATCGACACCAAGAAATTCATCTCCGAGCTGCAGGGCCATGCGGCGTTCGCCGGGTGTACGGTGCTGTTCCTGACCAGCTCGCGACTGGACGACGGCAGCCCAGAGCACACCATGGTCGATGGCGTGATCGAACTGGGCGAGGAGCTGTTCAACACCCGTTCGGTGCGCCGCATCCAACTGCGCAAGACCCGTGGCAGCGGCGCGCTGTCAGGGTTGCACGAATGCGAGATCACCGACGATGGGCTGGTGGTGTACCCGCGCCTGGAAAGCCTGTACAGCCACCCCTCGTGCCCCGACCCCACCGATCTTACCCGCATACCCAGCGGCATTCCGGCGCTCGACAACCTGATTGGCGGCGGTCTGCCGCGTTCCTCGGTGACGCTGGTAATGGGCCCGTCGGGCATCGGCAAGACCAGCATGGGAATCAGCTTCCTGTCGGCGTCCACGCCCGAACAGCCGGGCATGCTGTTTGGCATGTACGAGTCCGAGCGCCGCCTGCAGGTCAAGGCGCGATCGCTTGGCCATGATTTCGAGGCGCTGCAAGCCAGCGGCGCTTTGCACGTGTGTTGGCAGCCAACCACCGAAGGGCTGCTCGACGGTCTGGGGGCAAGGCTGCTGCGCCATGTCGAGTTCCATGGCATCAAGCGACTGCTCATCGACAGCCTGGGCGGCATGGCCCGCACGGCGACCAGCACCGTACGCCTGACCGAGTTCTTCAGTACCCTGATGAGCGAGCTGCGCGCCCGTGGCGTCACGGTGTTCGCCACGTGGGAGGTTCGCGGCCTGTTCGGTCCGGAGATCACCTCGCCGGCGCCAGACCTCTCCAGCATCGTCGACAACATCCTGCTGACGCGATTCGTCGAACATGAGTCTGAACTAAAACGCCTGCTTTCCATTCTTAAAATCAGAGACAGTTATTATGATCCGTCGCTATTGGAGCTGGTCATCCATGGTCATGGAATCGACCTGAGAAAGGCGTTCACAAATGCAGAGGCAGTGTTATCGGGTAGTGCCTCCACGATTTCGAATCCGTGATGTTGCCGGGGTCGAACTGACATGCCCACTATCCTGATCGTCGACGATGAGTATCTCATCGCCGACATTCTTGGTTACGCGTTGGAAGACGAAGGCTATATGGCCGTCAAGGCCGGTAATGGCAAGCGTGCGCTTGAGATCCTCGATCGCGAGCGTCCGGCATTGGTCATTACCGACTTCATGATGCCTGGGATGAACGGCCTCGAACTGGCGCAGAAGATCCGTAGTCACGCTTCGTTCGAGTCTGTGCCCATTCTTTTGATGAGTGGCGCCCAAGGCAACGTCGGCCGGGCAACGCCCGAACTTTTCAACGCCGTATACGACAAGCCCTTCGACATCAACGAAGTGGTAGCACGCGTGCGCGAATTGGTGCCGCTGGATCCGGCCTAGGCGCAAAAGCCGCCGCTCGCGCGTTACAGCGTGAGGATTTCGTAGCCATCGGCAGTCACTGCCACCATATGCTCCCATTGCGCGGACAATGACCGATCGCGGGTCACCACGGTCCAGCCATCGGCCAACTGGCGGGTTCCAGCCTTGCCGGCGTTGATCATCGGCTCGATGGTGAAAATCATGCCCTGGCTCAAACGCATCCCCTCGCCCTTGCGGCCGTAGTGCAAGACTTGCGGATCGTCGTGGTAGATCTGCCCGATGCCGTGCCCGCAGTATTCGCGTACAACGCTGAACCCTTCGCGGTGCGCCACGCTCTGGATGGCGTGGCCGATATCGCCCAACGTCGCTCCCGGCTTGACCACTTCGATACCGGCCAGCATCGCCTCGTGGGTGGTGTCCACCAGTCGCTTTGCCAGCGCGCTCGGCTCACCGACGTAGTACATGCGGCTGGTGTCGCCGAACCAGCCGTCTTTTATGACGGCCACATCGATGTTGACGATGTCGCCGTCGGCCAGCACCACTTCGTTGCTGGGCACACCGTGGCAAACCACTTCGTTGACCGATATGCACACCGTCTTGGTAAACCCGTGATAGCCAACGTTGGCCGGGATTACTTTCAATTCGTTCACGATGTAGGCATTGCACAGCTCATCCAGGTACTGGGTGGTGACGCCGGCCTGTACGTGCGGTGCAATCATCCGCAGTACGTCAGCGGCAAGCGCCCCTGCGCGGCGGGCCAAGGCGACTTGCTCGGGGGTGCGGTTCAGATTCTTGCGGCTCACGGGTTTCTCCTGGGATTCAAGCCTCTATGCTAGCAGAGCGCCGCTGCCGTGCCTGGGCGGCGCACGCCGACATCATTTAATTTCAAACGATACAAAACTTTTTGTAACCACTTCGTTCATAAGACTCACAGCCCAGCGCCATACCGGCAGATGGTCGCGAAAAGCGCACAGGCAGTGTCTTCGGCAGCATGACCGAATGCGGTCCGAAGACTTCAACATTCAAGCAGTTCGACATAATCATAATATCCGCTGGAGCCGACGGCCTTTGGGAGTGTTCCCTTCCCGGGCCGGCATCGCAACACCGAACGCTGATACCTGCCTTGCCCCTTTCGTGCGCGATCCTGCGTGGCGCATCACGACGCATTGCCTGCGCGCAATGAAAGGAATGAGCCTTGTCCAGTTCCAACACCACAACACCCGACACTTCGCCTGCAGGCGAGGAAAACGACGCCACACGCACCTCTCCCGGCCAGATAGTGGTGCGTGTGGCGATCATCGCCACCATGGGCGCGCTGGCTTTCGGCTACGACACGGGGGTGATTTCCGGCGCCCTGCCCTTCATGACCCAGGGGCCGGATCAAGGTGGCCTGGGCCTCACTCCGTTCACCGAGGGCCTGGTGGCTTCCTCGCTGATTCTGGGTGCCGCCTTCGGCTCATTGTTCGCCGGCCATCTGGCTGACAAATACGGACGCCTGACGGCGCTCAAAGGCCTGGCCATCCTGTTCATGATCGGCGCCCTGGGTTCCGCCCTCGCGCCGACGGTGGCGATCATGATCGCCACTCGCTTCGTGCTGGGGTTGGCAGTCGGTGGGGCATCGGCGATCGTGCCGATGTTCATTGCCGAAATCGCCGGCCCCAACAAGCGGGCGCGGCTGGTGAGCCAGAATGAGTTGATGATCGTCACCGGGCAGTTGGTGGCCTATGTCTCCAACGCCCTGCTCGCGCATTTTGCCCACACCCCCGATGTATGGCGCTGGATGCTCGCCATCGCGGTGATTCCGGCTGCCCTGCTGTGGATCGGCATGCACTTCGTGCCCACCTCACCGCGCTGGCTCGCCAGCAAGGGCCGCATGGACGAGGCACGCGAAGTGCTGGAAAGGCTGCGTTCGAGCAAGAAGCAGGTCGACAAGGAAATGAAGGAGATCATTGCTCAGAACGAAGAGCAGCGTGCCGATGTCAGTTGGTCCTCGATCTGGGCCGAGCCCTGGCTGCGTCGCCTGCTGCTGGTGGGCATGGGGCTGGGCTTCGTGGCTCAGCTGACGGGGGTGAATGCGTTCATGTATTTCACGCCGGTCATCCTCAAGTCCACCGGGCTGGGTACCAACGCGGCACTCACCGCCACCATCGGCAACGGCGTGGCTTCGGTGATCGCCACCCTGATCGGCATCTGGCTGGTCGGGCGCCATGGCCGTCGGCCGATGCTGATGACCGGCCTGTGCTTCGTGATCCTCGCGCAGGTGCTGCTCTGCTGCGTGCTGACCATGCTGCCCGCCTCGCTGCTGCAGAGCTACCTGGCACTGGCCTGCATCCTGATGTTCCTGCTGTTCATGCAGACCTTCATCGCTCCGGTCTACTGGCTGCTGATGTCCGAGCTGTTTCCCTCGCACCTGCGTGGCCTGATGACCGGCACTGCGGTGTGCTTCCAGTGGCTGTGCAATGCGTCGGTGGCGTTCATGTTCCCGATCGCCCTGGCCGGCTTCGGCCCTTATACCTTCATGTTGTTCGCGGTGATCAACGTCATGTCGCTGATCTTCGTGATGACTTGCGTGCCGGAAACCCGGGGCAAGTCGCTGGAGCAGATCGAACGGCACATGGAGAAGGAATTCACTCCGGACGAGGCCGCCAGCGCCTGAGCCGGCAACGGGTCGATATGTCCAGTGCGAGACGTTGCAGGTAACATGGCTGAAGTTGTTTTCATATTCGCCATGTTGCCTGCAAGGACGAACGCCCTCCATGACCCATCCCGACGACGTCATCGCCAGCCGCGTCCTGCAACTGCTGGAACAGCGCGCTCCCGGCGCTTCGATCTGCCCCTCCGAGGTGGCTCGCTCGCTGGAGCAGGATGAACCGCAGTGGCGCGCGCTGATGCCCGAGGTTCGCCGGGTGGCCAGGGCCCTGGCCGCCGCTCGCATCATCGACGTGACTCAAGGCGATGTGCGGCTCGACCCGGACACTGAAGCCGAGGGGCCGATCCGGCTGCGCCGCGGCGCGCACTTCAAGCACCCGTGATGCATGGCCGGCCGCCGCTGCTGACGGGCGTCCGGCCAAATGCCACCGACGGGTACTCCGACTGCCTTCTCCGATCTGGCTGAAACCGATGACTCGAACACCTGCGCAAGACCCTGGCGTCACCGACGACACCTGCAACGACCGGCGTGCCCGGACTCGCTTCTGGCTGATCGCCCTGGCGTTTCTGATCACCATGATCGGCACCACTCTGCCAACACCGCTGTATGCCTTGTATCAACAGCACCTGGGTTTCGGTCCGACCTGGGTGACCTTGATTTTCGCCATCTATGCCGCCGGCGTGATCTTTGCGTTGCTGGCGGTCGGCAGCTGGTCCGATCAACTGGGCCGGCGACCGATGCTGCTGGCCGGCCTGGCCATGGGCGCGCTCAGTGCGCTGATCTTCCTCTGCACCGACTCCATCGGCGGGCTGCTGGTCGGTCGGCTGATCTCGGGGTTCTCGGCCGGCATCATGACCGGTACCGGCACGGTGGCGGTGATCGAGGCGGCGCCCAAGCGCTGGCAGGGCAATGCCACCCTGGTCGCCACCGCGGCCAACATGCTGGGCCTGGGCCTCGGGCCATTGCTGGCCGGGCTGACTTCGCAATTCCTGCCGTGGCCGGTACACCTGGCGTTCGTCGTCCACCTGGTGCTGCTGTTGGCGGCTACCGCAGCCATTCTGTCTGTCGGTGAAACCGTCCAACGCCCGGCCAAGCCGCGGCTTGCCTTCCAACGTCCCAGCCTGCCAGCGGCGGTGCGCGGACCGTTCATTCCTGCGGCCATTGCCGGCCTCGCCGGTTTCAGCGTGACGGGGCTGTTCACCTCGCTGGTGCCGTCGATCATGCGTCAGGTCATGGGTCACGACGGAGGGGTGGTGATCGGCGCGGTGATCTTCGTGCTGTTCGCAGGCTCGGTCGTCGGCCAGGCCTGGGTTCGGCGGATCCGCGACAGTGCACAGATGAGCATCGGTTGCAGCGTGCTGATCGTGGGCGTGGCCTGTTTGGGCATGAGTATCGCCAGCGCGCAGCTGTGGCTATTGGTGCTGGGCGGCGCCTTGAGCGGCATCGGCCAGGGCCTGACCTTCCGCGCCGGCATGGGCGCGGTGGCCAATGCCGCGCCTGCCGGCCAGAAAGCCGGGGTGACCTCGGCGCTGTTCATCGTTTATTACCTGTCCATGTCGGTGCCGGTGATTGCCGTCGGCGTGAGCATTCCACAGTTCGGCCTGCATCATTCGGCGGAATTTTTCAGCGTGCTGGTTGCCTTGGTTGCGGTGGTGGCCATGGTCAGCATGAACGTCGTGCGTGCCCGAGCGTCCAACGTCTGAGGCGACCCGCGCAGGTCGCGACGTATTTCTTCTACAGGAGAATGACCATGACACCGGAAACCGAAGGTACTGAAGAGAAAGGCCCGAACGGCGTGCCTTTCATCAACGATCCAGGCAACGAAGACCCCGGATCGGGCACGAGCAATGCCCCCGTGCCGCTTGAAGACGAAGATGATCAAGATGACGCCTATGAATAGGTCGAATCGGCCACAAGCATGACTGTACGGGTCAGTGCTCCCCACGACGGAACACTGGCCGCTATGCTGGATGCCTCCTGCATCCCCTAGCGAGGCATTGGTACAGATGGAGCCCCTTACTCCCGCTGCAAACAGCTGGTTGACCCTTCCCGCCCACCGGCACTGGCTGGCCCTGCAGGGGCAGCGATTGCTGGAATTTGCCAAGGCCGCGCGGATCGAGAACGGTTTCGCCGACCTCGATCACCGTGGCCGACCGCTGCTGTCCAGTGGCGCATTGACCATTCAGACCGCGCGCATGACCCACAGCTTCGCCCTCGCCTGCCTCCAGGGGATCCCGGGCAGCGCAGCCATGGTCGACCACGGCATTCGCACGCTGCAGGGCCCACTGCGTGATGCACGAAATGGCGGCTGGCATGCCAGCGAGAAACCCGTGGCTGCAGAGCGCAAGCAAGCCTACCTGCATGCCTTCGTTGCCCTGGCGGCGAGCTCGGCGGTTGCCGCCGGACGGCCCGGCGCGACAGCGTTGCTGACGGATGCGGTCGATGTGCTGGAACGACGCTTCTGGTGCGAGGAGGAGCAGGCATTCCTGGAGTCCTTCGCCCAGGACTGGAGCGATCCGGAAAGCTACCGCGGTGGCAACAGCAACATGCACGGCGTGGAAGCGTGCCTGGCGCTGGCCGACGTCTGCAACAACGACAAATGGCTGGATCGCGCGCTGGCAATCAGTGAACGGCTGATTCACCACCACGCGGCTGCGGCCAGCTACCTGCCGGTCGAACATTTCGACGCCTGCTGGCAACCCCTGGCGGACTACAACCACGAGCGCCCCGCCGACGAATTTCGCCCATACGGGCAAACCCCAGGGCACGCATTCGAGTGGGCGCGATTGCTCCTGCACCTGGAGGCCGCCAGGCACCGCATCGGCCTGACCAACCCGAGCTGGCTGGCCGACGACGCCCAGCGTCTGTTCGCCGCAGCCTGCGACCTGGGCTGGGCTGTGGACGGGCAGCCGGGAATCGTCTACACCATCGACTGGCAGCACCGTCCAGTGGTCGCGCAGCGCCTGCATTGGACGCTGGCCGAGGCAGTGGCCGCCGCCGCGGCGTTGCACCAGCGCACCGCGGATGCCGCTTACGAGCGCTGGTATCGCGAGTTCTGGGACTACATCGACCTCTACCTGATCGACCGCGAGCACGGCAGCTGGCACCACGAACTCGACGCTCGCAATCGACCGGCAGGGACCATCTGGCCGGGCAAGCCTGATCTCTACCATGCCTACCAGGCAACTTTGTTGCCGACCTTGCCGCTGGCTCCGAGCCTGGCAACCGCGCTGGCCCGCCAGGCCGGCCTGGGCTGAGCTGAGCTGAGCTGAGCTGAGCTGAGCGAGCTACCAGGCAATCTGCGGATTGGCGCGGGCGCGCCAATCCAACGGAATTTTTCTGGCGGGCCATACTCCGACGCACATCACGCCGCTCATCACAAGGAAGAACCTCGGCCCCATGAACAACGCGAAACTGTTCGTCATCGACTATACCCTTCACGGCGATCCCAAATCCTTCGTCATCAGAGCCGAGAAAATGGACAACAGCGAAGCCTGGCATTGGGCGAGCTGTGATGCTGGCGTTGGCCGCATCGGTCGATTCGGCCGCGAGCACGTGACCAAGACCAGCCAGCCCTCGGCCGAGAAATTCGGCATTCACGCGGTGAGCTGGCGCCCTGCCTGAGCAGGCTCGGCGCTCGGATTACCCGCGCGGCAATGTGGCTGGAAAAACTTAGCTAGCGAACGAATTCACTTTACCTGAGGTTGATCTGGAACATATTGTTACAAGATATGTTCCCGGAGTCGGACAGCTGTGCCCGATTGGCCAGGTGTTCGAATCCATGGGTCATCAACAAGATCAAGTAGAGTGAGCACGGCCATGACGTCTGAGGTGGGTAAAGGCAAGGCGATCTTTCGCGTTGTCAGCGGCAATTTTCTCGAAATGTTCGATTTCATGGTCTATGGCTTCTATGCCACGGCAATCGCCAAGACTTTCTTTCCGACCGACAGCGCCTTCGCTTCATTGATGCTATCGCTGGCCACCTTCGGTGCCGGTTTTCTCATGCGCCCGCTCGGGGCAATCTTTCTGGGTGCCTACATCGACCGGCACGGGCGCCGCAAAGGGCTGATCGTGACCCTGGCGTTGATGGCCATGGGCACGGTGTTGATTGCCTGCGTACCAGGTTATGCAACCCTGGGCGTTGCGGCGCCTTTACTGGTGTTGCTCGGCCGGCTGCTGCAGGGCTTTTCCGCAGGCGTCGAACTGGGCGGGGTGTCGGTGTATCTGGCGGAAATCGCCACACCAGGGCGCAAGGGCTTTTTCGTCAGTTGGCAGTCTGCCAGCCAGCAGGTCGCCGTGGTCTTCGCCGGCCTGCTGGGGGTATTGCTCAACCACTTCCTGGATGCACGACAGATGGGCGAATGGGGCTGGCGGGTGCCGTTCCTGGTGGGTTGCATGATCGTACCCGTGATCTTTTTCATCCGCCGTTCGCTGGAAGAGACCCCGGAGTTCGAGGCTCGCACCCACCGCCCAACCCTCAAGCAGGTGGTGCACTCGGTGGCGCAGAATTTCCGTCTGGTGCTGGCGGGCATGGCGCTGGTCGTGATGACCACCGTGTCGTTCTACCTGATTACTGCCTACACGCCGACGTTCGGCAAGAACGAGCTGCACCTGTCGGACATGGATGCGTTGCTGGTGACCATGGCGGTGGGCATTTCCAACTTCATCTGGTTGCCGATCATGGGCGCGCTGTCGGACCGCATCGGGCGCAAACCGTTGCTGCTCGCGGCCACGGTGCTGGCGATTCTGACGGCCTATCCGACCTTGTCATGGCTGGTGGCTGACCCCAGCTTCGCGCGTCTGCTGACGGTCGAGTTGTGGCTGTCGTTCCTGTATGGCTCGTACAACGGTGCCATGGTTGTGGCGTTGACCGAGATCATGCCGCTGGACGTGCGCACCACCGGGTTTTCCCTGGCCTACAGCCTGGCCACGGCGACGTTTGGCGGGTTCACCCCGGTCGCCTGCACCTACCTGATTCATGCCCTGGACAACAAGGCGGCACCGGGCATCTGGCTCAGTGGCGCGGCGGTGTTGGGGTTGGTGGCGACTTTGGTGCTGTTTCGTGGCGACCGCCATGCGCAGCGGACTGCGTTGGCGGCGCAGGCGTGAAACGGTGGCGCGGCCTTCGCGGGCAGAGACCCGCTCCCACAAAAGCACGCGGGCTCTGCCCGTGACGGGGTCCTGACTGACACCCACACACAAAAACGCCCCGAACCAGTCGGGGCGTTTTCATTCAGCGGTCAGGCTCAGTGAGGGAAAGCTGGAGGGTTGACGCCCGCCATGTCTTCCATTACGCGCACTACCTGGCAGCTGTAGCCGAACTCGTTGTCGTACCAGACGTACAACACGACGCGGTTGTCGTTGCAGATGGTGGCTTCGGCATCGACCACACCGGCGTAGCGCGAGCCGACGAAGTCGGTCGATACCACTTCTTGCGAGTTGACGAAGTCGATCTGCCGGGACAGGTCCGAATGCAGCGCCATGTAGCGCAGGTACTCGTTCATTTCTTCGCGAGTACTGGCCTTTTCCAGGTTCAGGTTGAGGATGGCCATGGAGACGTTCGGCGTCGGCACGCGGATCGCGTTGCCGGTCAGCTTGCCAGCCAGTTCAGGCAGTGCCTTGGCGGCAGCGGTGGCGGCGCCGGTCTCGGTGATGACCATGTTCAACGCCGCGGAACGGCCGCGACGGTCGCCCTTGTGGAAGTTGTCGATGAGGTTCTGGTCGTTGGTGTACGAGTGAACGGTTTCGACGTGGCCGTTGATGATGCCGAACTTGTCGTTGACCGCCTTGAGCACCGGCACGATGGCATTGGTGGTGCAGGACGCCGCCGAAACGATCTTGTCGTCTGCGGTGATCTGGCCGTGGTTGATGCCGTGCACGATGTTCTTCAGCTTGCCCTTGCCCGGTGCGGTCAGCACCACGCGGTCGATGCCGGGGCAGGCCAGGTGCTGGCCGAGGCCGTCGGCATCGCGCCACACGCCGGTGTTGTCGACCAGCAGGGCATTCTTGATGCCGTACTGGGTGTAGTCGACTTCGCTGGGGTTCTTGGCGTAGATGACCTGGATCAGGTTGCCGTTGACCGTCAGGGTGCTGTTGGCTTCGTCGACATGGATGATGCCGTCGAACGAACCGTGCACCGAGTCGCGACGCAGCAGGCTGGCGCGCTTGACCAGATCGTTGTCGGCGCCCTTGCGCACGACGATCGCCCGCAGACGCAGGCCATCGCCGGCACCTGCCTTCTCCACCAGGATGCGCGCCAGGAGGCGACCGATGCGGCCAAAACCGTACAGCACCACGTCGGTACCGGTACGCTCGCCTTCGTTCTGCTTGCCGACCACGTCTGCCAGTTCTTCACGCACGAACTGTTCGGCAGTGCGCCCGCTCCCGCTTTCCTTGAACTTGACCGCGAGTTTGCCCAGATCGACGGAGGCGGCGCCCAGCTTGAGTTCGCTCATCGCCTTGATCAGCGGGAACGTCTCGTGCACCGACAGCTCCGAGGAATCGGACTGGCGGTGGCGAGCGAAGCGGTGCGCCTTGAGCAGTTCGATCACCGAACGGTTGATCAGGCTGCGGCCGTAGATGGAGGTGACTACGTTGTTATTGCGGTAGAGCTGGCCGATCAACGGAATCATCGCTTCGGCGAGTGCTTCACGATCGATCCATTCACCAAGACACTGGTCGGGCTTCTGAGTCACGGTAACCTTCCACATGTAGGGGCTGAGAAAACGGGCTACATTATGACTTCGCCGCGCGGCGGGAGCAATCCGCGCTTATCGGCGTCGTGAAGTTTGGCGAATCGGGCCGTCAAAAAAACCGAGGTGTACCAATGAGGTAGGCGACACCCGGCGGTTTTATGGCGAGGGACCATGGCGCGCCCTCTGCGGGCCGATTCCTCCGCGATCGAACAAGAAAATTAATGCCCGGATCCTTCAGGGTCTGCTTGTAGAAGCCGCACAATGGCACAACCCCATCACAGCACCTGACAGCCCCCCGCCGCCCCGGTACAATCCCGGTTTTCCGCCGCAACGCTTGGAGCTCAACCTCCCGTGCCTGTTCTGCGCCTTCCGCAACTCCCTGCCTCGGCAGGCAAACATGCCTGGGGCAACCTGCCCGGGGCCGCCCTGAGCCTGGCGATCGCCGAAGCGGCCAATGCCGCCAAGCGCTTCACCCTGCTGCTGACCGCCGACAGCCAGAGCGCCGATCGGCTGGAACAGGAACTGCGCTTTTTCGCCCCGCAGTTGCCGGTGCTGCATTTCCCCGACTGGGAAACCCTGCCCTACGACCTGTTCTCGCCGCACCAGGACATCATCTCGCAGCGCATCGCCGCCCTCTACCGCCTGCCCGAGCTGGCACACGGGGTTTTGGTAGTGCCCATCACCACTGCCCTACACAGGCTGGCACCGACCCAGTTTCTGCTCGGCAGCAGCCTGGTGCTGGATGTTGGTCAGCGCCTGGACGTGGAGCAGATGCGCACGCGCCTGGAAGCCAGCGGCTACCGCTATGTCGACACCGTCTATGAACACGGCGAGTTCGCCGTGCGCGGCGCCCTGATCGACCTGTTCCCCATGGGCAGCAAACTGCCCTACCGGATCGACCTGTTCGACGACGAGATCGAGACCCTGCGCACCTTCGATCCGGAGACCCAGCGTTCCATCGACAAGGTCGAATCGATCCGCCTGCTGCCGGCACGTGAGTTCCCCTTGCAGAAGGAGGCGGTAACCCGCTTCAAGGCGCGCTTTCGCGAACGCTTCGACGTCGACTTCCGGCGCTGCCCGATCTTCCAGGACCTGAGCAGCGGCATCACGCCTGCTGGCATCGAGTACTACCTGCCGCTGTTCTTCGAAGAAACCTCGACCCTGTTCGACTACCTGCCCCAGGACACCCAGGTGTTTTCGCTGCCCGGCATCGAACAGGCCGCCGAGCATTTCTGGAGCGATGTGCGCAACCGCTATGAAGAGCGCCGGGTCGATCCCGCGCGGCCCCTGCTGCCGCCCGCAGAGCTGTTCATGCCGGTGGAAGACTGCTTCGCCCAACTCAAGACCTGGCCGCGCGTCATCGTTAGCCAGGACGATCTGGAACCGGGGCCGGGCCGCGAGCGCTTTGCCGCAGCCAAACTGCCGGACCTGGCCATCGAGGCCAAGGCCAGCCAGCCCCTCGCCGCGCTGGCCGGATTCCTCGACCAGTTCCCCGGGCGGGTACTGTTCACCGCCGAATCGGCTGGCCGTCGCGAAGTGCTGCTGGAGTTGCTCGAGCGGCTCAAGGTCCGCCCGAGGACCGTGGACGGCTGGGAAGAGTTCGCCCAGGGCAAGGAGCGCCTGGCGATCACCATCGCGCCACTGGACGAGGGCCTGCAGATTCTCGACCCGGCCCTGGCCCTGATCGCCGAAAGCCCGCTGTTCGGCCAGCGCGTCATGCAGCGCCGGCGCCGTGACAAGCGTGCCGACGCCGCCAACGACAACGTCATCAAGAACCTCACCGAATTGCGTGAAGGCGCGCCAGTGGTGCACATCGACCACGGTGTGGGCCGCTACCTGGGTCTGGCGACGCTGGAGATCGACAATCAGGTTGCCGAGTTCCTGACCCTGGCCTACGCCGAGAACGCCAAGCTGTACGTGCCGGTGGCCAACCTGCACCTGATCGCCCGCTACACCGGTAGCGACGATGCACTGGCGCCGCTGCACCGGCTTGGTTCGGAAACCTGGCAGAAGGCCAAGCGCAAGGCGGCCGAGCAGGTCCGCGACGTGGCCGCCGAGTTGCTCGACATCTATGCGCGCCGTGCTGCCCGCAAAGGCTATGCCTTCGCCGACCCGGCGCTGGACTACGCCACGTTCAGTGCCGGCTTCGCCTTCGAGGAAACCCCGGACCAGCAATCGGCCATCGACGCGGTGCGCCACGACATGCTGGCGCCCAAGCCGATGGACCGCCTGGTGTGCGGCGACGTTGGCTTCGGCAAGACCGAAGTGGCCATGCGTGCCGCGTTCATCGCCGTGCACGGTGGTCGCCAGGTGGCCATTCTGGTGCCGACCACGCTGCTCGCCCAGCAGCACTACAACAGCTTTCGTGACCGCTTCGCCGACTGGCCGGTCAGCGTCGAGGTGATGAGCCGCTTCAAGTCGACCAAAGAGGTCAACAGCGCGGTGGCGCAACTGGCCGAGGGCAAGATCGACATCGTCATCGGTACCCACAAGCTGCTTCAGGACGACGTCAAGATCAAGAACCTGGGCCTGGTGATCATCGACGAGGAGCACCGCTTCGGGGTGCGCCAGAAAGAAGCGCTCAAGGCGCTGCGCAGCGAAGTCGACATCCTGACCCTGACTGCCACGCCGATCCCGCGCACCCTGAACATGGCCGTGGCCGGCATGCGCGACCTGTCGATCATCGCCACACCGCCGGCACGGCGGCTGTCGGTGCGCACGTTCGTCATGGAGCAGAACAAGAGCACCGTGAAGGAAGCACTGCTGCGCGAGCTGTTGCGCGGTGGCCAGGTGTACTACCTGCACAACGATGTGAAGACCATCGAGAAATGCGCCGCCGACCTCGCCGAACTGGTGCCTGAGGCACGCATCGGCATCGGCCACGGACAGATGCGCGAGCGCGAGCTCGAACAGGTGATGAGCGACTTCTACCACAAGCGCTTCAACGTACTGATTGCCTCGACCATCATCGAGACCGGCATCGACGTGCCCAGCGCCAACACCATCATCATCGAGCGTGCCGACAAGTTCGGCCTGGCCCAGCTGCACCAGCTGCGCGGCCGCGTGGGGCGCAGTCACCACCAGGCTTACGCCTACCTGCTGACTCCGCCGCGCCAGCAGATTACCCCGGACGCGGAAAAGCGCCTGGAAGCCATCGCCAACACCCAGGACCTGGGGGCGGGTTTCGTTCTGGCTACCAACGACCTGGAGATCCGCGGCGCCGGCGAGCTGCTCGGCGAAGGCCAGAGCGGGCAGATCCAGGCAGTCGGCTTTACCCTGTACATGGAAATGCTCGAACGCGCGGTGAAGTCGATCCGCAAGGGCGAGCAGCCCAACCTCGACCAGCCGCTGGGAGGCGGCCCGGAAATCAACCTGCGTCTGCCGGCACTGATTCCCGCGGACTACCTGCCCGACGTGCACGCCCGGCTGATTCTCTACAAGCGCATCGCCTCGGCGGTGGACGAGGACGGCCTCAAGGACCTGCAGGTGGAGATGATCGACCGCTTCGGCCTGCTGCCGGAGCCGACCAAGAACCTGGTGCGCCTGACGCTGCTCAAGCTTCAAGCCGAGCAACTGGGCATCACCAAGGTCGATGGCGGCCCGCAGGGTGGACGCATCGAGTTCGGCGCCAGCACGCCGGTCGATCCGCTGACCCTGATCAAGCTGATCCAGAGCCAGCCCAAGCGCTACAAGTTCGAAGGCGCCACGCTGTTCAAGTTCATGGTGCCGATGGAGCGCGCCGAGGAGCGTTTCAACGTCATCGAGTCGCTGTTCGAACGCCTCACGCCGAAAGCCGGTTGATATGCCCGATGAGCGCTTGATCGATACCCTGCAACCGCGCCCTCGGTTGTGGCTGGGCAGTGTCGAGTTCAGCGCTTTCGAACCGCGCAACGGCAAGATGCAGCGCTACGTGCAGCACCGCGCAGCGCTGGCCTACGGCTATGCGGGCGAGTATGTCAGCGGCCCGCGGCCTACTGCCGTGGCACGCCAGTGGAACAACCAGAGCGCCCGGATCCAGCGCCAGCCGGCCGCCGAGCGGGCCTTGCGCGAGCAGCTGCAGGGCATCGGTTTCAAACTCGCCACCCGTCAGAGCAAGGCTCTGCCCGAAAGCGCCGGCGAAATCTTCGAGCTGCCCAGCGATGCCGCCTGGCTGCGTTTCATCCTCAACGAACTGCCGGGGTTGCGCGAGCAAGGCTGGGAAATCGAATACGCCGAGGATTTCGCGTTCGACCTGACGCCGGTAGAGCGCTGGTACGCCGCAATCGAAGAAGGGCCGGAACGCGACTGGTTCGATCTGGAGCTGGGCATCGTGGTCGACGGCGAGCCGTTGAGCCTGCTGCCGATCCTGCTCAACCTGCTGCGCAGCCACCCTGAGTTGCTCAACCCGGCGCACCTGGCGCGACGGCGCGACGACGAGCAGATTCTGGTGCCCATCCACACCTCCCACCTCGGCGGCCAGCGAACCCTGCAGGTCGCCCTGCCCTATGGTCGGCTGAAGCCGGTGCTGGCGACCCTGGGTGACTTCTACCTGCGCGAGCCTGGGGAAACCTCGATCCGCCTGGCCACAGCCGATGCCACGCGCCTGGAAGGGCTGCAGGCATTGTCCCTGGACTGGCAAGGCGGCGAGCAGGTACGCCATTTCGCCGAACGGCTGCGTGACATTCGCCATTGCCCGGTGGAAGCGCCCGAGGGCCTGAATGCAACCTTGCGCCCTTACCAGTTGGAGGGCGTGAGTTGGATGCAGGCCTTGCGGCAGCTGGAAGTGGGCGGCATCCTGGCCGACGACATGGGCCTGGGCAAGACCCTGCAGACCCTCGCCCATCTGTTGATCGAGAAACAGGCGGGGCGCCTGGATCGCCCGGCCATGGTGGTGATGCCCACCAGCCTGGTGCCCAACTGGCAGGACGAGGCCGCCCGCTTCGCGCCGACCCTCAAGGTCCTCGCGCTGCACGGTGCCGCGCGCAAGAAACACTTCGCCCATCTGGCCGACTACGACGTATTGCTGACCACCTATGCCCTGCTGCCCAAGGACATCGAGGTGCTCGAGCGGGTGCCGCTGCACGTATTGGTCCTCGACGAAGCCCAGTACATCAAGACCCCTGGCAGCAAGGCCGCGCAGACGGCGCGCCAGCTCAACGCGCGGCAACGCCTGTGCCTGAGCGGCACGCCCCTGGAAAACCATCTGGGCGAACTGTGGTCGCTGTTCCATTTCCTCATGCCCGGTTGGCTGGGTGACAGCAAACAGTTCAGCCGCAACTACCGCGTGCCGATCGAAAGGCAGGGCGACGAGGCACGCTTGCAGCATCTGAACGCGCGCATCAAGCCGTTTCTGTTGCGTCGGACCAAGGAGCAGGTGGCCACCGAGCTGCCGGCCAAGAGCGAGATCGTCCACTGGGTCGAACTCAATGACGCACAGCGCGACGTGTACGAGACGGTACGCCTGGCCATGGACAAGAAGGTCCGGGCCGAGATCGACCGCAAGGGCCTGGCACGCAGCCAGATCATCATTCTCGAAGCGTTGCTCAAGCTGCGCCAGGTCTGCTGCGACCTGCGTCTGGTCAACAGCGTTGCGCCGCCTGCACCAGGGCACAGCTCGGGCAAGCTGACCAGTCTGCTGCAATTGCTCGACGAACTGCTGGGCAACGGTCGACGCATTCTGCTGTTTTCCCAGTTCACCTCGATGCTGGGACTGATCGAACAGGAGCTGCACAAGCGCGGCGTGCCCTATGCGCTGCTCACCGGTACCACCCGCGACCGTCGGGCACCGGTCAAGGACTTCCAGGACGGCAAGCTGCAGATCTTCCTGATCAGCCTCAAGGCCGGCGGGGTAGGCCTGAATCTGACGGCGGCGGACACGGTCATTCACTATGACCCGTGGTGGAACCCCGCAGCCGAGCACCAGGCCACCGACCGCGCCTACCGAATCGGCCAGGAGAAACCGGTGTTCGTCTACAAGCTGATCACCCGTGGCACGGTAGAGGAAAAGATCCAGCGCCTGCAGCAGGAAAAGTCGGCCCTGGCGGCGGGCGTTCTCGATGCCCGCGAAGGCAGCGACTGGCGCCTGCAGGGCGACGATATCGACGCCCTGCTCGCACCGCTGCCCAGCCCTCCCTCCCAGCGCCGCTGAACGCAGGTTCAGTCGAGGAAATCGGCGACCGTTTCGCGCTGCCCCAGCAGGAACCCATCGGCCACCAGGCGCAGAGGCTGCAAGTCGGTATCGCTTCGACCGGCCTCGATCAACTGCGCGAAGTAGTGGTAGAGCAATGGGTATTCGCCTGTCGTGGCGAGCGTCTGTGGCACGTCGTCGATCAGCAGGTGTGCACCGCCATGGGTCAGGCGCAGGCAGCCTTCGGCGCAGCGCACCTCGATCTGCCAGAGTTCGTCGTGGCCGTGGTCCCAGTCGAACGCGGCGCTGACCGTCAGGCCGGTGGCGTCACTCATGGTCAGGTCGGCCGCAATCGGCGCCTGCCGGTTGCCGGGAAAGCGCAGGCTGGCGTGGGTGACGAACAGCGGTTCGGGCAACACGTGGCTGATGATCGACAGGGCGTTGATACCCGGATCGAACACACCCAGCCCCCCGGCCTGCCAGATCCACTGCTGGCCCGGGTGCCACTTGCGCACGTCCTCCTTCCACTGAACCGTGACCGCCTGCAGCTGCTTGCCCACCAGCCAGGCCCGCGCGGCCTCGACGCCTGCGGCGAAGCGCGAGTGCCAGGCGAACAGGCACGTCACGCCCTTCTCGGCGGCCAGTTCGACCAATGCCATGGCCTCACCGAGGCTGGCGCAGGGTGGTTTTTCCACCAGCACATGCTTGCCGGCCTCCAGGGCTTCACGCACTTGTGCATAACGGCCCTGGGGCGGCGTGCAGAAGGCCAGCGCCTGGATGTCCGGGCCGTTATCGAGCAGCTCGCGCAGGCTGCCGAAATGCGCGACACCGGGGCAAGGTGCCCCCAGCGTGGCCACTGCGGCCAGCTCGAAGGCCGGGTTGTCGCGCAGGGCGGGCACATGCTGATCCTGGGCGATCTTGCCGTAGCCGACCACGCCGAGACGAATGGGGGACATCGTGAACTCCTTTTTTATTGTTTGGCTGGGGCGTTATAGCAGTTACGCGGCTGCCGGCATACGCAGCGGCGTACAAGCGGCCAACGGGGATCGGACCGGGACTTGCATGCAGTCGGGCTGTCCATCACCGAAGTTGCGAGCCCGCCATGCCCGACCGCGCCCTGCCAGACCGCCCCATGCCCCCTGCCCTGCGCTTCATGCTGGCCGCCCGCCGCAGCGAGCTGGAAGGTCTGCGCGGACTTGCCGACACCTGCGAACTGGTGACCTTGATCAGCCGTCTGGTGCATGCGTTGCAGCGCGAGCGGGGCTACACCAATGTCTACCTGGGCAGCCAGGTCGAAACCTACCGCAGCCAACTCGACCTGCATACGGAACAGGCGCGGGCACTTGAACAGGACGTGCTGCAGCGGTTGCAGGCCATGGACCTGAACGCGGCCAGCGCTGCCGACCGTGCCCGCCTGTTCAATCGTGTGGCCTACGTGCTGCACGGCTTCGACGAACTGCCCGGCCTGCGCCGTCGCATCCGCGAACGTCTGCTGAGCCCCAGCGTCGCCACGGCGGCCCTGACCCGCCTGGTGGGTGGGCTCATGGCCGTGGTGTTCGAAGCGGCCGACACCGCCATTGATCCGAGTATCACCCGCGTACTGGTGGCGCTGTTCAATTTCATGCAGGGCAAGGAGCTGGCCGGCCAGGAACGCGCCACCGGCGTGGCGGGCTTCTCGGCAGGCTTCTTCGATGCCAGTGTGCAGGAGCGCATCCTGCACCTGACGCAAAGCCAGCAGCGCTGCTTCCAGACCTTCGGCGAGTTCGCCGACCCAGTGGCCGGGCAGCGCTGGGCCGACCTGCAGCACAGCGAGATCACCGCACAATTGCTACGCCTGCGCGAAGTGGGTATGCGCACCTCGGCGCAACACCCCGTGGACCCCGGCCTGTCGCAGCTGTGGTTCGAGCTGCACAGCCAGCGCATCGACCAGATGCACGAGGTAGAGACACACCTGGCCGAACAACTGCTCGCCAGCTGCCAGAGCAGCATCAAGCTGGCCAATGCCGACCTGGACAACCACCGCGTGCTGCTGCAACGCCTGGCCAGCCTGGAAACCATGGGCTGTGGCGATGCCCGCCTGTTCAGCGTGCAGGCCAGCGATCTCGACAGCCCGGCGCCCGACGGCCACGGCCCGCAGATGGGCCGCTCGTTGCTGGACCTGCTGCAGGCCCAGACCCACCGCCTGCAGGACGCCAACCTGCAGCTGGACGAAGCACGCCAGGCGCTCAACGAACGCAAGTTGGTGGAGCGCGCCAAGCAGTTGCTGATGAACGAATACGCGTTGAGCGAGAGCGAGGCCTACACCCGACTGCGGCAATCGGCGATGTCGCGCGGGCTGCGCATGGTCGACATGGCGCAGAATGTACTGGCCGTGGCCGGCAAGGGTTGATGCCGACATTGCGCCCTATTTGCACATCCCACGGGCGGCATGCTCCGCATCCGTGCACGGTGACGCGGCCTGAAGCTGGCAAACGGCCGCAGCGCCTGGCGCAGGCCGCCTTGGCACGCAACCTGCTTTGAGACCAACAGGACCGCAGCCACCTGTGGTCGACATTTCAAATCCTGGACAACGGTGTCCACGCGCTCCCGACAGCATTGCCGGGAACGGGTGAACGCCGTTTTTTTTGCATTTTTTTTTGGCCGCCACCAGCAGGGGAATCAGCGATGGATGACAAGCCTTTCAAAGGACACCCGGAAAGCGCACACGACGCCAGGCGTCGGCACTTTCTCAAGCAGTCGTTGACCGTCGCCGGTGCCGGCGCAGCCCTCGGCCTGCTGCCACCGGGACTGTCTTCGGCGGTGTGGGCGGCAGGCAGCGACGGCCTGGAAACCACCACGGCCAAGCTGGGCTTCATCGCCCTGACCGACGCCGCGCCGCTGTTCGTCGCCGACGAGAAAGGCTTTTTCGCCAAGCATGGCATGACCGGAGTGGAAGTGCTCAAGCAGTCCTCCTGGGGTACCACGCGGGACAACCTAGTGCTGGGCTCGGCCGCCAATGGCATCGACGGCGCACACATTCTCACCCCCATGCCCTACCTGATCGCGGCCGGCAAGGTCACCCCCAACAACCAGCCGGTGCCGATGTACATCGTCGCGCGGCTGAACCTGGCCGGCCAGTGCATCTCGGTGGGCAACGAACACGCAGACCTGGCACTGGGCCTGGATTCCGCGCCGTTCAAGGCCGCGCTGGCCAGCAAGCGCGCCAGTGGCAAGGCCGTCAACGCGGCGATGACCTTCCCCGGCGGCACCCATGACCTGTGGTTGCGCTACTGGCTGGCGGCAGGCGGGATCGACCCGAACAAAGACCTGTCGACCATCGTCGTGCCGCCGCCGCAGATGGTTGCCAACATGAAGGTCGGCAGCATGGACAGCTTCTGCGTGTGCGAGCCATGGAACGCCCAGCTCATCAACCAGAAGATCGGCTACACCGCCAACACCACCGGCGAGATCTGGAACAAGCACCCGGAGAAAGCCCTGGCCCTGCGCGCCGACTACGTCGACAAGAACCCCAACGCGACCAAAGCACTGCTCAAGGCGGTGATGGAGGCGCAGATGTTCTGCGAGCAGCCGCAGAACAAGGAAGAAGTGGCGCAGATCTGCGCCAAGCGGCGCTGGATCAACGCGCCTGTCGCCGACATCACCGAGCGCATGAAAGGCAATTTCGATTACGGCAACGGCAAAGTGGTCAACGACAGTCCGCACATCATGCGCTACTGGGACGACTTCGCCTCCTACCCGTTCAAGAGCCACGACCTGTGGTTTCTCACCGAGAACAAGCGCTGGGGCTACCTGCCCAAGGACTTCGACAGCCAGGCCCTGGTCGCCAGGGTCAATCGCTCCGACCTGTGGCGCCTGGCCGCTGCGGAACTGAACGTGCCAGCGGCGCAGATTCCCGATTCCGACTCGCGCGGCATCGAAACCTTTTTCGACGGCAAGACCTTCGATCCCCAGAACCCCCAGGCCTATCTCGACAGCCTGTCCATCAAGGCCCTGGCCTGATGTTTCCCGCACGCACCGGAGGTCATCATGAATGCTGAAGTGAAGAAGCTGCACAGCGCCGCGCAAGCGGTCGCCAAGGCTCAGGTCAAGCCGCCGGTACTGGCGGGCCTGCTGAAGAACACCCGGCGCTTCGTGCTTCAGCAGTGTCTGCCGCCGGTGGTGATCGGTGCCCTGCTGTTGCTGGTCTGGCAATTGGTCTGCAGTGGCAAGGGCGCAGCGCTGCCGCCGCCTACCCAGGTGATCACCGACACCTGGGAGCTGATCGTCGATCCGTTCTACGACAACGGTGGCAATGACAAGGGCATGGCCTGGCAGTTGCTGGCGAGCCTGTCGCGGGTCGCCTATGGCTACGCCCTGGCCGTGGTAGTGGGGATCAGCCTGGGCGTACTGGTGGGTCAATCGACCTGGGCCATGCGCGGGCTCGATCCACTGTTCCAGATCCTGCGCACCGTGCCACCCCTGGCCTGGCTGCCGCTGTCGCTGGCCGGCTTCAAGGACAGCTATCCTTCGGCGATCTTCGTGATCTTCATCACCGCCATCTGGCCGATCATCATCAACACCTCGGTCGGCGTGCGCAACATCCCCGAGGACTACCGCAACGTGGCCAAGGTGCTGCGCCTCAATGGCGCGGAATACTTCAGCAAGATCATGCTGCCGGCGGCCGCGCCCTACATCTTCTCCGGCCTGCGCATCGGCGTCGGCCTGTCGTGGCTGGCGATCATCGCTGCCGAGATGCTGATCGGCGGCGTCGGCATCGGCTTCTTCATTTGGGACGCCTGGAACGCTTCGCGCATCAGCGACATCATCCTCGCCCTGGCCTACGTGGGGGTGGTCGGCTTCTGCCTCGACCGCCTGGTGGCGATGGTCGGACGCCTGGTCACCCGCGGCACTTCGCAAAGCTGAGGAGGCAACATGAGCCATTACTTGAGTATCGAAAACGTCGACAAGCACTTCGAGCGCGATGGCGTTACCAGCCAGGTGCTGCGCGGCATCAACCTCAACGTCGCGCGCGGTGAGTACATCTCCATCATCGGCCATTCAGGCTGCGGCAAGTCGACGGTGCTGAACATCGTCGCCGGGCTCATCGAGTCGAGCAATGGCGCGGTGATCCTCGACGGCAAGGAAGTGCGCCAGCCGGGGCCCGATCGCAGCCTGGTGTTCCAGAACCACTCGCTGCTGCCCTGGCTGACCGTCTATGAAAACGTCGCGCTGGGGGTGGACAAGGTCTTCAAACGCAGCAAGAGCAAAAGCGAACGCCACGCCTGGACCCTGCACAACCTGGAAATGGTCAACATGACCCACGCCCTGCACAAGCGTCCGAGCGAGATATCCGGCGGCATGAAGCAGCGCGTCGGCATCGCCCGCGCGCTGGCGATGCAGCCCAAGGTGCTGTTGCTCGACGAGCCGTTCGGTGCCCTCGATGCACTGACCCGGGCGCACCTTCAGGACGAGGTGATGCGCATCCAGAGCGAGCTGCACAATACCGTGATGATGATCACCCACGATGTCGACGAGGCAGTGCTGCTCTCCGATCGCATCGTGATGATGACCAACGGCCCGGCGGCGACCATCGGCGAAATCCTCACCATCGACCTGCCGCGCCCGCGCAGCCGACTGGCCCTGGCCGACGACCCGAAGTACAACCAGTACCGCCTGGCAGTGCTCAGCTTCCTCTACGAGAAGCAAGGCAAAGTCATCGAAGCGGTGGCCTGATCCACCGCATTGATCGCCAACGCGGCTCGCGCCGCTGCTACAGGGGAATGCAACCCTCCTGTAGGAGCGGTCCGTGGCCGCGAAACGGACGACGCGGCGCATCTGTCAATCCGCGGTGCCCCTTTCGCGGCCGATGACCGCTCCTACGGTGACCGCCCTCCTGTAGGAGCGGTCCGTGGCCGCGAAACGAGCGCCGCGGCGCATCTGTCAATCCGCGGTGCCCCTTTCGCGGCCGATGACCGCTCCTACGGGGTACTTGCCGCAGGGCGCGGGCGAACGAACGCTGGTTGGGGTCGGTCTACTGAATGCCGACCAGCGCGTGCAACCCGTGCAAATTTGCAGGCAACGCCTGCATTAATCTGCATTGAAAGCTGCAAACTTGCCTGTCACGATCGCCTGGTCCGCTTATTTATCTCAGGAAATCAATAACAAGCAGGGATTCAGCGATGACAGCTCATGTCTTTCCCCCGCCCCAGCGCTCTTCCCTGGGGCTCGACGATCAAGTACTCGGCGAAGTCCGCAACCATATCGGTCACTTGACCCTCAACCGGCCAGCCGGTCTGAATGCACTCACCCTCGACATGATCCGTACCCTGCGCGGCTACCTGGATGCCTGGGCGCTGGACCCGCACATCCATGCCGTTGTAATGCGCGGCGCCGGCGACCGTGGCTTCTGCGCCGGAGGCGACATCCGCAGCCTCTACCACAGCCATCTCAACCAGGACGCCCTGCGCGAAGTGTTCTTCAATGAAGAATATGCGCTGGACCAATGCCTGCATCAGTACCGCAAGCCAGTCATGGCGCTGCTCGACGGCTATACCCTGGGCGGCGGCATGGGCCTGGCACAGGCAGCCGAACTGCGCGTGGTCACAGAGCGCAGCAAGCTGGGCATGCCCGAAGTGGCCATCGGGTATTTTCCCGATGTCGGCGCCAGCTATTTCCTCAGCCGCATCCCCGGCGAAATCGGCACTTACCTGGGGGTTACCGGCATCCAGATCGAGGCGGCCGATGCACTCTACTGCGGCTTGGCCGACTGGTACGTGGAAAGCGACCGCCTGGGCCTGCTGGACGAGCGCCTGGACAGACTGCAATGGAGCGACAACGCCCTCAAGGACCTGCAGGGTGTACTTGCCCGCCTCGGTGTGCAAACGCTCGCGGACGCCCCGCTGCACCGCTTGCGACCGGCCATCGACCACTTTTTCGGCCAGGACGACCTGACCAGCCTGGTCGAACAGCTGGAACACGTGAACGTCGCCGACAGCCAGGCGTGGGCACAGAACACCGCGCGGCTGATGCGCACCCGCTCACCGCTGGCCATGGCGGTCACCCTGGAGCTGCTGCGCCGCGGTCGCCACTGCTCCCTCGAGGAATGCTTCGCCCTGGAGCTGCATCTCAACCGCCAGTGGTTCGAACAGGGTGACCTGATCGAGGGCGTGCGTGCTTTACTGATCGACAAAGACAAGAACCCGCGTTGGAACCCACCGACGCTAGACCGGCTTACCCGCGCACGCGTCGAGCCATTCTTCCAAGGCCTCTGAGGCCGGAGTCTGCCATGCAAGACCTGGAACTGAGCGAAGAACAGATCATGATCCGCGACATGGCGCGCGACTTTGCCCGCGCCGAAGTGGCGCCCCATGCCCGTGCCTGGGAACAGGCAGGCTGGATCGACGATACCCTGGTGGCGCAGATGGGTGCCCTTGGCCTGCTGGGCATGGTGGTGCCCGAACAATGGGGTGGCAGCTACACCGATTACGTCGCATATGCCCTGGCCGTCGAAGAGATCTCCGCTGCCGACGGCGCGCTGGGTGCATTGATGAGCGTGCACAACTCCGTAGGCTGCGGCCCGCTGCTCAACTACGGCAGCCCGGCGCAGCAGGACACCTGGCTGGCCGCCCTGGCCAGCGGCGAGGTCATTGGCTGTTTCTGCCTCACCGAGCCCCAGGCCGGTTCCGAAGCCAACAACCTGCGCACCCGCGCCGTGCTCGACGGCGAACATTGGGTGATCGACGGCGCCAAGCAGTTCGTCACCAACGGGCGACGGGCCAAGCTGGCCATCGTGTTTGCGGTCACCGACCCGGAGCTGGGCAAGAAAGGCCTGTCGGCCTTCCTGGTGCCCACCGACACCCCTGGTTTCAGCGTCGACCGCAGCGAGCACAAGCTCGGCATCCGTGCCTCCGACACCTGTGCAATCACCTTGAGCCAGTGCCGCGTGCCCGCCGCCAATCTGCTCGGCGAACGCGGCAAGGGCCTGAACATCGCCCTGTCCAACCTCGAAGGCGGCCGTATCGGCATCGCTGCCCAGGCGCTGGGCATCGCGCGCGCCGCCTTCGAAGCGGCACTGGGCTACGCCCGCGAACGCGTGCAGTTCGGCAAGCCGATCATCGAACACCAGAGCGTGGCCAACCTGCTGGCCGACATGCAGGTGCAGGTCAACGCTGCACGCCTGCTGGTGCTGCACGCCGCACGCCTGCGCAGTGCCGGTCTGCCCTGCCTGTCCGAAGCTTCGCAGGCAAAGCTGTTCGCCTCGGAAATGGCCGAACGGGTCTGCTCCAGCGCCGTGCAGGTGCACGGGGGTTACGGTTATCTCGAAGATTACCCCGTGGAAAAGTATTACCGCGACGCGCGCATCACCCAGATCTACGAAGGCTCCAGCGAGATCCAGCGCATGTTGATTGCACGCGAGCTGCGTAACTATCTGCTCTAGTACCGCATGTAACACCTGCCATCGAGGGGGGGCTGGTCGACGACCAGTCCCCCTTTTTGCTCAATGACCCTTGAACTGCGGCTCGCGCTTGGCGATGAACGCCGCCATGCCTTCTTTCTGATCGTCACTGGCGAACGCCGCGTGGAACACCCGCCGCTCGAAGCGCACGCCTTCGGACAAGCTCACTTCGAAAGCGCGGTTGACGCTCTCCTTGACCATCATGGCGATCGGTAGCGACTTGGCTGCGATCTGCTGCGCAACTTCCAACGCCTCGTCGAGCAGTCGGTCGGCGGCCACGATACGGGCAACCAGCCCTGCCCGCTCCGCTTCCTCGGCGCCCATCAAGCGGCCGGTCAGGCACAGCTCCATGGCCTTGGCCTTGCCCACCGCATGGGTCAGACGCTGGGTGCCGCCCATGCCCGGCAGCACGCCGAGCTTGATCTCCGGCTGGCCGAACTTGGCATTGTCGGCGGCCAGGATGAAATCGCACATCAACGCCAGCTCGCAGCCTCCGCCCAAGGCAAAACCGGCCACGGCAGCGATCATCGGCTTGCGCCGATTGGCAACCCGGTCGCTCTCATGGAACAGATCGTCGAGGTAGATCTGCGGGTAGCGCAGCTCTGCCATTTCCTTGATATCGGCGCCGGCGGCAAACGCCTTGGCAGACCCGGTAAGGACGATGCAACCGATCTCGCGATCGCTTTCCAGGCGATCGAGCGCCTGGTTCAATTCGTCGATCAGCTGGGCATTGAGGGCATTCAACGCCTGCGGCCGATTGAGCGTGATCAGGCCCACGCGACCGCGAGTTTCCAAGAGGATGGTTTCAAAAGCCATGGCATGTCTCCAGATAGAGGCATTGTCTGCCTCGCTGATTATTGTTGTATCGACCCCTGGGCGGCGAACTGCCCGGGATCGCGTCGTGTTTGTAGCATTCTGAAACCTGATAGCGGACATTCTTTCGCCGCAGCTCGGCACCACCTGGCCGTGCAAACCTCCAATGGATGCTACGGTACAGACCTGCGACACCCTGCGCCCGCGTGTCCACGTCACTTCACAGTCCACTCCAGGAGGTCCCCCATGCTTCGCCTGTCCACGCTGGCGCTCGCCGGCATCTTTGCCCAGCCACTGCTGGCCGCCGATTCATCGCCCACCTATGGTCCCGAACTGCAAGGCTTCGATTATCCGTACACGCTGCAACATTACGCCTTCGAGTCCCAGGGCAAAAGCCTGCAGATGGGTTATATGGACGTTGCTGCCAATGGCAAGGCCAACGGCCGCACGGTGGTACTGATGCATGGCAAGAATTTCTGCGGCGCCACATGGGAAAGCTCGATCAAGGCGCTCAGCGATGCCGGTTACCGGGTGGTCGCGCCCGACCAGATCGGCTTCTGCACCTCCAGCAAGCCCGAGCACTATCAATACAGCTTCCAGCAATTGGCCAACAATACCCATGACCTGCTGACCCGCATCGGGGTCAAGGAAGCGGTGATCATGGGTCATTCCACCGGCGGCATGCTCGCGACTCGCTACGCCCTGATGTTCCCCGAAGACACCGAGCGCCTGGCCATGGTCAATCCCATCGGCCTGGAAGACTGGAAAGCCATGGGCGTACCCTATCGCAGCGTCGACCAGTGGTTCGAACGCGAGACCAAGGTCACCGCCGAAGGCATCCGCAACTACGAGCGCAGCACCTATTACGGCGGTCGATGGAAGCCCGAATACGACCGTTGGGTAGACATGCTCGCGGGGTTGAACAAGGGTCCGGGGCATACCTTGGTGGCATGGAATTCGGCGCTGATCTACGACATGATCTTCACTCAGCCGGTGGTCTACGAGTTCAAGGACCTGCAGGTGCCGACCCTGCTGCTGATCGGCGACGCCGACACCACGGCGATCGGCAGTGACATCGCACCGCCCGAAGTCAAGGCCACGCTGGGCAAATACACCGTACTGGGCAAGCAGGCCAGCCAGCTGATTCCTCACAGCACCCTGGTGGAGTTTGCCGGGCTTGGTCACGCCCCGCAAATGGAGGAGCCGGCGCGCTTCCACAAGGCCCTGCTCGACTGGCTGGACACTCCTCAGAAACCGCTTTGACAAGAGGCAACCCCCCATGCGAATAGCCGTCATCGACGACTGGCAATCGGTCGCTGAAAACGTGGTCGACTGGACCCCGCTGCAGGCCGTAGGCGACCTCGACTTCATTCACGACTACAGCGGCGGGAGCGCGGCGCTGGCCGAGCGCCTGGCGCCCTACGCCATCATCTGCGTGATGCGTGAACGCACGCTGTTCGACGCCGGTCTGCTGGAACGACTGCCGCAGATCAAGCTGCTGGTGACCGGCGGCATGCGCAACGCAGCCATCGACCTGCAGGCGGCGACCCGGCTGGGCATCCAGGTGGCCGGCACGGACAGCTACAAGCACGCCGCGCCGGAACTCACCTGGGCACTGCTGATGGCGCTGACCCGTGACCTGCTCGGTGAAGCGAACTCGCTGCGCGCTGGCGGTTGGCAGATCGGCCTGGGTGGCGATCTGCACGGCAGCACACTGGGCCTGCTGGGCCTGGGCAGTATCGGTGAAAAGGTGGCGCGCTTCGGTCAGGCGTTCGGCATGCGCGTGATTGCCTGGAGTCAGAACCTGACACCCGAGCGTGCCGCGCAGGTGGGCGTCGAATACGTGAGCAAGCAGCAACTGTTCGAGCAGGCCGATGTGCTCAGCGTGCACCTGGTGCTGAGCGAACGCAGCCGGGGGGTGGTCGATGCCCAGGCGCTGGGGTGGATGAAGCCGGGCGCGCGGTTGGTCAACACGTCGCGCGGCCCGATCGTCGACGAAGCAGCGTTGATTCAGTCCCTGCGTGAGGGCCACCTGGGCGGCGCGGGACTGGACGTGTTCGATCAGGAGCCCCTGGCGCTGGACCACCCGTTCCGGACCCTGCCCAATGTGCTGGCAACGCCGCACATCGGCTATGTCAGCGGCAACAACTATCGGCTGTTCTTCAGCCAGATGATCGAAGACATACTGGCCTGGCATTCGGGCCAGCCAGTGCGCCTGCTGACCGGCTGACCGCAACCCTCAGTCGATCAGGCCTCAGTCGATCAGGCCGGCGCTGCGCAATGCCGCTGTCGCCTGCTGCCAACGCGGATGCCGGCGGTACTCGACGTCGGCGTGGCTCCGCCCGCGCATGGCGGCGATGCGTGGCGAGGGCTGCACGCCCATGCGCTGCGCCGCGCTCAAGGCCAGCTCGGCCGCCGCCCGGTCGTTGCACACCAGGCCCATGTCGCAACCAGCGCCAAGGGCCGCCTCGATACGGCTGGCGGCGTCGCCGACCACATGGGCGCCGGCCATCGACAAGTCGTCGCTGAAGATCACCCCTTCGAAGCCCAGCTCGCCGCGCAATATGTCCTGCAGCCAACGGCGCGAAAAGCCGGCTGGGTTGCTGTCTACCTGGGGGTAGATAACATGGGCCGGCATGACCGCCGCCAGCTTGCCCGCCAGCCGCGCGAATGGCACCAGATCGCAGGCGCGAATCTGCTCGAGGCTGCGCTCGTCGGTGGGAATTGCTACATGAGAATCGGCCTCCGCCCAGCCGTGACCGGGAAAATGCTTGCCGCATGCCGCCATGCCTGCCGCATTCATGCCACGGATGAACGCGCCCGCCAGCAGCGTGGCCCGCTCGGGATCGCCTTCGAACGCGCGGGTGCCGACCACGGCGCTGTGCCCGTGATCCAGGTCCAGCACCGGCGCAAAACTGAGGTCCAGCCCGACCGCCAGTACTTCGGCGGCCATCAACCAGCCGCAGTGCTCGGCCAGGACGGCCGCATCCGCGTGGTAGGCCAGCTCGCGCATGGCCGGCAGACGCACGAAGCCCTGGCGTAGCCGTTGCACGCGTCCACCCTCCTGGTCCACCGCCAGGATCAGGTCGGGCCGCACCGCGCGGATGGCGGCGGTCAACTCGCGTACCTGACGCGGATGCTCGATGTTGCGCGCGAAAATGATCAACCCGGCCACTTCGGGCTGGCGCAGCAGATGGCGGTCCTCTGCGCTGAGCCAGGTACCGGCGACGTCGACCATCAGGGAGCCTTGCAGACGAGCGCTCATGAATTTTCCTTGTAGAGAGGGATCTGGAGGGCGACCGGGCACACGTCAGGCCTTGGCAACCGCCGGGGCGCTCTTGCTGCGTGGCCGCAATTGAGCGGCGGCCATGGCCTGGTCGGTCACCGCACTCTGCGCGCGCATGCCTGCAGCGAGGAACGGCACCATCAAGCGCATTACCTGTTCGATCGAGGTATCGACGCCGAAGTCGGTTTCCGCGATGGCACGCAGTGCCTTGATCCCGGACATGCTGAAGGCGGCAGCGCCCAGCATGAAATGCACGCGCCAGAACAACTCGAGGGGGGGAATGCGCGGTGCGGCTTCGTTGACCAGCAGCATGTAGCGACGAAAGACCTTGCCGTACATGTCTTCCAGGTAACGGCGCAAGTGACCCTGGCTCTGGCTGAAGGCCAGGCCCAGCAAACGCATGAAGATGGAGAGATCGTTGCCGCTGCGCGGCTGGACCACGAGCGCCTGCTCTACCAGAATTTCCAGCAGCTCTTCGAGGCTGGCCTTGGGCATCGCGCTGGTCTGCCGCCGTTCCAGCTCGCGGTCGAGGCTGGCACAGAAAGGCCCGAGAAATCTGGAGAATACCGCCTGGATGAGCGCTTTCTTCGAACCGAAGTGGTAGTTCACCGCCGCCAGGTTGACCCCGGCCTTGCTGGTGATCAGGCGCAGCGAGGTTTCCGCGAAGCCTTTCTCTGCAAAAAGCTGTTCAGCGGCATCGAGGATGCGTTCAACGGTTTCCGACTGGGCCATGGCAACTCCGCCTGACAAACACTTGTTTGAAACATACGTTTCAAAGTGCGTGACTGTCAAGTCCATACAGGCTTTTCGTGGCCATGCGGTCACGTATTAAAGCATACAAATTCATCGCCTTAGCGCAGCATGCGAACTTCGGCAGGCGACGCGCCCGGAAAACGGTATTGCCAAGGGCCATCTACTGTATATAATCCCAGTCACTGTACAAAAAGACAGAGCCATCGACATGTTGAAATTGACGCCACGCCAAGCTGAAATTCTGGCCTTCATCAAGCGCTGCCTTGACGACAATGGCTTTCCACCTACCCGTGCGGAAATTGCTCAGGAACTGGGGTTCAAGTCACCCAACGCGGCCGAGGAACACCTCAAGGCACTGGCGCGAAAAGGCGCCATCGAAATGACCCCGGGCGCCTCGCGCGGCATCCGCATCCCCGGCTCCGAAGCCCGCAACGACGACGCCAGCCTGCCAGTCGTCGGGCGCGTTGCTGCAGGTGCGCCGATTCTGGCGCAGGAACACATCGAAGAGTCCTGCAAGATCAACCCGGGCTTCTTCCATCCTCGCGCCGACTACCTCCTGCGCGTACAGGGCATGAGCATGCGTGACGTCGGCATTCTCGACGGTGACCTGCTGGCCGTGCACACCTGCCGCGAAGTCCGCAACGGGCAGATCGTGGTGGCGCGCATCGGCGACGAAGTCACCGTGAAGCGGTTCCAGCGCGAAGGCAACAAGGTTTTCCTGGTTGCGGAAAACCCCGACTTCGCACCCATTGAAGTCGACCTCAAGGATCAGGATCTGGTCATTGAAGGTCTGAGCGTCGGCGTCATTCGTCGATAAGGAGGCATCATGCAGTTTCCCCTGTCACCCCAACAAGCACAAATGTCGCTGTTCGAAGCATTCATGGCTGCACCGGTGACGCCGCTGTTCAAGGAGGCCGTAGAATCGCCCTGGACTGTCGCCGATCCGGATGTATTCAGCGAGATGTCTCTGCGTGGTGCCGCGGGGAACTGCCTGAACCTGCTGGCACCCATGCTGCGGGAATTGAGCGAAGAGCAGGACGCGCGCTGGTTGACGCTGATCGCTCCGCCGGCAAGCCTGACGCAGGCCTGGCTGCGCGATGCAGGGCTCAATCGCGAACGCATATTGCTGCTGCAGCCGCGCGGTATGCAAAGCGCCCAGCAGTTGGCGTGCGAAGCGCTGCGCCTGGGGCGCAGCCATACCGTGGTGAGCTGGCTCAACCCACTGCCCTCCGTGGCGAGGCAGCAATTGATGGCAGCGGCGCGCCAGGGCAGCGCGCAGAGCCTGAACATCCGTTTGGGGTGATACCTGCGGTCAAACGATACTGCCCGCCAAGGCCAGCGCAAGGCGCTCGCTGCGTGGCAGGATCAGTGCAGGACGTGCGGCCCGTCGTCCTTGTCGATTTCGCCTTCCACCAGCTTGCCGGCCATCTGCACACCGACACTGAGCATGGCCTTGGCCACTTCCACGTGCTGGCCCTGCAGGAATGCCTTGGCATCTTCGGAAAAATTCAGCGTCACCAGCGAACCTTCGTCCTCGGCACGACGCAACTCGATGCGGCCGTCAGGCAGCTCGACAATCTCAAGAAAGGACGTTGGCATAAGGACATGTTCTCCACGAAAGGCGGGCATTGTAGCAGTGCCAGTGCAAATCAGCACTCACTCAGCCCTTCGCGGAAACGAACGGTCAGGCCCTTGAGCTGCTGACGCCAGCTTTCGAGCACCTCGCGGCTGAGTTCCTGCTCTTCGACTTCATCCAGATTGACTGCCTGGATGAGTGGCTGGGTCACATCGCCCTTGGGCTTTTTGGGCGCCTTGGGCGGCACGAACAGCGCGCTGTGCGCCGCAAGCAGTTGCGCGAGCCAGGTATGCGAATGCTGGGCCAGCTCCACCAACTCCGCCAGCTCGGGAATGGACGTGCCGTCGAGCGCTTGCGGGGTCAGCAGGTTTTCCGCACGGGCAGTGCCGGCCTGAGGCAGGCGGTAATAACCAGCGATCTCGTGACACAGCCCCAACAATGCACCGTACAGGTGGAACAGCGCGGATTCGCGCTGCGCCTGCAGCTGAGCCTGCGCATTGATGGCCTGGCCCAGTTCGGCCTTGCTCATGGCTTCCAGCGCCAGCCCGGCGAAATAGATTTTCTGGTTGGTACGGGTATAGAGCTCATAGGCCATGCTGGCGATCTCCGCAGTGAACACTCGACTGCCACAGTGTCGGGAACCTGCCCAGCCAGTGCAAGCCACAAATGAAAAGGCCGCACAGCCCTGGGGACGGTGCGGCCTTGGTGCTGCTAGCGCTTTAGCGCTTGTCTTCGACCTTCCACGTCTTGCCGTCGTAGAACGCCTTCCAACCGGTCGGTTTGCCCTCGACCTCGCTCTGCACGTACTGCTCCTTGGTCTTGCGGCTGTAGCGAATCACGGTCGGACGGCCGTCCGGGTCCTTGATCGGCGCGTCGAACAGGAAGCTGTACTTGGGATCGATCTCATCCTTGTGCGGGATGATTTCGAGCACCAGGGGGGCGCGAGTCTCGCGGTTCTTCGGAAACTGGCTGGCCGCCAGGAACAGACCGGATGCGCCATCGCGCAGCACGTAGGTATCGTTGACCTTCTCGCACTTGAGTTCGGGCATCTTCACCGCGTCCATCTTGGGCGGCGCCGCCTCGCCACTCTTGAGCAGCTTGCGGGTGTTCTTGCACTCCGGATTGGTGCAGCCGAAGAACTTGCCGAAACGGCCGGTTTTCAACTGCATCTCGCTGCCGCACTTGTCGCACTCCAGGCTCGGCCCTTCGTAGCCCTTGATGCGGTAGTTGCCCTCTTCGATCTCGTAGCCCGGGCAGTCGGGGTTGTTCCCGCAGATGTGCAGCTTGCGCTTCTCATCCAGCAGATACGCGTCCATGGCGGTCGCACAGACCGGGCAGCGATGCTTGCCGCGCAGAATCTGCGACTCGGACTCGCCCTCGTCGTCGGCCGCTATCTCATCACCTGGAATCAGGTTGATGGTGGCCTTGCAGCGCTCCTTGGGTGGCAGCGCATAGCCCGAACAGCCCAGGAACACCCCGGTGGATGCGGTGCGGATCATCATCGGCCGACCGCATTCGCGGCAGGCGATGTTGGTCAGGGTCGGCAGGTTGGCGCGCATGCCGCTGTCGGCCGCACCCGCAACGTCCAGCTTGCCCTTGAAATCACCGTAGAACTCGTCAAGAACGTTCTTCCAGTCGCGCTCGCCGTGCGCCACGTCATCGAGGTTCTCTTCCATGCCGGCGGTAAAGCCGTAGTCCATGAGGTTGGAGAAGCTTTCGGACAGCCGCTCGGTGACGATGTCGCCCATCTTTTCCGAGTAGAAGCGACGGTTGTGCAGCGCCACGTAGCCACGGTCCTGGATGGTCGAGATGATCGCCGCGTAGGTCGACGGACGACCGATGCCGCGTTTTTCCATCTCCTTGACCAGGCTGGCTTCGGAATAGCGCGCAGGCGGCTTGGTGAAGTGCTGGGTAGGGTCCAGCTGCAGCAACTTGAGCTGCTCACCCTGGTTCATTTCCGGCAGCACGTCGTCGTCGCCCGGCTTGCTCATCTGCGGCAGCACGCGAGTGTAGCCGTCGAACTTGAGGATACGACCCTTGGCGCGCAGCTCGAAATCACCCGCTGCCACCGTGACGGTGGTCGACAGGTACTGGGCAGGCGGCATCTGGCAGGCGAGGAACTGGCGCCAGATCAATTCGTAGAGGCGCTCGGCATCGCGTTCCATGCCGTTCAGCTTGCTCGGATGAGTGTTCACGTCCGATGGGCGAATGGCCTCGTGCGCTTCCTGGGCGCCCTGCTTGCTGCCGTACACCATCGGTGCTTCGGGCAGGTACTTCTTGCCGAACTCGCTCTCGATGTAGGCCCGAGCCATCTCCACGGCGTCGACCGACAGGTTGGTGGAGTCGGTACGCATGTAGGTGATATAGCCAGCTTCGTACAAGCGCTGCGCCATCATCATGGTCTTCTTCACGCCGTAGCCCAGACGGTTGCTCGCGGCCTGCTGCAGCGTGGAAGTAATGAACGGGGCCGACGGCTTGCTGCTGGTCGGCTTGTCTTCGCGCTTGACGATGCTGTAGCTGGCATCCTTGAGCTTGGCCAGCGCGGCCATGGCCTGGGCTTCGTTCAGGGGCTTGAAGGCTTCGCCGTTCTCGCGAGCCACTTCGAAACGCACCTTGGCGGCCTTGGCCGACGCCAGGTCGGCGTGCACTTCCCAGTATTCCTCGGGGTTGAACGCGCGAATCTCGCGTTCACGCTCGACCACCAGTTTCACTGCCACGGACTGCACACGACCAGCGGACAACCCGCGGGCGATCTTCTGCCAGAGCAGCGGCGACACCATGTAGCCAACCACGCGGTCGAGGAAACGCCGCGCCTGCTGAGCGTTGACACGGTCGATGTCCAGCTCGCCGGGGCGAGAGAAAGCTTCCTGGATGGCCTTCTTGGTGATCTCGTTGAACACCACGCGCTTGTAGCGGCTGTCATCGCCACCGATGGCTTCGCGCAGGTGCCAGGCAATGGCTTCCCCCTCGCGGTCCAAGTCCGTCGCCAGATAGATGGTGTCGGCGTCCTTGGCCAGCCGGCGCAGTTCCTCGATGACCTTTTCCTTGCCGGGAAGGATCTCGTACTTGGCCTTCCAGCCCTGGTCTGGATCGACGCCCATGCGTGCCACCAACTGCTTGCGGGCCTTTTCCTTGGGCGACAGCGCCGGCGCGTCGGCAGCCGCAGCCTTGCCGCGCTTGGCGGCCGGCTCCTTGCTGGCGCTCGCCGAACCGCTGGTGGGCAAGTCTCGGATATGGCCGATACTCGACTTCACCACGTACTGGTCACCCAGATACTTGTTGATGGTCTTGGCCTTAGCCGGGGATTCCACAATGACCAGCGATTTGCCCATGGATCGGAAAATTCCTGAATACTTGAAATGAAAGGCATGCGGCGCCTTGCGAGGCCCCGCTATATATAGTGGTGAGAACGTGAGGTCAAGCGCCGAGGTTCAAGCGGTCGGCGCCTGCGGAACGGAAAACAGGCTGGGTTCGGCCTTCACCAAAGCAAAGCGCGGGACGCTCTCGCCGTCAACCTCGACCGACTCCAGGAACATGCTCAGCGGGCGCACCCAGAGGCCGAATTCACCGTACAGCGCCTGGTAGAACACCACTTCCTGTTCGTCCTCGGAACTGCGCGCGACGCCGTAGACACGATACTCGGGGCCTTTGTAATGACGATAGAGCCCTGGTTGTATATGCATGTTGCGCCTCGCTTGAAATACTTTTTCGAATGAACCGGGAAAAAACAAAACCGGGACACTGGGCCCCGGTTCGTTCGACTCGCTCGTCAGGACTAGACGCGCTCGAAGACCGTGGTGATGCCCTGCCCCAGGCCTACACACATGGTGGACAGGCCGAAAGTGCCGCCATTCTGCTTCATGACATTGAGCAAAGTGCCGGAAATTCGTGCGCCTGAACAGCCAAAAGGATGCCCCAGGGCGATCGCGCCGCCATGCAGGTTAACCTTCTCGTTCATCTTGTCGAGCACTTTCAGATCCTTCAGCACAGGCAGGGCCTGTGCGGCGAAGGCTTCGTTGAGTTCGATGAAGTCGATGTCGGCAATGCCCAGACCTGCGCGCTTGAGCGCTTTCTGGGTGGCCGGAACCGGCCCGTAGCCCATGATCGCGGGGTCGACGCCGGCCACTGCCATGGAGCGGATTACCGCCAATGGCGTGATGCCCAGGTCCTGGGCGCGCTGCGCCGACATCACGATCATGCACGAGGCACCGTCGGTGATCTGCGACGAAGTACCGGCCGTGACCGTACCGCCCTTCGGGTTGAAGGCAGGCTTGAGCGCCGCAAGGCTTTCCAGGGTGGTGTCGGGACGAATCGTTTCATCGTAGTCGAAGACCTTGATGAAGCCATTTTCGTCGCAACCCTGCATCGGGATGATCTCGTCCTTGAACTTGCCCTGGACCGTGGCCTGGTGAGCCAACTGGTGCGAGCGCACGCCGAAGGCATCCTGCTGTTCGCGAGTGATGCCGTGCATTTTACCGAGCATCTCGGCGGTAAGCCCCATCATGCCCGAGGCTTTCGCGGCGTACAGCGACATGTGCGGGTTCGGATCCACGCCGTGCATCATGCCGACATGGCCCATGTGCTCGACGCCGCCGACCACGAACACGTCGCCGTTGCCGGTCATGATCGCCTGGGCGGCAGTGTGCAGCGCGCTCATGGACGAGCCGCACAACCGGCTGACGGTCTGGCCGGCCGCAGTGTGCGGGATCTGCGTCATCAGCGAAGCCATGCGGGCGATGTTCCAGCCCTGTTCCAGGGTCTGGTTGACGCAGCCCCAGATCACGTCCTCGACTTCGGCCGGATCGACCTTGGCATTGCGCTCCAGCAGCTTGCTGATCAGGTGCGCCGACATGTCCTCGGCGCGCGTGTTGCGGTGCATGCCGCCTTTGGAACGGCCCATGGGGGTGCGACCGAAGTCGACGATCACCACGTCTCTAGGATTCAAGCTCATCAGTCATTCACCCTTGTTCTGTACGTTGGCCGCTTGCCCGAAGAAGGTCTGGCCAGCACGCGCCATTTCACGAAGCTTCTGCGTAGGCTGGTACAGCGGACCCAGTTCGGCGTAGCGGTCGGCCAGTTCGACGAACTGGGCCACGCCCAGCGAATCGATGTAGCGCAGCGCCCCGCCGCGGAACGGAGGGAAACCGATGCCATAGACCAGGCCCATGTCGGCCTCGGCCGCGGTTTCGACGATGCCGTCTTCCAGGCAGCGTACGGTTTCCAGGCACAGCGGGATCATCATCCAGTTGACGATGTCCTCATCGGAGACCTCGCGCTGTTCGTAGATCACCGGCTTGAGCACGTCCAGCGCCGCAGGATCGGCCACCTTCTTCGGCTTGCCGCGCTTGTCGGTTTCGTAGGCGTAGAAGCCCTTGCCGTTCTTCTGCCCCAGGCGATTGGCCTCGTACAGCGCGTCGATGGCGGAGCGACGCTCGTCTTTCATGCGATCCGGGAAGCCTTCGGCCATCACATCACGGCCATGATGGCCGGTGTCGATGCCGACCACGTCCATCAGGTAGGCCGGGCCCATGGGCCAGCCGAATTTCTCCATGACCTTGTCGATGCGCACGAAATCGACACCGGCGCTGACCAGCCGGGCGAAACCGCCGAAGTACGGGAACAGTACGCGGTTCACCAGAAAGCCGGGGCAATCGTTGACCACGATGGGGTTCTTGCCCATCTTGCGGGCATAGGCCACGGTGGTCGCCACGGCAACCTCACTGGACTTCTCGCCACGGATCACTTCGACCAGCGGCATCATGTGCACCGGGTTGAAGAAGTGCATGCCGACGAAGTTTTCCGGACGCTTGAGCGCCTGGGCCAGCAGGTTGATGGAAATGGTCGACGTGTTGGACGCCAGAATGGTGTCGTCCTTGACCTGCGCCTCGACTTCGGCCAGCACTGCCTGCTTGACCTTGGGGTTTTCCACCACCGCTTCGACGACGATGTCGACATGACCGAAATCGCCGTAGGACAGCGTCGGACGAATGTCGTTGAGCGCTTCGGCCATCTTCGCCGGGGTCAGGCGACCTTTTTCGACGCGCGCGCCGAGCAGCTTGGACGCCTCGGCCAGGCCCTGTTCGATGCCCTTCTCGTTGATGTCCTTCATCAGGATCGGCGTGCCCTTGAGCGCCGACTGATAGGCGATGCCACCGCCCATGATGCCAGCGCCCAGCACGGCCGCCTGACTCACATCGCGGGCCACCTTGTCGTAGCCACGGGCCTTGCGCTTGAGCTCCTGATCGTTGAGGAACAGGCCGATGAGGCTTTGCGCAGCCGAGGTCTTGGCCATCTTGGCGAAGCCGGCGGCTTCGATTTCGAGGGCTTTCTCGCGACCGAAACTGGCTGCTTTCTGGATGGTCTTGATGGCCTCGACCGGCGCCGGATAGTTGGGCCCGGCCTGGCCGGCGACGAAGCCCTTGGCGGTTTCGAACGCCATCATCTGTTCGATGGCGTTGAGCTTGAGCTTGACCAACTTGGGCTGGCGCTTGGCCTTGTGATCGAACTCGCCGCTGATGGCGCGCTTGACCAGGTCTAAAGCAGCAGCTTCCAGCTTGTCCGGCGCCACCACCGCATCGACCGCACCCACCTTGAGCGCATCGTCGGCGCCGTTTTCCTTGCCCGACGCAATCCACTCGATGGCATTGTCGGCGCCGATGATGCGCGGCAGGCGCACCGTGCCGCCGAAACCTGGGTAGATGCCCAGCTTGACCTCGGGCAGGCCGATCTTCGCTTCGCTGGACATGATCCGGTAGTCGGCAGCCAGGCACATTTCCAGGCCGCCGCCCAGGGCGATGCCGTTGATGGCGGCGACCGTCGGCACTTCGAGGTCCTCGAAGTCGCTGAAGATGCGATTGGCCTGCAGGTTGCCCGCGACCAGCTCGGCTTCGGGCAACTTGAAATTCTCGACGAATTCGGTGATGTCCGCACCGACGATGAAGACGTCCTTGCCACTGGCGACGATCACGCCCTTGACCGAAGCGTCGGCCTTGATTGCCGCGATCGCTTCGCGCAGCTCTTCGAGCGTGAGGCGGTTGAATTTGTTGACGGACTCGCCCTTGAGGTCGAACCGCAGTTCGACGATGCCGCTTTCAAGAGCCTTCACCGTGATGGCTTTACCTTCGTAAATCATCCACTGATCTCCACGATATGGAAGCTGAACAGTACACGCCTGACGCTGGATAAAAGGGGGCGATACATGGCCGCCGCTCTCTGTAGCCAGGCATACCCGTCAGCGCGGTAGTCGGGATAGTGCTGGAGCGTGACTGAAAAACGCTCGATTCATACGCCCGTTTGATTGGGCTGCGTGTACATTCACGGAATTGCGGGCGATTGTCAAATGCCGCGCCAGCCGCGAGAAAACGCGACTTTGCGGTCATTTCTGGAATGCGCAGAAACGCGCACCTGCGACAGCCTGCCGCAGGCATATGACGATAGCTCGAGACAACGATCAAGCCAGTGCTTGCAGGACCTTTGCAATATCCTGAAGCACCTTTTCGTCACCCTTCTCGCCCCAGTACAACGCGAGCATCTGCGGCCCGGCTTCGAGCTTGTAGACGTCGGCGGGCAAGGTGGCAAGGTGAGGCAGCAGCAGCGGATCGATACAGGCTTCGCGCCACTGGTTGCACCAGACCCCCGGCTCGATCTGCCAGTAGCTCCAGCTGTCGACCCTGCCCTTGCGGCGTGGCCGATGGTATTGCGCGCAGGGGTCGGGTGGCTCGACGCTGAGCCAGTGCGGCCACTGCTGGGGAGCCAACTGCATGGCCAGGCCCATCCGCCGCGCCTGCAGGCGCACGGCCATGCGGCCGCTCTGGCTGCGCGACGGCCGCAGCCATACCATGGGGCTGAGAATCAGCGCAAGGATTGACACGACTATCCACACCGTCATAAAGAGTACACCCGCTAAGCGTTTCAAATAGATCGGCGAGGGTTGTTCATGTTGCGCCCCGCCTAAACAGTCCATACTCAAGCTATCGCAATCGTCAGGAGTGCTTCTCATGCCCTACCAACACATTCTGGTCGCCGTCGACCTCACCGAGGAGTGTGACCCGGTCATCAAGCGGGCCCGGGAGCTGGCGGTCAGCAACGGCGCCAAGCTCTCGCTGGTGCACATCGTCGAACCCATGGCCATGGCTTTCGGCGGGGACGTGCCGATGGACCTCTCGCAGTTGCAGCAGCAGCAGTTCGATCAGGCCAAGGAGCGCCTGGAAACGCTGAAGGTCAAGTACCCGGACCTTGTCGTCGGCGACTGCCACCTGACCTACGGCCAGCCGCGTCAGGAGATTCACAACCTGGCGAAGAAATCGGAATGCGACCTGGTGGTGGTCGGCAGTCATGGCCGTCATGGCCTGGCATTGCTGCTTGGTTCGACGGCCAACGACGTGTTGCACGGAGCGCCGTGCGACGTTTTGGCGGTGCGCCTGGTCAAGCGCGCCGAATAAGGATCATCAGCGGGGCCGAGCAGCAGCTGCGGCCTCGCTGATGATTCCAGAGTCGAGAGCTCAGGCGTCGAGTTCGGCCCAGCGCTCGACCATGACTTCCAGCTCGGCCTGCGAGGCTTCCAGCTTCGCCATCACTTCCGCCGTCTGCGCGGCAGGCCGCTGATAGAACCCGGCATCGGCCATCTCGGCTTCCAGCGCAGCGATTTCCTGCTCCTTGGCTTCGATCTGGCCCGGCAGGGCTTCCAGCTCGCGCTGCAGCTTGTAGCTGAGCTTCTTCTTGGCGGGCGCCGGTGCTTCCACAGGTGCAGGCTCTGCGGCCTTGACCACGGCGCTGTTGAGCTCGGCCTTGCCTGACTTGTTCTCGGTCACGCCGAGCAGCTTGGGCGAGCCGCCCTGGCGGATCCAGTCCTGGTAGCCACCGACGTATTCGCGAACCTTGCCCTCGCCTTCGAACACCAGCGTGCTGGTGACCACGTTGTCGAGGAAGGCCCGGTCGTGGCTGACCATCAACACGGTACCCTTGAAAGCGGACAGCACTTCTTCGAGCAGTTCGAGGGTCTCGACGTCGAGGTCGTTGGTTGGTTCGTCCAGCACCAGCAGGTTGGCCGGCTTGCTGAACAGCTTGGCCAGCAACAGGCGCGCACGCTCACCGCCCGACAGGGCCTTGACCGGCGTGCGTGCACGCTGCGGGCTGAACAGGAAGTCGCCCAGGTAGCTCAACACGTGGCGGCTCTGACCGTCGATGTCGATGAAATCGCGGCCCTCGGCAACGTTGTCGATGACGGTCTTTTCCAGGTCGAGCTGGTGACGCAACTGGTCGAAGTAGGCGACGTCCAGGCGCGTGCCGACGTCGACCGAACCGTTGGTGGGCTGCAGGTTATCGAGCATCAGCTTGAGCAGCGTGGTCTTGCCGGTCCCGTTCGCCCCCAGCAAGCCGATACGGTCCTCGCGCTGCAGCACCATGGAGAAATCCTTGATCAGCATCGGCCCACCCGGATGGGCGAAGCTGACGTTGTCGAGGACCATGACCTGCTTGCCGGACTTGTCTGCGGTATCGAGCTGGATGTTGGCCTTGCCGGTGCGCTCGCGGCGTTCGCCACGCTCCACACGCAGTGCCTTGAGCGCACGCACCCGGCCTTCGTTGCGGGTGCGTCGGGCCTTGATGCCCTGGCGGATCCACACTTCTTCCTGGGCCAGGCGCTTGTCGAACAGCGCGTTGGCGGTTTCCTCGGCCGACAGCATGGCCTCTTTGTGCACCAGGAAGCTGGCGTAGTCGCCGTTCCAGTCGATCAGGCCGCCGCGATCGAGCTCGAGAATGCGCGTGGCCAGATTCTGCAGGAAGGAACGGTCGTGGGTGATGAACAGCACCGCGCCCTGGAAATCCTTGAGGGCTTCTTCGAGCCAGGCGATCGCGCCGATGTCCAGGTGGTTGGTCGGTTCGTCGAGCAGCAGCAGGTCAGGTTCGGACACCAGCGCCTGCGCAAGCAGGACGCGGCGGCGCCAGCCACCGGACAGCTGCTTCAAGGTCTTGTCGGCAGGCAGCTGCAGGCGGCTCAGGGTGCTGTCGACCAGTTGCTGCAAGCGCCAGCCGTCACGGGCTTCGAGATCTTGCTGGACATGCATGAGCTTGTTCAGGTCTTCGTCGGTGACGATGTTCTGGCTCAGGTGGTGGTACTCGGCCAGCAGCGCGCCGACCCCGTCCAGGCCCTCGGCAACCACGTCGAACACGGTCCGTTCGTCGGCCACCGGCAGTTCCTGCGGCAGCTCGCCGATCTTCAGCCCCGGCGCCCGCCAGACGGCGCCGTCGTCGGGTTTCTGCACGCCCTTGACCAGCTTCAGCATGCTGGATTTGCCAGTGCCGTTGCGGCCGATGATGCACACCCGCTCACCACGGGCGATCTGCCAGGACACCTTGTCCAACAACGGCATCGCGCCGAATGCAAGGGACACATCGCTGAATTTGAGCAGGGTCATGAGCTTCTCCAAAAACCGGGCGCGCATTCTAACCGACTTTTGCCCTGGCAGACCGAAGGCGGCAATAAAATGAATGATCCTGAACGCTTTCATCGCGCCTGCCCTAGAGGCTAAGCTAGGCTCACTTCTTTAGTGCTGGCACTGCCGACACTTGTCACGTCTTTTCTGCCTGGAAGTCTCATGCGCAGTCGCCTGTTCAGCTTGTTGTCCTGCCTCATCCTCTCCGCATCCAGTGTCGCCAACGTCCAGGCCGCCGACCTGGCCACGCAGCGTCAATACTACGACGAGGCCAAGCGCGCCCTGGCCAAGGGCGACAGCGGCCCGTACATGCGCTACGCCGCCGAGCTTCAGGACTACCCGCTGGAGGCCTACCTGGCCTACGACGAGCTCACCCCGCGCCTGCGCAGCGCCAGCAACGCCGAGATCGAAGGCTTTCTCGCCAAGCACGGCGACCTGCCCCAGGCCAACTGGATGAAACTGCGCTGGCTGCGGCAGCTGGCCGAGCGCGGCGAGTGGGCGCCGTTCGTCAAATACTACGACCCCAAGCTCAACTTCAAGGAGCTCGACTGCCTGTACGGCCAGTACCAGCTGAGCAACAGCCAGCTGCGCGCCGAAGGCTATGCCAATGCCGACAAACTGTGGCTCACCGGCAAATCGCTGCCCACGGCCTGCGACGGGCTGTTCCAGCGCTGGGCCAGCGAAGGCCAGCTGACCGAGAACAAGCGCTGGCAGCGCGCCAAGCTCGCGGCCCAGGAGCGCAACTACCCGTTGGCCACCAGCCTGGTGCAAAGCCTGACCAGCCTGTCGAGCCAGGGTCGACTGCTGCCGGATGTCGCGCAGAAACCCGAACTGCTCGACCAACCGGCGCGTTTCATGCCGGTCGACGAAGCCATGTCCGACGTGGTCGGGCTGGGGCTGCGCCGCCTGGCCCGTCAGGACCCGGAAAAAGCCATGCGCATGCTCGACAGCTATGCCAGCAGCATGCGTTTCTCGGCCGAGGAGAAGGTTGCCATCGCTCGCGAGATCGGCCTGACCCTGGCGCGGCGCTACGACCCGCGGGCGCTGGAGCTGATGACTCGCTACGATCCGGAGCTGCGCGACGACACCGTGACCGAATGGCGTCTGCGCCTGCTGCTGCGCCTGGGCCGCTGGCAGGACGCCTACGACCTGACCACCCGCCTGCCCAAGGACCTGGCCAAGACCAACCGCTGGCAGTACTGGCAGGCGCGCAGCCTGGAGCTGGCCCAGCCGCAGAGTGCCAAGGTGCCATCGCTGTACAAGGCGGTGGCCAAGGAGCGCGACTTCTACGGCTTCCTGGCGGCCGACCGCATCCAGGCGCCCTACTCGCTCAACAACAAGCCGCTGGTGATGAGCCAGGCGCTGGTCAACAAGGTGCGCAACACCGCCGGTGTACGTCGTTCGCTAGAGCTCTACGCACGTGGCCAGATCGTCGATGCGCGACGCGAGTGGTATCACGTCAGCCGCCATTTCGACCGTGACGAGATGGTCGCCCAGGCCAAGCTGGCCTACGACATGCGCTGGTACTTCCCGGCCATTCGCACGATCAGCCAGGCGCAGTACTGGGACGACCTGGACATCCGCTTCCCGATGGCCCACCGTGACACCCTGATTCGCGAAGCCAATGTGCGAGGCCTGCACACCAGCTGGGTGTTCGCCATCACCCGTCAGGAAAGCGCCTTCATGGACGACGCTCGTTCCGGCGCCGGCGCCATGGGGTTGATGCAGTTGATGCCGGGCACCGCCAAGGAAACCTCGCGCAAGTTCAGCATCCCGCTGTCGTCGCCCCAGCAGGTACTCGATCCCGACACCAACATCCAGCTCGGTGCGGCATACCTGAGCCAGGTACACAGCCAGTTCAACGGTAACCGGGTACTGGCCTCGGCCGCCTACAACGCGGGCCCCGGGCGCGTACGGCAGTGGCTCAGAGGCGCGAATCACCTGAGCTTCGATGTCTGGGTGGAGTCCATTCCATTCGATGAAACCCGCCAGTACGTGCAGAACGTGCTGTCCTACGCGGTCATCTATGGCGAGAAGCTCAACGCGCCGCAGCCGGTGGTGGACTGGCACGAACGCTTCTTCGACGACCAGTGAGCCGAGCCTGGCAGCCCGCCGGCTGCCGGCCCGTCACTCGAGCACGGTGATCGGCATGCCCACTTCCAGCACGCCCGCGCCATCGCATACCAGATTCTGGCCGAACATGGCGTGGCCGTCCTGCTGGCGGTAGCGCTTGAGGGTTGCCAGGGGCTCGCGATCGGCGCTGCGCTCGCCGGTGTGCGGGTCGAGCGTGGTCAGAATGCAGCGCGCGCAGGGCTTGAGCACACGAAAGTCCAGGCCACCGATGCGAATGCGCTTCCAGCCATCCTCGGCGAAGGCGGCGCTGTCCTGGATGACCAGATTGGGCCGAAACCGCGCCATCTCCAGCGTCCGTCCGACCCGTGCGGACAGGTCGTCCAGCGAGCCCTGACCGATCAACAACAGTGGAAAGCCATCGGCAAAAGCCACCTTGTCGCCGCCCTCGCCGTAACCGGCGCTGACGGTACGGGTGCGCTCGGTGGGCACGTACACCAGTCGAGTCGGCTTACCGACGAAATCGCTGACCCAGCGCGCTGCTTCCTCGCCGGCGTCGGGCACGCGGAAGCTGTCGTTCCACAGCGTGACTCCGCGCAGTTCGCCTGACTCCGGGACCGCGACGTTCAGCTCAGGGTATCCGCTTGCGCTCAGGCGCAGGCCTGCGTCTTCACCGACTTGCGTACCCAACTGCCCCAGGCGGGGGTCTGCGCGCTGGCTGAGGAACCGACCGCTCTGGGCGTCGACCAGCATCCAGCGCCGATCGCCGAGCAGCCCCAGGCCATCCACAGGCGACTGCTGCAGCGACTGGCCAATGGCCGATTTGAGCGGGTAACGGTACAGCGCGGCAAGGCTCGACATGGCCCGGCTCCTCAGGACAGAGAAAAACCCAGTCTAGCGGAACCGGCAGGAGAATAACGAGGGCCTGTCAGCGTTGATCCAGCTCCAGGCGCTGACGCACCACGTCGACCAGTTTGTCGGGCTGGAACTTGGACAGGAAGTTGTCACAGCCGACCTTTTTCACCATCGATTCGTTGAAGCTGCCCGACAACGAGGTATGCAGCACCACGTAGAGGTCGCGCAGTCGCGGATCGTTGCGGATCTCGGTGGTAAGCCGGTAGCCGTCCATTTCCGGCATCTCGGCGTCGGTGAAGACCATCAGCAGTTTGTCGGTCATGCGCTCGCCGGTGTCGGCCCACGCCTTGAGCTTGTTCAACGCCTTGAGGCCATCGCTGGCCACGTGCATCTTGATGTCCAGCTGCGACAAGGTATCGCGCAGCTGAGCCAGTGCCACCGTCGAGTCATCCACCAGCAGCACTTCCCGGCCACGAGCGCGCGCCAGCAAGGGGTCGTCGAGCTTGTCGCGGGAAACGCGGGCGTTGTAGGGGACGATTTCGGCGAGCACCTTTTCCACGTCGATGATCTCGACCAGTTGCTCGTCGACCCGGCTGATTGCGGTCAGATAGTGCTGGCGCCCGGCACTGGCCGGAGGCGGCAGGATGGCTTCCCAGTTCATGTTGACGATGCGGTCGACACCACCGACCAGGAAGGCCTGGATCGAGCGGTTGTATTCGGTGACGATGATGGTACTGCTCGGCCCCGGCACCAGCGGGCGCATGCCGATGGCCTGGGACAGGTCGATCACTGGCAGGGTCTGCCCGCGCAGGTTGATCACACCGCAGACATACGGATGGCGCTGCGGCATCAGCGTCAGCTTGGGCAACTGCAGGACTTCCTGGACCTTGAACACGTTGATCGCGAACAGTTGCCTGCCGGCCAGGCGAAACATGAGCAGCTCCAGACGGTTTTCACCCACCAGCTGCGTACGTTGGTCAACCGAGTCAAGAATGCCGGCCATGTAAAACTCCAAAGCCCAAGTGAAAGAAGAGGTACCGGGCTATCGGCGCTGGCGCGAATATCTTGACTGCCGTCGCTGCGGTTATGTCAGTTAAGTCAGTTGTCCATGGCTCAGCAGCGGCGACCCGGCGGGCAAATGAACTTTCAATGCCTTGGGCATGGTGCTGAAGCGCAGGTTTTCACCCCGCAATGGCTCGCCATCGAGGTTGATGTCGAGGTTTTCCTTGCTGTTGATTTCGACCCACGGCAGCCGTGCACGCACGAACAGTGTTTCCAGTCCGCCGCCGCCGAGCAGGCTTTTCAAGGTGCCGACCACTTCGGTCGGTGCCGGCAGAATGCTGATCTCCAGCAGTCCGTCGTCGACCACGGCTTCGGGGCACAATTCGTGGCCACCACCGGCCTGGCGTCCATTGCCGATGCCCAGCGCCAGCAGATCGCCTTCCCAATGGAAGTCCGGGCCGCTGAGCGAAGCGGAGGCAGCGCGCAATTCGCTGAACCGCGACAGCCCGGTGAACAGGTAGGCGGCGCCACCGAGCACCTTCTTCAAGTCTTCGGAGGTATTGGCCGTGACCTGACTGCCGAAACCACCGGTTGCCATGTTGAGAAACACCTGCCCGCCCACTTCACCCAGATCGATGGCCTGAGGCTCGCGGGCAAGCAGCGCCAATGCGTGTTCGGGTTCGAGGGGAACGCCGGCGGCACGTGCGAAATCGTTGGCTGTGCCCAGGGGCATCAACGCCAGGCTGGCGTCGGTCTTGGCCAGCGCCATCGCTTCGGCCACATCGCGCAGGGTGCCGTCGCCACCGCCGGCGATGATCTGGGTGTAGCCGGCTTGCAGTGCCTCATCGACCAGACGCTGGGCGTCGCCGCCTTCCCAGGTCAGACGCACGTCCAGCGCGTTGCCTTGCTCCCGGTAATGCTCCACCGCGCTGCGGACGTCTTCGTTGGAAGCTTGTTTGCCGTGCAATATCAGAATTGCCTTGCGCTCGCTCATGCTGCATGTCTCCGGTGGCCAGTAAGTGGAACTGTGCCTGATGTGACCACAGCCGCAGGAAAAAAAGCCCCGACGGAAAGTTTTTAACCATTCGTACATTTACCACTCGCCAACCGTTCTCGTTTAGGCTTTACTGCGAAGCAACTGGCCACTATCGAAGTCGCCGTTACCTCCCGATTCCTGCACGTCCAGCCCGTCTCCAGGCGGGCGGTAGCATTGTCGAATCGCCGAATCCTGCGCCCTGCCCTTCTTCATCGACCTTTTCATGCATCCAGCCCGGCTGGACGTGTGCGCTTGCCTTCGCAGGTGCCGTCCGCCACCTTCAACTCGAGGCTCGACCTATGACGACTCTGATTCCCTGCATCATCGCCGGCGGCTCCGGCACCCGCCTGTGGCCCGTATCGCGCGAAGCCATGCCCAAGCCGTTCATGCGCCTGCCGGACGGCGAAAGCCTGCTGCAGAAAACCTTCACCCGTGCCTCGCAATTGCCAGGCGTGGAGCGGGTGCTGACGGTGACCAACCGTGAGGTGTTCTTCCGCACGCTGGACGACTACCGCCAATTGAACGACCGCGATGCCCTGCTCGACTTCATTCTCGAACCTGCGGGCCGCAACACTGCGCCAGCCATCGCCAGCGCCGCCTTGCATGCCGCCAAACACTACGGCGCGTCGGCGCAGTTGCTGGTACTGCCGGCCGACCACCTGATCCGCGACATCGACGCCTTCCAGGCCGCGGTCAGTGCAGCACGCAAGAAAGCCGACGAGGGTTGGCTGGTGACGTTCGGCCTGGTGCCGCAAACGGCGGAAACCGGTTTCGGCTACATCGAGCGCGGCGCCGACCTGGGCGATGGCAGCTATCAAGTCGCGCACTTCCGGGAAAAGCCGGACCAGGCCACCGCCCAAGCCTACCTGGACAGCGGTGACTACCTGTGGAACGCCGGCATGTTCTGCATGCGTGTGGACGTGCTTCTGCGCGAACTGGAAAAGCACGCACCGGACGTGCTGCTGGCGGCCACCACCTGCCTGCAGGTCAGCCACAGCAAGCAAGGCAACCGCGAGCTGCAAGTTGAGCTGGACAGCAGCACCTTCGCCCTGGCGCCGGACATTTCCATCGACTACGCGCTGCTCGAACGCTCCGACAAGGTGGCGGTCATTCCGTGCCAGATGGGGTGGAGCGACATCGGTTCGTGGCAGGCGGTGCGCGAGCTGACTCCAGCCGACGCACAGGGCAACCAGTGCAACGGCGAAACCGTGCTGCATGACGTGAGCAACTGCTACATCGACTCGCCACGCCGCCTGGTCGGCGCCGTCGGCCTCGACAACCTGGTGGTGATCGATACGCCTGACGCACTGCTGATTGCCGACGGCAGCCGCACCCAGGACGTCAAGTTCCTTGCCCAGCAGCTCAAGCGCCAGGGTCACGATGCCTTCCGACTGCACCGCACGGTCACTCGGCCATGGGGCACGTACACGATCCTCGAGGAAGGCAAGCGCTTCAAGATCAAGCGCATCGTGGTCAAGCCCGGCGGCACCCTGTCGCTGCAGATGCACCACCACCGCAGCGAGCATTGGATCGTGGTCAGCGGCATGGCCCGAGTCACCAACGGTGACAACGAGTTTTTGCTCGACACCAACGAGTCGACCTTCATCAAGCAGGGCCACGTGCACCGCTTGGTCAACTCCGGGGTGATCGACCTGGTCATGATCGAAGTGCAGAGCGGTGAATACCTGGGCGAAGACGATATCGTGCGCTTCACCGACATCTACGGCCGCGCACCGGCGGCCGTCGAAGCGACCAAGAGCAACGCTTAAAAAAGTTCGCTGAACGGGATGAAGGCGACCAGTTCGCCTTCATTCAATGTGCAGCCTTCGCGTATTTCCACCAACCCATGGGCCCAGGCCGCGCTCAGCAGCACGCCGGAGCTCTGGTTGGGGTAGATCACAGCCCGGCCCTGCTCGATACGCCCGCGCAGGTACTCGCGACGGGTACCGGCGCGCGGCCAGGCAAACCCGGCTGGCACCTGGAAGCTCAGCGGCGCAACGTCGCGAACACCCAGCCGACGCAGCAGGTAAGGCCGTGCCAGCAGGGTGAAAGTGACCAGTGTCGATGCCGGATTGCCCGGCAGGCCGATGACCGGTACGCCACGGAAGTGGCCGAACGTCAGTGGCTTGCCGGGTTTGATCGCCAGTTTCCAGAGGGCCAACTGCCCTTCCTCGCGCAAGGCGATGCCGAGAAAATCGGCTTCGCCCACCGAGACGCCCCCCGTGGACAGAATCAGGTCCACATCACCCAGAGCCGCCAGGCGCTGGCGTGTCTGCTGCAGATCGTCGGGCAGAATCCCGGCATCCACTACCTCACAGCCCAAACCACTCAAGGCACTGCACAGCACCTGACGATTGCTGTTGTAGATCTGCCCTGGCCCCAGCGGCTGACCTGGCTCGACCAATTCATCTCCCGTGGACAGCACCGCCACCCGTGGCCGACGGACCACGTCGATGTGCGCATGCCCCATGGAGGCCAACAGGCCCAGTTCGATCGCACCCAAGCGGCTGCCAGCTTCGAGCAGGCGTTCGCCGATGCGGGTTTCCTGGCCCTGGGGACGGATATTCTGGCCGATCCTCAAGGGCTGGTCGAAGGTCACCCGCTGGTCGTCCACGATTTGCACGTTCTCCTGCATTTCCACGCAGTCGGCGCCTTCGGGCAGCGGCGCGCCGGTAAAGATGCGTGCGCACGTGCCGGGTTCCAGGGGCGCGGGCACGGCGCCCGCGAACACGCGCTGGCTGACCCGCAACGGCTCGCCCTGCCAGTCTTCGCGGCGCAGCGCGTAGCCGTCCATGGCACTGTTGGGCCAGGGCGGCAGGTCGAGCGTGGCGATCAGGTCAGTGGCCAGCACGCGACCGACGCCTTGGGCCAGGGCGACCCTTTCGCGCTCGCGCACCGGCGTGCCATCGGCCATGGCCAGTAGTTGCGCCAGTGCCTGTTCTACCGGAAGCAGCGGCTGCGCCGCTGGCAACTCAGCCACGGCTGACGCAGGGCTCGGCCTGCTTGAGGTGCACGACGAAATTGCACGGCCGGTGGCGCACGTCCAGCTGCTCGGCGAGAATCCCATCCCAGCCGGTGCGGCAGGCGTTGGTCGAACCGGGCAGGCAGCACACCAGGGTGCCGTTGGCGAGCCCGGCGAGCGCACGTGACTGCACGGTCGAGGTGCCGATGTCGGCGACGGAGATCTGCCGGAACAGCTCGCCGAAGCCATCGACTTGCTTGTCCAGCAGGCAGGCCACGGCTTCCGGCGTACTGTCACGGCCGGTGAAGCCGGTGCCGCCGGTAATCAGCACCACTTGGCATTGGTCATCGGCGATCCACTGCGCAACCTGTGCACGGATCTTGTACAGGTCGTCCTTTAGCAGCACGCGGGCATAAAGGCCGTGGCCCGCCGCGCTCAGGCGATCGACGAACAATTGGCCAGAGGTATCGGTTTCCACGCTGCGGGTGTCGCTGACAGTCAACACTGCAATATTGAGCGGCACAAAGGGTACATCTGCCTTGGCTTTCATTGGCTGGGTCCGGTTGTTTGGCGGGATGGACGGTGTTATATCACAGCCCCACAGCCACTGTCCGAGGCCCCGAATGAACCCTGCCGACACCTTGCCCCCCTGCTCTGTCCTGCTGCTGGCAGGCGGCCGCGGACAACGCATGGGCGGCCGCGACAAGGGCCTGATCGACTGGCATGGCCGGCCCTTGATCGAGCACCTGCAGCAACGCGTGCGACCCCTGACCGATGACCTGATCATTTCGTGCAACCGCAATTATCCGCGATACGCAGCCTTCGCCGACCGCTTGGTGCACGATGACAGCAGCGACTTTCCCGGACCGCTGGCGGGCATTCTGGCCGGCCTGGCCGCCGCTCGACACCCGCTGCTGCTGGTATTGCCCTGCGATGTGCCGGGCGTGGACGAGGCCCTGCTCGACGCCATGCGCCATGCGCAGCAAACTCATCCAACCCAGCCGCTGATGGTGCGTCAGGGTGAGTTCTGGGAACCGTTGCTGTGCATCGTTGGCAAGGTGCATCAACCGCTCGTGCGACAAGCCTGGGATGCCGGCGAACGGAGCCCGCGCAAGGTCTTGCTGGCACTCGGCGCCCAGCCGCTGCAATGTGCCGAGAACGATCCGCGCCTGGCCAATTTCAATACGCCTCAACTGCTGGGTCGCTGAGCAGGTCGGCAAACGCTAGACTGCACCGGTCGGACCAACGGAACTTTGCTGGCGCAAGCAGCGTCTTATTCCCGTATACGCCAGCACCCTTTTTTGTTTTGTGGAGAAACACAATGACTCACCGGATCCTTCCCGCTTTCATGCTCGCGCTGGGCCTGGCATCGCTTGCCGGTTGCGCATCGCCTACCGTGATCACCCTGAACGACGGTCGTGAAATCCAGGCGGTGGACACGCCCTCCTACGACGAAGACGCTGGCTTCTACGAATTCGAGCAGCTGGACGGCAAGACTACCCGTGTCAATAAAGACCAGGTACGTACCGTCAAGGAACTCTGATCAAACAGAGTTTAAGTGTTGCAAGACAAAGCCCGCCCTCTGGTGGGCTTTGTCGTTCTAGAACGTCAGCTTCAGTTGTGTCTCGAAATTGCGCAGGCGACCGTCGAGCGGGTCGTGGAACTGCAGCGAGCGTGCCAGCAGCTTCAACGGCCGGGCATAGTCGTCCACCTCGGTATTGCTCAGCTGCGGGTAGAACGGATCGTTGCAGATGCTGGCCCCCAGCGCGGTCATGTGGACGCGCAGCTGATGAGTCTTGCCGGTGACCGGGTTGAGCACGTAGCGCCACACGTGTTCGCCTTTTTCGGCGACCTCCAGGCGAGTTTCACTGTTGCTCGGCCCCGGCACTTCGCGCATGCGAAAAAACGGCTCGCCATGCTCCAGGCGGCTGCGGTGCACCCACGGAAAAGCCAGGTCGGGCAGTGCGGGCGCGATGGCCTCGTAGCGCTTTTCGATCTGTCGAGTGGGAAACAGCTGCTGATAGGCACTGCGCGTCTGCGGATTGGCCGAGAACAGCACCAGACCTGCCGTATGCCGGTCAATGCGGTGCAGCGGCACCAAGTGCGGGTTGTCGAGACGGCGGATGAGCCGCCGCAGCAAGGTGTGTTCGACGTACTCGCCGGTCGGTGTCACCGGCAGGAAGTGTGGCTTGTCGGCCACCACCAGATGCTCGTCGACGTGCAACACCTGCTCCTGTGCAGCGATCGGCCGTTCGTTCGGCACTTCGCGAAAGTAGTGGATGCGCAGGCCCTGGCGGTAGGCATGGGCAGGTCCGATGGGTACGCCGTCGGCGTCCAGCACCCGGTCCCTGGCCATGCGGCTCAGCCACTGAGCGCGATCGATGGCCGGAAAATGTTCGCACAGGCAATCCAGCACGGTTGCCCATTTGCCGGGTGGCAGGCACAGGGTGCTGGCCTGATGCGCAGCAGGGTCGAATTTGGGTGCAGACATGCCTAGATCCACGATGGTTTCAGGCCGCGAGTATCGCCCACGGCGTTACGGCTGTCATCGCGCGTGGACAGCCTCGGCTGCCTCGGTGAATTCCTTGAGCCAACGCAGCACCTCGACCGCTTCCCAGCGGGTTGGGTCGTACAAGGCGTACAGCAGGCCCTTGTAGCCAACCACATCCAGCGGTCGATGATAGCCGGCACGCTGGAACAGCGCCTCGACCTCGGCAAAACAGGTGTTGAAATGCAGCTTGCTGAACGGGGTCTTGCCTTCGGTAACCAGGCCGTCGAGACGCAGTTCCAGCACGGCTTCGCGAACTACGTCCGGGGCCATGCGGTTAACGCTGTACTTGAGTTGTTCGACGTTGAGCATGGGCGAGTGATTATCCATATACTGTATCTTTATACAGTATAAGGCAGCCGTCCGAGACCCGTCAATTGCCCCGACATGTCGATAATGGGCTATACAGAGGATTATGCCTCGCAATGGCACTGAACCTTCGGGATCACCCTCACTCGAAATATCCAGACGCCACCCATATGGAGATCAACATGGCCACCCCGAGCACCAAAGCAGCCCAAGAAGTTCTCAAAGCCGATTTTCAGACCCTGGTCCGTGATACCGAGAAACTTCTCGAACACACCGCCAGCATCGCCGGCACCCAGGCCGAAGAACTGCGCGCGCAGATCAACGAGAGCCTGCTGAAGGCTCGCGAATCGCTGCAGCAGACCAAAGAAACCGCAGCCGAGCGCAGCCAGGAGGCCGTAGTCGCAGCCGAAGGCTACGTTCAGGAAAACCCATGGCAGTCCGTCGGCATCGCCGCAGGCGTAGGCTTCCTTCTGGGCCTGCTGGCCACAAGGCACTGATATGTCCCTCCTCGACTCGGATACCACAGATAACAGCACCGGCTCCACCTCTCGGCGCCTGGGTGCTGCCATGCTCGGCCTGCTTCGCAGTCATGTCGAACTGTTCGGCATCGAGTTGCAGGAGCAGAAATCTCGAACCGTCAGCCTGTTGCTGTTCGCAGGCCTGGCCCTGGTCTTCGCCTTGCTGGCACTGGTGGCGTTGTCCGGGCTCATTCTGATTCTGCTGTGGGACAACTACCGCATGGCCGGCATGGTCGGCCTGGCGGTGTTCTACGTATTGGCAGGTATTTTCTGCGCATTCCGCCTCAAGGCGGCTGTGTTCGATGAATCCTCGCCATTCAGTGGGACACTGGAAGAACTGGCCAATGACCGGGAGCGCCTGCTGCCATGAGCCGAAACGAACCTACCAGCGCCCAGTCACGGCGCGACATGCGCAAGTCGTTGATTCGCCTGCGCATGGAAATGCATCGCCAGGAGTTGCGGCACGAGTCGCGGCAATTGGTCAATCCGCTCAACCGCCTGCGCGGATTGGGTCAATCGGTGCAGACCGGCATGGGTATCAAGCATGCCTCGCTGTGGGGCATCGCAGGTGTCACCCTGATGGGTTTCCTGACCGGACGCGGGGCTGGCAACAGCGCTCGTGCGCCGGTAGTCGCGCCGGTGCGTGGTCCGGGCCGTTTTTCGCGGCTGGCCAAGGTCGGCACGTTGCTGTTGCCGGTGATCAAGCTGGCCATGCAGGGCTCTTCGCGCAGACGCTAGGCTTGGCTCAAAGAGCAACCCGGGTGCGGTCGTAAACGTATCCGGGTTGCTTTTTTTTGCCTGACATTCCTGGCTGCACCTACCTGCTCAATACGTTCAAGGCCCGATGCCAGCCTTGCCAGCCAGCCCTCGCAGGCCGACACTGCAGGCTCGATCGGGTCCCGGAGGAATCGCCTTGGATTGGCACACACTGCTTACACGCGAACGCTTGGGCAAGCCCCTGCACAGCCCGGAAGAACTGGGCCGCAGCCCGTTCCACAAGGATCACGACCGCATCATCTTTTCCGGCGCCTTCCGCCGGCTGGGGCGCAAGACCCAGGTCCACCCGGTGTCGAGCAACGACCACATCCATACGCGCCTGACCCATTCGCTGGAAGTCAGTTGCGTGGGCCGCTCCCTGGGCATGCGCGTGGGCGAAACCCTGCGCGACCAGCTGCCGCAATGGTGCGAGCCCAGTGACCTGGGCATGGTCGTGCAGTCGGCCTGCCTGGCGCACGACATCGGCAATCCGCCCTTCGGGCATTCCGGTGAAGACGCCATTCGCCACTGGTTCCGCCAGGCTGCCGGGCGTGGCTGGCTCGACGCAATGAGCGAAGTGGAGCGTGACGACTTCCTCAATTTCGAAGGCAATGCCCAAGGTTTCAGGGTGCTCACCCAGCTCGAGTATCACCAGTTCGACGGGGGCACCCGGCTGACCTATGCAACCTTGGGCACCTACCTCAAGTACCCTTGGACGGCGCGCCACGCCGATGCATTGGGCTACAAGAAGCACAAGTTCGGTTGCTACCAGAGCGAACTGCCGCTGCTCGAACAGATCGCCGGCAAGCTGGGTCTGCCATTGCTCGAAGAGCAGCGTTGGGCCCGGCATCCGCTGGTGTACCTGATGGAGGCCGCAGACGACATCTGCTATGGCCTGATCGATCTGGAAGACGGCCTGGAAATGGAGCTGCTCGACTACGCCGAAGTCGAGGCACTGTTGCTCGACCTGGTAGGCGATGACATCCCGGACACCTATCGCCAGCTCGGCCCACTGGACTCGCGGCGGCGCAAGCTGGCGATCCTGCGCGGCAAGGCCATCGAGCACCTGACCAATGCTGCCGCGCGCGCGTTCGTCGAACAGCAGCAGGCGCTGCTGGCGGGCCAGCTCAGCGGCGATCTGGTCGAGCACATGCACGGTCCGGCCAAGCGCTGCGTGCTCGACGCCAAGGACATGGCGCGCAAGAAGATTTTCCAGGACAAGCGCAAGACCCTGCACGAGATCGGCGCCTACACCACCCTTGAAGTGCTGCTCAATGCGTTCTGCGGGGCGGCGCTGGAGCAGCACACCACAGGCAGGTTGTCGTTCAAGCACCAGCGCATTCTCGATCTGCTGGGGCACAACGCGCCGCAGCCGGACTGGCCGTTGCACAAGTCGTTCCTGCGCATGATCGATTTCATCGCAGGCATGACCGACAGTTATGCCGCAGAAATGGCCGGCGAAATGACCGGACGCTCGAACTCGTTCTAGTCTGTAGCGTGGAAATAAACGAATACAAACGATAGTTGACTCTTTGGAATCAAACTATCTTTGTATTCCGTTACGTTTATATCTGTAGGAAGTTTCCTAGAATCACTCTTTCCCGAGTCCATTCGTATGCCCTTCGAAGCAACTGGGCTAAGGTGCGCGCTTTTACTGGATCGTTCAGGAGAGGCTGCATGCGTAATGTATTCATCATCGATGATCACCCTGTCATTCGGCTCGCCGTCAGAATGCTTCTGGAAAACGAAGGCTACTGCGTCGTAGGCGAGAGCGACAACGGGGTGGATGCCATGCAGATGGTGCGCGAGTGCCAACCTGACTTGCTCATTCTCGATATCAGCATTCCCAAGCTCGACGGGCTCGAAGTACTGACCCGCTTCCATGGCATGAACGTCCCCTACAAGATCCTGGTACTGACCGCTCAGGCCCCGGCTCTGTTCGCCATACGCTGCATGCAGTCGGGCGCCGCCGGTTTCGTCTGCAAGCAGGAGGCGCTGAGCGAGTTGATCAGTGCCGTCCGCGCAGTGTTCTCTGGCTACAACTACTTTCCCAGCCAAGCGTTGATTCCGTCACGAGAAGATGAAGGCCAACTTCAGGAACTCGAGCTGTTCAAGACCATCAACGACCGCGAGTTGATGGTCTTGCAGTTGTTTGCGCAGGGCCGCAGCAACAAGGAAATTGCCACAGGCATGTTTCTCAGCAACAAGACAGTCAGTACCTACAAGAAACGCCTGATGCAGAAACTTCAGGCGAACTCATTGGTTGAACTTATCGAAATGGCCAAGCGCAACGCGCTGGTGTGATTGCACAAATGAACATCATCGACCCACTCAACGTCTTGACCGGCGGCAACAGCGTGCTCACGCGGCGACTGCTCGAGGAAGTACTGCGCAGTTGCACGGAGGATAGCCAGCGACTGCTTGCCATTGCCGACGACGACCACCAGGGCGTGGTGGAGATTGCTCACAAGATCAATGGCGCCGCTCGCATCGTCCAGGCGCACGCGGTCTATGAAGCGTGCCTGGCGCTGGAAGCAAGCCACCCATGGGACGATCTGCGTCCGGGACGTGAGGCCTTGCACCTGGCGTTGCTGGAATTGCAGACGCAGTTGCGCCTGGCACTGGCCGGGCTGGGCGAGTAGGTGCAGGGCAAGTCATTTGTCACTGAATCAGGCAGGCGCCTGGCTTAACTGGTAGACTGCGCCGCGATATTACCTAAGAGGATTGTTTCATGGCCACTAACCGCTCCCGTCGTCTGCGCAAAAAACTGTGCGTCGACGAATTCCAGGAATTGGGTTTCGAATTGAACCTGGACTTCAAGGAGGATTTGGCTGACGAGCAGATCGACGCATTCCTCGATGCGTTCCTGACCGAAGCAATGGACGCCAACGGCCTCGACTATGTTGGCGGCGACGACTTCGGTCTGGTTTGCCTGGCCAAGCGTGGTTCCGTCACCGAAGAGCACCGCACTATCGTCGAAGCCTGGCTCAAGGGTCGCAGCGAACTGACCCGCGTCGAAGTCAGCCCGTTGCTGGACGCCTGGCACCCAGAGAAGCCGATCAACTCGGCAGCTTGATGTACCGCTGAAAAAGGCCATCTTCGGATGGCCTTTTTTGTGGGCGCGATTCGCTAACGGGGTACTGCTGCGCCGGCGTGGGCGCGCGCTACGCGCGATGCGCTCTGCCTGCCCAGCGCGAGCATGATCGACTGCCCTGCCTGCACGACCTGCGCCAGATCCACGCCGGTAGCGATGCCCAGCCCGTGCAGCAGGTAGAGGACGTCCTCGGTCGCGACGTTGCCGCTGGCGCCCGGCGCGTAGGGGCAACCGCCCAGCCCCGCCACCGAGCTGTCGAACACCTGCAGGCCTTCCAGCAGGCAGGCGTAGATGTTCGCCACGGCCTGGCCATACGTATCGTGAAAGTGTCCGGCCAGATGCGCCCGCGGCACGCGCTGTGCGACCACTTCGATCAATTTACGCGCAGCCCCAGGCGTACCGACGCCGAGGGTGTCGCCCAGGGAAATCTCGTAGCAGCCCATCTGCAGCATGGCGCTGGCCACGTCGCGCACCTGCACCGCAGCGATCTCGCCTTCGTACGGACACCCCAGCACGCATGACACGTAGCCACGCACCTTGATGCCGCGCTGGGCGGCGGCCGCCAGAACCGGTTCGAAGCGCTGCAGGCTCTGTGCGATGGAGCAGTTGATGTTGCGCTGGGAGAAGGATTCAGACGCCGCGGCAAACACCGCCACCTCCGATGCACCAGCTTGAATGGCGGCCTCGAAGCCTTGCAGGTTCGGCGTCAGTGCCGCGTAGGTCACCCCCGGCGAACGCTGGATGGCGGAAAAGACCGCCGCGCTGTCGGCCATCTGCGGCACCCAGCGCGGCGACACGAAACTGCCGACCTCGACATGCTGCAAGCCCGCCGCGACCAGCGCGTCGACCAGCGCTACCTTGTCTTCGACGCGCACACGGCCCTGCTCGTTCTGCAACCCGTCACGGGGCCCGACCTCGACGATCCGCACCCGTTCAGGCAGCATGTTCGGCCTCCTGCAACTCGATCAACACCCTGCCTTCGCTGACCATCTCGCCCTCTTCGCAGCACAGCGCCTGAACCACGCCTGCGCGGTTGGCACGCACGGTGTGCTCCATCTTCATGGCCTCCAGCACCACCAAGCCATCGCCCAACGCCACCTGCTGGCCCGGACTGACCAACAGACGGACGATGCTGCCGTTCATGGGCGCAGCGAGCGAACCGTCGGACGCATGGACACCGCTGCCCGCCGCCAGGGAGTCAACCAGCGCGACCTCGTAGGGGTCGCCTTGCCACTGGAGGTAGACGACGTCGCCGCGGCGGCCGATCAGCCGTGCTTCATCCGGGCCGGCGCAAGCGTTGCTCAAAGCCACCGTGCACAATCGGCTCTGGGCGCCACAGCGCAGGTCGAGCGTGGCTTGCGCAGGCATGAGTTGACGCCAACCGGTGGCAGCGCTCCAGGGTGAATGCGGGTCTTGTTCACAGGCAACAAGCGGGGCCGAACGCAGGAAGGCACGCGCGGCGCTGTGCCAGAACGCTTCGGTCAGCGCCGGTGGCGCAGGCAACAGCGCGTCGGCGTGGCGTTCGATGAAGCCGGTGTCGATTCGGGACGCGGCGAACGCAGGCGTGGCAAGGATGCGCTGCAGCAGGGCCAGGTTGCTCTTGATCCCGCCGACCGCCGTTTCGGCGAGCATCGCCAGCAGGCGCAGCCGGGCCTCTTCGCGATTTTCACCCCAGGCAATGAGCTTGGCGATCATCGGATCATAGAATGGCGAAATCACGTCGCCTTCGCGCACCGCGCTGTCCACTCGCCGACCGGGTCCGGCTGCCGGTTCCCGATACAGTGCCAATTGCCCACTGGCCGGCAGGAACCCGCCTGCTGGATCTTCGGCATACAGGCGCACCTCGATGGCGTGCCCGAACAGGGGAACCTGCGCCTGGCTCAGCGGCAGGGTTTCACCACGCGCCACGCGAATCTGCCAGGCCACCAGGTCCAGCCCGGTGATCGCTTCGGTCACCGGATGCTCGACCTGCAGGCGGGTATTCATCTCCATGAAGTAGAAACGCCCTTCCCCATCCAGCAGGAACTCCACCGTACCTGCGCCCACATAGCCAATCGCCTGGGCTGCGCGCACCGCGGCTTCGCCCATGGCCTGGCGCAGGGAGGCATCGAGCCCCGGTGCCGGTGCTTCCTCCAGTACTTTCTGATGCCGTCGCTGGATGGAGCAATCCCGCTCGTGAAGATAGAGGCAATGCCCCTGTGCGTCGGCAAAGACCTGGATCTCCACGTGCCGGGGTGCCACCAGGTATTTCTCGACCAGCATATGACCGTCGCCGAAGGCTGCCACGGCCTCTCGCCGCGCCGAGTCCAGGGCAGGTGCCAGTTCGGCGGCGGACTCGGCCACCTTCATGCCCTTGCCGCCACCGCCGGCAGCGGCCTTGAGCAGCACCGGGTAGCCGATGCGCTGCGCCGCATCGGCGAAGGTCGACAGGTCCTGGGCCTGGCCGTGGTATCCCGGCACCAGCGGCACTCCGGCGCGTTCCATCAGGGCCTTGGCCGCCGACTTGCTGCCCATGGCTTCGATGGCCTCGGCGGGCGGGCCGATGAACAGGATGCCCTCAAGCGCCAGGCGCCGGGCGAAGGCGGCGTTTTCCGAAAGAAAGCCGTAGCCGGGATGGACCGCGTCGGCGCCACAGGCCAAGGCAGCGGCAACCACCTTGTCGATCTGCAGGTAGCTGTCGGCGGGTTTGCTGCCACCCAGGGGGATGGCCAGATCGGCCTCGTGCACATGGCGGGCATCGGCGTCGGCGTCGCTGTAGATGGCCACGCTGCGGATGCCCATGGCCCTGGCGGTGCGGATGATGCGGCAGGCGATCTCGCCACGGTTGGCAATCAGCAGCGTTGCCACGGTCTGCGGGAGTGGCTTCATGGGGTTACCTCTGCCCAGGCGGGCGCGCGTTTGTCGAAGAAAGCCTGCATGCCTTCCTGGCCCTCAGGGCCGGTGCGCAGCCGGGCGATCAGGGCCTGCGCCTGGGCCTGGCGTGGCGCCGTGACCTGGCCATCGCCGATAGCCAGCAGCAGCGCCTTGCAGGCGCGCATCGCTTCGGGACCGTTACCCAGCAGACGCCGTTGCCACGCCTGTACCGCCCGTTCCAGCTCGGCGCGCGGATACACTTCGTCGAGCAGTCCCAGTTCGCGGGCCCGCACGGCATCGAAACGCTCGGCGCTTAGCGCATAGCGGCGCGCGGCGCGCGAGCCGATGGCCTGGACCACGTAGGGACTGATCACCGCCGGCGCCAGGCCCAGGCGCACTTCACTGAGACTGAACAGCGCGTCGTCGGCGCCGATGGCCATGTCACAGCAACTGACCAGGCCCATTGCCCCGGCGAACGCGGCGCCTTGCACCACCGCGACGGTGGGCAGCGGCAGGCGCTGCAGCTGCTCCATCAGCTCGCTCAGACGTGTGGCCTCGGCGAGGTTTTCCGCGTAGCTCAGCCGGGCACTGGCTTGCATCCAGGCCAGATCGGCACCGGCGCTGAAGTGTTGCCCATGGCCACGCAGGAACATGAAGCGCAACCCTGGCCGCTGGCTGATGTGGTCGAAAGCCTGGCGCAGCTCCTCCAGCATGAGCGCATTGAATGCGTTGTTCTTGTCCGGTCGATCGAGCCAGACGCTGGCCACGTGTTCGGCGCTGATGTGCAGCTGTATCGTGGAGAATTCGTGCATACCCTGATCCCCGATTCCTGATAAGTGCATGGGCTACATGCGGAAGACGCCGAAGCGGGTTTCGGCCAGCGGCGCGTTCAACGCCGCCGATAAACCCAGCGCCAGTACGGTTCGGGTTTGCGCAGGATCGATCACGCCGTCGTCCCACAGACGTGCCGAGGAATAGAACGCGTGGGCCTGTTGTTCGTACTGCGCCACCATGGGTTCGGCCAGTTGCCGGGCCTGTTCGTCGCTGAACGCCTGACCCTGGCGCTGGGCCTGCTCCTGCTTGACCTGGACCAGCACGCCGGCCGCCTGCTGGGCGCCCATCACGCCGATCTTGGCGTTCGGCCACATCCACAGGAAGCGCGGATCGTAGGCGCGCCCGCACATCCCGTAATTGCCCGCGCCGTAGCTGGCACCGATGATCACGGTGAACTTGGGCACCTTGGCGCAGGCCACCGCCGTGACCAGCTTGGCGCCGTGCTTGGCGATACCGCCGGCCTCGTATTTCTGGCCGACCATGAAGCCGGTGATGTTCTGCAGGAACACCAGGGGTATTCCACGCTGGCACGCCAACTCGATGAAGTGCGCGCCCTTCTGCGCGGCTTCGGCGAACAGCACGCCGTTGTTTGCCAGGAGGGCCACCGGGTAGCCATGGATATGGGCGAATCCACAGATCAGGGTCGGCCCGAACAGCGCCTTGAACTCGTCGAAGGCCGAGTCGTCGACGATGCGCGCGATGATTTCGTGGATCGGCAGTGGCTGCTTGGGATCAGTGGGGACCAGACCGTAGATCTCGTCTGCGGCATGGCGTGGCGGCCGAGGTTCGATACAGGCCAGCCAGCCATGCTTGCGTCCGTTCAGATGGGCGACGCAGCGCCGGGCGATGGCCAGTGCGTGCTGGTCGTTTTCGGCGTAGTGATCCGCCACCCCCGACTGCCGGCAATGCAGGTCGGCACCGCCGAGGGCCTGCGCGCTGACCACCTCGCCGGTGGCGGCCTTGACCAGCGGCGGGCCGGCCAGAAAGATGGTCGCCTGATCGCGAACCATGATGGTCTCGTCACTCATGGCCGGCACATAGGCGCCCCCGGCCGTGCACGAGCCCAGCACCACGGCGATCTGGGCGATGCCCTGGGCGCTCATGTTGGCCTGGTTGTAGAAGATCCGCCCGAAGTGCTCGCGGTCTGGAAACACTTCGTCCTGACGCGGCAGGTTGGCGCCCCCGGAGTCGACCAGGTACAAACAGGGCAGGCGGTTATGCTGGGCGATTTCCTGGGCGCGCAAATGCTTCTTCACGGTCAGCGGGTAATAGCTGCCGCCTTTGACCGTGGCATCGTTGGCGATGATCATGCACTCGACGCCGGACACCCGTCCGATACCGGTGATCAAACCGGCAGCGGCGACCTGTTCGGGATACACCTCATGGGCGGCCAGCAGGCCCACTTCGAGGAAGGCCGAGCCTGGGTCGAGCAGCACGTCGATACGCTGCCGCGGCAGCAGCTTGCCGCGCGCGACATGCCGCGCCTGCGCTGCTTCACCACCGCCCTGATGAATCTGCGCCGCGCATTGCTGCAGCGTTTCGAGCTGCCGCAGCATGGCTTCGCGATTGGCGGCGAAGTCGGCGGAACGGGTGTTGATCTGGGTGTGCAGAATGGCCATGGGCATTTCCTGTGCGAATACGGCACCAGAGGGACGCGTCAGCGGTTGCGGGCTCAGCGGGTCTGCTCGAACAGCTCGCGGCCGATCAGCATGCGACGGATCTCGCTGGTGCCTGCGCCGATCTCGTACAGCTTGGCGTCACGCCAGAGCCGCCCGGCGGGAAATTCGTTGATGTAGCCATTGCCGCCGAGGATCTGGATGGCTTCACCGGCCAGCCAGGTGGCTTTTTCAGCGGCATACAGAATGACCCCGGCGCAGTCCTTGCGCACCTGGCGCACGGGTGCCTGGCCCAGTGCATCGAGGTGCCGGCCCACGGCGTAGAGGTACGCCCGACATGCCTGCTGGGTGGTGTACATGTCGGCCAGCTTGCCCTGGATGAGCTGGAACTCGCCGATGCTCTGGCCGAACTGCTGGCGGTCGTGGACGTACGGCAACACCAGGTCCATGGCCGCCTGCATCAACCCCAGGGGGCCACCGCTGAGCACGGCGCGCTCGTAGTCCAGGCCACTCATCAGCACACCGACGCCCTGCCCCGTCTGGCCCAGCACGTTCTGCAGCGGCACTTCGACGTCCTGGAACACCAGCTCGCCGGTGTGCGAGCCGCGCATGCCCAGCTTGTCGAGTTTCTGCGCGACGCTGAAGCCAGGCGCGCCTTTCTCCAGGATGAACGCAGTGATGCCCTTGGCCCCGGCTGCCATGTCGGTCTTGGCGTAGACCACCAGCACGTCGCAGTCCGGGCCGTTGGTGATCCACATCTTGGTGCCGTTGAGCACGTAGCGGTCACCCTTGAGGTCGGCGCGCAAGCGCATGGAAACCACGTCGGAACCAGCGTTGGGCTCGCTCATGGCGAGTGCACCGATGTGTTCGCCGCTGATCAGCTTCGGCAGGTAGCGGGCCTTCTGTTCGGCAGTGCCGTTGCGGTTGATCTGGTTGACGCAGAGGTTGGAATGGGCGGCGTAGGACAAACCGATGGCCCCGGAGCCGCGGGAGATTTCCTCCATCGCGACCATGTGCGCCAGGTAGCCCATGCCCGTCCCGCCCCACTCTTCGGCCACGGTCAGGCCCAGCAGGCCCATGTCGCCGAACTTGCGCCACAGGTCGGCAGGAAACTGGTCGCTGCGATCGGCCTCGGCGGCACGCGGGGTGATCTCGCGCGCCACGAAGGCAGCCACGGAATCGCGCAGCATGTCGATGTCTTCGCCAAGGAAGAAATCCAGTCCCGGTACTGAAATCATGTTCGCCACCCACTTGTTGTTTTTTTTGGGGAGAAAGCTGTTGAGCACAATCATCTTGCAGGAAACGTTACAGGGGGCACTGCGCACCGCAGACGCGCTCCGGTCAAGTCTGCAGCGCGGCGCGGCAGCGTTCTTCAGCGGTGTCGAGCTCCACCTGCATCTGTTCGATGTCCAGCATCTGCTGCTGCAACTGCGCCCGGCGCTCGGTGATTTTCTCCAGAAAACGGTCGAGTTGCTTGCGGTTGCCCGACGGGTCGTACATGTCGATGAGCTCTTTGCATTCGGCCAGGGAGAAGCCGATGCGCTTGCCGCGCAGGATCAGTTTCATCGCCACCAGGTCGCGCGGCGCATAGATCCGCTCCTGGCCACGGCGCGTCGGCGTGACCATGCCCTGCTCTTCATAGAAACGCAGGGTCCTGGGCGTTACGTCCAACAACTGGGCTATGTCGGAAATGCTGTAGGTCGTGCTCACGTCGATCGACTTCCTGGTGCTTTACGTTAACGTAAACGTCAGCGAGAGGCCTGTCAATACACGCCGCTGTGCTATCGAGGGGCGGGAAGTCTCGGGACGCGATCCTGGGAGCGCGTCATCGGCAGCGGTCAGGCGAAGGCCGGCACACCGCTGTGGAAGCGAAATTCGGGGTCGGGCGTTTCGATCAGTTCGGCTTCGGCCACGCGAACCCTGTCGACGGTCTGGGCGATATCGGCGGCATCGCCGTATTGATGCGCCAGTTTCAGGTAGCCCTGGTAATGCCGCGCTTCGCTCATGAGCAGGCCGTTGTAGAAGGTGCCCAGCTCTTCGTCCAGATGCGGCACCAGAGCCGCGAAACGCTCGCAGCTGCGCGCTTCGATGAAAGCGCCAACCACCAGGGTGTCGACCAGCTTGACGGGCTCGTGGTTGCGCACCTGCTTGCGCAGCGACGAGGCATAGCGGCTCGCCGACAGGGGTTGCAGTTCGATCTTGCGGCGCTTCATCAGGCGCAGGACCTGCTCGTGGTGCACCAGCTCCTCGCGAGCCAGGCGCGACATCATGTTGATCAGATCGGCATGGGTGCAGTACTTGGCGATCAGGCTCAGGGCCGTGGAGGCTGCCTTGAATTCGCAGTTCTTGTGGTCGATCAGCAGGGTCTGCTGGTCGGCCAGCGCGGCCTGGACCCAGGCATTGGGCGTGGGGCAGCCGAGAAAGGCATGAATTTCAGACAGCATGGCCAGGCACCTGGAAAAAAGGGGGCGATTATACCCAGCTCGCCAGCAACTGGGTATGTGCGCCGCGCGACCGCCGCTGCGAGGCGATCAGTCGCTTTTCTTGCGGATCCAGTAGCGGTAGGTACCGCCCTCCTCGTCCTGCTGAACCAGCTCATGGCCCAGGAATACGCAGAACTTGGGGATGTCGCGACGGGTCGAGGGGTCGGTGGCAATGACTTTCAGCAGGCCGCCTGCAGGCAGGTCGCGCACATGCTGGTGCAGCATCATCACCGGTTCCGGACAGCTCAGGCCGGTGGCATCCAGAGTACGGTCGGCAGGCAAGGTTTGAGTCATGAAAAGCTCCAGGTCAAGCGGGCATTCAGGCGCACGTTCGAAACCAATAGTGTAGCGCCAGCGCGCGGTCCGAGCGCAGCGTGCGACCTCAGGCCGCAGCGCTCGGATCGATCAGCGCCGGCCGCCGTCGAGTCGACGCAGGTGGCAGGTGACTTCCTCGCGGTCATGGTACAGCTGCTTGCAGCCGATCTGCACCTTGATGCCGCGCGCCTTGAAACCTTCTTCGATGCGCTCGAGCAAGCGCTGGACTTCGGCATAGCGCTGCTTCATCGGCAGCTTCAGATTGACCACTGCTTCGCGGCAGAGGTTCTCGCCCAGCCAGGTTTCCAGCAAGGCGGCGTTGCGCGCCGGCTTCTCGACGATGTCGCAGACCATCCAGTCCACCGTCTGCTTGGGCCGATAGGTGAACCCGTCGGCCATCAGATGGGTAACCAATCCGGTGTCCATCAGGCTCTGCGCCATCGGCCCGTTGTCGATAGCGGTAACCAGCATGCCGCGGCGTACCAGCTGGTAGGTCCAGCCACCGGGTGCGGCGCCCAGGTCGACACCGGTCATGTCGCCGTGCAGGCGTTCGTCCCATTGCTCGCGGGGAATGAAGTGATGCCATGCCTCTTCGAGTTTCAGGGTCGAACGGCTGGGCGCCTCGCGGGGGAACTTGAGCCGCGGGATGCCCATGGGCCACATGGCGAAATTACCCGCGTCGGCCATGCCCAGGAAGACTTCGCGACCACTCTTGAACGTCAGCAGCAAGCGCGGCAAGGCAGGATCGTCCACCAGCCTGCCAGCACCCAGCAGGGCCTTGCGCAGCGGTGCTTCGAACTTCTTGCAGAAATTCGACAGCTCCTTGCCATCGTTGGTGTCGAGCACTTCCAGCCACAGGCTGCCACACACTGGATAGGCCGCCAGGTGGTCGAGCAGCACGCTGATGCGGTCGGTTTCGGGCAACTGCACGAAATCGCCCCTGGCCCACTGCCGTGGAAATATCAAGTCACTAAAACGCAACTCGCGCATCAACCGCGCCGGACCGGCCGGTTCGTGGCAGATGAATTCGGCGCAGGCGGTCAGCGGCTTCGCCTTGGCATACCCAGCAACCCCCAGCCGTGCGGCGTGTTCGGCGATCTCCGAGCAGACCTCGCCTTCGAAGCCGGGGCGGCAATGCATAAACAGCGTATTCATAAAGGGACTTTCACCGCCGGGGTGCTCAAATCGGCGCATGATAAAGGAAATCGGAACCCTGGGCATGCACTGGAAGTCCCTGACTGAAAGAACCTGTTTATCCAGCCCGTGCCGTGCGGGCCTGAAAAGGAGCTGATCCATGTCCTCCCTCGATAGCCTGAAAAGCCTGAAGACGCTCGACGTCGCGGGCACGTCCTATCACTACTTCAGCCTGCCCGATGCTGCCAACAGCCTGGGTGACCTGCAGAAACTGCCGATGTCGCTCAAGGTCCTGCTGGAGAACCTGCTGCGCTGGGAAGACGGCAAGACCGTGACCGGTGCCGACCTTCAGGCCCTGGCCGATTGGCTGCAGGAGCGCCGCTCCGATCGCGAGATTCAATACCGCCCGGCACGGGTGCTGATGCAGGATTTCACCGGGGTACCGGCGGTGGTCGACCTCGCCGCCATGCGCGCGGCCGTGGCCAAGGCCGGCGGTGACCCTCAGCGAATCAATCCGTTGTCGCCGGTGGACCTGGTGATCGACCATTCGGTGATGGTCGACCGTTATGCCACCGGGCAGGCATTCGAGGAAAACGTCGACATCGAGATGGAGCGCAATGGCGAGCGCTATGCGTTCTTGCGCTGGGGTCAGAGCGCGTTCGACAACTTCAGCGTGGTCCCGCCGGGCACCGGCATCTGTCACCAGGTCAACCTCGAATACCTGGGCCGTACGGTCTGGACCAAGGAAGACGACGGCCGCACCTACGCCTTTCCCGACACCCTGGTGGGCACCGACTCCCACACCACCATGATCAACGGCCTGGGGGTACTGGGCTGGGGCGTCGGCGGTATCGAAGCGGAAGCCGCCATGCTCGGCCAGCCGGTGTCGATGCTGATTCCCGAGGTCATTGGCTTCAAGCTCACCGGCAAGCTCAAGGAAGGCATCACGGCCACCGACCTGGTACTGACCGTGACGCAGATGCTGCGCAAGAAAGGCGTCGTGGGCAAGTTCGTCGAATTCTACGGTGATGGCCTGGCCGATCTGCCCCTGGCCGACCGCGCGACCATTGCCAACATGGCGCCGGAGTACGGTGCCACCTGCGGTTTCTTCCCGGTGGATGACGTGACCCTGGGTTACCTGCGCCTGTCCGGACGCCCGGAAGCCACCGTGCAATTGGTCGAAGCCTATTGCAAGGCGCAGGGCATGTGGCGCCTGCCCGGCCAGGAGCCGGTATTCAGCGATACCCTGGGGCTGGACATGGGTGAGGTCGAGGCCAGCCTGGCCGGGCCGAAGCGCCCGCAGGATCGCGTGGCACTGCCCAAGGTCAGCGCGGCGTTCGACGATTTCATCGGCCTGCAGCTCAAGCCGACCAGCAAGGAAGAAGGCCGCCTGGAAAGCGAGGGCGGCGGTGGCGTGGCGGTGGGCAACGCCGACCAGACCGAGGGCACGCCGTATACCTGGCGCGGCCAGACGCACAGTCTGCAGCACGGCGCAGTGGTCATTGCGGCCATCACCTCGTGCACCAATACCTCCAACCCCAGCGTGATGATGGCCGCCGGGCTGGTGGCGAAGAAGGCGGTCGAAAAAGGCCTGACCACCAAGCCGTGGGTCAAGACTTCCCTGGCCCCCGGCTCCAAAGTGGTCACCGACTACTATCGGGCTGCGGGCCTGACCCAGTATCTGGACACGCTGGGCTTCGCCCTGGTCGGTTATGGCTGCACCACCTGCATCGGCAACTCGGGGCCGCTGGACGAGCCTATCGAGCAAGCCATCCAGAGCGCGGACCTGACCGTGGCTTCGGTGCTCTCGGGCAACCGCAACTTCGAGGGCCGGGTGCACCCGCTGGTGAAGACCAACTGGTTGGCCTCACCACCACTGGTAGTCGCCTACGCCCTGGCCGGCAGTGTGCGTACCGACATCAGCAGTGAACCCTTGGGCACCGGCAGTGACGGCCAGCCGGTCTACCTGCGCGACATCTGGCCCACCCAGCAGGAGATTGCCGACGCAGTGGCCAAGGTCGACACCGCGATGTTCCACAAGGAGTACGCCGAGGTGTTCGCCGGCGATGCGCAATGGCAGGCAATCGAAGTGTCGCAGGCGCCTACCTACGTCTGGCAGGCCGACTCGACCTACATCCAGCATCCACCGTTTTTCGAGGATATCGCCGGTCCCGCACCCGTGATCGCCGACGTGCAGGGCGCAAGCATTCTGGCCTTGCTGGGGGATTCGGTCACCACTGACCACATCTCCCCTGCGGGCAACATCAAGGCTGACAGTCCGGCGGGCCGTTATCTGCGCGACAAGGGCGTGGAACCGCGTGATTTCAACTCCTATGGCTCGCGCCGGGGCAACCACGAAGTGATGATGCGCGGGACCTTTGCCAACATCCGTATCCGCAACGAAATGCTCGGGGGTGAAGAAGGTGGCAACACCTTGTTCATTCCTACGGGCGAGAAGCTGCCGATCTACGATGCGGCCATGCGCTACCAGCAGGCCGGCACACCGCTGGTGATCATTGCCGGCCAGGAGTATGGCACCGGTTCGAGCCGCGACTGGGCTGCCAAGGGGACCAATCTGCTGGGCGTCAAGGCCGTGGTGGCGGAGAGTTTCGAGCGTATCCACCGTTCCAACCTGGTGGGCATGGGCGTGCTGCCCTTGCAGTTCACCGACGGGCAGAGCCGCAAGAGCCTCGCCCTGACCGGCCGCGAGACCCTGGACATCGTCGGTTTGAGTGGTGCCCGGCTGCAGCCGCACATGCGCCTGGACCTGCGCATCCGCCGTGAGAACGGCCAGCAGGAAACCGTCGAACTGCTGTGCCGGATCGACACCCTCAACGAAGTGGAGTATTTCCGTTCCGGCGGTATCCTGCACTACGTCTTGCGCCAGTTGATTGGGAACCCCGTGGTGTAAAGCATCTGTAGGAGCGGTCAGCGGCCGCGAAAAGAACACCGCGGATGATCTGACATGCCGCGGTGTCTGGTTCGCGGCCGCGGACCGCTCCTACGGGGGATCGAAGGGATTGCTCCCGTTGACCGGCGGGTATCAACCACAACGGGGCCTGCAGCGCTTTCTGAAACATTAGGTTTCAAATGATTGCATCCGTAATTCATTTGGTTCTTGTTCTCATTCTTGTTTATCCAGTGCAATAGCCGCCATCCAAATCCGTGGCCACCTGTTCGCTGGATCCGGAACCTGCCCCTCAGGCGACCGGCTTCGTGAATCGAGAACGTTTTCCCATGTCCAAGAAGTCCCGCTCGAAAATCTGGTTCCTGGTGCACAGCTGGTTGGCCCTGCCGATCTGGTTTTTCGTGCTGATCGTATGTGTGACCGGCACCCTGGCCGTGGTGAGCACCGAGATCATGTGGCTGATCAATCCGGAAATGCGTGCCAACAAACCGTCCGACGACGCCCAGCCGTTGAACTACGACCAACTGATGGCCGCCATCGAACGCGATCATCCCGAGCTGCGAGTCAGCAATCTCATTCACCCCGACGGCGACTACTTCGCCGTCAACGCCAGTGTCACCTACCCGGACGGCCGCTCGCCAACGGTCTATGTGAACCCCTATACCGGCGTGCTGCAAGGCGTCAGTCCGGCATTCGACTTCCCGGCCTTCACCCGCGCCCTGCACGGCTGGTGGCTGGTGCCCTTCACCAACGGCTTCTCCTGGGGCTGGTACCTGGTGTCGTTCCTCGGCCTGCCGCTGCTGGTGTCCCTGATCACCGGCCTGGTGGTGTACAAGAAATTCTGGAAGGGCTTTCTCAAGCCCACCCTGCGCCTGAACCAGGGCGCACGGGTGTTCTGGGGTGACTTCCACCGCCTCAGCGGTATCTGGTCGATCTGGTTCATCGCGGTCATCGCCATTACCGGCGTGTGGTTCCTGATTCGCGCCATCCTCTACGACAACCAGATCAGCATCTCCAGCTACTCGCCGGTCACCTCGGTGATTGCCCGGGCCGACGTGCCGCTGGTGGCCGACGGCACGCCGGCACCGATGATCCCGGTCGAGCAGGCCATCGCCGTGGTCAAACAGCAAGTGCCGGGCCTCGATGCCAGCTACGTGTCGCTGCCGCTCAACGCCTACAGCCCGATGGAAGTGGGTGGCCGCAGTTGGTATCCGCTGATGTTCCAGACCGCCAGCATCAACCCCTACACCGGGCAGCTGATCAGCTCGCACCTGCTGGGCGACCGCAATGCACTGGAGTTCGTTACCGAGTCCATGCGCCCGCTGCACACCGGTGACTTCGGCGGGCTGTGGATCAAGCTGATCTGGGCCTTCTTCGGCCTGCTGCTGAGCATGATGGTGCTCAGCGGCTTGATGATCTGGAGCAAACGCACCGCCCTGGCCACGGCCCAGGCGTTCAAGCGAGGCGCCCGCCACGAAACTGCGCAGACGGCCACCGGCAGCCTGCACCCGATTGCCCACAAGACCGCGGAGCGCAGCCTGTGAGCCGAGTCCTCAGTGCCCCCACGCCTTCGCCCCTGTCGCGTTTCTGGCGCAAGTGGCGGTTCCATATCAACGTGCTGCTGGTGTTCATCCCGCTGAGCTTCATGCCGCACTATTTCGCCGAGAACGCCATGGATCGCGGCGACAGCGGCCTGGGCGAGCGGACAGTAGGCGACATCGCCGTCGGGCCGTGGAGCCTGACCTTGGCCGAACGCCGCATCGAAGGCCCGACCGCCGAAAGCGGCCAGGACATCAAGTACTTCAACGCGGCCCTGTGCAAAACCTGCATCGACCAGGTCAAGGCCACCTACCTGCGCATCGGCAAGCCACGCAGCCTGAGGGCTGCAGGCGTGATCTTCTTCGGCAGTGGCTACCGCATGTTCGCCGGGTTGCCAGTGCCGGCCAAAACCCAAGCCGATGCTCAGCTGTGGATCACCATGGAAGGCTGGGACGGCTCGATGCACCAGACCTCCATTCCATTGAGCCAGGCATCACCCGCGACGGTGGCCTGGCTGAACCGTCAAGGAACCCGACCATGACCCGCGTTTCATTCATCCGCTGGCCCGCCCTGGCACTGGGGCTGCTCGCTGCCGCCTGCAGCGGCGTGGCCCTGGCGCACAACCCGATGTGCGAATGCAAGCAGATCGACGACCAGCAGATCCGCTGCACCGGCGGATTTTCCGATGGCAGCGGCGCGCCGGGGGTGACCCTGGACGTGGTCGGCTATGACGAAAGCATCCTGGTACCCGGCAAGCTGGGCAGCGATTCGACCGTGACCTTCAAGCGTCCGGATGCCGAGTTCTATGTGCTGTTCGATGCCGGCCCCGGCCACGTCGTCGAAATCGACCAAGCCGACATCGAGGCACCATGAGCACGCCTGTCACGCACATCGTGCGCCCGGCCGGTGCGGGCCATGAAACCCTGTACGTCGGCCTGCTCTGCCTGTTCATCCTGCTGGCGGCGGCCGGCGTTGTGTCCTGGCACGGGGTCAGCCACGAAGCCGTCGCGGTACCGTCCCACCAGCTCGACGCCCGACGCGACCTGAGCGCCGCCGAACAGGGCATCTACGCCGACCTGCGAGTGACCCTCGACGAGGTCCGCCTGCTGGCCGAGGAACAGTCCGATCCGGTCACGCCCGAGCAACTGGCCCGCGAGGGCTTCCCACCCTTCGCCCAGGACGCCAGCTCGGTCAGCCGCGGCAGCCACGCCTGGCAGATGGTCCAGGGCGCCTACGTGGGCCTGAGCCAGGCGCCAGAGGTGGCGGGCTCGTTCCTGCTGCGCATGAACGGCGCGGACGCCGATGTCTGGCTCAACCGCGCACCCTCCGCCAGTGCACCGGCGCTGCTGGACGACACGTCGCTTGCCGACAGCGGCTGGCAGCAGGTCATCGCCCAGTTCGACACCGGTGTCACCCGCCAGCATCGCCATTGAATACGCCCTCTTCACCAGGATTCTTCATGCCCAGATCTATCGCCCGCCGTCCGTTGCTGCGACTCCTGTCCGTTGCAGTGCTGGGCACCCTGTTCACCAGCACCGCCTGGGCCGCCGACGCCAAGCCGCTGCGTATCGGCATCACATTGCACCCCTACTACAGCTATGTGGCGAACATCGTCGGCGACAAGGCCGAAGTGGTGCCGTTGATCCCGGCCGGGTTCAACCCCCATGCCTACGAGCCACGCGCCGACGACATCAAGCGCATCGGCAGCCTGGACGTGATCGTGCTCAATGGCGTCGGCCATGACGATTTTGCCGACCGCATGATCGAAGCCAGCGAGAAACCCGATATCCACGTGATCGAGGCCAATGCCGACGTGCCCCTGCTGGCGGCCACCGGGACGATGGCGCGTGGCGCCGGCAAAGTGGTCAATCCGCACACGTTCCTGTCCATCAGTGCCTCTATCGCCCAGGTCAACAACATCGCCCGCGAACTGGGCAAGCTCGACCCGGACAACGCCAAGTTCTACACCGCCAATGCCCGGGCCTACGGCAAGCGCCTGCGCACCCTGCGCGCCGACGCCCTGGCCAAGCTGACCCAGGCGCCCAACGCCGAGCTGCGGGTGGCCACGGTACACGCGGCCTACGACTACCTGCTGCGCGAGTTCGGCCTGGAAGTGACCGCCGTGGTCGAGCCGGCGCACGGCATCGAGCCCAGCCCCAGCCAGCTGAAGAAGACCATCGACCAGCTGCGTGAACTGGACGTCAAGGTGATCTTCTCGGAAATGGATTTCCCTTCGACCTATGTGGAAACCATCCAGCGCGAGTCGGGAGTGAAGATGTACCCCCTCTCGCACATCTCCTATGGCGAGTACAGCGCCGACAAGTACGAGAAGGAAATGGGCGGCAACCTCAACACCGTGGTCCGGGCCATCCAGGAGGCCGGCGCATGACGGCCGCCGAACCCCTCGCCCTCGCCCGCAGCGGCCCCGCCATCGAGTTCGCCGAAGTGGGCCTGGTGCTGGGCCGCACGCTGATTCTCGACCAGGTCTCCTTTCGCGTGGCCAGCGGCAGCGTGCACGCGCTGGTCGGACCCAACGGCGGTGGCAAGAGCTCGTTGATCAAGACCCTGCTGGGGCAGATGCCCCATCGTGGCCAGTTGAGCCTGCAGTGGCCGGGCAGCCCCGGGGTGATCGGCTATGTACCGCAGGCACTGGAATTCGACCGTGGCCTGCCGATGACGGTCGACGATTTCATGGCCGCCATGTGCCAGCGTCGGCCTGCCTTTCTCGGCCTGTCGAAACGCTATGCCGGCGCCATTGGCGAGGCCCTGGAGCGAGTCGGCATGCAGGACAAGCGCAAGCGCCGCATGGGCGCGTTGTCGGGCGGCGAACGCCAGCGCGTGCTGTTGGCGCAGGGCTTGATCCCGGCGCCGCAGCTGCTGATCCTCGACGAGCCCATGTCGGCGCTCGACGAAGCCGGCATCCAGGTGTTCGAGCGCCTGCTGCTGGACTGGCAGCAAGCCGGCATCACGGTCATGTGGATCGAGCACGACCTGGAAGCGGTCAAGCGTCTGGCCGACCACGTCACCGGGCTCAACCGACGCGTGCTGTTCGACGCCAGGCCGGCGGACGCACTGACGCCAGACCGGCTGCTCACGCTGTTCTCCACCCATCCACGCGCCGGGGGCCTCGCCTGATGGACTACGAACAGTTTCGCCTGGCCATCCAGGGCCTTGCCTCGGACGGCTACCTGCCCGCTGCACTGGCCTACGGTTTCGTGGTCAACGCCTTGATCGCCGGGTTGCTGATCGGCCCGGTACTGGGCGGCCTGGGAACGCTGGTGGTGGTCAAGCGCTTTGCGTTCTTTTCCGAAGCGGTCGGGCATGCCGCGCTCACCGGCGTGGCCATCGGCATCCTGCTCGGCGAACCCTACACGGGCCCCTACGGCAGCCTGTTCGGCTACTGCCTGCTGTTCGGCATCGTGCTCAATTACCTGCGCAATCGCACCGGCCTGGCGCCGGACACGCTGATCGGCGTGTTTCTGTCGGTCTCGCTGGCCCTGGGTGCCAGCCTGCTGTTGACCCTGGCCGGCAAGATCAACGTGCACATTCTCGAGAACGTGCTGTTCGGCTCGGTACTGACAGTCAACGGCAACGATCTGCTGGTACTGGCCGTGGTCGGTATCCTGGTCCTGAGCCTGAGCCTGCCGCTGTACAACCGCATCATGCTGGCCAGCTTCAATCCGCAGCTGGCCGCGGTGCGCGGCGTGGCGGTGAAAGCCCTGGATTACCTGTTCGTGATTCTGGTGACGCTGATCACCGTGGCAGCGGTGAAGGTCATCGGCGCGATCCTGGTCGGTGCGCTGCTGGTGATTCCGGCAGCGGCGGCACGGCTGCTGAGCCAGTCGCTCAAGGGCTTCTTCTGGATCTCGGTGATCATTGCCACGGTGAGCACCCTGTGCGGGATCCTGCTGCCGATCCTCTTCGATCTGCCGGTGCCTTCCGGGGCGGCCATCATCCTGGTCGCAGGCCTGGCCTTCGCTCTCGCCGCCATCGCCCGCGGCACCTTGCCCAGCCTCAAAGGGAACATCGGATAAATGCCTACTCTGCGCAAACTGACAGTCGCCCTGGCCCTGTGTGCGGCGCTCGCCCCTGCGATCCAGGCGGCGGAGCCGGTGAAGGTTCTCGCCAGCCTGCCGATCACCTACGGCCTGGGCCAACTGCTGCTCAAGGACAGCGGCGTGCAACTGCACCGTGCGGCCGCCGCCAACCTGCCCGGCTCCCGACAGAATGCCTATTTCACCGGCCGCGGCGCAGAAGCCCTGGCCGGACTGGCCGGCGCTGCCGACGCGGTGATCGGGCTGCGTTCGCTATGGCCTGACGACTCCCTGTACCCGCTGGCGCGGCGCAGCAACATTCGCATCGTCGAGATCGACGCAGCGCGCCCGGTCGACGGGGTGCTGCCCGGTATCGCGGTACAGCCGGGCGTGAGCGGACTGAACAGCCAGCCGTGGCTGTCGAGCAACAACATGGGCCGCATGGCCGACGTCATGGCTGCCGACCTGGTACGCCTGGCTCCGGCCGCCAAACCGCGGATCGACGCCAACCTGGCCGCACTCAAGCAGCAACTGCTCAAGCTCAGCGCCGACAGCGAGGCACGCCTGGCAAAGGCGGACAATGTCAGTGTGGTCAGCCTCAGCGACAGCTTCGCCTACCTTGCAGCCGGTCTCAATCTGGACACGGTGGCCACCCAGGTGCTCAACGACGAACAGTGGGACACCGCGCAGCTGGAGAACCTGAGCATGACGCTCAAGGACAACGACGTTGCCCTGGTCATCGACCATCGCCAACCGCCCGAAGCGGTCAAGGCGGTGATCACTGCCGCAGGCAGCAAGCTGCTGGTGCTGGCCGAGGAAAGCGACGACCCGATCGCCGACCTGCAGGCTCACATGAGCGCCGTCATCCAGGCCCTTTGACCCTACCCTGCCGTAAGCAGGCTGCGGTTCCCGGGCCTGCTCGGCAATGACTTTGAAGCCCTCTCACCACCCTTCGCCGATATCCCATTCAATCTTTTCCCGAGCTGGCCGAGAACCTGTCAAAGCCCCACGGAATGAATGGACACTCATGCGTAACAATCAGCCTATCACCCAGCGCGAACGGACTTTCCCTGCCCAGCAGCGCCTGATTTCCACGACCGACACCCAAGGAATGATCACCTACTGCAATGATGCTTTCGTGGAGATCAGCGGGTTCACCCGCGAGCAGCTGATTCGCGCGCCGCACAATACAGTGCGCCACCCGGACGTGCCTTCGGCGGTGTTCGAGCACATGTGGGCGACGCTGCGCCAGGGCCTGCCATGGATGGGCATCATCAAGAACCGTTGCGAGAACGGCGACTACTACTGGGTCAACGCCTACGTCACTCCGGTGCTTGAAAACAAGCAGGTGGTGGGTTACGAATCGGTACGGATCAAGCCGACGGCCGAGCAGATCCGCCGTGCCCAGTCGCTTTACGAACGCTTGAACAACGGCAGATCCGCAGTACCCGGCCGCGATCGCTGGATGCCGGTGCTGCAGAACTGGCTGCCGTTCATTCTGGTCAGTCAGGTCGGCTTCATGATCGGCACCTGGCTGGATACCTCGTGGGGGTTCGCCCTGGCCGCCGGGCTGTCGCTGCCACTGGGCCTGATGGGCCTGAGCTGGCAGCAGCGCGGTATCAAGCGGCTGCTCAAGCTGGCGGACCAGACCACCTCGGATCCGCTCATCGCGCAGATGTACACCGACAGCCGGGGCGCCCAGGCGCGCCTGGAAATGGCCATTCTGAGCCAGGAAGCGCGCTTGAAGACCTGCCTGACCCGTTTGCAGGACACCGCCGAGCACCTGACCGGTCAAGCCCGGCAATCCGATGCCCTCGCGCACCAGAGCTCCCAGGGCCTGGACCGTCAGCGCCTGGAAACCGAGCAGGTAGCCGCTGCGGTGAACCAGATGGCGGCCACTACCCAGGAAGTGGCCAGCCATGTGCAGCGCACTGCCGACGCCACCCAGGAGGCCAACCGCCTGACCAGCCGCGGGCGCGACATCGCCGGCGAAACCCGCGAGGCGATCCAGCGCTTGTCGGTGGTCGTCGGGGAAACCGGGCAGACCGTGACCCAGCTGGCCAAGGACAGCGACGAGATCGGCGGCGTGGTGGATGTGATCAAAGGTATCGCCGACCAGACCAACCTGCTGGCGCTCAACGCAGCCATCGAAGCGGCACGCGCCGGCGAAATGGGCCGCGGCTTCGCCGTGGTCGCCGACGAGGTGCGTCAGCTGGCACAACGCACCAGCGAGTCGACCGGGCAGATCCACGGGCTCATCGCCAAGCTGCAGCAGACCGCCAACAATGCCGTGCAGACCATGGATGCCGGTCACCGTCAGGCCGAGGAAGGCGTGGCTCGCGTGCTGGAAGCCGACCAGGCGTTGATCGGCATCAGCGAAGCGGTCGCCAACATCACCGACATGACCACGCAGATCGCCGCAGCCACCGAAGAGCAGAGTGCAGTGGCCGAGGAGATCAGCCGCAACATCACCACCATCTCGCACCTGGCCGATGAAACCAGCGAACAGGCGCAGAACTCGGCACTGCTCAGCGAAGAGCTGACCAAGACCGCCAACAGCCAGTATTCGCTGGTGGAGCGTTTCAACCGCTGACTGCCCCCTGCCCTCGCATCGCAGCCTGCATGGCAGGCCACGTGTCGGCTACGCGAGTCAGGACAGGAAGGCCACGATCCGGTCGGCGGCGGTCTGCAGATGCTGATCGTGGCTGAACCCGGATGACTTCAAGGGTTTGAGGTCATGATCGGCGGCGCTGAGCCAGTACAGCTCGATTTCCCCCGACAAATCAAAGCCTGCCACTGTCTCGCAGTTGCCCAACGTATCGCGCTCGCCCTGGATGATCAGGGTTGGCGTGCGCAGGTCGGCCAGGTGTTCGACGCGCGGTTTCTCCGGCTTGCCGGCCGCGTAGAAGGGATACCCCAGGCACACCAGTGCATCGGCACCCAGTTCGTCCGCCAGCAGGCTGGCCATCCGTCCGCCCATCGATTTGCCCCCCACGGCCAGGGTTCCCGTCACCAGCGGTCGCACCAGGGCATAGGCCTGTCGCCAGCTTTCCAGCAGGCTTGCCTGCGGACTGGGTGGACGCTTGCTGCCGCCGCTGCGGCGCTGGGCCATGTAGGGAAACTCGAAGCGCACCACGCTGACCCCGCCAGCGGCCAGCCGCTCGGCCATGCTGTTCATGAAGGCACTGTCCATCGGCGCGCCGGCACCGTGCGCGAGGATCAGGCACGGCGCCTGCGCGCCAGTCTGGGCAGGGTTCCACAGCCAGCCGTTGTCTTGCATGCGTTGGCTCCACTGATCTTCGCTCATCATCCTTCCGTCGACGTTTGGCACTATTGGCGATTCACAGACTCTGAGGCAAAACGCGGCACAGGAAAAGTGCCCTGTGCATGATGGCGTGCACGACGTCAGCGTGCAGGCGCGGCTCGCCCCCTCCCCTATACTCAATGATCTTTTCGCGAAGGATAGCGATTCATGAACTTCGACTGGCACAGTGCTCCCATCACCCGTTACACCCCCCTGGACAGAGGCTATCGCAACACTCAGAACGTGCGGCGTTTCCTGACCGAGGCGTGCGGCCCGAACTTTCATTTCGACCGCCCCTTCATGGCCTGGCTCAAAAGTGGCGAAGCCAAGACCATGGGCCAGGTCGCGGACCACTGGAACCTGCTGCATCGCCGCTGACGCGCGAAGCGCTGGCCAGGGTGCAAAACGCTGCTTTAATGAGTGCAACCCTCACCGCTTGGTGTCTTCCGATAGGAGTGCCCGATGGATCGTCTCAGTGCCAAGGATTTTTCCCCCGAGTTGCTGGAACTGTACGACTTTTATGCCCATGGCAAGATCAACCGCCGCGAGTTCCTCGACCGCGCGGCGCTGTTCACCTTCGGAGGACTGACCGCAGGCGCGTTGCTGGCCAGTCTGAGCCCGAACTATGCATTGGCCCAGCAGGTGGAATTCACCGATCCGCAGATCGTGGCCGAATACATCACCTATCCCTCGCCCGACGGCCATGGCCAGGTGCGCGGCTATCTGGTGCGGCCTGCGCAGGCCACCGGCAAGGTGCCAGGCGTGGTGGTGGTGCATGAGAACCGCGGGCTCAACCCCTATATCGAAGACGTCGCACGGCGGGTCGCTAAGGCTGGCTACATGGCCCTGGCCCCGGACGGCTTGAGCTCGGTCGGCGGCTATCCGGGCAACGACGACAAGGGCCGGGCGCTGCAGGAGAAGGTCGACCCGACCAAACTGATGAATGATTTCTTCGCTGCGATCCCCTGGCTGATGGCGCACGAGGGTGCCACGGGCAAGGTCGGCATGACCGGCTTCTGCTATGGCGGCGGTGTGTCCAATGCGGCGGCGGTGGCCTATCCCGAGCTGGCGTGCGCGGTGCCGTTCTATGGCCGTCAAGCCGATGCCAAGGATGTAGCGAAGATCAAGGCGCCGCTGCTGCTGCATTTCGGCGAACTGGACACGCGCATCAACGAAGGTTGGCCCGCGTACGAGGCAGCGCTCAAGGCGGCAGGCAAAACCTACGAGGCGTACATCTATCCCGGCGCCAACCATGGTTTCCACAACGATTCGACCCCGCGCTATGACAAGGCCGCAGCCGACCTGGCCTGGGAACGCACGCTGGGCTGGTTCGAAAAATACCTGAGCTGACGTAGAATGCCGGCCCTTTGCAGCCGTGATCCTTGCCATGAACGCCGACGCCTTCGCCACCTTGCACCAACACCTGCTCCAAGCCCTCGCTCAGCCGCCGATTGAAACCCGTCGGTTGTTTCACGGCCGCGGTCGGCGCTGGCCGGGGCTGGAGCAACTGACCGTGGACTGGCTTCAGGGCATCGTGCTGGTATCGCTGTTCAAGGAGCCGCTTGCCGAACAGCTGGCAGACTTGCAACAGCTGCTTGCCCAACTTGCTGAGCAGCCAGTCTGGGCAGCCAGCGGTGCGCGCGGTCTGGCACTGCAGCACCGCTATCTGCCCGGCAGCGACGTGCACTGGCTGATCGGAGAAGCGCAAGAGCAGGTGATCCTGGTCGAGAACGGCCTGCAGTACCGCATCGACCTGGGGCGTAAACAGAACAACGGCTTGTTTCTCGACATGCGCCACGGTCGCGACTGGGTACGCGAAAACGCCCAGGGTCGACGTGTGCTCAACCTGTTCGCCTACACCTGCGGTTTCTCGGTGGCCGCCATCGCTGGCGGCGCAGCCCATGTGGTCAACCTCGACATGTCTCGCGCCGCCCTCACCCGGGGACGCGAGAACCACCACCTCAATGGCCACGAGCTGGGCAAGGTCAGCTTTCTGGGCCACGATCTGTTCAAGTCCTGGGGCCGGGTCGGCAAGGACGGCCCTTACGACATGGTGATCATCGACCCGCCGTCGTTCCAGAAAGGCAGCTTCCTGCTGACCAAGGATTACCAGCGGGTACTGCGCCGCCTGCCGGAACTGCTCAGCGAATCGGGCGTGGTGCTGGCGTGCATGAACGACCCGGCACTGGGCCCCGACTTTCTCGTCGACGAGCTGCGCCGCGAAGCACCGCAGCTGCGCCTGCAGCGGCGCCTGGACAACCCACCTGAGTTTGCCGACATAGATCCAGCCAGCGGCCTCAAGGCCATGGTGTTCGCGCGGGAGTGATTACCAAATAGAGCAGGGGAAGGGCCTAACATACCGTACGGCGACTGGCCATCTTAAAGATTGAACAATTTCACGTGCCCGGCGAACCAAGTAAAGGAGAGCCACCGGGAGGTGAGAGTCCCGGCGGCTCGGGTGACACATCGAATGAAACCCTTGAGAGGTATCCGCCATGTCAGCGCAGGAATATAACACCATCCGCCATACCCCTGTCAGTGCATTGGGCACAATCCCGGCCAGCCAGTTGATCGCCTTCGTCGAAGCCTGCCGCCCGCTGGTGCGCGACGCGATCCTGAACGCCAGGTTGACTCGATGAGCCCGCTGGTTGTGAGCAGCCCCGCCATGGCGGGGCTTTTTCATGGCCGCAGAACAGGTTTCATGGCTGCCGTTGCGTGATAAGCATGCGCACGCGCTCGCTCAGCGCCTCCAGGGCGAACGGCTTGGTCAGCACCTCGGTGCAGGGCTGCAGATGGCATTGGTCCAACGCCAGGTTCTGCGCGTAGCCGGTGATGTACAGCACCGGCAAGCCTGGCCGGGCCGAGCGCCCCAGCTCGGCCATCTGCCGGCCATTGAGCCCGCCAGGCAAGCCTACGTCCGTGACCAGCAGGTCGATGCGCGCAGCCGATTGCAGCAGGTCTCGGCCCTGGGCGCTGTCGCCGGCCTGCAGGACCACATAGCCCAGGCTTTCCAGCAGCTCGGCCACGGAACCGCGCACCGAGGCTTCGTCGTCCACCACCAGCACGGTTTCGCCGCTGCCACCGAGGTCGATGGGCGCCTGGCTGGGCACCACCGCTTCTGTCTCGATACCGGCACAATGCCTGGGCAGGTACAGGCTGACCGTCGTGCCAAGCCCCGGCCGTGACTGGATCTTCACCAGTCCGCCGGACTGCCTGGCAAACCCGTAGATCATCGACAGACCCAGGCCGGTGCCCTCGCCCACCGGTTTGGTGGTGAAGAACGGCTCGAACACCTTGGCCATGACCTCCTCGCTCATCCCCGAACCGTTATCGGTCACGTGAACCACCAGGTACTCGCCGGCCTGTACCTCGTGATTGAATGCATCGCTGTGAGGCAGCCACTGATTGGCGGTTTCGATAGTGATCCGCCCACCACCGGGCATGGCATCGCGAGCATTGATACACAGGTTGAGCAAGGCGTTTTCCAGCTGGGTCGGGTCGATCAGCGCCGTCCACAGACCCTGGGTATGGCGCACACTCAGTTCGATGGAGGGTCCGACCGAACGTCGCACCAGTTCTTCCAGGCCGTGGATCAGCGCGTTGACGTCGGTGGGCACCGGAGCCAGGGTCTGCCGACGGGAGAACGCCAGCAGGCGATGAGTCAGTGACGCGGCGCGCTTGACCGCCCCCTGCGCTACGTCCAGGTAGCGTTCGAGGTCAGCGGTACGGCCCTGTTTCAAGCGCATGTGCATCAATTCGAGGCTGCCGGACAGGCCCGCCAGCAGGTTGTTGAAGTCGTGGGCGATACCCCCGGTAAGCTGGCCCACGGCTTCCATCTTCTGCGCCTGGTGCAACGCTGCCTCGGCTTTTTCCCGCTCGGCAATGGCGATGCGCACGCGCTCTTCCAGGGTCTGATTGAGCTCGCGCACCGCAGCCTCGGCCTTCTTGCGCGCGGTGACGTCGATGGAGGAGCCGATCAGGCCAATGACTTCGCCGTCCTCGTCGAGCAGAGGCGTCTTCAGCGACAGCCAGGTCGCGGCGGTGCCGTCGGCCTGGCGTACCTCCTCTTCCACCTCCTGGGTGTGCCGACCTTCCATGATGCGCCGGTCGGTTTCCATGATCACCCGAGCCTGGACCTTGTCTTCCAGGAACTCCATATCGGTGCGGCCGATGTATTGCTCGGGCGGTTTGCCGATGAGTTCGGTGGTGCCGCGATTGGCAACCAGCATCCGCCCCTGGCGATCCTTGGCGTACACCACACCGGGCACCGCGGCGGTGAAGGTGCGCAGCAGGTGGGTCATGCGATCGCGCTCGGCCTCGGCGCTGCGGCGTTGCTGGATGTCCAGCAGCACGCCGGGAAAACGGTGCGGACGCCCCGCCTCGTCGAATTCGACGTGGCCGTTGGCTTCGATCCAGCGATAGCTGCCGTCGCTCTGCAGCACGCGATACTCGCAACGGTAGTGACCGCCGTTGCCGAGGGTCTCGAACACGGCTGCTTCGACCCGCGGGCGATCCTGCGGATGGACGCTGGCCATCGCTTGCTCCAGCGGCAGGCCCTGGGCACAGACCTTGCCGGACAGACCGAAGGTGCGGGCGAAGCGTTCGTCGGCACTGAAGTGGTCGGCCGCAACATCCCATACCCAGGTACCGACGATGGCCCCGGTATCCAGAGCCAGCTGCAGGCGCTCGGCGGCATCTTGGGCGGGTGTCTCCTCAGGTACGGAGGGGGCGCGAAAATGTTCGGGAGGCTGGGTCGGCATATCGGCTCACAGCGGAACGCAGGGTGCCCTGATGGTGACGTTGGCGTTTAGGTAATACAAGCCTGCGCAACGCGAAATCCGCGCGCAAGACCGACAAGCCGCGTCCGGCAACCCCGCAAAACACCAGACAGCCCCTGTAGCAGCGGCGCGAGCCGCGTCCGGCAGCCCCGCAAAACACCAGACAGCCCCTGTAGCAGCGGCGCAAGCCGCGTCCGGCAACCCCGCGCAACTTCAGACACGCCGCCTGAGCAGATAACTGTCCATGATCCAGCCATGCTGGCTGCGCGCCTGCTGCCGCGCATCGGCAATGGTCTGCGCCATGTCGTCCAGCCTTCCCGACAGCAGCACTTCATCGGCCGTACCGACGTAAGCCCCCCAATAGATATCCAGATCCTGGCCGACCAGCGCCTTGAAGCTGTCCTGTGCATCGAGCATCACCACCACCGTGTCGACGCCCTCGGGCATGCCCGCCGCCAGGCGTCGACCCGTAGTGATCTGCACGGCACCGGCAATGCTGTTGAGGGTGATCCGGTGCGCCGCGGTCAGCGCCTGAATGCTGGTCACACCGGGAAACACCTCATAGTGCACCGCTCGCGCGCCGTTGGCAGCGATCGCCTCGACAATGCGCAGCGTGCTGTCGTACAGCGAAGGATCGCCCCACACCAGAACGCCCGCGCACTCCCCGTCCGCCACTTCATCATCGAGCAGCCCCTCGAAGGCCGCCCGCTTGCGCGCGTTCAGGGTATTCACCGACGTCCGATAGTCCGGCCCGGCCGGACGCTCGGGCTGCCGCACCTCGACCACCCGATACGCCCCAGGCGTTGCATGACGCTCGAGGATCTCTTTGCGCAGGGCATTGAGCTTGCCCTTGTGATCGCCCTTGTCCATCAGGAAGAACACATCGACCCGCGCCAAGGCACGCGCCGCCTGCACCGTGATGTGCTCGGGATGACCGGCGCCGATGCCGATGATGAGGAGTGTTTTCAAAAGTGCTCCGCAGACAGTTCACCACAACGCGCCTATGGCAGTGCCGATAGGGGCCTCTCTTCACAGCTGGCCCATGCCAGACCTTACAGCGTCCGTTTCAAGGTGAATACAGGGTTGCGCGAATTGGCACAGTTCCAGCTGTCCACGCCCTTTCGGCCTTGACACGTATGGGCATCTGCTACGAATGCCTGTGATGATCGACGGGCGGGCGCATTGCACGCCCGCCCTCTCGGTCACTGGATCACAGCGACCATTTCAGCGAGAACATCAGGTTGCGCGGGTCGCCGTAGGTGCCACTGCCGGTTGCGGTAGGAATACCCTGCCAGTACTTCTCGTCCAGCACGTTGTTGAAGTTGACGCGGGCGTCCCAGTGTTCGTCGAAGCGATAGCCGGCCATCAAGCCCAGTACCGCGTAGGAATCCTGCTCCGCATGACCGGTTCCGACACGGCCGTAGGTTGCGCTCTGCGCCAGCACGTCGGCACCGATACGCAACCTGTCCAAGGCACCTTCGAATTGGTAAGTAGTTGCGGCCTTGAACAGATGCTTGGGCTGGTTGGGCGCGAACAGATTGCCTTTCTCGTAGGTACGGTCTTTCACGTACTGGCTGAGCACCAGGGTATAGGCGGCCGAGAACTGCCAGTTGGGCGTGAAGGCGCCACTGATTTCGGTATCCAGGCCACGGCTGCGTACCTCGCCCGCAGCCTCGTAGCAGGTGCGGTTGGTGGCCCGGCAGCTGGCCGGTTGATCGGGAATGGCGTAGGCGCGGTTCTGCTGGGTCATGTCGAACATGGCCACGGACGCATTCAGGCCGCCATCGAAGTACTCGCCCTTGATGCCGATCTCGTAGCTTTCGCCGGTCATCGGGTCCAGCACCGTGCCGCCGACATCCTGCTGCGTCTGCGGCTTGAAGATTTCGGTGTAGCTGGCATAGACCGAGTAGGTGTCGTTCAGGTCGTAGATGATGCCGGCATAGGGCGTGACTTCCTGGGTCACCTTGTAATCACCGATGCCCGAGCGGTTGTCGTAGTCATACCAACTGACCCGGCTGCCGACGATGATGTGCAGCGGGTCCAGCGGGTTGAAACGCGCGGCGGCGTAGACACCCTTCTCGGTCGCGGTGTTCTTGCTCTCGTAAAGGCGATAGTCGCTGCGAGTACGCGAAGGCTTGGCGATGACACCCGGATCGAAGTTGTAGATATCGATGGGCGTGGAGTCGTTCCAGTAGCCACCGGTCTGGTCGAACTTTTCCTGGCGACGGCTCGCGCCGAGGGTCAACTGATGCTCGCGCCCGAACAACTGGAACGGGCCAGCGAGCGAGGCATCCACGTTGGTCTGCACGTCGGTGGTGTCGTAGGCGCCTGTGGCCTGCCCGTACACACCATTGCGGGGCGCCGTCAGATAGCTGGAAAAGGTGTTGGACTCGGCCCATATCTTCGCGGCCGCAGCCTTGGCGGTCCAGCCGTTGTCGAAGCGGTGGGTGACGTCGGTGAACACGCTGACGTTGTCCCGGTCCCAGTAGGCCCAGTCATTGCTCAGGAAGGTGGAACGCGACAGATGCAGGTCTTCGCCATTCGGACCGGACGGCAGGCTGCCCCAGTCCGAGGTGGCGTCATCGCGCTGCTTGGAAGCCCCGAGGGTCAGGGTAGTCGCCTCGCTCAAGTCCGCTTCGAATACGCCGTAGAAGGTCTGGCGCTGCTTTTCACGCTCGTCGATGTAGCTGTTGTCGTCTTCGTAGGCGGCCACCACCCGGCCACGCAGGGTGCCGGATTCGTTGAGCCGGTTCGACGCATCCACTTGCGTGCGGTAGCGGTCCCAGGTACCGGCGCTGGTGGTGATGCTGACCTGAGGGGTAGCGGTAGGACGCTTGCGCACCAGGTTCAGGGTTGCCGACGGGCTGCCGGCACCGGTCATCAGGCCGGTGGCGCCGCGCACCACTTCAACCCTGTCGTACAAAGCCAGGTCGGCACCGGCGATGGTGTCCAGGGTGAACTGGCCGATGCTGGTCGGCAGGCCGTCGTACATGATGTTGTCGATGTTGAACCCGCGCGCCTGGAACGCCTGACGGTCGCCGCCAAACTTGCGCAAGGTGATGCCGGGCGCGTACTTGACCACATCGTTGAGGTCGTTCATGCCCTGGTCGTCCATGCGCTGGCGCGTGATGACGCTGACCGACTGCGGGGTTTCGCGGATCGACAGCGACAGCCCGGTCGAGGTGCTCATGCTGCCGGTGGTGTAGGAGCCGGAGTGTTCGGTGGTGGCCGTGCCGGCTATGGAACTGGTGGCGGCCGAGACGGCCGTCGCGCCCAGTTCCACCGCGCCGCCAGTGGACGCTGTAGCGGGCGCGGTGACGCTGACCACGTCGCCCTGCACCGTACCGACCAGGCCGCTGCCAGCCAGCAGGCGTTGCAGTGCCAATGCGGGTTCCATCCGGCCGGTTACCGAAGGTGCCGTCTTGCCGGCAATCGCCGCTGGTTCGAACACCACTTGCAGGCCGCTGGCCTGACCCAACTGGTTCAGCGCTTCGCCCAAAGGCTGCGCGGGCAGATTCAGCGCAATCGGAGCTGCCTGCGCCAGGCCGGCAATGGACAAAGAGATGCACAGCGCAACACTGCGCAACGGAAAATGATTCATGGCATGACCTCAGGAACCCACACAAGGCGGTCTGCCCCCCCCGGGCGAAGACTCGAATGCAGGCTGTAGGAAGCCACGCAAACTTGTGTGCGAAACCGCGTTGAATGCGGAAGCGGCGCAAGGCTATGCAAATGTCAAAAAAATGTAAATGATAATTCATGGCACTTGGCAAGCATTCGCGGCTGCCAACCAGAAGCATTGATCTTTGCCAGCGAGCGCGCAGGCTGAATAAGTGCGTATGAAGAGCGCAGAGCGTGCGGGCTGCACGATAGAGAGGGGTCGTTGCGGGGGGCGTCAGGATGGATGTCCCGGCAGTGATGAACGCCACCGCCGGGAAATTATTACTGGATATGTCTAGCTATTGGCGCAACCGGATCAGCCGCGCGCGGGAAGTTTCCAGTCGGGACGTACGAAATGGCAGGTGTAGCCGTTGGGAATACGCTCCAGGTAATCCTGATGCTCGGGCTCGGCTTCCCAGAAATCACCTGCCGGGGCAAGCTCGGTGACGACCTTGCCGGGCCACAGGTCGGAGGCATCGACGTCGGCGATCGTTTCCAGTGCGACGCGTTTCTGCTCCTCGGTGTTGTAGAAGATCGCCGAGCGGTAGCTCAGGCCTACATCGTTGCCCTGGCGGTTGGCCGTGGACGGGTCGTGAATCTGGAAGAAAAACTCGAGGATCTGACGATAGCCGATCACGCTGGGATCGAAGACGATCTCGATGGCTTCGGCGTGGGTGCCGTGGTTGCGGTAGGTCGCATTGGCGACATCGCCGCCGCTGTACCCGACCCGCGTCTCCAGGACGCCCGGATAACGACGGATCAGGTCCTGCATGCCCCAGAAGCAGCCACCCGCCAGCAGAGCGGTTTCGGTCTGGACTGTCATATCGATTACCTTCGCTGAATGAACGTGGCCCATTCTAATACAACCGCTGCGAAGGTGCCGTACAGGCCGTCAGAGGTTGGTGAAACGTGCCACCGCCTCCACCACTTTCTTCGCCCCGTCCTGGATCTCGACGATCACGTCACCGGCCTGACCGGCCAGTTGTACGCCCTGCTCAGCCTGCTGCCTGCTGTTGGCCATGTCGCGCACGGTGCCGTCGACCAGTGCCTGGTTCTGCTGCACCACGGCGGCGATCTCGTCGGTGGCGGTGCTGGTTCGGCCCGCCAGTTGCCGGACTTCGTCGGCCACCACGGCGAACCCGCGCCCCTGTTCACCGGCGCGGGCCGCTTCAATGGCGGCGTTCAGCGCCAGCAGGTTGGTCTGTTGGGCGATGCTGCTGATGGTCTGGATGATCGAGCTGATCAGCAGCGATTGCTTGCCCAGCGCTTCCACACCGCTGGACGCGGACTGCATGTCGTCGGCGATCTTGCGCATGGTCTGCACGGTATCGGTCACTACCACCGCGCCACGCTGGGCGCTGATGTCGGTGCTGCGCGAGATTTCATAGGCGGTCTGCGCCGCCTGATTGACCTCGGCCTCGCGCTCGACCTGCTCGGTGACCACGGTAGCGAACTTGACCACCTTGTAGAGCTTGCCTTCGGTGTCGTAGACCGGGTTGTAGGTCGCCTCGAGCCAGATGGTGCGGCCCATGCTGTCGAGGCGCTTGAAGCGCCCGGCGACGAACTCACCGCGATTCAGGTTTGCCCAGAATTCGGTGTAGCTCGGCGAACTGGTTTCTTCGCTGTGGCAGAACATGCGGTGATGCTTGCCCTGCACCTGCGCCAGGGTATAGCCCATGCCGCGCATGAACTGGTCGTTGGCCGACAGCACGGTGCCTTTCAAATCGAACTCGATGACCGCCGTGGAGCGCAGCAAGGCGTCGATGAACGAAGCGTTCTCCGCTGCTTTCTCCATGCTCTTGGTGACATCGGTGGCAAAGCACTTGATGTGCATCAGCACACCTGCCGCATTGCGGATGGGCTTCCAGTGCGCATTGACCCAGACCAGGCTGCCGTCCGCCCTGAGGTAGCGATAGTTGTCCGACACCGAAGTGCCCGCTGCCACCGCCGCACGAAAGTTGTTGTAGCACGGCAGTTTGGTCACGTAGGTAGGGACCAATTCGGTCATCAGCCTGCCAACCAGCTGGGCTTCGGTATAGCCCAAAGTGGTCGCAAACAAGTCGTTGCAGGCGATGATGCGCAGCGATGCATCGATGTCCAGGCTGAGCATCTCGTGGGTCATGCCGGCTACCAATTGACGCAATTCCACCAGTTCATCGGCTTGGGCGCTGAGTTGCTGCTTGAGTTTGTTGTTGAACATAAGGCACCGGCATCAGGGTCATGGTCGTGTTATCGGCGGCAATGGCCGAGGGTTTAGCCCTAGGCGACAGATGTCTGCCCTTTCGGAGGCGACCAACCCCGTGCCAGAGCGCGTCCTTGGGACAATCCACAGAAGCTGTGGATAAGTCAGTGGACAACCCCCCCCTGCCCCTCGCAAACCCATATGGAATGGGGCCTGAAGTCAAACTGTCGATTTTTTCACCAACTCGAAAAGACGTTTTTTTTCATTGACTTGCGTGAGTCATACCGAGTAGCCATGATCGGCGAGGCACGATCAGACCGGACAGACACGTTTTCTTGCACTTGCAGTGACCGGGCCTTCGTTTGCGTCTTCAAGGTAGCCATAAGGTATTTTTTCGGAATATCGCTTGCGCTTCTCATAGCCGATGCGATAGTCTTCGACCCGTTAGTACCAAGCTGAAAGTCAATTCAGGTCGACCACCCTGTTCACACGGGCTCGACCAACATGATGGTCTCCAGGTAACGCTCCCCGACTTGCGAACAAGTCCGGCATCAAGCGAATTACTCTGCCCCGACCAACCTACGATTGATCAGGATCTGCATCCAGGGCCCCGAACCTTAGCCCGGAATGTTGCCTGCCCTCCTAAGTACCTACCAGTCAGCCCAACAGCCAAAACGATAAAGCGCTGTTCACTGGCTGTCTTGTTCCAGACAGGTTCTTCGCCCGGCCCAAAGGCCCGCGCTACTGGAACGTTTTTATCGATCACGGCTCCAAGTCGTGACCATTGCAGGAACATACAACAACATGACTCATATCCAGACCCAGGATGCCATCCGCACCCTCACCCACGCCTTCGCTCCGATGAACTGCCTGATCATGGCCGCGCGCAAAGGCTGCTTCAGCTTCACCATCGTCAATGAGCACGGTATCGCCCGTCACAGCGAACGCTTGTACCCGGAACAGTACTCCAGTGCCGAACCGCTGCAGGCCGTGATCGACCGTACGCGTCAGGCCCTGGTTGCCTGATCGCGGCGGCGATGCACAACGATGTGCTGTATAGAAAAGCCCCGACCCGTCGGGGCTTTTTCATGCCTGCGATTCAAGGGACGCGCAGGCCTTGGCATGCCGTCGATGCATGCAACTGTAAACACACATTACAGTTCGCCAGTCCGGCCGCAGGACCACCGCGCGTCGCCCACTGACTCGCGATCGAAAATCTGACGTCATTTTTCTGCACGCCAATGACCCCGTCTTGCCCGAGCTAGACAGCTGCGTGGAATCCACAAGGCACCGGCGTGCGCCCATGGCACAGGGGTGGCGCATACGCGGCCCCTGGAAGCTGCATTCGGGCGCCCGTAAATTCTGGTCGGATTGTCCTACAAAACCGCTCTAGCCAGAGTGTTTCAGGCTATAGCGTTGCAGTGAAAATGTTGGTAGCTTGCGCCTCAGTGCCCCCCTAGAGTTAAAACAATGAAAAGACCAATGCTCAAGACCACTCTCGGCTTCGCTGTCACCCTGGCATCCAGCCAGCTTTTCGCTGCCGGCTTCGCCCTCAATGAACAAAGCATCAGCGGCATGGGTACCGGCTTCGCCGGTCGCTCGTCGTCCGCCGAGGACGCCAGCACTGTCTATGGCAACCCTGCCGGCATGTCCCGCATCAAACGTGAACAGGTCAGCGTCGGCGCTGCGGCCATCGTCGCCAAGACCGACATCAGCGGCCGTGGAACCTTCGGCGGCAGCAACGACGGCGACATGGTGCCGTTCGTTGGCGTCCCGATGGGCTACTACGTCAAACCCCTGGATGACAACTGGACCGTCGGTTTCGGTCTGTACGCGCCTTTTGGTCTGGTCACCGACTATGAAAGTGGTTTTGCCGGCCGCTACTGGGGCGACAAGAGCCATGTGGCGGTCGTCACGCTGCAGCCTACCGTCAGCTATGCCTTCAACGAGCGTGTGTCGATCGGCTTCGGTCCTACCTTCAACCGCCTTGAAGGCGAGCTGACGTCGGCCGCGCTGAACCGCGCGACGCCAGGCCGCAACGACGGCGAAGTCAAGATCAAGGGCGACGATACCGCCGTGGGCTTCAACGTCGGCGTGCTCGTTCAGGCCACTGATGATACCCGCGTGGGCCTGACCTACCACTCCAAGGTCAAGTACAAGCTGGACGGCCATACCAAGGTCGAAGGTTCGGGGTTCGGGCCGTTCAACGGCAGCAAGTACGATGCATCGCTGGACATCGACACGCCTGAGTCGGTGGACTTCTCGGTCACCCACGAACTCAACCAGGACTGGACCCTGTACGCAGGCAGCACCTGGACCCGTTGGAGCCGCCTGAAGGAAATCTCGGTCGAGAACGAAGGCGTGCCTGCCGCGCTGCGCTCATCGATCGGCACCATCACCGAAGAACAGAACTGGCACGACACCTGGTCTCATGCCGTGGGCGCCGCCTACAAATTGAACAAACAGTGGACGCTGCGCACGGGCTTTTCGGTTGACCAGTCGCCGACCAACAACACCAACCGTTCGCCACGCATCCCGACGGGCGACCGCGCCATCCTCAGCCTGGGTGCTGGCTGGAGCCCGACGGACGACCTGACCTTCGACTTCGCTTATTCCTACCTGAAGGAAGAAGACACGAAGATCAACCTGGTCAGCGCCACCAAGGGTGCCTACCAGGCCAAGTACGAGAACAGCGCACATGGCTTCGGTACTTCAGTGACCTACCGCTTCTGATCGATCAGGTAATACGAAAAGCCCCGACCGGTTCGGGGCTTTTTCATGTGTGACGTCAGCACAGGCTCATGTTCATTTGCAGCAGGGCCAGTCCGCCCTGCTGCCAGCCCCACCACGCCAGACCCAGCAGCGCGGCCAGTGCGCATGCCATGGCGAGTTGCACGCTGCGGAGTCTGCTCATGCGCTCGCTCCCTGCGCCTGCAGCCGGGCAACGGGGCGTTCGCGCACCGGCCAGTTGAGCGCACCGGCGAGCAGGCTCAACGCAATCGACAGCTGCCAGACCAGGTCATAGCTGCCGGTCTGGTCGTACACCAGGCCGCCCAGCCAGCCCCCCAGAAACGCCCCCAGCTGGTGGAAGAGAAACACGATGCCGCCGAGCATCGACAGGTTGCGCACGCCAAACAGCGTTGCGACGGTACCGTTGGTCAAGGGAACGGTCGATAACCAGAGCAGCCCCATCGCCATGCCGAACAGGCAGGCGCTGACGGTAGTGACAGGGAACCACAGGAACAGCACGATCACCACGGCGCGCATCAGGTACAAGGCGGTCAGCAAACGCGGCTTGGACATGCGTCCACCCAACCAGCCGGCGATGTAGGTGCCGAAGATGTTGAACAGCCCGATCAGCGCCAGAACCGTGGTGCCGACGCTTGCCGGGAGGTGCTGGTCGACGAGGTAGGACGGCAGGTGCACACCGATGAATACCACCTGGAAACCACACACGAAGAAGCCCAGCGCCAGCAGCCAGAAGCCCGAATGGCCGCACGCCTCACGCAGCGCCTGGCCAAGGCTCTGATCGTGGGCCTGGGCTGGCAGTGGCCGGTCCTTGAGCATGCGTACCAGGGGGACGATGAACGCCACCAGTACGCCCATCACCAGCAAGGCCGTCGACCAGCCCAGCCAGCTGATGAGGCCGAGCGTGCCGGGCAGCATCGCGAATTGCCCGAACGAGCCGGCTGCACTGGCGATCCCCATGCCCATGCTGCGGTGTTCGGCGGGCAGGGCTCGCCCGACCACGCCCAGAATCACCGAGAACGACGTACCGGAGAGCCCCAGGCCGATCAGCAGGCCAGCGCTGAGGCTCAGGCTCAACTCGGAGTTGGCCAGCCCCATGCAGCCAAGGCCGACCGCGTAGAGCACACCACCCACCGCAACCACCCGCCCGGCGCCGAAGCGATCCGCCAGGGCGCCGGCGAAGGGTTGGGCCAGGCCCCAGATCAGGTTCTGCAGCGCGATGGCCAGCGCGAATACGCCCCTGCCCCAGCCGAACTCCGCACTCATGGGCGCCAGGAACAGCCCGAAGCCGTGGCGAATGCCCAGGGACAGGGCAAGGATCAGGGCTGCGCCGAGCAGGACCCAGCCGCTGGTACGCCATACCGATGTCATTATTGTGTGCTCCGGGCATGAGGGGACAGGCCGCTCGATTGTATGCCTGTTCATCGCCGACAGGCAGCGCCGCATGCAACCATCTGCGAGGCAGGTTCTACAGCGCAGCGCCCAGCAGCACCAACAGTTCGAGCAACTCGAGCATGGCGCCGGCGGTATCGCCGGTGGTGCCGCCCAAACGCTTGATCACCTGGCGTCGCAGCGCCACGAAGCCAGCCAGCACCAACAGGCTGATCCAAACCCCGCAGAACGCCAGGCTGACCAGCGCCACGCCTGCCAGCAACCAGGCGCCGGCACGACGCGGCAGGTGGTCGGCCAGGGCCTGGCCCAGCCCGCCAGCGCGCACGTAGGGCGTGGTCATGAACAGGCCGAGCATGGCGGCCCGCGCCAGTATCGGGGCCAGCATCAGCGCGGCCTGCTGGCCCTGCTCGAGCAAGGCCAGCAGCGCACAGAACTTGAGCAGCAGCACCAACATCAGCGTCACCACGGCCATGGGACCGCTGCGTGGGTCCTTCATGATCAGCAAGGTGCGTTCGCGGTCGCCGAATCCGCCCAGCCAGGCATCGGCACTGTCCGCCAGACCGTCCAGGTGCAGCCCACCGCTGAGCACCACCCACAGTGTCAGCAACAGGGCTGCGTGGAGAAAAGCCGGCACCCCGGAGAGCAGGGTGTTGGCGCACCACAGCAGCACGCCGAACAGCAGCCCCACCGCCGGATAGAACAACAGCGAGCGACCCGAATCCTGCGGGCTGGGCATCCCTGGCAGGCGCACCGGCAAGCTGCTGAGAAACTGCAAGGCGATCCAGAACGGCAGCATGTTCAGGACGGCTCGCTCAGGCTGCCGTCGGCTGCCATCACCACACTGAACAAGGCAGCGTGTCCGACCTCGACTTGAAGCAGCTGTTCGCGTGGCAGGGCGCGTGCTTCGGCCAGCAACAGGCGCATGACCCCGCCGTGCACCACCAGCAGCAACCGCTCGCCCGGATATTGCAGGTGCAACCTGCGCAACGCGGCATGGATGCGCGCGGAAAAATCCAGCATGGGCTCGCCGTCGGGTGGCGTGAAGGCGTAGGGGTCGTTCCAGAACAGCCCCAGACCGGCTTCGTCGGTCTGCATCAATTGCGCCGCACTCAGGCCTTCCCAGGCGCCGAAATGCAGTTCCTGAAGACCAGCCTCGAAGCTCAGCGGCAGCCCGCGCTGTTCGGCCAGCACCTCGGCGAAGCGTGCGCATCGCTGCAGCGGTGAGCTGACGATGCGGTCCCAACCGGAACGGTCGGCAACCGCCGCGTGCAGTTGGGCCCAACCGCGCTCGGTCAGGGCGTCATCGAGGCTGCCGCGAAACCCGCCGATCTCGGTTTCGCCATGGCGCAGCAGATCCAGGTGCAAGATCATGCCGGACGGTCCGCGACAGCCGCTTCGGCGAAGGTCGCCATTTGCCCGTGCAGGTCGCACGCCAGGCGCAACAGCGGCACGGCCAAGGCGGCGCCACTGCCTTCGCCCAGGCGCAGGCCCAGTTGCAGCAACGGTTGCGCCTCGAGGGCTGCCAGGACATGGCGATGGCCGGGTTCGGCGCCGTTGTGAGCGAACAGCAGCCAAGGCCGGATGGACGGGTTCAATTGCACCGCCAACAGCGCCGCGACACTGCAGATGAAACCATCCACCAGCGCTACGATGCCCTCCTGGGCACAGGCCAGGTAGGCGCCGACCAGCGCGGCAACCTCGAAGCCACCGTAGCAGAACAGGCGCTGCAGCGGTTCATCGGGCAGCTTGGCATGGGCCTTCAAGGCGCGCTCGATGACCTGCACCTTGTGGGTCACGCCAGCGGCGTCCAGACCGGTGCCCGGCCCGGCCAGATCGACCACGGCGCACGCCAGCGAGGCGCAGGCCAGCGCGGTGGCCGACGTGGTGTTGCCGATGCCCATCTCACCGCCGATGAACAGCTCGGTGCCGCTGGCTTTCGCCCGCAGCACGCTGTCGCGACCGGCCTGCAGTGCCTGCGTGCCCTGCTCGAAACTCATCGCCGGCGCGTCGATGAAATTGCGCGTACCGGCAGCGATCCGCACATGCTGCACGCCAGGCAGATCGCCCAGCGGCGTCGCGGTACCGAGGTCCACCACTTCCAGGCGTGCCTGCAGGCGGCGCGCCAATACGCTGATGGCCGCACCGCCGTTGACGAAGTTGTGCACCATTTGTGCAGTGACTTCCTGCGGATAGGGCGAGACGCCCTCGGCGACGATGCCGTGGTCGGCAGCGAACACCGAGACCCAGACCTGCTCGACCGAGGGCTTGAGCCGCCCTTGCAATGCGGCCAGTTGCACGGCCACCTGTTCCAGCGCGCCGAGCGAGCCGGCCGGCTTGGTCAACTGCTGCTGACGCTCCAGCGCCTCGCGATGAATGCGGGCATCGGCGGCACGGGCAGTGTGCAGCCACCAGGCTGAGTTCATAACGCAGGTCCTTTCAATACCATGGGAAGGCCGGCCACGGTGAACACCACTCGCTCGCAGCGTTCGGCCAAGGCCTGGTGCAGCAGGCCTGCCTCGTCGACGTAGCGCCGGGTCAGTTCACCCAGCGGCACGACGCCCAGGCCGGTTTCGTTGCTGACGAAGAGGATGTGTCCCGGCAGGCCGGGCAGTGTTTCCAGCAGAGCTTCACGCTCTGCCTTCAAGCGCTCGGGCTCGTCGAGCATGAGCAGATTGGTCAGCCACAGGGTCAGGCAGTCAACCAACAGGCAGCGATCGCTGCGCGCTTGAGCACGCAGCACGTCAGCCAAAGCAAGTGGCTCTTCCACCAGCCCCCAATGATCGGGACGGCGCTCGCGGTGCAAGGCCACCCGCTGGTCAAGCTCGCCATCCACCGGCTGGCTGGTAGCGATGTATACAACGTGCAGCTGGCTGTCGGTGGCCAGCCGTTCAGCCAGGCGGCTCTTGCCGGAGCGGGCACCGCCGAGGATCAGTTGCAGCATGTCAGGCACCTCCCCCAGGCAAGCCGCACAGCTCGCGCAGGCGCGCGGTGTCCAGGTGCTGCTCGACCAGGTCGGCCAGGCGCTCGATGTCGGCCTCGCGCAACGCGTGGTAATCCACCGACTGCACGTCGGCCAGTCCCGCCCAGCGCAGCAAGGCCACCGATGACTGCGGCGCTTCGAACAAGCCGTGCAGGTAAGTCCCCAGGATCTGCCCGTCAGCGCTGATCGCGCCGTCGCGGCGGCCATCACTCAATTGCACCGCCGGATGATCCAGCGCCGCCCCGGTGGTCACCCCGGCATGGATCTCGTAGCCGCTGACGGCGGCCTGTTCAAGGGTCAACTGGCCGGTCACGTTGCGCAGCTGTTTTTCAGCGTGCAGTTCGGTGGTGAATTCCAGCAGGCCCAGCCCCGTACTGGAACCGGCTGCGCCTTCGAGGCCCAGCGGGTCGTCGATGCGCGTGCCGAGCATCTGCAGCCCGCCGCAGATGCCCAGCACCTTGCCGCCATAACGCAGGTGGCGGGCGATCGCTTGTTCCCAGCCCTGGGCACGCAGGTGGGCCAGGTCGGCACGCACGCTCTTGGAGCCGGGCAGGATGATCAGGTCGGCCGCGGGGATGTCATCGCCCACGCCGATGAACTGCAGGTCGACCTGCGGGTGCAGGCGCAGCGGGTCGAAATCGGTGTGGTTGCTGATGCGCGGCAAGACCGGCACGATCACTTTGAGCACCTTGTCGGCCTTGCTTGACTGACGCCGATCCAGGCCGTCCTCGGCCTCCAGGTGCAGGTCCATGACATACGGCAGCACACCGATCACCGGCTTGCCGGTACGGGCCTCCAGCCAATCCAGGCCTGGCTGGAGCAAGGCGATGTCGCCGCGAAAGCGATTGATGATGAAGCCCTGAACCCGCGCCTGTTCAGTCGGCGAAAGCAGTTCCAGGGTACCAACCAGATGGGCGAACACGCCGCCGCGGTTGATGTCGGCGATCAGCAGCACCGGGCAATCCACCGCCTCGGCGAAGCCCATGTTGGCGATGTCGCCGGCGCGCAGGTTGATCTCCGCTGGCGACCCGGCGCCTTCGACCACCACCACCGGGTAGCTTGCGCTCAGCCGTTGGTGCGAAGCCAGTACCGCCTGCATGGCGATGGCCTTGTAGTCGTGATACGCGACGGCGTTCATGCTGGTCACGGCGCGCCCGTGGATGATCACCTGGGCACCGGTGTCGCTGTTGGGCTTGAGCAACACCGGGTTCATGTCGGTATGCGGCTGCAGGCCCGCGGCCTGGGCCTGCACCGCCTGGGCACGACCGATCTCGCCGCCGTCGGCAGTCACCGCACTGTTGAGGGCCATGTTCTGCGGCTTGAACGGCACCACCGCCACGCCCTGACGGGTCAGCCAGCGGCACAGCGCGGTGACCAGCGTGCTTTTCCCGGCATCGGACGTGGTGCCCTGAACCATCAATGTGCTCATGCATGCTCCTTGCGATACTCGCCTAGGGCGGATTCGAGTCGTGCCCAGTCGCCCTCGCGGGCAGGCAGGCCGAAGCGCAGGCGGCTGTCCTGCTTGAACAGCCGCACGAGGATGCCGCGACGGGCGAGGAAATCCTGCAGGCGCTCGGCCCCTTCGTACGCCACCGACTGGAACAGTGCGCAGCCGCCCTGTGGCGCCAGGTCGTGGCGCCGCAAGCATTGGGCAAGGCGCTCGCTGGCCGCGGCGCAGCGGGCGATCTGCGCCTGCTGCGACGGCTGGTCGAGCAGGCAGGCCTGCCCCAGCTGGCGTGTCGGTCCGCTCACTGCCCAAGGCCCGATCAGGTCGGCCAGCAGGCGCAGCAGGCGCGGCTCGCCGAGGACGAAGCCCAGCCGTACACCCGCCAGGCCGAAGAACTTGCCGAACGAGCGCAGCACGATCAACCCAGGTTGCACGCCGTAGCGAGCCAGACCGGCACGCGGCGTGTTGTCCATGAACGCTTCATCGACCACCAGCCAGCCGCCCCGGCTGTTCAGACGCGCATTCCAGGCCAGCAGGCAGTCGGCGGACAACAGCCGGCCAGTGGGGTTGTTCGGGTTGACGACGACCAGCACGTCGAGACTGTCGATGAAGTGCTCGACCTCGTCTTCGCTGATTTCGCGTACCACATGCCCCGCTTGTCGCCAGCCCTCGGCATGTTCGGCGTAGCACGGCGACAGCACCCCTACCCGACCACTGCGACGAAGGCGTGGCAGTGTCTGAATGGCCGCTTGCGAGCCCGGCACCGGCAGCACGTGCGCGAAGCCATAGTAGCTGCGCGCGGCGTCTTCCAGACCGTCTTCGTTTTCCGGCAGCCGCGCCCAGGCGCGCGCCGTGATCTCGGGCAGGGGGAAAGCCCATGGCGCAATACCGGTGGACAGGTCGACCCAGTCGTCTTCGGCGATACCGTATTCGAGCACCGCCTGGCGCAAGCGCCCTCCGTGTTCAAGCATCGAGCAAGCCTCCCAGACACAGCACCAACAGCCACAGCCACACGCCGCGCTGGACCAGGTTCCAGCCGCGCTCGATGCTGTCGGCATCGGCCGGCGCACCCTCGCCCAGCACGGCCCGCTCATGCAGCTCGCCGTGATAGATAGCCGGACCGCCCAGCTGCACGCCCAATGCGCCGGCCCCTGCCGCCATCACCGGGCCTGCGTTGGGGCTGTCCCACTGCGGTGCCTGCCGGCGCCAGCAGCGCAAGGCCAGGCGGGTCTTGCCCAGCACGGCATAGGTGAGCGCAACCAGGCGCGCCGGGATGTAGTTGAGCACGTCGTCGATCCGCGCCGCCGCCCAACCGAAACGCTCGAAGCGTTCGTTGCGGTAGCCCCACATGGCGTCCAGCGTGTTGCTCAAGCGATACAGGACAACCCCGGGCGCGCCGGCCACGACGAACCAGAAGATCGCCGCGAACACCGCATCACTGCCGTTTTCCAGCACCGATTCGGTGCCGGCCCGGGCCACTGCCTCGGCGTCCAGCTCATCGGTCTGCCGGCTGACCAGATAGCCGACACGCTGACGAGCGCTGGCCAGGTCGTCGCTGCGCAGGGCCTGGGCCACGGGCATCACGTGCTCCCCCAGGCTGCGCATGCCCAGCGCCAGGTACAGCGCGCCAATCTCCACCAGCCAGCCGACCAGCGGCAGCCAGGACAGCAATGTCGCCAACAGGGTCAGGGGCACCACGGCCAGGAACCAGGCGGTGACACCATGGCTGCGCCAGCCACGCCCGGCGCGGTTGAAACGTGCTTCGATCCGGTTGGCCAGACGGCCGAAGGCAACCAGCGGATGGTGCCTGCGCGGCTCCCCCAACAGGGCATCGAGCGCCACCCCGGCCGCCGTCATCAACGCAATGCTCACAACGATTTTCCCCATTGGTTTTCGTACAGCATGTGTTCGAGCGGCTGGGGGGCAGCCCAGCCTTGAAGTTCCAGCATCGGCGCATCGTAGAAGCCTTCGACCGGCCCCAGGCACAGTACCGCCACCGGTTTGGCTCCAGCGGGCATGCCCAGTACCTCGGCCAGGGCATGGGGATCGAACAGCGACACCCAACCCATGCCCAAACCCTCGGCGCGCGCCGCCAGCCACAGGTTCTGGATGGCGCAGGACACCGAGGCCAGGTCCATTTCCGGCAAGGTCCGGCGGCCGAACACATGGCGCTCGCGATCGTCCATCAGCGCTGCCACCAGCACCTCGGCGCAGTCCGCGATCCCTTCGACCTTGAGCCGCATGAACTGGTCCGAACGCTCGCCCATGGCGTGCGCGGTGCGCAGTCGCTCTTCCTCGACCAGCGCCTGGATGCGACCGCGCACATCGGCGTCGCTGATGCGGATGAAACGCCAGGGCTGCATCAGGCCGACGCTTGGCCCCTGATGGGCGGCTGCCAGCAGCCGCGCAAGCAGCGCCGGCGGCACGCTGCCACCGGTGAAGTGACGCATGTCGCGGCGTTCGGCGATCACTCGGTAGATGGCGGCGCGCTCGCTGTCGCTGTAGGGCTCGCTCATGACGCCGCCCGATGCCCGGCTGCAGGCGCGCGATCATCGGGCGCGAACAGTGCGGCCACCGCCGCCGGATTGGACGGGAAATAGAAATGCACGTAAGAGGCCGTCATCCGTCCCTGGCGGTAAACCGCCTCGGCGCCGCGACCGCCATTGGGGCTGACGCCGCGAGCAATCGGCTGCAACTCGGTACTGGTCAGCGAGTGGTGATAAGTGTGCCCGCGCAATACCCCCTCCGGCAGCTCGACCGCCTGCAAGGCCAGGGCCGCCAAGCGCTTCTGCATGACTGCTTCGCCGGGCAGCAGACCCAGCAGTTGCGCGCGGGCCCCTTCGACGTCGGTCAGTGCGTCGAGCAAGTAGAGCATGCCGCCACATTCAGCCAGCAGCGGCTTGCCCGCGGCATGGTGAGCGCGGATATCGTCGAGCATCGAAACGTTGGCGGCGAGCGCCAAATGGTGCAGCTCGGGGTAGCCACCGGGCAGGTACAGACTGTCGCATGGCGGCAGCCGCAGGTCGTGCAACGGCGAGAAGAACACCACCTCGGCGCCCATGTCGCGCAACACATCCAGACTGGCGTCGTAGACGAAAGCGAACGCGGCATCGCGGGCCACACCAAGGCGCACGCCATCGAGCAGGCGCGCCACCGAGCGTTCGACCGGGGCGGCGAAGGTGACCGCAGGCGGCAAGGCCACCTGGCAGGTCTGGGCCAGGGCGGCGGCCGCGGCATCCAGGCGGGTATCCAGATCGTTGAGCTCGCTGGCCTGGACCAGCCCCAGATGGCGGCTCGGCAGTTCGATCCCGGTTTCCCGGGACAACGCGCCGTACCAGCGCAGACCCTGGGTCAGGCTGCCCTCGAGCAGTTGCGCGTGACGCACCGTGCCGACCCGGTTGGCCAGGACGCCGGCGAACGGCAGATCGGGTTGGTAACAGGCCAGGCCCAAGGCAAGAGCGCCGAACGTCTGCGCCATGGCGGTGCCATCGATCACGGCCAGCACCGGAACGCCGAAATGACGCGCCAGGTCAGCGCTGGACGGCGTGCCGTCGAACAGGCCCATGACGCCTTCGATGAGGATGATGTCGGCTTCCTGCGCCGCTTCCCATAACAGCCGCCGGCTGTCCTGCTCGCCGACCATCCACATGTCCAACTGATAGACAGGCGCGCCGCTGGCGCGAGCGAGGATCATCGGATCGAGAAAGTCCGGGCCGCACTTGAACACCCGCACCCGCCGCCCCTGATTGCGATGCAGGCGCGCCAGGGCGGCGGTCACGGTGGTCTTGCCCTGCCCGGAGGCCGGGGCGGCGATCAGCACCGCCGGACACTGGCGCGGCTCGGTCATAGTTCGATGCCCTTCTGGGCACGGATGCCGGCCTGGAACGCATGCTTGACCACACCCATTTCGGTGACTGTGTCGGCCAGTTCGATCAGCTCGGGCTTGGCCCCGCGACCGGTGACGATCACATGCTGCATGGGCGGACGTGCCTGCAGATCATGCAGCACGGTGTCCAGGTCGAGATAACCATGCTTGAGGGCAATGTTGAGTTCGTCGAGCACCACCAGGCCAATGGCCGGATCGCTCATCAGTTGCCTGGAGACGTCCCAGGCAGCCTCGGCCGCCGCGATGTCTCGCTGCCGATCCTGAGTTTCCCAGGTGAACCCTTCACCCATCACGTGGTAGCGCACCTGCTCGGGAAAGCGCCGGAAGAACAGTTCCTCGCCGGTGCTGTTGCGCCCCTTGATGAACTGCACCACGCCGCACTGCAGGCCGTGGCCCATGGCTCGCGCGAGCATGCCGAACGCCGAACTGCTCTTGCCCTTGCCGTTACCGCTGAGCACCAGCAGCAAGCCACATTCGTTGGGAGAATTGGCGATGCGTTCGTCCATCACGGCTTTCTTGCGCAGCATGCGCGCCAGGTGACGTGCGTCGCGTTCGGTCGTTTCGTTCATGGTGGCTCTCCGCTACACCTGCACGCAGGCAGCATCAACGCGACACCGAGGCCGGCTGGCCGAACAGTGAACGTCAATGCCGCTCTCCCCGCGCGACAGTACATGGGTCAGGGCACGGCCCGGCGCAACGCGCCCGAGAATGAGCGCCGGCCCTGCAGCGTGCCGTAAAGGTGGACCAGGCCGGTCTCCGGGCTCACGAGCGGGGCTGTACACACCCAGGCCGCACGCCTTCCCGAATCACTTCAGTGGCATCGTGTGCAGCCTTGACTCGTCTACCGTTGCGGGGGCAGCGCCGGGATGGCGCGTCGAACGCTGCGCACCGGCTTCCCTGTTTCACTCGTCTGGATCGTCCGATCGCCGAGCACCTGGAACAGCCGCGCAGGTTAGAGGGTTGAGCCAGGAGCGTCAATTGATCCGCAGCACCTGATCCCCTGCTGCCGCTGACCGGCAACGCGGTTGAACCTTGCCAACCGCCAGTGCCTCTACCTTCTGTGAACAAAACCTCAGAGAGCCCGACCATGCACAAGACCCGCCTCGCTACATTGATTCTGCTGGCTGCCGGCCTTGCCGCCTGTGGCGAAACATCGTCATTGCAGGTCAGCGACGGGACGGGCCCCTCGCCCAAGCTGCCCGAGCCCAACAAGACCCTGATCCCTACCGTCAATATCGCGCCGGCGGTGGGCTGGCCCGAAGGTGGCAAGCCAACGGCGGCGCCCGGCACCCAGGTGGCCGCTTTCGCCGCAGACCTGGACCACCCGCGTTGGCTTTACGTGCTGCCCAACGGTGACGTGCTGGTGGCGGAAACCAACTCGCCGGCCAAGCCCGACGACAGCAAGGGTATTCGCGGCTTCGTCATGGAGAAGGTGATGAGCCGGGCGGGCGCCGGCGTGCCCAGCGCCAACCGGATTTCGCTGCTGCGCGACAAGGACGGTGATGGCGTGGCCGAGACCCGTACCGTCTTCATTGCCAACCTCAATTCGCCGTTCGGCATGACCCTGGTCGGCAACGATTTCTATGTGGCGGACACCGACAAGCTGCTGCGCTTCAAATACACCGATGGCGCCACCTCGATCAGCGGCGCGGGCGAGAAAGTCGTGGACCTGCCGGGCGGCACGCTCAACCACCACTGGACCAAGAACGTCATCGCCAGCCCAGATGGCAAGAAGCTGTACGTCACCGTTGGCTCCAACAGCAACGTGGGCGAGAACGGCATGGATCAGGAACAAGGCCGCGCAGCAATCTGGGAAGTGGATGCTGCCACGGGCCAGCACCGGATTTTCGCCTCCGGCCTGCGCAACCCCAACGGCATGGCCTGGGAACCCAAGACCGGCAAGTTGTGGACGGCGGTCAACGAGCGCGACGAGATCGGCAGCGACCTGGTGCCGGATTACATCACCTCGGTCAAGGATGGTGGTTTCTACGGCTGGCCCTATAGCTATTACGGGCAGCATGTAGACGTACGCGTCGAGCCGCAGAATCCCGAACTGGTGGCCAAGGCCATCGCGCCGGACTATGCAGTCGGGCCGCATACGGCATCGCTGGGCTTGAGTTTCGCCGACGGCAGCGGATTGCCTGCCCCCTTCACCACGGGCGCACTGATCGGCCAGCATGGATCGTGGAATCGCAAGCCGCACAGCGGCTACAAGGTGGTGTTCGTGCCGTTCGTGGACGGCAAGCCGAGCGGCCAGCCCATCGACCTGCTCAGTGGTTTCCTCAATGGCGACGAGAAAGCCATGGGTCGCCCGGTTGCGGTACTGCCCGACCACAAGGGCGGTGTGCTGGTTGCCGACGATGTGGGCAACAAGATCTGGCGAGTCACTGCCGCCAAGTGATCGAGCCAAGCCGGGGCGAGATCACTCGCCCCGTTCGGGTCACGGATTGCGCGCCAGCTGGCCGGGTTGCAGCACCCGCTTGGCGTTGAGATAGGCTTTTTGCCAATAGGGCTTGTTCAGGTAATCGAGCTTGACCGTGCCGCCGCTCGACGGGGCATGCACGAAACGCCCCTCCCCTACGTAGATACCGGCGTGACTGACTTGCGAGCCACCGCTGGTGGCAAAGAACACCAGATCCCCGGACTGCAGGTGCGACTGGTCGACATCCGGCGAGCGCATCACGATCATTTCCCGCGTCGAGCGCGGCAGGGCAATGCCGGCGGCATCGCGATAAACGAAGCTGATCAGGCCGCTGCAGTCGAACCCGGAGTCGGGCGTATTGCCTCCCCAGCGGTACGGCGTGCCCACCAATCCCAAGGCCCGGAACAAGACGTCGTCGGCGGCGCCGACCATGTCGTTGTTGGGGTTCATGACGATCGGGTTGATGACCTTGGGCCTGACTACCTTGGCCGGAGGCGCACTGGCGCAGCCGGCAAGCACGGCGGCCAATGCGATTGAAGCGAAAACGCGTGCCTGGGTAGACATGTACCGAACCATCCTGAGCCGACTGCCGTAATAGACTAGATTCATTACCCGAAAACACAAACGGCGCTGAGGTTTTCACCTCACCGCCGCTTTGTTGCGCTGCATCCGTTATTTGCTGGAGATCATCGTGGTGGGCGCCATGGCCAGGGCCCGCTTGGCCTCGATGAAAGTCTTGCTCCAGTAGCTGTCGCCCAGGCTGTCTACGCGAACGCCACCGCTGCGGCGGCTGCTGGAATGGATGAACTGGTCATCGCCCAGGTAGATGCCGGCATGGCTGACACGACCACGACCGTTGGTGCTGAAGAACAGCAGGTCACCGGGCTTGAGCTTGTTGCGGGCAACCAGTGGGGCCTTGACGTTGATCATCTCGCGAGTCGAGCGCGGCAGGTTCATGCCCGCCTCTTCGCGAAACAGATAGCCGATGAAACCACTGCAATCGAAACCGGAAGCCTTGTCGGTGCCGCCGAAACGGTAGCGGGTACCGATCAGGGATTTGCCACGCTCCAGGATGCTGTCGGCCAGGATCGGCAAGCTGTAGCCCTTGCTGCCGTCGAACTGGGCCAGCTCGTCTTCGGTGGTGATTTCTTCTTCGAACAGCAGCGAGGCTTTCGAAGGGGATTGATGCGGCTGGACGGCGGTGACCGGGTCCAGAACCTGCTGCTGGGAGACCGGCGCTTGCGCCGCGCAACCGACCAGAAGGGTCAACAGTGCGATGGGCACGAGGGGTGCTAAGCGATTGAGCATGGGCACGACCGTGACGAGGAATAGTGAAAGAGAAGCGACTATACCTGTATCGCGATTATTTGCAAATTCAATCGAACGAAATGTGACTCAGGAGAATTACGGTGACATCTAACGCCCCATTTTGCAGCCCCGCTCGCACCCCGTTGCACGATAATGACGCCGAATCCCCGAATTCATTGGCCGAAAGATAATCGCAAAATGCCACCATCATGACTGGACGTCTATACAGATAAGCATGCTGCAGAGGCGCACTTAGAACCGATTGGAACACCGGTGAAACAGGTCATAGAGCGGCTGAATCGACCTGCCTTTTCTACCACCCCAGCGTTTCCTTGAGGAAAGGGATGGTCAGCTTGCGCTGCGCTTGCAGTGAGGCCTGATCGAGGCGCTCGAGCAGCTCGAACAGTGCACTCATGCTGCGCGTGCCACGGGTGAGAATGAAATGGCCGACCTCGTCGGTCAGGTGCAGGCCGCGACGCGATGCACGCAGCTGCAGGGCGCGCAGTTTGTCCTCGTCGGACAGCGGGCGCATCTGGAAGATCAGGGCGAGGGTCAGGCGCGACTTCAGGTCGGCAAGCTTCACCGGCAGTTCGCGAGGCGAGTGGGACGCGGCGATCAGCAGCCGGCGGCCACTGTCACGCAGGCGATTGAACAGGTGGAACAGGGCTTCTTCCCACTCCGGCTTGCCGGCCACCACATGCAGGTCATCCAGGCACACCAGCTCGTACTGGGCCAGATCATCGAGGATGCCGACGCCTCGATCGAGCAGTTCGGCCAGCGGCAGGTACACCGCCGGTTCGCCCAGTTGTTCGAAACGCAGGCAGGCTGCGTGCAGCAAATGAGTGCGCCCTACCCCGTGCTTGCCCCACAGGTAGATGAGGCTTTCGGTCCAACCGGCGTCGGCTTCGCACAGGCGCTCGACGTAGCCGAGTGCCGCGGCATTGGCGCCTGGATAGTAATTGATGAAGGTCGCGTCATCCCGCAGACGCACACCTAGGGGCAGCTGAATCGGTTTCATGCTGGCTGAACAGCCCTGGGATCGAGCTGCAACGGGCCTCAATGTGAAGTGTGCAAAGTCTATACCTGCCCGGGCAGCCGCACAATGCGCAACACTGCTTGGAAAATCAAAGGTTTACAGTTTGGCTGCAGCGAGCCCCGCAGGGCCCGCCGCGCTCACAGGTCTGGATCCTCGGAGCCGGCGTAGATGTTCGAGTCCTTGTACAGGTCGTGCATGTGCCGCACCAGGACCATGATCACCGCAGCCACCGGCAGCGCCAGCAGCACGCCGGTGAAACCGAACAGCTCGCCGCCGGCGAGAATGGCGAAGATCACCGCCACCGGGTGCAGGCCTATGCGATCGCCCACCAGCAAAGGCGTGAGCACCATGCCCTCCAGCGCCTGGCCGATCATGAATACGGCGACGATGGCGATCATGTGGAACGGGTCCAGGCCGAACTGGAACAGGCCGGCGATGATCGCCGAACCGATGCCGATGACGAAGCCCATGTACGGCACGATGGCCGCAAGCCCGGCCACGACGCCGATCAACAGGCCCAACTGCAGGCCCACGAGCATCAATCCGGTGGCGTAGATGACACCCAGGGCCAGCATCACCAGCAGCTGTCCACGCACGAACGCGCCCAGCACCTCGTGGCACTCACCCGCCAGGCGCACGATCTGCCCTTCCCGTTGCCGTGGCAGCAGGCCGCGGATTTTCGCCATCATCAGGTCCCAGTCGCGCAACAGGTAAAAGGCGACTACGGGGATCAGCACGAAGTTGGCCAACCAGGCCATGAACGCCAGACCGGACGCCGTGGCCTGGGACAGTATCACCCCGACCACATCGGTGGTCTGTCCCATATGGCTGCTGATGGCGGCCTTGATCTGGTCGAATTTCCAGAATCCTTCGGCCAGGCCCAGCCGGGCCTGCACCCATGGCAGCGCCGAATGCTGCAACCAGTCGAGCATCTGCGGGGCCATCTGGTACAGGCTGACCAACTGCTTGGCGAGCATGGGGATGAGCACCAGCAGCGCCAGCACCAACAGCAGCGTGAACAGGGCGAACACCACCACCACGCCCCAGGTGCGCGACAGCTTCCATTTCTCCAGTCGGTCGACCAGCGGATCCGCGAGATAAGCCAGCAGGATACCTACCAGGAAAGGCGAGAGAATCGGATGCAGCAGGTAGAAGAACACGCAGAGCAGCAGCACTGCTCCCAGCCAGAACCAACGGCGCATATCAGTCATCGGACAGCCCAGCTATATATAGAAGAGACAAAACGGGAATTGGGTGCGACGCCAGCGCGGCGTCGCATTGGCGTCGCCGGCTTACCAGCGAAAGCTCAGGTCCGGCGCGGGCTGGGGCGCTGGCGCCGGCGTGCCGGGAGCCGCCTGGGCATCGACCGGTACCGCGGGCGCCTGGTACGGCACCTCCTGCAGCTTGGCCAGGCCCAGTTGCGCGCGCAACTGCTCGGCACTGCCCGTCACGCGGTAGACGACCTTGTCGCCGTCCACCGTGCGCAGGCGCGCACCGTAGGATTCGAGCAGGCGACCCATCTGCGCGTAACGCTCCAGGTTCATGCCTTCGACTGCCAGGGTCATTTCGCTGCTGGCGCCGGGCTTGGCCACGAAACGCGTGGCCAGGCGCTGACTGACGGCCAGCAGCACGGCATCGGCAAGGGCCGCCTGGTCGGCGCCCTCGGCCTTGCCCTGTTCGCGCTGGTTGCCCAGCCACAGGCGCCAGGTGCCCGACCATTTGCCTTCCTCCTCGCGCGCATGCACAGCCAGCAGGCCATCGGCACCGTAGCGCTCGGACGCGCCACGCAGCGCCGCCGGGTCGCTGGCTTCGAGGTTCTGTGCAGTCCCCACGCCCTGCTCGCCGAGGTCGGCCAGGGGCAGGCGCAATGGCAGACCGCGATGCTGTGCGGCGCGGCGCAGCGGCTCGGCGGCGGATTGGCCGTCACCGACCAGGCTGCTGCCCTCGACGCTGTCACTCAACCACCAGCCCAGGATCGAAGGCCGATTGCTGCCCCAGGTCGGCAGACCCGCCGAGCGCAAGGCGGTGTCGGTGCTGGCCATGTCGAAATCGACCTGCAGCGACTCGGGCGGGCCTGCATCGTAGCCGTACTGGCTGATGATCTGCTGTGGATCCTTGCGCACGCTGGCCAGGCCTGGGCTGGCAAACGCCTTGGCGTCGCCGGTCAGGCGCAGCACCAGGGTTTCCAGCGCACGCTGGGTGGCCTGGGTACGCTCTTCCGGCGTCTGGCTGGCCACGGGCTCGCGCACCTGATACAGGTTGCTGATGGTTTCGGCGTGCAGCGGCACGCTCGACAGGGTGATGCAGGTGGCTAGCAGGTAGTGGCGCAGACGCATGGACGTTTCCCGACGGTAATAGCGGATTGAGGCTGTGACCGTACAATCGGCAAAAAGCTCAGTGGTCAAGCTCGGCGCCCAATGTAGCATGCCCGCGCGCGCCTTGGCTGCGGGCGGGCGCAAGCCGGCAATGGCACAACCGTCGAACCGCGCTGGTGACGTTCGGACAAGCCTGATAAAATCGCGCGCCTTCGTGGATCGACGACGGTCGACTCCCCCGACTCCCTCCTTTAAAGGCCTGGATCATGAGCAATAAACCCTCCGTGAGCTACAAGGACGCCGGTGTAGACATCGACGCCGGTGAAGCATTGGTCGAACGCATCAAAGGCGTCGCCAAGCGTACCGCGCGCCCCGAGGTCATGGGCGGCCTGGGCGGTTTTGGTGCCTTGTGCGAAATCCCGGCCGGCTACAAGCAGCCCGTGCTGGTGTCGGGCACCGACGGCGTGGGGACCAAGCTGCGCCTGGCACTGAACCTCAATCGCCATGAAAGCATCGGTATCGACCTGGTTGCCATGTGCGTCAACGACCTGGTGGTGTGTGGCGCCGAGCCGCTGTTCTTCCTCGACTACTACGCCACCGGCAAGCTCAACGTCGACACCGCCGCCACCGTGGTCACCGGCATCGGCGCCGGCTGCGAACTGGCCGGTTGCTCTCTGGTAGGCGGCGAGACGGCCGAGATGCCGGGCATGTACGAAGGCGAAGACTACGACCTGGCCGGCTTCTGCGTGGGTGTGGTCGAGAAGGCCGAGATCATCGACGGCAGCAAGGTCGCCAACGGCGACGCGTTGATCGCCCTGCCGTCTTCGGGCCCTCACTCCAACGGTTATTCGCTGGTGCGCAAGATCATCGAAGTCGCCGGTGCCGACATCGAGACCGTCGAGCTCGACGGCAAGCCGTTGACCGACCTGCTGATGGCACCCACGCGCATCTACGTCAAACCCCTGCTGCAACTGATCAAGGACACCGGAGCCGTCAAGGCCATGGCCCACATCACCGGCGGCGGGCTGCTCGACAATATCCCGCGGGTCCTGCCCAAGGGTGCCCAGGCCGTGGTCGACGTCGCCAGCTGGCAGCGTCCTGCGGTGTTCGACTGGCTGCAGCAGCAGGGCAACGTCGATGAGCACGAGATGCACCGGGTGCTGAACTGCGGCGTCGGCATGGTCATCTGCGTGGCCCAGGCCGATGTCGAGAAAACCCTGGCGTCCCTGCGCGCCGCCGGCGAGCAACCTTGGGTCATCGGTGAAATCGCCCAGGCCGCTGAAGGTGCCGCACAGGTCGAACTGAAGAACCTCAAGGCTCACTGATGCCTTCGACCTGTAACGTCGTGGTGCTGCTGTCGGGCACCGGCAGCAACCTGCAGGCCTTGCTCGACAGCCTGCAGGCAGGCAACCCCGCCCGCATCGCCGCGGTGGTTTCCAACCGGGCCGATGCCCTTGGCCTGCTGCGCGCACGCGATGCAGGCATCGAGGCACGCGTACTGGAGCATCAGGGGTTCGCCGACCGCGAAGCCTTCGATGCTGCCCTGATCGACCTCGTCGACCAGTACCAACCCCACCTGGTGGTCCTCGCCGGCTTCATGCGCATCCTCAGCCCGTTTTTCGTGCGTCACTATCAGGGCCGTCTGCTCAACATCCATCCCTCCCTGCTGCCGCGTCACAAGGGTCTACATACCCACCGTCGCGCGCTTGAGGCCGGGGACCGGGAGCATGGCTGCAGCGTGCACTTCGTCACCGAGGAACTCGATGGCGGGCCACTGGTCGTACAGGCAGTGATTCCGGTACAGTCGACCGACACGCCAGACACCCTGGCGCAACGGGTGCATGCCCAGGAACACCAGATCTACCCGCTGGCAGTGCGCTGGTTCGCCGAAGGCCGTGTGCGCCTGGGCGAACAGGGTGCACTGCTCGATGGCCAGCCGTTACCGGCTTGTGGCCATTTGATTCGACTCTAGGAGTTTATATGCGTCGCGCCCTGCTCTTCGCCGTTGCCCTGCTGGCCCTTCCGCTTCACGCCGCAGAGCTCAAGCCCTTTTCCGCCAGCTACACGGCCGACTGGAAACAGCTGCCCATGAGCGGCACCGCCGAGCGCAGCCTGAGCAAGGGCGCCAACGGCGATTGGACGCTGGCATTCAAGGCCTCGATGATGATCGCCAGCCTGAGTGAAGTCAGCACCCTGCGTGTCGACAAGGAAGCCATGCTGCCCGAGACCTACAATTTCGAACGTGGCGGGCTGGGCAAGGCCCGCAAGGTCAACCTCGACTTCGACTGGGCGGCCAAGAAGGTCACCGGTACCGACCGAGGCGACCCGATCAACCTGCCCCTCAACACCGGCGTCCTGGACAAATCCACCTATCAGCTGGCTCTGCAGCACGACGTTGCCGCAGGTAAGAAGAGCATGAGCTACCAGGTGGTCGATGGCGACGAGATCGACACCTACGACTTCCGCGTGCTGGGTACCGAGAAGGTCGAGACCAAGGCAGGCCAGGTCGACGCGATCAAGGTCGAGCGCGTGCGCGATCCCACCCAAAGCAAGCGCATCACCGTGCTCTGGTTCGCCAAGGATTGGGACTACCTGCTGGTGCGCCTGCAGCAGGTCGAGACCGACGGCAAGGAGTACAACATCATGCTGCAGGACGGCACGGTGGACGGCAAATCGGTAAAAGGCAGCTGAGTGGCTGCGTTGCGGTAACGACAAGGGCCCTGCGGGGCCCTTTTTCGTGGGCGGATATCCGCCACGGTTTCGGCGCGGGGAGGCGCACAGGGCGGATTCCCGCCACTTGTACAGCTATGTGACGACAACTATACGCCTGCCCAGGCCGCAGCCACCCGTGTTGTGCCATCAGTACGCAACTATGGCACGGCACCTGCAATACATTCCGCAGAGGTTTGCCACCGTGCAACTCGCCCACAACAAATCCCTCCAGACAGGAGGGTTCGTGCTTTAGGTGTCGCGAACACTCCGGAACGGGTGCCAGGCGATACACTTGAGGAACTTGCAAAATGACGACTCGTCAGCCGCTGTACAAATCGCTGTATTTCCAGGTGATCGTCGCGATCATCATCGGTATTCTGATCGGCCACTTCTACCCTCAGTTCGCGGTCAAGCTCAAGCCTTTCGGCGACGGCTTCATCAAGCTGATCAAGATGGTCATCGCCCCCATCATCTTCTGCACCGTGGTCAGCGGCATCGCCGGCATGCAGAGCATGAAGTCGGTCGGCAAGACCGGTGGCTACGCCCTGCTGTACTTCGAAGTCGTCTCGACCCTGGCGCTGATCATCGGCCTGGTCGTGGTCAACGTGGTCCAGCCCGGTGCCGGCATGCACGTCGACGTATCGACCCTGGACGCCAGCAAGATCGCCAGCTACGTTTCGGCAGGCGCTGACCAGAGCATCGTCGGCTTCATCCTCAACGTGATCCCGAACACCATCGTCGGCGCCTTCGCCAACGGCGATATCCTCCAGGTATTGATGTTCTCGGTGATCTTCGGTTTCGCCCTGCATCGCCTGGGTGCCTACGGCAAGCCGTTGCTGGACCTGATCGATGGCTTCGCCCACGCCATGTTCAACATCATCAACATGATCATGAAGCTGGCTCCGCTGGGTGCGTTCGGTGCCATGGCCTTCACCATCGGCGCCTACGGTGTAGGTTCGCTGGTGCAGCTGGGCCAGCTGATGATCTGCTTCTACGTCACCTGCGTACTGTTCGTGCTGCTGGTGCTGGGCGCCATCTGCCGCGCTCACGGCTTCAGCGTGGTCAAGGTCATCCGTTACATCCGTGAAGAACTGCTGATCGTTCTGGGCACTTCTTCCTCGGAATCGGCACTGCCTCGCATGCTGATCAAGATGGAACGCCTGGGTGCGAAGAAGTCGGTAGTAGGCCTGGTCATTCCGACTGGCTACTCGTTCAACCTGGACGGCACCTCGATCTACCTGACCATGGCCGCCGTGTTCATCGCCCAGGCGACCGACACCACCATGGACCTGACTCACCAGATCACCCTGCTGCTGGTACTGCTGCTGTCCTCCAAGGGCGCTGCCGGTGTCACGGGTTCGGGCTTCATCGTGCTGGCCGCTACTCTGTCGGCCGTTGGCCAACTGCCGGTCGCCGGCCTGGCACTGATCCTGGGTATCGACCGCTTCATGTCCGAAGCACGCGCACTGACCAACCTGGTCGGTAACGCGGTTGCCACGCTGGTGGTTGCCAAGTGGGTAGGCGAGCTGGACGAGAAAGTCCTGCAGACCGAGCTGGCTTCCGGTGGCCGCGCCATCGTCGACGGCCGTCCGGAAGACGACCTGGGCGTTGCCGAAGGCCGTGATGCCGACACCACGCCACAGAGCACTACCCTTCGCTGATCCCGTGCAGCGATAAAAAAACCCATCTTCGGATGGGTTTTTTGTTGGATGAAATTTTTTTCACAGCACTGAACCCGCTGCGACAATCCGCCGCAGCGCACGCCCCACGGGCGTTTGCCGATTGCTGCTGTTTCGGTAAAAAACTGTTGCAGGATTCGTCTGTTTACTTAGCAAGCTACCCAACTCTATAACAAAGACCTGCACACGCCAGGTTGCAGATATTCGAGAAAGGAGCTTTCCCATGACTGTAAAAGTGACCGAACGCGACGAAGCCCATATGTCCCACGAAGGCGTGGCGGCAGGCATCCAGATCTGGGATGTCTATCAGCAGGACCTGTTGGTAGGGATGTTCCACAACGAGAACGATGCCCACAGCTACAAGAACGAACTGGAAACACTCGAAAGCCAACGCGCTTCGAATTGACCGTTCGCCGCGCAAGAAAAACCCCGCTCAGGCGGGGTTTGTCGTTTCAGGCCGTTACCACATCAGGTCGTCCGGAATCTTGTAGGCGGCGTATGGATCTTCTGCCGACTCGACTTCTTCAGTGGCCACATTGAGCATGACGATGCGCTGCGGCGCGCGCTCCTGGACCTTGAGCGCGGCCTCGCGCGGAATCACCTCATAGCCTCCGCCATGCTGCACGATCGCCAGCGAACCGTTGCTCAGCTTGCTGCGCATGAGGTTGTTGACCGACAGGCGCTTGACCTTCTTGTCGTCGACGAAGTTGTAGTAGTCCTCGGTGGTGAGCTTGGGCAGCCGGGTCGCCTCGATCAACTGCTTGACCTGCGCGGCGCGGGCCTTCTCCTCGACCTTGTCCTGCTGCTGGCGATTGAGCTCCTGGTCGCGGCGCGCCTTCTCGGCCATGGCTTGCTGGGCGATACGCTGCTGCGTGTCGTCCACCTCGACCTGGCCCTTGTTTTCCAGACGCTTCTGCTTCTGCTTGTCCTTGCTGACTTGCTTGACCTGCTTCTGGTTGACCAGTCCAGCTTTCAACAATTGGTCGCGGAGGGAAAGGCTCATAGTGTTCTGCTCACTTATAAAACGGCTCAGCCACAGCTGGGCAGATTCTGTTCCTGACGTTTGGCCTCGCCCCACAGGGCGTCCATGTCTTCCAGGGTGCAATCTTGGATGTTGGTATGGGTGTCGCGCAATGCATGCTCGATGAAGCGGAATCGCCTGTCGAACTTGACGTTGGCACCGCGCAGGGCATTTTCCGGGTCGACCTTGAGGTGACGGGCCAGATTGACCACGCTGAACAACAGGTCGCCGATTTCTTCGGCCACCGCTGGCGCATCGTCGGCGGCCATGGCCTCCAGTACCTCGTCGAGTTCTTCCCGGACCTTGTCGAGCACCGGCAGCGGTCCCGGCCAGTCAAAACCGACAACCGCGGCACGCTTCTGCAACTTGGCAGCACGCGACAAGGCCGGCAGCGCTGCGGGCACGTCGTCAAGCAGCGACAGCTGCTCGCCCGCCCCGCCCTTCTCGGCACGCTCCTGGGCTTTGATTTCTTCCCAGCGCTGCTTGACCTGTTGCTCGTCCAGCTGCGGCGTGTCCAGGGCCGCGTAGAGCTCGCCGGTGGGGAACACGTGGGGGTGGCGGCGAATCAGCTTGCGGGTGATGCCATCGACCACGCCATCGAACTCGAAACGGCCTTCCTCGCGCGCCAGCTGGCTGTAATAGACCACTTGGAACAGCAGGTCGCCAAGCTCGCCTTGGAGGTGCTCGAAGTCCTCGCGTTCGATGGCGTCGGCCACCTCATAGGCTTCTTCCAGGGTGAACGGCACGATGCTGGCGTAGGTTTGCTTCACATCCCACGGGCAACCGTGCTGCGGATCACGCAGCCGGGCCATGAGGTTGAGCAGGTCTTGCAGTGTGTACATGCTCGGGCTCTTTGCAAAGGTGTCGGGATCCGCCGGTTCACGGCGTCCGGTTACGGCGTGTCTCGATGATGTTGGGCAACTGCGAGATGCGTCCGAGCAGGCGTCCGAGGGCGTCGAGGCCGGGGATCTCGATGGTCAGCGACATCAAGGCAGTGTTGTCTTCCTTGTTCGAGCGGGTATTGACCGCCAACACGTTGATCCGCTCGTTGAGCAGGATCTGCGAAACGTCGCGCAGCAGGCCCGAACGGTCGTAGGCACGGATGATGATATCGACCGGATAGGTCAGCACCGGCACCGGGCCCCAGCTGACCTGAATGATCCGCTCCGGCTCGCGCCCGCCCAGTTGCAGCACCGACGCGCAGTCCTGGCGGTGGATGCTCACGCCGCGGCCCTGGGTGATGTAGCCGACGATGGCATCGCCCGGCAGCGGCTGGCAGCAGCCGGCCATCTGCGTCATCAGGTTGCCGACGCCCTGGATCTGGATATCGCCGCGCTTGCCAGGCTTGTAACCGGTGGCCTTGCGGGTGACCAGCTCCATCGGCTCGTTGCCGCGTTCGGGCTCGACCAGTTGCTGCGCCGAATTGACCAGATGCGCCAGGCGCAGGTCGCCCGCGCCGAGGGCGGCGAACATGTCCTCGGCGCCCTTGTGGTTGGCCTTTTCGGCCAGCTGGTCGAAGTCGACCTGAGGCAGGCCCAGGCGACTGAGCTCGCGCTCGAGCAGCGACTTGCCGGCGGCGACGTTCTGGTCGCGGGCCTGCAACTTGAACCAGTGGACGATCTTCGCCCGTGCGCGGGACGTGGTGACGTAGCCAAGGTTGGAGTTGAGCCAGTCACGGCTGGGCGTGCCGTGCTTGCTAGTGATGATCTCGACCTGCTCGCCGGTGTTCAGGCTGTAGTTGAGCGGGACGATGCGGCCGTTGATCTTGGCGCCGCGGCAGTTGTGACCGATCTCGGTGTGCACGCGGTAGGCGAAGTCCAGGGGCGTAGCGCCCTTGGGCAGGTCGATGGCGTGGCCGTCGGGGGTGAACACATAGACCCGGTCGGGTTCGATGTCGACCCGCAACTGGTCGGCGAGGCCACCGATGTCGCCCAGCTCCTCGTGCCATTCCAGCACCTGGCGCAGCCAGGAGATCTTTTCTTCGTATTGATTGGACCCGGACTTGACGTCGGTGCCCTTGTAGCGCCAGTGCGCGCAAACACCCAGCTCCGCCTCTTCGTGCATGGCGTGGGTGCGAATCTGTACTTCAAGCACCTTGCCCTCGGGACCGATCACCGCAGTGTGCAGCGACCGGTAGCCGTTCTCCTTGGGGTTGGCGATGTAGTCGTCGAACTCCTTGGGGATGTGCCGCCAGAGGGTGTGCACGATGCCCAGCGCGGTATAGCAATCGCGCATTTCCGGAACCAGCACGCGAACCGCGCGCACGTCGTAGATCTGGCTGAACTCCAGGCCCTTGCGCTGCATCTTGCGCCAGATGGAATAGATGTGTTTTGCCCGCCCGCTGATGTCGGCCTTGACCCCGGTGTCGAGCAGTTCGTTGTGCAGCTGGCTCATCACCTCGGTGATGAAACGCTCGCGATCCAGGCGGCGTTCGTGCAGCAGCTTGGCAATCTGTTTGTATTGGTCGGGCTCCAGGTAGCGGAACGACAGATCCTCGAGCTCCCATTTGATGTGGCCGATGCCCAGTCGATGCGCCAGCGGTGCATAGATGTCGAACACCTCGCGGGCCACGCGGTTGCGCTTTTCGTCGTCGGCGCTCTTCACCGCGCGGATCGCGCAGGTACGCTCGGCCAGCTTGATCAGCGCCACGCGGACATCGTCGACCATGGCCACGAGCATCTTGCGCAGGTTCTCGACCTGTACCTGCGAGCCCAGCACCATGGACTGGCGCGGGCTGAGGCTGGCGCTGATGGCCGCCATGCGCAGCACGCCGTCGATGAGCTTGGACACGGTGCTGCCGAAGCGCCGGCCGACCTCTTCCAGGCTCGCCTTGCCCTCGCGGACCGCGCGGTAGATGACCGCGGCCATGAGTGAATCCTGGTCGAGCTTGAGGTCGGCGAGAATCTCGGCGATCTCCAGCCCCGCCTGGAAACACGACGTGCCGTCGGCCCAGGAATGCTGGGCCGGGTTGCCGACCAGTTCGGCGGCCTGGGCGAACTCGCAGGCCTGCTTCAGGGCCTCGCGATCCAGCACCAGATCCACGCTGACGATATGATCCAGCCATGCATCGAGATTGATACTGCCGTCGGTGTTGATCGGCTGGCGTGCTCTCACCTGTACCATCTTGCTTACCTTTCCCTACAACACGCCGAAGCGCATCAACAGTCGCTGGCTATGACCAATGCTGGGCCGGCAATGGTCAGGCGTTTCGCGCGCCAGTCGGATTGGACGGGCCATCCTGGCCCGCTTCGAATAACGCCATGGCCTCGACATGCGCAGTTTGCGGAAACATGTCGAGGATCCCGGCTCGTTTTAGCCTGTAGCCTTGCCTCAACAATTCGACCGTATCGCGGGCCAAAGTTGCCGGGTTACAGGAGACATACACCAGACGTTGCGCACCCAGTGCGCGGATCGTGCGCACCACCTCGAAAGCACCGTCGCGAGGTGGATCCAAGAGTACCGCAGAAAAACCTTCACCCACCCACTCGGCGGCGTCCAGAGGCTGCGACAGGTCGCTCTGGTAAAAACCAGTGTTATGCAAATTGTTGCCAACGGCATTGTCGGCAGCACGCTGCACCATGGCCGCCACGCCTTCGACCGCCACCACTTCGCGCGCGCGCTGGGCCAGGGGCAAGGCGAAGTTGCCGAGCCCGCAGAACAGATCCAGGACTCGCTCGTGGGGTTCGGGTGCCAGCCAGTCCAGCGCCTGGGCGATCATGGCATCGTTGACGGCCGCGTTGACCTGGACGAAGTCACCGGGTCGGTACGCCAGCTCGAGCCCCCAGGGGGCCAGGGCGAACCCCAGCGTTGCGCCTGCGACCAGCGGTGCCGGCTCGCCTTCGCCGTGCAGCCATAACTGCAGGCCCAGGTCCGTGCAGAAGGCCTGCAGCGCCGCCAGGTCAGTATCGGCCAGCGCGGCGGTATGACGAAGCAGCAAGGCCAGTGCGGTACCCGCGTACAGCTCGACGTGGCCCAGCGACTGGGGTTTGACGAAGCTGCGCAGCAGCTGTGGCAACTGCTCGATGACCGGCTGCAACGCCGGCACCAGCACCTGGCACTGGCTGATGTCGACGATGTCCTGGCTGGCTGCAGCGCGAAAGCCCACGGCCAGATGACGCGCCTTGGGATCCCAGCGCACTGCCAGCCGGGCGCGTCGGCGATAGCCCAGCTCGGGCCCGCTCAACGGTGCTGCCCATTGCTCGGGCGCGACTCCGGCCACGCGCGACAACTGCTCGGCCAGCAGACCTTGCTTGAGCGCCAACTGCCGGTCGTGCGGCAGGTGCTGGAGGCTGCAGCCACCGCAGGTGCCGAAATGCGGACACGGCGCCGGGCGGCGCAGTTCGCTGGCCACGAGCACGCGCTCGCAGCGCGCTTCGACGATCTTGCCGTGGGCATTGAGCACCCGCGCCTCGACCTGCTCGCCGGCCAGGGCGCCACTGACGAACCACGTCCGCCCTTCGAAGAAGGCAATGCCGCGGCCGTCGTTGGCAAGGCGCTCGATCGGCAGGCGCTGTTTCTTGCCGGTCGGTACCTGTGGCGCACGGGTGCCGCCTGTCGGCTGGAAACGCAGGCCCGGTTTGGTTCTGGCCATCAGTTGGGCGCGTCGAAGATGCCGCTGGACAGGTAGCGGTCGCCGCGGTCGCAGATGATCGCGACGATGACCGCATTGCTCACTTCGCGCGACAGGCGCAGCATGCCTGCCACCGCGCCGCCGGACGACACGCCGCAGAAGATGCCTTCTTCGCGCGCCAGCCGACGGGTGGTTTCTTCGGCTTCGTGCTGGGCCATGTCGATGATCCGATCGACCCGATCGGCCTCGTAGATGCGCGGCAGGTATTCTTCCGGCCAACGGCGGATGCCGGGAATGGCAGCCCCCTCCATGGGTTGCAGGCCAACGATCTGCACCGCGGGGTTCTGTTCCTTGAGAAAACGAGAGGTGCCCATGATGGTGCCGGTGGTGCCCATGGAACTGACGAAATGGGTAATGGTACCGGCGGTCTGCTGCCAGATCTCGGGGCCGGTGCTGCGATAGTGCGCCTCGGGGTTGTCGCCATTGGCGAACTGGTCGAGGACCTTGCCGCGCCCTTCGCGCTGCATGCGCTCGGCCAGGTCGCGCGCGCCTTCCATGCCCTGCTCGCGGGTGACCAGGATCAGCTCGGCGCCATAGGCGGTCATGGCCGCCTTGCGCTCGGCTGTCGAGTTGTCGGGCATGATCAGGATCATCTTGTAGCCCTTGATCGCCGCCGCCATGGCCAGGGCGATACCGGTATTGCCGGAGGTCGCTTCGATCAGGGTGTCGCCGGGCTGGATCTGCCCGCGGCTTTCGGCGCGGCTGATCATCGACAGCGCCGGGCGGTCCTTCACGGAACCGGCCGGGTTGTTGCCTTCCAGCTTGAGCAGCAAGGTGTTGCTGGTCTCGCCGGCCAGGCGCTGCAGGCGCACCAGCGGCGTGTTGCCGACGCAGTCGGCGATGGTTAGGTACTGCGGGGTCATGGCGTATTCGCAATCCAGACTGCGGGGGTGGCCTATCATACCGGCAAACGGCGCCTACCCATATCACGCAAAGTGCGCACCTTATAGCGCGAAAGCATAAGCAACCGGTGCGGCACCTTCACACGCGCAAGCCCAATGCCCTTCCATGACCTTTGGTCGTTCTGGTTCAGCCCCTGGCGACCTTGCACATGCCTTTGGCCCAACGCCGCGGCGCGCGCGACTGGCGCATCGGCACGCCCCGCTGTATTTTCCCAGCATTGCTCAGTCAGAAAGGCGCCTGCGGCGTGTTGAAGAAACTCGGTATCAAAACCCGCGTGCTGTTGCTCGCGCTCATTCCGGCCACCTGCATGGCGCTGATCCTGGGGGGTTATTTCACCTGGATGCAGCAGTCCGACCTGCAGCGGCAGTTGCTGCAGCGCGGCGACATGATTTCCGAACAGCTCGCGCCGCTGGCCGCACCGGCACTGGCGGCCAAGGACCGCGAGCGCCTGGAGCGCATCGCCGCGCAATCCCTGGAGCTGACCGACGTGCGCTCGGTGACCTTCCTGGGGGCGGACAGGACCCTGCTCGCCCATGCCGGGCCGATGATGCTCAACGCGGTGCCGATCGGCAACAGCACGCACTCGCTGCAGCGCAGCGGCTTCGACGCCACGCGCTATCTGATGCCCGTGTTCGGCCGCCATCGCGACCTGGCCAGTGACGAGGTGCCCGGCGAAGTCGATCACCTGCTGGGCTGGGTCGAACTGGAACTGTCCCATGACGGCACCTTGCTGCGCGGCTACCGCAGCCTGTTCGCCAGCCTGCTGCTGATCCTCACCGGGCTGAGCATCACCGCGCTGCTTGCCGCGCACATGAGTCGCAGCATCAGTGCGCCGATTCGGCAGATCAAGGACACCGTCACGCAGATCAAGGACGGCAATCTGGAAAGTCGCGTACCGGCCATGGGCAGCCATGAAATGGACGCCCTGGCCGCCGGCATCAATCGCATGGCCGAAACCCTGCAGGATGCCCAGGAAGAACTGCAGCACAGCATCGACCAGGCCACCGAAGACGTCCGGCAGAACCTGGAAACCATCGAGATCCAGAACATCGAACTGGACCTGGCGCGCAAGGAAGCGTTGGAAGCGAGCCGGATCAAATCCGAATTCCTCGCCAACATGAGTCACGAAATCAGGACCCCACTCAACGGCATACTGGGTTTCACTCATCTGCTGCAGAAAAGCGAGCTCACCCCGCGCCAGCTGGATTACCTGGGCACCATCGAGAAATCCGCAGACAGCCTGCTGGGCATCATCAATGAAATCCTGGACTTCTCGAAGATCGAGGCGGGCAAGCTGGTACTCGACAATATTCCCTTCAATCTGCGCGACCTGCTGCAGGACACGCTGACCATCCTCGCACCCGCCGCCCATGCCAAACAGCTCGAACTGGTCAGCCTGGTCTACCGCGATACTCCGCTGTCGCTGATCGGCGACCCGCTGCGGCTCAAGCAGATCCTGACCAACCTGGTCAGCAACGCCATCAAGTTCACCCGCGAGGGCACCATCGTCGCCCGCGCCATGATGGAGGACGAGAACGAAGACAGCGTGCAACTGCGCATCAGTGTCCAGGACACCGGTATCGGCCTGTCCGGCCAGGATGTGCGGGCGCTGTTCCAGGCCTTCAGCCAGGCCGACAACTCGCTGTCGCGGCAGCCCGGCGGCACGGGCCTGGGGCTGGTGATTTCCAAGCGTCTGGTCGAGCAGATGGGCGGCGAGATCGGGGTCGACAGCACGCCCGGCGAGGGCTCGGAATTCTGGATCAGCCTCAATCTGCCCAAGGCCCGCGACGATGCCGAGGACCTGCCGTCGGCGCCCCTGCTCGGCCGTCGCATCGCGATCGTCGATGGCCATGAACTGGCGCGGCAGGCCCTGCAGCATCAGCTCGAAGACTGTGGCCTGGACGTCACCGACTTCAAGTCGCTGGACAAGCTGGTACTGGCCACCCACGCTGCGCGGCAGGCAGGCCAGCCGCTCGATCTGGCCGTGCTGGGCATCACCGCCCATGAGATATCGCCGGAACGTCTGGGCGTGCAGATTCGCGAGATCGAGCAGAGCGGCTGCCAGGTGCTGGTGCTGTGCCCGACTACCGAGCAAGCGCTGTTCCATGCCGCAGTGCCCAATGCGGATCGTCAGCTGCAGGCCAAGCCAAGCTGCACACGCCGACTGCGCCGTGCGCTGGCGGACCTGATCAACCCCAAGCAATTGCGCTACGAAAGCCCCGAGGGCAGCGGCGAGCGCGCACCGCGCGTGCTGTGCGTGGACGACAATCCGGCCAACCTGCTGCTGGTGCAGACCCTGCTCGAAGACCTCGGCGCCGAGGTGCGAGCGGTGGACAACGGTGCGGCAGCGATCAAGGCCGTACAGGAAGGCGGGCTCGACCTGGTGCTGATGGACGTGCAGATGCCGGAGATGGACGGCCGCGAAACCACCGAGCGCATCCGGCTGTGGGAAAGTGCCCAGACCGGTGCCGCCCTGCCCATCGTGGCGCTGACTGCCCATGCGATGGCCAATGAAAAGAGGGCTTTGCTGCAGAGCGGCATGGACGACTACCTGACCAAGCCCATCAGCGAACGCCAGCTGGCCCAGGTGGTGCTGAAATGGACCGGGCTGGCGCTCAGCGCGCAGTCCCTGGACAAGACCGCGGACCTGCCGCTGGAAAGCAATACCCTGCAGGTGCTCGATGCCGCCGAAGGCCTGCGCCTGGCGGCAGGCAAGGCCGATCTGGCCGCCGACATGCTGGCGATGCTGCTGGCGTCACTGCAGGCCGACCGCGAAGCGATTCAACTGGCGCGAATCAATGCCGATCAGAATGCCATGATCGAGCGGGTGCATCGCCTGCACGGCGCCACACGCTACTGCGGCGTGCCGCAACTGCGTGCGGCCTGCCTGCGCAGCGAAACCCTGCTCAAGCAGAACGATCCGGCAGCCTTGGCGGCGCTGGATGAACTGGACGACGCCATCACTCGCCTCGAGGAACAGGCCCGCGCGATGGCCTGAGGCCCCGCCGTGGCCGGCGTGCTAGCATGTCGCGTCTATTTGGAGGACCCATGGTCGAACACGATTTCCGCTTCAGTCTGCTCAACCCGCAGCACACCTTGATCGAGTGCCGCGCGCTCATGCCCGGCCGTTACCAGGTCACCGGCAACGGCGGCTCGATCCACAACACCGACACCCTGCTGGTCACCCTCAAGGGCAGCAAGGATCTTTCGATGCGCCTGGTGGTGGAGAAGGTCCGTCATCTGATCAACCCGCCTGGCCAGTGGGTGGCCGTGGCCACCGGCCCGGTGTTCGGCGAACTGGCGATCCATCAGTGGAAAGTCAATTGCGACAGCTGCGGCAAGGTCCTCGACTTCGAATTTGCGGTGGACGCCAAGCTCGGCACCAAGGCGCAGAAACCTGCAGCGGAGGCGCGCATTGCCGAACTGGGCTGGGCCAATCGCAATGGCAAGCATATCTGCCGACAGTGCCAGGCCGCCCCGGCGGGCTGAACGCGGCAGCCGCATAACGCAGTTGGGCATGTGGTGTTCGCTTTGGGGATGCAGCGGACGGTGCGGAACGTGGACTAATTGACATGGCGCCACGGCACACGAGGGCGCTTTAGCTGCACTCGCCTTTCCCTGGAGCCATAGCCCATGAAAACCGTCGCGGAACTGTTGAAGAGTAAAGTCCAGCACAACCAGCAGGTGCACACCATCGAGCCGCAACAGATGGTGTTCGATGCCCTCAAGCTCATGGCGCAGATGAATGTCGGCGCCCTGCCGGTGGTGGTCGAGGGGCGCGTGGTGGGTATCGTCAGCGAGCGCGACTATGCACGCAAGATGGTGCTGCTGGGGCGCTCGTCGATTGGCACGCCGGTCAGCGAGATCATGAGCGCCCATGTGATCACCGTGACTCCCCAACAGAACATCGATCATTGCATGGCATTGATGACCGAGGGTCGTCTGCGCCACCTGCCGGTGGTCGACAACGGCCAACTGCTGGGGCTGCTATCCATCGGTGACCTGGTCAAGGAAGCCATCGCCGAACAAGCCAGCCTGATCGAGCAGCTGCAGCAGTACATCCGCGGCGAATGAAGCAGCCAGCGTGGTAAACCCTGTGGGAGCTGTGCTACCCCTGACACACGGCAGCGCCTGCTTCGCGGGCAGAGCCCGCTCCCACAAATTTCGCGGCCCGCTCCCACACATTGATCCCACGGGCTGCCTGCGGGCAGGAATTCTGGACAAAAAAAAAGCGACCCGAAGGTCGCTTGTTTTTTGCTTCAGAGAGTTCAAGGGCTCTGAGGCGGAATTAATGGCGCAGCGGACGGGACTCGAACCCGCGACCCCCGGCGTGACAGGCCGGTATTCTAACCGACTGAACTACCGCTGCGCGTAACACTGAGAGAGATTGGTGGGTGATGACGGGATCGAACCGCCGACCCTCTGCTTGTAAGGCAGATGCTCTCCCGGCTGAGCTAATCACCCTTTGTCTCTCGGTGTGGCGCGCATTCTACGGAGCGACCCAAACTCTGGCAAGCACTTTTTCAAAAAAATTTTCGAGGCCTTCCAAACACTTAGCACAGGGATGGCGTCGGCTTCGCACACGGAGAATAATGCCTGCCTAATGTTGAGGAGTGCTTCACCCCATGTGGTTCAAAAACCTGCTTGTCTACCGTCTTACCCAGGATATCCCCTTCGACGCCGAGGCTTTGGAAACCGCACTGGCGACTAAACCGGCACGCCCATGTGCCAGCCAGGAACTGACCACCTATGGTTTCGTGGCGCCGTTCGGCAAAGGCGAAGACGCCCCGTTCGTGCATGTCAGCCAGGATTTCATGCTGATCGCCGCACGCAAGGAAGAGCGCATCCTGCCGGGCAGCGTCGTGCGTGACGCGGTCAAGGAGAAGGTCGAGGAGATCGAGGCCGAGCAGATGCGCAAGGTCTACAAGAAGGAACGCGACCAGATCAAGGACGAGATCATCCAGGCCTTCCTGCCGCGCGCGTTCATTCGTCGCTCGTCGACCTTCGCCGCCATTGCGCCCAAGCAAGGCTTGATCCTGGTCAATTCGGCCAGCCCGAAACGCGCCGAAGATCTGCTGTCGACCCTGCGTGAGGTGATCGGCTCGTTGCCGGTGCGCCCGCTGACCGTGAAGGTGGCGCCGACCGCGACCATGACCGAGTGGGTGAAGGCGCAGAAAGCGGCCGATGACTTCCATGTTCTGGACGAGTGCGAGCTGCGCGACACCCATGAAGATGGCGGTATCGTGCGTTGCAAGCGCCAGGATTTGACCAGCGACGAGATCCAATTGCACCTGAGCACTGGCAAGCAGGTGACCCAGTTGTCGCTGGCGTGGCAGGACAAGCTGTCATTCGTGCTGGATGACAAGATGGTGGTCAAGCGTTTGAAGTTCGAGGAATTGCTGCAGGATCAAGCCGAGCAGGACGGTGGCGAGGAAGCGCTGGGGCAGCTGGATGCCAGCTTTACCTTGATGATGCTGACCTTCGGTGAATTCCTGCCAGTGCTGTTCGAGGCGCTGGGCGGCGAAGAGCTGCCCCAGGGGATTTGACCGGCAGCGCGCCCTTCGCGGGCAGAGCCCGCTCCCACAGGGGTTGTGTGGTTTCTGTGGGAGTGGGCTCTGCGGTGAGTCAGGCAGACCGTGGTGTGGCTTTCGCGGCCGCGGACCGCTCCTACAGGGGGCGCGCGATTTCTGTGGGAGTGGGCTCTGCCCGCGAAGGGGCGCTGCGATGTGTCAGGCAGACCGTGGTGCGGCTTTCGCGGCCGCGGACCGCTCCTACAGGGGGTGCGCGATTTCTGTGGGAGTGGGCTCTGCCCGCGAAGGGGCGCTGCGGTGAGTCAGGCAGACCGTGGTGTGGCTTTCGCGGCCGCGGACCGCTCCTACAGGGGGTGCGCGATTTCTGTGGGAGTGGGCTCTGCCCGCGAAGGGGCGCTGCGATGTGTCAGGCAGACCGTGGTGCGGCTTTCGCGGCCGCGGACCGCTCCTCCAGGGGTTTGCGGGTACCAACATGATGATTCTATATAAGAAGGAACTACCCCATGCGCGCCTTGGCCGCTTTGAGTCGCTTCGTTGGCAATACCTTTGCCTACTGGGTCCTGCTGTTCGCCATACTGGCGTTTCTGGCGCCTGAATGGTTCATCGGCCTCAAGCCGCTGATCGTGCCGCTGCTGGGCCTGGTGATGTTCGGCATGGGCCTGACCCTCAAGCTCGACGATTTTGCCGAGGTAGGGCGTCATCCGTGGCGCGTGGCGCTGGGCGTGGTTGCGCACTTCGTGATCATGCCAGGTGTCGCCTGGCTGTTGTGCCAGGTGTTCCATCTGCCGCCGGAGATCGCCGTCGGTGTGATTCTGGTCGGTTGCTGCCCGAGCGGCACCTCGTCCAACGTGATGACCTGGCTGGCCAAGGGCGACCTGGCGCTGTCGGTGGCCATCGCCGCGGTGACTACCCTGCTCGCCCCGCTGCTCACCCCTGCCCTGATCTGGCTGTTGGCTTCGGCCTGGCTGCCGGTATCGTTCATGGAAATGTTCTGGTCGATCCTGCAACTGGTCATGCTGCCGATCGTTCTGGGCGTCGTTGCCCAGAAGCTGCTCGGTGCGCGGGTCCAGCTGGCGGTCGATGTGCTGCCGCTGGTGTCGGTGGTGAGTATCGTGTTGATCGTCTGCGCCGTGGTCGCGGCCAGCCAGGCACGCATTGCCGAGTCGGGCCTGTTGATCATGGCGGTGGTGATTCTGCACAACAGTTTCGGTTTCCTGCTCGGCTACTTCACCGGCAAGCTGTTCAAGCTGCCGCTGGCGCAGCGCAAGTCATTGGCCCTGGAAGTCGGGATGCAGAACTCGGGACTGGGCGCGGCCTTGGCCAGTGCTCACTTCTCACCGCTGGCGGCGGTGCCCAGCGCCTTGTTCAGCGTCTGGCACAATATTTCCGGAGCACTGCTCTCGACCTATTTCCGGCGCATGGAAGGCACCGAGCCGGGCGCGTTGAAGACCGAACCTTGACCGGTCGCACTTGATCCATCGGGCAAGGATGGGCAACATGGTGTTCGGCGCCGGGACGACCCGGCGCCACTTTTCCTGCAAACGGGGACGACCCCATCTTCGATGAGGGTTTTTCCATGTCCTGGTTACTGTTGTTCTTCGCCGGTCTGTTCGAAGTGTGCTGGGCCATCGGCCTGAAGTACACCGACGGCTTTACCCGCCCCCTTCCTACCGTGTTGACCGTTGCCGCCATGGCGGCGAGCCTCGGCCTGCTCGGCCTGGCCATGCGTGAGCTGCCCTTGGGCACCGCCTATGCCATCTGGACCGGGGTCGGTGCGGTGGGTACGGTGATTGCCGGTATCGTGCTGTTTGGCGAGTCGATGGCGCTGATGCGGATGGTCAGTGTGGGTCTGATCATCCTGGGGTTGGTGGGATTGAAGGTCAGCACCTGACCCTGTAACGCTCCTGTAGGAGCGGTCTGTGGCCGCGAACCGAGCGCTGCGGCGCGTCAGCCAATTTGCGGGGCCCTTTTCGCGGGCAGAGCCCGCTCCCACAATGAGACGATGTACACGCACTCATTGTGGGAGCGGGCTCTGCCCGCGAAGAATCCCCACCAATCAATCCATCAAGCCAGGCTTTTGCTGACCACTTCGTAGACGTCGCTGGACAGCGGGCCGGAGGCGAGAATCCGTTCAAGCTCGGCTTTCATCAGTGCCTGCCGCGCACTGTCGTACTTTCTCCAACGGGTCAGCGGCGACAGTTGCCGCGAGGCGATCTGCGGGTTCAGGGCATTGAGCTCGATCACCAGGTCGGCCAGGAAACGGTAGCCCGAGCCATCGGCCGCATGGAAGTTGATCAGGTTCTGACCCGCGAAGGCACCGATCAGCGCACGCACCTTGTTCGGGTTCTTCAGGGTGAACGCCGGATGCTGCATCAGCGCCTTCACCCGCTGCAGCCCACCCGGCAAGCCACTGGCCGCCTGCACGCTGAACCACTGATCCATGACCAGTGGATTGTCCTTGAAGTGTTCTGCAAAGGCTTGCAGGGCACGCGCCTTTTCCGCTTCGAACGGCGAATTGACCAACACCGCCAGGGCCGTCAGGCGCTCGGTCATGTTGTCGCAGGCATCATATTGTTCGAGGGTAGCGGCGAGCACTTCGGGACGTCCGCTGAGCATCAGGTAGGACAACGCGATGTTCTGCAGCGCGCGGCGGGCGAAATGCTCTTTCTCGGCCACGTACGCAGTGGCCCTGGAGACCTCGCGATTGGCCTGGTAGCGCGTCCACAGCCCATCGAACAGACCGTCGGCCAGCTGCTTGCGGGCGAATTCGCGAGCGGCATGGATCGCGTCGACATCGGCCACTTCGCTGATCTCGGCCAGATAGGCCTCGCTGGGCAACGACAACATCTCGGCAACCATCGCCGGATCCAGTTGCGGATTCTCCAGCACGCTGGCCAGGGCCGTGAGCAGGCGTGGATCCATCGACAATGACTCGCCGCGCTGGTACTGGCCGATCATTTCCTGCAGCACCTGGACCGACAGCTGCTGGCCGGCATCCCAGCGGTTGAAACCGTCGCTGTCGTGCTGCATGAGGAACATCAGCTGGTCACGGGTATACGGGAAGATCAGTTTGACCGGCGCACTGAAGCCGCGCAGCAGCGACGGCAATGGTTGCTCGGCGATGTCGACGAAAGTGAACGTCTGCTCCGCCTCGGTCACCGCCAGCACACGGCTGGTACCGACCGCCGCGGCCTCGTCGCGCAAACGCAATGGCAGCTCGCGGCCACTGGCGTCCAGCAGGCCCAGCGCAACGGGAATCACGAATGGCAGCTTCTCGACCTTGTCCGGGGTCTCGGGGCAGCTCTGGCGCAGGGTCAAGCTGTAGGTGCGAGCCTGCGCATCGTAGCGTTCGCTTACCTGAAGGCGTGGCGTGCCCGCCTGGCTGTACCAGCGCTTGAACTGCTCGAGCTCGACACCGTTGGCGTCTTCCATCGCACTGATGAAGTCGTCGCAGGTCACGGCCTGGCCATCGTGACGCTCGAAGTACAGGTCGCTGCCCTTGCGGAAGCCTTCGGCGCCCAACAGGGTGTGCAGCATGCCGACCACTTCCGAGCCCTTCTCGTACACGGTCAAGGTGTAGAAGTTAGAGATCTCGATGAAGCTGTCGGGGCGCACCGCGTGGGCCATCGGGCCGGCATCTTCGGCGAACTGGTGGGTGCGCAGGTAGGCGACGTCCTGGATGCGCTTGACGGTCGGCGAATGCATGTCGGCGCTGAAGCCTGCATCGCGGTAGACGGTGAAGCCTTCCTTGAGCGACAACTGGAACCAGTCGCGGCAGGTCACCCGGTTGCCCGACCAATTGTGGAAATATTCGTGGGCCACGATGGCCTCGACCCGCTGGTGGGCGGCATCGGTGGCGGTTTCGGCGCGGGCCAGCACGGCGCTGGAGTTGAAGATGTTCAGGCCCTTGTTTTCCATGGCGCCCATGTTGAAGTCGTTGACCGCGACGATCATGAAGATGTCCAGGTCGTACTCACGGCCGTAGGCTTCTTCGTCCCAACGCATGGACTTCTTCAGGCTGGTCATGGCGTGAGCGCACTTGTCGATGTTCTCCGGCTCGACATAGATGCGCAGCGCCACATCGCGACCACTGACGGTGGTAAAGCTGTCTTCCACGCACCACAGGTCACCGGCCACCAGCGCGAACAGGTACGCCGGTTTCACGAACGGGTCTTCCCAGGTGGCCCAGTGCCGGCCATCTTCCTGGGGACCGTTGCCGACCGGATTGCCGTTGGACAGCAGGATTGGGTACTGCTGCTGGTCGGCGATCAACGTGGTGGTGAAGCGGCTCATCACGTCGGGACGGTCGAGGTAGTAGGTGATCTTGCGGAAGCCTTCGGCTTCGCACTGGGTGCAGAACATTCCGGTGGACTTGTACAGGCCTTCCAGTGCGGTGTTGGTTTCGGGGTGGATGCGCACGCTGGTGTCGACGGTGAACGCCTCGCTGCGCGGCTGCAGGGTCAGGCTGTCGGCGGTCAGCTGGTAGTCGGCGGCGCCCAGGTCGCTGTCGTCGAGCTTGACGCCGAGCAGCTCCATCAACTCGCCGTCGAGCACCAGCGGTGGCAGCCCGGCACCACGCGCCGGGTTGCGGCGCATGACCAACTGCGCGTGGACCAGGCTGTGATCGTCGAACAACTCAAAGGTCAGGTGCGTCTCGTCGATCAGATAATCGGGCGCCTGATAGTCTTTCAGGTAGATCATTTTCGGTTGTTCGGTACGCATGCGAAAACCCTTCTACTGATGCACGGCCAATTGGTAAGCCGTGTACTTGCGAATATTGATGACGCCGGAGTCGAAGATCAGGTATTGACCCTTGATGCCCAGCAACGTGCCTTCGGCGATGGGGTTCTTGTCCAGGTTGAAGCTGGCGATCTTGCTCGGGTAGGTGTGCACCGGGTAGCGGATCTCGATGGGGTCGACATCGTTCAGGGCCTGGATCGCCTGCAGGCCGAAGCGATCCTGCAGCATGTGGATACCGGCCGCGCAGCTGTCGAACAGTTGCTCGCGGATGGCCACCAGGTCCACAGCCGGGGCGTCACCCTTGAGCAGCGCGCGCCAGTTGGTGCGGTCCGCGACCTGCGAGCGGAACAGGTCTTCGACCAGCCCGGATTGCTGGCGGGTCGCCACGCGCATGATCGGCAGTGCCTGGCTGGCGCCCTGGTCGAGCCAGCGGGTAGGCAACTGGCTGGCCCGGGTGATGCCGACCTTGACCCCTGAAGAGTTGGCCAGATAGACCACATGATCGGTCATGCAGAACTGCTCGCCCCAGGCCGGATCGCGGCAGGTACCGGCGTCGTAGTGGCATTTTTCCGGAGCCATGATGCACACGTCGCACTGGGCCAGCTTGGTCATGCAGGGGTAGCAGTAGCCTTGGCTGAAACTGGTCTTGGTCTTGCGCCCGCAGTTCACGCAGTGGATGGCGCCGAGAAACTCCAGGCGCAGCTTGCTGCCGATCAAGGGATTGACGGCAATCTGCGTATCGCCCAGACGCAGCTGGTACTGCACCACTGGCGCCTCGAGCTGTGCGGACATCTTGCTGGCCGCACCGCGACCGAGCTCTTGCAGGGTGTCTTGCGCAAAGAGATCGCAGGTCAATGGATCGAATCCGACTTGAACAGGATGTTTTCGATCGGCGCGGACTTCGAGGCGCACTCTTGCGGGCCCATGTAGCCGGTACGCTGATCTTCGGGCAGGTTCTTCATTTCCCAGGCGATGATGGCCTGCAGGGTCAGTTCTTTCTGCTCGGCGGTCAGCTTGCGGCCGTCGGACCATTTGCCGATTTCGACGGCCAGCTTGAGGCTTTCGTAGATATCAGGGGTGATGTTTTCGATCATGTGGGCGAATGACGACATGCGGAGGCCTCCAATGGATGCTGGCATTTTAAACGGTGTACCGAGTGCGTAAAGCGAAATCCCGGCCCCCGGCCATAGACCGCTAGGGAACCGAGCCGGCCGGGGTCAGTCGCGCGGTGAGGAATTCCAGCAGAGCATGCACCTTGGGCAGGGCTTCACGGCTTTTCAGCCACACCAGGTTCATTGCCAGGCCGTCGGTGGCCAATGGCGCGAGCACTTCGACCAGCGCGCCGCTGTCCAGATGCCGCTGGATCAGCCAGGTCGGCAGCTGGGCGATGCCCTGCCCGGCAAGCACGGCCATTACCTGCCCTTCGCCGTCGCCAACGGCCACGTGCGGATGAATGGTCCGTCGCTCCATGTCGCCGGCCTGGCGGCCCTTGAAGTACCACGGATAGACCGTGCCATCGGTCTGCCCATAGCCAACGCAGCGATGCTGTTCCAGCTCACGCTCGCCCTGTGGCGTACCGTGCTCGTGCAGGTAGGCGGGTGCTGCGCAGAATACCAGTCGCTGACGCCCCAGGAAGCGTCGCCCGACGTTGCTCGGCCAGGCATCGGAACCCCCGATGCGCACGACGATGTCGATGCCTTCCTGGACAGGGTCGACGAAGCGGTCCGAGAACGACACGTGAGGCTGCAGCCGCGGATGCCGCGCAGCGAACTCGAGAATCAGGGGCAGCACGTGCAATCGGCCGTAGGACGCAGGCAGGTCGATGCGCAGGCGGCCATGGGGTTCGCGCTGCTCGGCGCTCATGGCCAGTTCAACCTCTTCGAGGTCGGCGAGCACGCTGGTGCAGGTGCGGTAGAACGTCTGCCCTGCCTCGGTCAGCGCCAGGCGTCGGGTGGTGCGCTGGAACAGCCGTACGCCGAGCCGCGCTTCCAGGCGCGCAACGCCTTTGCTGACCGCCGAGTTGCTGAGGTTCAGGCGTTCGGCGGCGGCGGTGAAACTGCCCAGGTCGGCGACGCTGACGAAGACGTCGATGCCCTTGAGGCGCTCCGAGGAAAACATCGCATCTCCGATTGGTGAATTCAGTTCAATTCACAAGGTAATTAATGGCCGGGATTTTCCAGGACTTCCCCAATAGGCTATTACAAAATCTTTCCGGAGTTAAGTTCCATGTCTTCTTCCCACATGGCCGACGCCGCGCCGTCTGCCTCGAGCAGCAGCGCTTCCGGCGTGCAGATCCTGATCATGGCCGTGGCGGCCTTCATCATCGTGACCACCGAGTTCCTGATCGTCGGCTTGTTGCCGAGCCTGGCACGAGACCTGGACATTTCCATAGCCCTGGCCGGTCAGGTGGTAACCCTGTTCGCGTTCACCGTAATGCTGTTCGGACCGTATCTGACGGCGCGTCTGGCGCACGTCGAGCGCCAGAAACTGTTCACCCTGATTCTGCTGGTGTTCGCGGCGTCCAATGTGCTGGCGGCGGTGTCCACCAATATCTGGGTGCTGGCCATCGCTCGCTTCATCCCTGCCCTGGCGCTACCGGTGTTCTGGGGCACCGCCAGTGAAACCGCCGGCCAACTGGCTGCGCCCGGACAATCCGGCAAGGCCGTGGCCAAGGTGTACCTGGGCATTTCCGCAGCATTGGTGTTCGGCGTTCCGCTAGGCACCGTGGCCGCCGACCTGATCGGCTGGCGCGGGAGCTTCTGGGTGCTGGCTGGGGTGTCGCTGCTGATTGGCGTGCTGATGCATCTGGTGATGCCGAAACTGCCTGGCTCGCCCGCCGCCGCGGTCGGCGAGAAGCAGACAGCGATGCTGCGTCAGCCGCGCTTCCTGGCCCACGTGCTGCTGTCGGTGCTGACCTTTACCGCCATGTTCACCGCCTATACCTACCTGGCCGACATCCTCGAGCGGTTGGGTAGTGTGCCGGCAGGTCAGGTCGGTTGGTGGCTGATGGGCTTCGGCGCAGTCGGCATGCTGGGTAACCACTTGGGTGGCAGCATGGTCGACCGACGCCCGCTGGGGGCGATGGTGGTGTTTCTGCTGGTGCTGGGCGCAGGCATGACCGCTGCGGTGGCGCTGGCCGAGCAGCGCGCCTGGTTGATCGCGGCACTGATTGCCTGGGGCATCGCCTATACGGCGCTGTTTCCGATCTGCCAGGTGCGCGTGATGCAGGCTGGCGCGAAGGCTCAGGCCCTGGCGGCGTCGCTGAACATCTCGGCGGCCAATGCCGGCATTGGTCTGGGCGCTATTTTCGGTGGCCTGGGCATTCGTCAATTTGGCCTGGAATCCCTCGGCCTGCTGGCCACCGGCGTGGCGGTGCTGGCGCTGATCGTAGCCCTGCTGATGATCAAGCGCCCCGCAGCAGCCAGGTAACCACATGTCTGTAGCAGCGGCGCGAGCCGCGTCGGCGGGCAAGGCGGTGTGTCTGGATGAACGCGGTAAGGCCGGACGCGGCTTGCGCCGCTGCTACAGAGGAATGCGGTATGCAGCCTCAACGGCGATCGAATGTAGCAGCGGCGCGAGCCGCGTCGGCGGGCAAGGTGGTGTGTCTGGATGAACACGGTGAGGCCAGACGCGGCTTGCGCCGCTGCTACAGGTCGGCGGGAATTGGATGTAGCAGCGGCGCGAGCCGCGTCGGCGGGCAAGGCGGCGTGTCTGGATGAACACGGTGAGGCCAGACGCGGCTTGCGCCGCTGCTACAGGTCGGCGGGGATTGGATGTAGCAGCGGCGCGAGCCGCGTCGGTGGGCAAGGCGGTGTGTCTGGATGAACGCGGTAAGGCCGGACGCGGCTTGCGCCGCTGCTACAGGTCGACGGGGATTGGATGTAGCAGCGGCGCGAGCCGCGTCGGCTGTGGATGCAGCAAAGTGGCGGGATGCACGGTCTGAACCGGCAAGGAGTTTTTCACCATGCCCTCACTCAGTACCGACATCGAGCTGTTCTATCAGCCGCCTTTCGACTGGCAGCGCCTGCTCAGGTTCTACGGCGGACGCTCCAGCGCCTTGGTCGAGACCGTCATCGACGGCGTCTACCTGCGTACCGTCGAATGGCAGGGTGACGAAGGCCTGCTAAGTGTCCGCCAGGACCCGACCCGTGACTGCCTGATCGCGCGCATCGATGGACCGGCCAGCGTTCACCTGCCCGCGCTGGTGCCACGCCTGCGGCGCATGTTCGATCTGGATCTTGACCCGCAGCGGTTGCACGCGGCGCTGGACAGCGACCCCTGGCTTGGTCGCCTGCTGCTGCAGACGCCGGGACTGCGCGTGCCTGGCACCTGGTCGACCTTCGAGCTGATCGTGCGCACCATCGTCGGCCAGCAGGTCAGCGTCAAGGCGGCCACCACCATTGCCGGGCGTCTGGCCGAGCGGGCCGGGCGGCCGGTGGCGCTGCCACAGCACCCACAAGTCGCGTGGCAGTTTCCCACTCCCGCTGCCTTGGCCGAGGTCAACCTCGACCGCATCGGCATGCCCGGCAAGCGCGTGGCCGCGCTGCAGAACTTCGCCGCTGCAGTGGCTTGCAATCAGGTACAGATCGAAGCGTTCGTCGATGAACACACACGTACCGACCTGACGCCCCTGCGCCAAGGCCTGCTGGCACTGCCGGGCATTGGCCCGTGGACGGTCGAATATGTGGCGATGCGTGCCTGGCGGGACGCCGACGCCTGGCCGGGCAGCGATCTGGTGATCATGCAGGAGATCACGCGCGCACACCCCGAGCTGCTCAAGCCCGGTCATCAACGGCTGCGCAGCGAAGACTGGCGACCATGGCGTGCCTACGCCGTCATGTACATCTGGAATGAGCTCATGGACCGCACCGATGGCCAGCGCGGCGGCTGACACCGGAGCGCCATGACGCCCGGGTGTCGTCCGTACGCTCAGCGCTGCAGGGGTGGCGTGCGCGGTGGAATCGCCCGGCGGTTGCCCGTGGCTTCGAAGGCCGCGGCGAACCGCAGTAGTTGCGTGTCGTCGTAGGCGCGGCCGGCGAACGTGAGACCCACCGGCATGCCAATGTCGGCCATCACGCCCATCGGCACGGTCACGGTCGGCACGCCCAAATGGCGGATCGCCAGATTGCCGTTGGCCACCCACACACCGTTGCTCCAGGCGATGTCCGCCGCGGCCGGGTCGACGTCGGCATTGGCCGGTGCCACGTCGGCGACGGTAGGAAACACCACGGCATCCAGCTGCAGTGCCTGCAGCCAGTCTTCCAGGTCGATCTTGCGGGTGTGTTCCAGTGCACGCAGGCCGTCGGCGAGGGTGTCGATCCGGTCCCACGGGGTGATGCCCCGCTCGGCCATCTTCACGTACTCGTCCATACCGGCGGCCAGGTCGCCTTCGCGGTTGGGCAGCGTGCCGGGGTCGTGCGGAAAGATCAGCGGCCCATCGACGTCCACCAGACGGTTGAGCGCCGGGTCGCCATTGGCGCGCAGGAAATCGTCGAACGCCCAGGCGGTCAGGTCCCACAGCTCATGGTGAAGGAACGCCGGGTCGACGATGCCGCGGTTGAACACGGTTGGCGCACCCGGTCGGTCGCCTTCGCAATTGGACACCAGAGGGAAGTCCACTTCCACGACTTCGGCGCCAGCCGCCTCGAGGGCGCGCCGTGCCTGCTGCCACAGTTCGATCACCGAAGCACGGGTGTGGATGCGCTGCCCGGTCGGGCCGCCGATGCCCGGTTGCTCCGCAGTGCCCGCCAGCGGGTCGGCATTGATGTACATGCGCGGGACGCCGAAACGCTTGCCCGCCAGTGCCTCGGCGGGCGCGGCCAGCTCCAGGTAGGACGCCGGGCGCACGCTGGCGACCTGGGGTATCGGCACCCAGGGTTGCAGGCGCCACAGGTCGCCCCGGGTGTCGGGGTCGTCGGCGACCACCACGTCGAGGATTTCCAGCAGATCGGCCATGGTGCGAGCAAATGGCACAACCACGTCCATGGTCGGCGTCAGTGGCCAGTTGCCGCGCACCGAGATGATCCCGCGCGAGGGTGTGTAGGCGCACAGACCATTGTTGGACGCCGGACCGCGCCCGCTGGACCAGGTTTCCTCGGCCAGGCCGAAGGCCGCGAAACTGGCGGCGGTCGCGGTGCCGGCGCCATTCGACGAGCCGGACGCGAAAGGCGCCGTGAGAAAGTCGGCGTTGTACGGGCTTTCGGCGCGTCCATAGACACCGCGCTGCATGCCCCCGTTGGCCATCGGCGGCATGTTGGTCTTGCCCAGGCAGATCGCCCCGGCAGCGCGCAGGCGCTCGACGGTGAACGCATCGCGCTGCGCCACCAGCCCGGCGAAGGCCGGGCTGCCGGAAGCTGCGGTCAGGCCCTTGACCAGGTAGCTGTCCTTGGCGGTGTAGGGGATGCCATCGAGCGGCCCCAGCGTCTGGCCACTGGCGCGACGTGCATCCGCCGCGCGGGCTTCGGTCAGTGCCGAGGGGTTCGGCACCACCAGCGCGTTCAGCGCGGTGGGCGTGTCGGCGCCGTCGTAGGCGGCGATGCGCTGCAGATAGGCCTGGACCAGCTCGACAGCGGTGGTCTGGCCGTTTTCCAGCGCGGCGCGCAGTTGCGCGATGGAAACCTCGGTGACTTCGATCATGCTGCTCTCCTGCACGATCAGCCCTTGGCTGCCATGGCGGTGACTTCCACGCGCATGCCTGTGGCAGCGAGCGCGGTGATGCCCACCGCCGCACGCACCGGCCAGGGCTTGGCGAAAAAGCGCTGGTAGACCTCGTTGAACGCGGGACGATCAGCCATGTCGGTCAGGTAGATGGTCAGGTGCAGGACGCGATCGAGCGAACTGCCCGCCGCCTCCAGCGCCACCTTCAGCGCCTGCAGCGTGCATTCGCTCTGCTCGGTGATGCTGCCCAGCTCCAGGCTTCCGTCGGCGCGGGTCGGGATCTGGGTAGTCACCAGCAGGCCGCCGAAGCCTGCAACGTCCGAGGAAATCGACTCGGGGTCGGGGTCTGGCAGGAACGTGATGTCGGAATGGGCCATGGGAGGCTCCTGAAATGAGGGATGGCAATGGCCGGCATGTTACCGCCCGGCCATTGCAAATTGAAACGGCGTGAAGCTCAACCCACCAGGTGCAGGAAGTGCATGTGCCGCTCGTAGTGGTCGAGAATGTCGCCGATCACCTCGTCGCGGGACCAGCCCATCACGTCGTGATCCTGGCCACCCTCGCGCAGATGCACTTCGGCGCGGAAGTATTTGCGCTCTTCGCCCGGCGGCCCGCTCATGACGAAGCTGGGTGTGGCATAGGCATGGGGCCTGATCTCGTAGATGAAGGCGGTGTCGGCAGGACCGACGCTCAGGCGCACGCCGCCCTCCTCGCCATCTTCCACGGTGCAGTCGTAACCCTGCAGACGCCATTCCTCGGCAACGCCAAGGCACGCCGGACGCGCCACGTCCTCGATGAAACGAACCACGTGGGCACGCCGCGGAAACATCGCCAGGGTGCGCAGGCGGCGCTGCCAGGTGCCGCCGGTACGCGGCGTGCTTGGCGAGATGGCCAGTGCCTGGTGACGCAGGTCACGCTTGGTGGCGTCGAGCTTGAGCGCCTTGAGCAGGCCGCGCATGCTCAGCAGCAAAGCCAGGGTAAAGGGCAGCGCGCTGGCGATGGTTGCGGTCTGCAAGGCCTTGAGGCCGTCGGCCAGCAGCAGCGCGATCGCCACCAGGCCCATGCTCGAGGCCCAGAAGATGCGCTGGCGCACGGGGGTGTTTTCCGAACCGCCGGACGCAAGCATGTCGACCACCATGGCGCCGGAGTCGGCGGACGTCACGAAGAACACCACCACCATGATGATCGCCAGCGCGCTGATCACCCCGGAAAACGGGAAGTGCTGGAGAAACGCGAACAGTGCCAGGGAGGTGTCCTTGTCCACGGCAATGCCCAGGTCTACCATGCCCTGCTCGAGGATCATGTGGATCGCGGTGTTGCCGAACACGGTCATCCACAGCAGGGTGAACGCGGTAGGCACCAGCAGCACGCCGGTGACGAATTCACGAATGGTGCGGCCGCGCGAGATGCGCGCGATGAACAGCCCCACGAACGGCGACCAGGCCAGCCACCAGCCCCAGTAGAACAGGGTCCAGCCGCCGATCCAGTCGGTGGGCTGGTAGGCATTGAGGTTGAGCGTGCGGCTGACGATTTCGCTCAGGTACCCGCCGGTGTTCTGCACGAAGGTCTGCAGGATCAGCACGGTGGGGCCGAGAATCATCACCATGGCCATCAACAGCACGGCCAGCCCGAGGTTGAGCTCGGACAACCGGCGAATGCCCTTGTCCAGCCCGGACACCACCGAAAGAGTGGCCAGCGCCGTGGTGCCGATGATCAGCGCGATCTGGATCGGGATCGACACCGGCACGCCGAACAGCGCGTTGAGGCCGGTGTTGATCTGCGCCACGCCGAAGCCCAGCGAAGTGGCCACACCCAGCACCGTACCGATGATGGCGAAGATGTCCACGGCATGCCCGATGGGACCGTAGATGCGCTCGCCGATCAGCGGATAGAGGGCTGAACGCAGGGTCAGCGGCAGGCCGTGGCGAAAGCTGAAATACGCCAGGATCAAGGCGACGATGGCGTAGATGGCCCAGGCATGCAGGCCCCAGTGAAAGAAGGTGATCTTCATCGCCTCGCCCGCCGCAGCGACCGTGGCACCCTCCCCGTAGGGCGGGTTGAGGAAATGCATGACCGGCTCGGCGACGCCGAAGAACATCAGGCCGATGCCCATGCCTGCCGAAAAGAGCATGGCAAACCAGGTCATGCTGCTGTAGTCCGGGGTGCTGTGGTCCGGGCCCAGCTTGATGTCGCCGTAGCGACTCACGCCCAGGAACACCACGGTGCCCAGGATGATCGCCACGGCCAGGATGTAGAACCAGCTGACGTTGGTGAAGATCCAGTCTTGCACCACGGCAAAGAAGGTCTGCGCCTGCCGCGGCATCAGGCTGGCGAACAGCACCAGCAGCAACAGCAAGATGGCCGATATCCAGAATACCGGTGGGTTGAGGGTCGAGGGTTTGACGGGGTCTGACTTCACAGTCATCGAAAAGCTCCTGGTGGGACGTGCAGCGCTTGCCTGCGGTGGAAAGTGTAGGTGTGACCGCACTGGGCCCTCGAGGTTTAGCGGACAGGAAAATCAGTCACCCGTTTGCGGTTGATGTATTTGCAAACATATTCATCCGTGCACTTGGGCAACGTTGGCCAGGCCTTCCGGTCTATCACTGAACAGGCGTTCGCGACGACGCTGCGTGACTATCTATTGGAGGATTCGATGGCATTTGTCGACAGCTATGTGAAAGAGATCATCGCACTGGAAGTGGCGCTCTTTCATGCGCGGGTACGTCTGCAGGCAGCGACCGACGAAGAGGCGCTGCACGATCTGCGCATTGCCGTACGGCGCATTCGCAGCCTGTTGATACCGGTTCGTGCGCTGCCGGCGCTGCAACCGCTGCTGAGCGCAGCCAAGAACGTGGGCCGCTTCACCACGCCCACCCGCGATCTGGAAGTCATGGTGCAGGAGCTGGAGCGGCGTGGCTTGCACGGCGCGGCCGACAAACGTCGCGCGCGGCTTGCAGGCGAGCATCGGGTGATCGTCGACCATTCGAGCCTGAACGCCCTGTTCAGTGCGCTGGACACCTGGTCGGCCGCGTTCCGCGCCAGCGAACTGGGCAGCCACTCGCGAGCGTTCGAAAAGCTCGTGATCAAGACCCTCGACAAGCACGTGCGCAAGCTGCGGCACGCCTTGAAGGATGCCGAGTTCGACCGCCACGAACTGCGGATCCTGGTCAAGCGCACACGTTACCTGATCCAGGCGTTCGGGGACCTGTCGCCGCTGTCGCCCAAGGCGGAGAAATCCCTCAAGGCGGTGCAGTCGGCACTGGGCTCGTGGCACGACCATCACCAGTGGTGCATCAAGGTCAAGGTCGAGCCCGACCTGCAGCCGCTGCAGCGGGTCTGGGAAGAGGCGTCGGCCATGGAGCTGGCCAAGGCCGAAGTGGAGATGCGCAAGCTGGCGCGGCTGCTGCCCAAGGGCAAGTAGCGCCAGCTGGCGGCGGGGCGCTCGCTCAAGCCGCCTTGATGCGCGCGGTGACCTGAGCCAGTTCCGCCGACAATTGATGCAGGTGGCTGCTGGCAGCCTGGGTGCGCTCGACGCTGCCCTGGTTGGTGGTGGCGATGGCGGTGATTTCAACCAGATTCTGCGCGATGTCTTCGACCACCGCGTTCTGCTCCTCGGCAGCGGTGGCAATCTGCCGGTTCATGTCCCTGATCGACTCGATGGTCTGGGTGATGCGGGTCAGGGTCTGACCCGCCGCCACCACTTGCTCGGCGCCCTCGTCGCTGCGCTTCTGCCCGCTTTCGATGGCCTGCACGGCGTTCACCGCGCCTGTCTGCACGGTGTCGATGATCTGGTGGATTTCCTGGGTGGAGGCGGCGGTGCGCTGCGCCAGGGTGCGCACTTCGTCAGCCACAACGGCAAACCCGCGGCCGGCATCGCCCGCGCGCGCGGCTTCGATGGCGGCGTTGAGCGCGAGCAGATTGGTCTGGTCGGCAATGCCGCGGATGACTTCCAATACCTTGCCGATACGGCCACTGTCGTCGCGCAACTGACGAATGACGTCGCCGGTCACGGCAATTTCACCGCGCATGCGGGTGATGGTATGGATGGTGGCCTGCATCGCCTGCTCGCCGTCCTGGGCTTCGCGGTCGGCGTCATCCGCCGCAGTGGCTGCGCCAGCGGCGTGGCGTGCGACTTCCTGGGCGGTGGCAGACATTTCCTGCATCGCCGTGGCCACCTGGTCGGTGCGTTCGAACTGCTCGCTGGTGCCTTGCAGCATGACTGCAGCGATGGTGTTGAGCTCGCCGCTGGCCTGGTCCAGATTGGCCGTGCTGCGTTGCAGGCGGGTGAAGGTGTCGGCGAGGAAATCACGCAGGGTGTTCGCGGCCACGGCCAGGCGACCCAGCTCGTCACGGCGATGGCTGACCACCCGCTCGGCCAGATGGCCCTGGCTCAGGCGCGCCACGTAGTCGATCAGATCGCGTACCGGGGTGACCAGGTTGCGGTTGACCAGCCACAGGCTCAGGGCCGTGATCAACAGGCCCGACACCAGCATGATGGCGATGCCCCAGATGATCGCCTGGTGGCCTTGGTGGTTGATCAGCAGCGATTGTTCGTCGGCGAGTGTGCGCAGTTCGCTGACCAGGGCATTGAGCTGCTCGCTGGTAGCGCGATCGACGCCTGCCACGGCGCGGTCACCGCTGGCAGCATCGGCGCCGCTGGCCAGGAAGGCGTCGTGCCCCTTGCGATAGGCCGCACCCAGCACTGCGTGTTCGGCGCGCAGGCGTTGCGCATTCTGGCTGATGCCCGCGGGCACCCCCGGCAGCTCGCCGAGCGCTTGCAAGGTCGCCGCCACCGCGCGCTCCTGCTCCTCGAACTGCGCCCAATACTTGTCCGCCGCCTTGGCATCCTTCCCGCGCAGCAGCACGTTCTTCCACTCCTGCACCTGGGTCTTGAACTGGACGTTGGCCCGGTCCACCAGTTCAGTGGCACGCAGGGGGCCCGCCACCAGCGCCGTGTAGTCATCCAGGCTGGCCGCCAGAAACTTGAAGCTGCCCAGGGCAATCAGCAGCAGGATCAGCAACCCACTGGCCAGCAGCGCCAGGACCTGTGCGCGCAGAGACGTTTTGAACATGACAGACCTCGAGAAGGGAAACCCTGCGAAAGCATGGGCTGGCGTTGTATCGGCCACTCGAGGCGATTGCTTGAATGAAGATCGCGGCGGCCGACGGCCGACGGCCGGTGGCGTCTGGCTCGGGCCATTGCGCTGGGCTGCGCATGCGCCGCGTAAAATATTTCGACACGAAGCCTGGTGAACTAACAGTTGGCGTCGGCGATCCCTTGCTATGCGCACCCTGCGCCCCTGACGAGCCGGTACACCCGTGCCGATGTTGTCCAACGATGAGGAACAATCGTGACCACTTCTACCCAACTCGCCTATCGACACAGGCCAGGCCCGCTGCATGCGATTTTTCTGGCCGGCACCGTGCCGCTGTTTCTCGGCGCCCTGCTCAGTGATATCGCCTACTACCAAAGCTACCAGATCCAATGGAGCAACTTCGCTGCCTGGCTCATCGCCGGGGGTTTGGTGTTCTGCGGACTGGCGCTGGTCTTCGCCTTGATCAATCTGGTCCGTGCCGAGCACAAGGGCGGACGTGCGGTGCTGTATTTTCTGCTGTTGCTGGTCACGTGGGTGCTGGGGCTGGTGAACGCCTTCGAGCATGCCAAGGATGCCTGGGCGGTGATGCCGACCGGGTTGGTCATGTCGGTGGTGGTGACCGTACTGTCGCTGGTAGCGGCATGGGTCGGTTTGAGCAATCTGCGTTCGGGAGGTGTTCGATGAAATATTCAGGCGCATTGACGGCCTTGAGCGTGGCGCTGCTGCTCGCCGGCTGCGGCAGCGAAGCCGACAGCACCCAGGCACGCGGGCCCGACCCGAAGTTGCCGGAAGCGCAGCGCGGCCTGCTGCCGAGCATGAAGATCGCCGAGCCGGTGGCGTGGGGGGACAGCAAGCCGACCGTGCCGCAAGGCTATACCATCAGCGCGATCGCCACCGGCCTGGCCATCCCGCGGCAGACCCTGGTCTTGCCCAACGGTGACATCCTGGTGGCCGAGGGTCGCGGCGGCAGCGCCGCCAAGCTCAAGCCCAAGGACGTGATCGCCAGCTACATCAAAGCCCAGGGCAACACCCAGGTCAAAGGCGGCAACCGCCTGACCCTGCTGCGCGACGCCGATGGCGACGGCACCTATGAGCTGAAAACGGTGTTCGCGGAAAACCTCAACGCGCCCTACGGCCTGGCCTATGCCAACGGCAAACTGTACGTGGCCAACCAGGATGCCCTGGTGCGCTTCGACTACACCGACGGGCAGACCAAAGCCGGCGCGGCACCGACCAAACTGGCCGACCTGCCGTCGGCGATCAACCACCACTGGACCAAGTCGCTGGCCATCAGTGACGACGCGCGCTACCTGTACGTGGGCATCGGCTCCAACAGCAACGTGACCGAACGCGGCATGGAGGTCGAGATCGACCGCGCCATGGTCTGGCAGATCGATGCGCAGACCGGTGCGCACAAGCCCTACGCGACCGGTATACGCAACCCGACGGCGCTGACCATTCAGCCGGGGACCGGCCAGTTGTGGGCGGTGGTCAACGAGCGTGACGAATTGGGCCCGGACCTGGTGCCCGACTACCTGAGCTCGGTACGTGAAGGCCAGTTCTATGGCTGGCCGTACAGCTACTGGGGCCAGAACGTCGATTCCCGCGCTCAGCCGCAGAACCCGGCGAAAGTCGCCGCTGCGGTCAAGCCCGACTACAGCCTGGGCTCCCACGTGGCTGCACTGGGTGTGGACTTCTCGATCCCGGCCATGGGCGAGAAATTTGCCCAGGGTGCATTCGTCGGTGAGCACGGCAGCTGGAACCGCGACAATCCCGTGGGCTACAAGGTGATCTTCGTGCCGTTCGCCGGTGACAAACCCGCTGGCGAGCCGATCGACTTCGCCACTGGCTTCCGCGGCGACGATGGCAAGACCCGCGGCCGCCCGGTGGGCGTCACGGTCGACCCGCGTGGTGCACTGATCATCGCCGACGACCTGGCCAACACCATCTGGCGGGTAACCCCCAACCGTTGAGGCCGACCTGGGGGCGCCCTGCCCTTGGGTGAATCGGATCTGCGCGGCGCCCGCCGCGCAGATCTTGTAGTGCAACCGCGTTCAGTCACTTGCTCATCAGCGTCAAAGCGCCCACCAGGGCGTGCATGTCGGCCGGCGTGGTGTTGATGCCTGGCGTTACCCGTATGCATGGCCCACAGGCCGAGCCGTCACGGCCAACCGTGAAGAGGTTGAACTGCGCCAGCAATTGATCGATCTTGCCTTGCTGGTCCTCCACGTCGCGAAAGCGAAACGAGGCGATGCCGCACGCCAGCCGTGGATCGTCCGGCGTGAGCACTTCAATGCCGGGCAGCGCGCGCGCGGCAGGCAACCAGAGGTCGCGCAGGTAGCGCAGGCGCGCACCCTTGACCTGCCAGCCGCCGAGCGCCTCATGTTCGGCAAACACGGTCGGCAGGCTCATCAGCGCCGGCACATTGGGCGTGCCGTAGGGTGTCAGGCAGCGTATGTCGTCGGCCGGGTAGCTGGGGTTGCCCATGTCGGGAGCGAAATCGACCAGGCGCTCGCGGCGTACGTGAATGGCCCCGAGGCTGAGCGGCGCGCCGATCCATTTCTGCAGGTTGAAGCCCGCCATTTCCACGCCCATGTCGGCCAGATCGACTTCCATCTGGCCCAGCGAGTGCGCGCCGTCGAGAATCACGTCGATCCCGTGCGCCTTGGCCTCGCTGGCAATGGCTTTGACCGGCATGACCAGGCCGGTGCGGTGGGTGACGTGGGTCAGCGCCATGAGCTTGAGCCGCGGGTGGGTGACGAAGGCCTGGCGGTAGGTCTGAAGCAAGCCCTCGTAGCTGGCGGGGTGCTCGTGGACCAGACGCACCAGCTCGACGCCGCGGGCCTGTTGCAACCAGTCGAAGGCGCCCTGCACCGAGCCGTAGTCCAGGTCGCTGATCAGCACCTGGTCGCCCGGCTGCAGGCACTTGTAGTTGCGGATCAGTGAATACAAGGCTTCGGACGCACTGCGGGCAAAGGTGAGTTCGCCTGCAGGCACGCCCATCAGTTCGGCGAGCTGCTGGCGGATGGCGTCGGCCTCATGCTTGTCGAAGTGCTGGCGCACGTGCACCGAATTGCTCCGGTTGACATGACGGATCGCGTCTTCATAGGCGCTCACCACGCCTTCGCTCATGCGCCCGAAATAGCCGCCGTCGAGGTTGATCGGCCCGTCGTCGCGCGGGTAACGCGCTGCAACGTCCTTCCAGAAGGTTTCATCCATGGCCAATTCGGCAGGGCTTTGCATTACGCAGGGCATGACAGCGCGCTCTCGGTGGGAAAAGCCTGTGAGCATCGCCGCGCCGCCCGCTCGATGCAAGCGTCGGCGCCGACCGTCGTCGGGCATGAGTACAGCGCCAATGGTTATTTGACCATTCGTTCAAGAATCCCTAGGGTAGCCAGCTTCATTTTTGTCCGAGATGCTCATGACCACCCGTTCCAAGCTTCCGCCGACCGTCTACCTGTTGGGTTTGACGATTTTCTCGCTGGTGACCGCCGAGTTCATGGTAGCGGGCATGATGCCTGCGCTGGCCTCGGCGTTTTCCGTGAGCCTGGCTCAGGTCGGCAACCTGATTGCCCTGTATGCGCTGGGCATGGCCCTAGGCGGGCCACCGGTCACGGTTCTGCTGCTGTCGCGCGGGATCAGCAACCAGCGGGCGCTGGTCGGGCTGCTGGCGGTGTATGTGCTGGCCGGCGCCTTGGCCGCGGCCGCGCCCACCTATACGGTGCTGGCCCTGGCGCGGATCGTCATGGGGGTTTCCAGCGCGGCCTGCATCGGCCTGTGCATGACCCTGTGCGCAGGGTTGGTCAGCCTGCAGGACCGCGGCCGGGCCATTTCGGTGGTGCTGGCCGGGCTCATGCTGTCGCCGGTGGCCGGTGTGTCGGCGACCGCCTGGGTCGAACATCACTATGGCTGGCGTGCCAGTGCCTGGTTGGTAGTGGCGCTGGCCTCGCTGTGCACGGTGCTGGTTGCCACCCGCCTGCCTCGCGCCGAGGCTGGAGACGAGCCGTCGCTGGGCAGCCAATGGATCAGCCTGAAGAACCGCAGCCTGTGGGGTGCCTATGTCACCAGCGGGCTGATCATCGGCGCCACCTTCGCCGCGTTCAGCTATTGCACGCCGATCCTCATCGAGGAAGTCGGCGTGGCGCCCGCCCAGGTGGCGCCGTTGCTGGCGCTGTACGGCGTAGCCAACGTGCTCGGCAACATGGTGGTGGGCCGCATTGCCGATCGGCACACCTACGCGGCGCTGGGTTGGGGCCTGGCGCTGCTGGTGCTGGCCTTGGGCGGATTCGCCCTGGCCGGCCAGGTGTTCTGGCTCAACCTGGCGTGTTTTCTCACGGTCGGCCTGACCGGCGTGGCGTTGAACCCGGCCATGGTCGCGCGCGTGATGAAAGCCGCCGAGCCCGGCGCGCTGGTCAATACCTTGCACACCTCGGTGATCACTGCCGGGTTGGCGCTGGGCAGTTGGGCCGGCGGCGCGGTGATCGATGCCGGTCTGGGCCTGCGAGCACCCCTTTGGGTGGGTGCAGGCATGGCGCTGCTGGGCCTGCTCAGCCTGCTGCGGCCTTGGTACAACTCCTCGCCAGCGGCCGCTGCCCGCTAGCACCGAGGCCGGTTACAGCGGCTTGGCCAACACCCCTGCCGGGGGGTGGTCGGCCGCTGCGACCGGATCGACCTGATCCAGTTCGCGTGACACCGACAGGCGTTCCTCAGTGATGCGCTGGACCAGATTCAGCGCCCGTTCGGCGCTGCCCAACAACGCCAGAATGGCGCCGCGTTCGTCCCAGCCAAGCTTCTGCTCGCCCTGCAGGCAACGTTCACGCAGGGCCAGCAGGTCCTTGGCATGGGCGTTGGGCAGGTAGACCCCTTGTGGTCCCTTGCGCACTGCCGGCTCGACGATATCGAGGATGGCGTCGATGATCTTGCGGGCGTTGGCGCTGAACACCTGACGCTCGATGCGGCGGGTGATCTGCGACAGGGTCCGGGTCAGGCTCGCACTGAAATCCTCTTCCTCGATGAGGCTGGCCAGCAGGTTGGTCTGGCGCGCAGTCAGATCGTTCTTGAACATCTGCGCGGTGTAGCCGCGGATCTCCTGGCTCAGGGTGTCCAGCGCGTGCTCATGTTCCGTGGCGTTCTTCAGCGCCTGGGACTGGCCACGCGCCGCATCCAGCAGCAAACCCATGCCTTGGCCATGGCGGGTCAGTTCCTGGCTGACCGCCGCGACACCGGTGTTCACGCTGGCCAGCGCGGCGCGGTCGAGATAGCGCGGCACGGCGTAGTCCTCCTGGTCGCTGCGGCTGGCGCCGATGCGCGACAGCACGCGGTCGAACACGCCGATGAAGGGAAACATCAGCGCCGTGTTGAAGATATTGAACCCGATTGAATAGAGCCCCACTGCCACGGGCACCAGCGGGAAGCTTTCCTTGCCGTCGACCATTTCCGAGCGGGTGACGTCCATGCCGAACAGGCCCATGGCGCCTTGCAGGATGTCCATGGACAGGAAGAACAGCGGAAACATCACTGCCACGCCGATGAAGTTGAAAGCGATGTGCGCGTAAGCGGCGCGCTTGGCGTTCTTCGACAGGTTCAGCGAGGCCAGCCATGAGGTGACGGTGGTGCCCAGGTCGGCGCCCAGGGAGAACGCGACGGCGGTCTGCCAGTCCAGGATGCCCGCGGCGCCCAGGCCCATGACGATGCCGATGGTGGCTGAGGACGAATGGATCATCGCGGTGATGCCCGCGGCAGTCAGCACGCAGATGGCCAGCCCGGTATAGCTGTCGGCCTGGAGACTGGAAATGACCGACATCACCTCGGGCAGGCCGCGCAGGGGTTTGAGGCCGCCGGTGAGCAGGTTCAGGCCATAGAAGATCAGCGAGAAGCCAATGATGGCCAGCGCCAGGTGACGGGTTTTCTCGCTCTTGCTGAACACGTAGACCAGGGCAAACACCCCGGCGAAGATCAGCCCCAGCGGACCCAGCGGCATGGCGATCAGGCCGTTGCCTAGGGTGGTGCCGATGTTGGCCCCCATGATCACGCTGATGGCGGGTCGCAGGCCGACCACGCCGGCGTTGACCAGGCCAACCACCATGACTGTCATGGCCGTGCTCGATTGCAGCACGCCGGTGATCACCGTGCCGGCGGCCAAGCCTTTCACCGGCGTGCCGGCCAGCTTGGCGAGCCAGGCGCGCATGCGGTTGGCCGCCAGGTTGTTGATGCCATCGGACATGAACTCCAGGCCGAGCATGAAGATGCCCAGACCACCGATGACGGGGACCAGCAGGTCTTTGAAGATATCGATTTCCATGGCGGCTCTTTGCGGTAGGGAAGAAGGCCGGCGCCCGGGGTGTGATGATCGAAGCTAGACATGAAATGTGACATATGGGTGACGCGTCGGCCCTGTAGGCCCTGGCCGCGACCACCGGTACCTTCGGGACCCCGTAGGAGCGGTCATCGGCCGCGAATGGAGCGCCACGGATCGGCTGATGCATCGTGGCGCCGGGTTCGCGGCCGATGACCGCTCCTACAAGCCAGCGAGCAATTCGCAGAAAGGAAGGTGGTTTTTTTGATACGCCTGCGCCATGTGTAGGAATTTTCTGAGACAATAGTGCTAACGATTCGCATTAACCTTGTCTGGCCAGGAAGCTTTACATGTCACGCCCTACCCCGCTGCAACGCCCCCACGCTCCGCGCAATCTGTTGGCAGTGGCCATTTGCATGGCCACGATGGCCCCGGCACTGGCTGCCGATGGCGCCCAGACCCAAGGACAGACGGCCCCGGGCGTCATCGAATTGGGTGCCAGCCAGATCACCTCGGATTCGTTCCAGCTGGGCAGCTTCACCGAAGGCTCGCAGTCCTACACCACCGGCGCCATGGCAACCGCCACCAAGCTGCCGCTGAGCCTGCGCGAAACGCCGCAATCGGTGACCGTGATCACCCGTCAGCGCATGGATGACCAGGCCATGACCAGCATCAACGATGCGGTGCGCGCCACCCCGGGCCTGTTCCTCAACTATGCCAACGGCCCCGGCCGCCAGGCCTATTCGGCGCGCGGCTTCGACATCGACAACCTGATGTACGACGGCATACCCAGCGGCTATTCGGGCGTCACCATCGGTGCCCAGCCCAACCTGGCCATGTTCGATCGGGTCGAGGTCGTGCGCGGCGCGACAGGGTTGGTGACCGGTGCCGGCAACCCCTCGGCGGCGATCAACCTGGTGCGCAAACGGCCATTGGCCGAGCAGAAGGTGACCTTGACCGGCGCTGCCGGCAGCCACGACGACTACCGTGGCGAGATCGACGCGTCCAGCCCGCTCAACGAGGCCGGCACGCTGCGGGGCCGAGTGGTGGGTTCGTACCGAGACGCAAACAGTTTCATCGACGGCGTCGAAGAGGACCACGGCCTGTTCTACGCCGTCACCGAGGCGGACCTGGGCGAAGACACCCTGCTGACCCTCGGTTTCTCCCATCAGAAAGACAAGACCAACTACTTCTGGGGCTCCTCGATGATCGGCCAGGACGGCCATCATCTGGACCTGCCGCGTTCCTACAATCCGGGTACCGACTGGGAAAACAAGGACCAGGAAATCAATACCGTGTTCGCCGAAGTGCGCCAGCGCCTGGCCAACGACTGGAACCTGCAGGTCAACGCCAACTACGCCGAGCAGAACGGCTTGTTCTCCGGCTCTTATCAGTCGCGCTGGGTCAACAACACGCTGGCACGTACCGTCTACCAGTCCGCCCACGACGAAAACCAGGCCGGCCTCGATGCCTTTGCCAGCGGCCCGTTCCAGGCGTTCGGGCGGACCCACGAACTGGTGGTGGGGGCCAGCAAGCGCATCTACGACATGACCACCCACAACTACGACCCGTACGACACCAACTGGCCGATCGACGCCGGCAAGCCGAACTTCACCCACACCGACAACGGCCGCGAAGTCACTACCCAGGATGGCGTGTACCTGACCACGCGGCTGAGCCTTGCCGACCCGCTGAAGCTGATCCTGGGTGGTCGGGTGGACTGGTACGACTATGACAATCGCGACGGCGAAGGCGACTACAAGGTGACTCGCAACGTCACCCGCTACGCCGGCCTGATCTACACGCTGGACGACCACCATTCGGTGTACGCCAGCTACAGCGATATCTTCACCCCGCAGAGCGCGCAGGACACCAGCGGCACGCCGGTCAAGCCGATCGTGGGCAAGAACTACGAAATCGGCATCAAGGGCGAGTACTTCGACGGCGCCTTGAACGCCAGCCTGGCGTTGTTCCGGGTCGACCAGGAAAACCGCGCGGTGCAGATCTTCGTCGACAACTGCCCGCAACTCAGCTGCTACGAAGCCTCGGGCGAGGTGCGCAGCCAGGGTATCGACTTCGAGCTGCAAGGGGCGCTGACCGATAACTGGCAGGTGGGCGGTGGCTACACCTACGCGCGGGTCCACACGCTCAAGGACAACGCGAACCCACAGAATGAAAACCAGCGTTTCGACACCGACATTCCCGAGCACCTGTTCAAGGTCACCACCAGCTACCGCTTCCAGGGCCCGTTGGAAAAACTGCGCGTGGGCGGCACCTTGTCCTGGCAGAGCCGCCTGTACAACGACATCGACCTGGCCGACGGCAGCCGCTACCGCCTGGAACAGGGTGGCTATGCCATCACCGACCTGATGGCCGGCTATCAGGTCAACCGCAACCTGGATCTGCAGTTGAATGCCAACAACGTGTTCGACCGCAAGTACTACAATGCCATCGCCAACTCGACCAGCTATGGCGGCGACAGCTACGGCAATCCGCGCAACCTGATGCTGACGGCCAAGTACAGCTTCTGATCGGGCGCAACAAGCGGGTCGATGAGCCGTACTGGTATCATCGCCCCACTTTCCGCCTGGGCCACGCCATGAATCGCCGCAAGAAAATCAAACAGCTGTTGCAGGCACATGCCAAGAAGGCCAGCGCCAAGCTGGCGCCGCAGAGCAAGGACCGTTACATCAGCAAGGCGGACCGGGCGAAGCTGGCGCCCGAGGACGATGCCCCGCGCCCAGCCGCCGAGCAGGAGTGACGCGAGTTCGGGTGGCGCGTCATGGGCCATGCAGCGGCAGTGTGCGGTCGCCTGTCAGGGCGCAGGGTAGCTATCCATGAACGCCCCCGAGAACGTTCGACCGCAGTGCCGGGTCCTATCGGTACGATCCTTGTCCCGGGCGGTGCAGCATGGCGTTGATACCCGATCTATCCAGTGGCGCCTGCGCGCTGATCTGTGGTGCCAGTCAGGGCATCGGCTTGGCGTTGTGCGAGCAGTTGTTGCAGCGTGAGGATGTCGCCCAGGTGTTTGCGGTTTCCCGGCAGGCCACAACCAGCGCCGAGCTGGCGGCTTTGGCTGAGCGCCATGGGCCTCGTCTGGTCAGCCTCGATTGCGATGCGCGCGATGAACAGGCGCTGCAGCGGCTGGCCGATGCGGTGGCGGCCGATTGCGCTCATTTGCACCTGGTGATCAGCACGTTGGGCATTCTGCATCAGGACGGCGCGCGGCCGGAAAAAGGTCTGGCGCAACTGGAGCTGAGCAGTCTGCAGGCCAGTTTTGCCACCAATGCCTTTGCGCCGGTGCTGCTGCTCAAGCATCTGCTGCCGTTGTTGCGCAAACAGCCTACGACCTTCGCGGCGCTGTCGGCCCGCGTCGGTTCGATCGGCGACAACCGTCTGGGTGGCTGGTACAGCTATCGCGCCAGCAAGGCGGCGCTCAACCAGTTGCTGCGCACCGCCAGCATCGAGCTCAAGCGTTTGAACCCCGCCGCCACGGTCCTGGCCTTGCACCCGGGCACCACCGACACCCGCCTGTCCCAGCCCTTTCAAGCCAACGTGCCGGCCGGCAAATTGTTCGACCCCGATTTCGCCGCGCGCTGCCTGCTCGAATTGATCGGCCAGCACGGGCCAACCCAGACCGGCAGCTTCTGGGCCTGGGATGGGCAGGCGATCGATTGGTAAAACCGTGCTGTATGCGTAGGGTTAGCGGGGATTCAGGGATTCGATCCAGTCGATGTGTTCGGCCAGCTCCATGCGTTTGCCGTCGAGCCCGGTCTGCCGGGCGTGGGCCAGGCGCTCGAGGGTGCGGCGCTTGAGGTGCAGCAGGCGTTGCCACTTGGCCAGGAACGCCGGCGTGCGTCGCTGCAGTTGCAAGGGCCCGAAAAACAATTCCTGTGGGCTGTACGCGACCGGCTCGCCATGGTCAGCGACGATGATCTCGTAGTCGAAGCGATTTTCCCGCAGCACCTCTTCATGGCGGATGCCATAGCCATTGTCCATCAGCCACTGCCGCAGGTGGCGCTCACCGCCATTGGGCTGCAGGATCAACCGCTCGCCGGTGCTCAAACGCGCCTTGCCCGCCTGCAGAATGTCGCGAATGGTTTCGCCGCCCATCCCGCAGAGGGTCACGGCCGTGATCCGGTCGCTCGCTTCGATTGCCGCCAGGCCGTCGGCCTGACGCACGCTGATGCAATGCGCCAGCCCGTTCTCGTCAACGCTGCGCCGGGCCGCCAGAAACGGTGTCCGGGCGACCTCCCCGACCACCGCCCGAGAGACGATGCCGCGCAACACCATGGCCACCGGCAGGTAGGCATGATCCGAACCGATGTCAGCCAGATGCGCGCCGGTGGGGACCTGGGGCGGCGACCTGCTCCAGGCGGTGAGACAAGCTCTGCGGGTTCACGAGGCAACGATTCTCCGGGTTGACCGCGCGCCGTTCAGGCCCGCAGGGGCGGGCATTCTGGCGAGCACGCCAACGTATTTCAACTCATCCGGCAGGATCTTGGGCAGCGCGTGCCGCCAGCAGGCGGACGACCCATTCACGGCTGTACGTCAGCGCTCGCGCGGCCATGGGCGTAGGGAAGTGGATGAAACCATGGGGCGAGGCCGGCAACAGGCGCAGATCCACGGCGGCCTCCCTGCCCCAGCGCTCGGCCATCAGCAGGGTATCGTCGCGCAGTGGGTCCAGTTCCCCCACGAACATCAGCGCTGGCGGCAGTCCGTCCAGGTCGCCATACAGCGGCGACAGCGACGGTTGCCGCCGCTGCTCGTCGGCCAGGTCGGGAGTCAGGCGGCGGAATGCCTCGACCATGCCCGGCCCGTCCAGTACCAGAGTGTCGGGACCGGCCTGGCGCACGCTGGGCGTGCCGGTCAGGTCGAACACCCCGTAATACAGCAGCGCCCCGCACACGCGTTGCAGCAACGCCGGCCACCGCTTGAGCTGCAACAATGTGGCCGCTGCCAGGTGACCACCGGCAGACTCACCGACCATGATCACCGGCAGATCCTCGAACTCGGGGAAGCCGCCACCCAGCACGCAGCGAGTAGCCGCCAGACAGTCGTCGAGCAAGCCCTGCAGCGGGGTCGACACGGCCAGCCGGTAGTCCACCGATATCACCGCCACGTCGCAGGCCTGCACCAGAGCGATGTTCACGTCATCGTTCATCTGCGCGTTGCCGATCACCCAGCCGCCACCATGGAAATCCAGCACCAAGCCCTTGGCCGGCCCCTGCGGGCGGATGATGCGCACCCTTACCGGAACGGCATCGGCGCTGACCAGCACGCGGTTCTCGATGGCCAGGCCATGGCTGACAGGCTTCAGCGCCTTGCCCAGCTGGTCGGCACGCAGCAGTGTCTGGATCAGCATTGGCGTGACGCGGTTGCGGATGCGGAACCGCGGCAGGCGCTCGAGGGTCTTGTTGAAGCGCTGCGCCTGCGCGATCTGCGCTGCATCGAACGACCAGCTTTGCTTGGTCTCCACCTGGAGTGTCCTCAGTGCGTAGGTATGTATCGGATATGGATGGGCTGAGGTCGACGCGGTTCCCATGCGAGCAGGTAGCGCCATTAGCGACTATGCTGGCCGTCCAGGAGCCTGCCATTGAAAGTCATCGGATCGTTGCCATGGGTCATCTGAACCGCACTTGCGGATTGCTGTTCAAGTCTGTCTGCGGTCTGCTGCTGTGCAGCGCCCTCCTCCCGGCTGCCTGGGCCGCGCACCCGCGCACCTTCGATCTGTACATGCCCGAGGCGCCGCCGCTGAGCATGGCGGGCGATGCGGGCCAGCAAGGTATTGTCGCTGACGCCGCCCGGCAGGCCATGACGTTGGCGGGTTATCACATGAATATCAATGTGCTGCCCTGGCTTCGCGCGCAACGGACTGTGCAGCACGGGCAGGACATGCTTATCGTGCCGCTGTCGCGAACTCCCGACAGGGAAACCAGCTACACCTGGATCGCCCCGATCATGAGCATGGACCGGGCGTTTTTCACCCTCGACAAGCGCGTCGACAGCTTTGCCCAGGCACGTCGGACCTATCGACGGATCGCCGTGGGCATGGGCAGCGCGCAGGAGCGCAAGCTGTACGACGAAGGGTTCGATGCGTCGCAGATCTACCCGTTGCGCATCGGTGAGAATCCGGCGCAGATGCTGCTGCTGGGACGGGTCGATGCCTGGTTCAACGGGGTGCCGGAATCGCAGTACATCTGGCGCCAGGTTTCCAAGCAGCCGCTGCTGATGAGCCCGGTGCTGATGACCACGGACCTGTACCTGGCGTGTTCGAAGACATGCTCGCCGCGCGTGGTGAGCAGTTTGCGCAAGGCGGTGGAGACGCTGCACCGCAACGGCTCCATCCAGCGTCTGCTGGACCATTACCTGCCTGCCGCGCCTTGAAGGCGGTGTTGCCTTTTTCCGTAGGAGCGGCCCGTGGCCGCGAAAAGGGCAGCGCGTTGGATCAGGCAGTCCGCAGCGCGTTCTTCGCGGCCGATGACCGCTCCTACGGGCGGCTGAGTTTTCCGTAGGAGCGGTCCGTGGCCGCGAAAAGGGCACCGCGGTGGATCAGACAGTTCGCAGCGCGTTCTTCGCGGCCGATGACCGCTCCTACGGGCGGCTGAGTTTTCCGTAGGAGCGGTCCGTGGCCGCGAAAAGGGCACCGCGGGGGATCAGACAGTCCGCAGCGCGTTCTTCGCGGCCGATGACCGCTCCTACGGGCGGCTGAGTTTTCCGTAGGAGCGGCCCGTGGCCGCGAAAAGGGCAGCGCGGTGGATCAGGCCCTGGCGCGGGCGCTGTGCAGTTTCTTGTAGCTGTCGATCAGGCGCAGGTGACGGTCCAGCCCTTCGAGCTTCATGCTGGTCGGGGTCAGGCCGTGGAAACGCACGCTGCCATCCACGGATCCCAGCGCTGCCTCCATCCGCGCGTCACCGAACATGCGGCGGAAGTTGAACTCGTAGTCGGCCATGTCCAGGTCGCTGTCCAGCTGCACCTCGAGCACCACGTTCAGCGCCTGGAAGAACAAACCGCGCTCCAGCGTATTGGCGTTGTACTGCAGGAACATCTCGACCAGCTCCTTGGCGTCGTCGAAGCGCTCCAGCACCAACTGGATCAGCACCTTCAACTCCAGAATGGTCAGTTGCCCCCACACGGTGTTCTCGTCGAACTCGATACCGATCAAGGTGCGGATATCGGTGTAGTCGTCCAGCTCCGACTCTTCCAGGCGCTGCAACAGGTCGCCCAGCGCGTCGTCATCGAGCCGGTGCAGATTGAGGATGTCTTCGCGGAAAAACAGGGCCTTGTTGGTGTTGTCCCAGATCAGATCCTCGATCGGATAGATCTCCGAATAACCCGGCACCAGAATCCGGCACGCCTTGGCACCCAGGTGCTCATAGACCGCCATGTAAACCTGCTTGCCCATGTCGGCGAGGATCGCGAACAACGTCGCCGCTTCCTCGGCATTGGCATTGTCGCCCTGCGCGGTGAAATCCCAATCGGCAAAGGCGAAATCGGCCTTGGCGCTGAAGAAGCGCCACGACACCACACCGCTGGAATCGATGAAATGTTCGACGAAGTTGTTCGGCTCCATCAGCGCATGGCTTTCGAAGGTCGGCTGGGGCAAGTCGTTGAGCCCCTCGAAACTGCGGCCCTGGAGCAACTCGGTGAGGCTGCGCTCGAGCGCTACTTCCAGGCTTGGATGGGCGCCGAACGAGGCGAACACGCCGCCGGTGCGCGGGTTCATCAAGGTCACGCACATTACCGGGAAGCGACCGCCCAGGGAGGCATCCTTGACCAGCACCGGAAAGCCCTGCTCCTCCAGCCCCTGAATGCCGGCCTGGATAGCGGGATAGCGCGCCAGCACCTCGGGCGGGACGTCGGGCAGCGCCAGTTCGCCTTCGAGAATCTCGCGCTTGACTGCGCGCTCGAAGATCTCCGACAGGCACTGCACCTGGGCCTCGGCCAAGGTGTTGCCGGCGCTCATGCCGTTGCTCAGGTAGAGGTTTTCGATCAGGTTGGACGGAAAATACACCGTCTCGCCGTCGGACTGGCGCACGAAAGGCAGCGAACAGATGCCCCGCTCCACATTGCCCGAGTTGGTGTCGTAGAGGTGAGAACCGCGCAGTTCGCCGTCGGCGTTGTAGATGGCCAGGCAGTGGGCATCGAGTATCTCGGCAGGCAGCGCATCCTTGCGGCCCGGCTGGAACCAGCGCTCGTCGGGGTAGTGCACGAAAGCCGCATTGGCGATGTCTTCGCCCCAGAACTGATCGTTGTAGAAGAAGTTGCAGTTGAGCCGCTCGATGAATTCACCGAGGGCCGACGCCAGCGCGCTTTCCTTGGTCGAACCCTTGCCGTTGGTGAAGCACATCGGCGAGTAGGCATCGCGGACGTGCAACGACCATACGTTGGGCACGATGTTGCGCCACGAGGCGATCTCGATCTTCATCCCCAGCCCGGCAAGGATGCCAGACATGTTGGCGATGGTCTGCTCCAGCGGCAGGTCCTTGCCCAGCACATAGGTGCTCGCCCCTTCCGCCTGCGCGGGCATCAGCAGGGCCTGGGCATCGGCGTCGAGGTTGTCGACCTCCTCGATGATGAAATCCGGGCCGGTCTGCACGACCTTCTTCACGGTGCAGCGGTCGATCGAGCGCAGGATGCCTTGGCGATCCTTGGCCGAGATGTCCGCAGGCAGTTCGACCTGGATCTTGAAGATCTGGTTGTAGCGGTTTTCCGGGTCGACGATGTTGTTCTGCGACAGGCGGATGTTGTCGGTGGGAATGTTGCGGGTGTTGCAGTAGAGCTTGACGAAGTAGGCCGCGCACAACGCCGAGGATGCCAGGAAGTAATCGAACGGGCCCGGCGCCGAGCCGTCGCCCTTGTAGCGGATCGGTTGGTCGGCCACCACCGTGAAATCGTCGAACTTGGCTTCAAGTCGAAGGTTGTCGAGAAAATTGACCTTGATTTCCATGGGGCAGCACCTGATGACAGCTAAAACGAATGGCCGGCATTATCCGGTTTTTTGGCGTCTTCGTCTTGGGCGATCTGTCGCCCCCATGGGTACGCTGGCGCCCGGACAACCGCTGCGATACTAAATCGCCGTCATCAGTGAATTATTTAGTGTCATTTTGTATCTCATGGGGACAAGCCGCTTTGACACAAGAGAAACACCCATGAAATCTCGCAGAAAAACCGTCAACCCGATCGGGTTGAACGACATCACCATCGTCGACGACGTCAAGATGCGCAAGGCGATCACCGCCGCCGCGCTTGGCAACGCCATGGAATGGTTCGACTTCGGCGTCTACGGCTTCGTGGCCTACGCCTTGGGCAAAGTGTTCTTCCCGGACGTCGATCCCAGTGTGCAGATGATCGCGGCCTTGGCCACCTTCTCGGTACCCTTCCTGATTCGCCCGCTGGGCGGCCTGTTCTTCGGCGCCCTGGGCGACAAGTACGGACGGCAGAAAGTCCTGGCTGCCACCATCGTGATCATGTCGTTGAGTACGTTCGCAATCGGCTTGATTCCGTCCTATGCCTCCATCGGCATCTGGGCACCCATCCTGCTACTGCTGGCGAAGATGGCCCAGGGCTTCTCGGTGGGCGGTGAATACACCGGCGCCTCGATCTTCGTGGCCGAGTACGCTCCGGACCGCAAACGCGGCTTCCTCGGCAGCTGGCTGGACTTCGGCTCGATTGCCGGTTTCGTGCTCGGTGCAGGCGTGGTGGTGGGCATCTCCGCAGTGATCGGCGAAGAGAAGTTCCTTGACTGGGGTTGGCGCGTGCCGTTCTTCCTGGCCCTGCCGCTGGGCATGATCGGCCTCTACCTGCGCCACGCGCTGGAAGAAACCCCGGCCTTCCAGCAGCACGTCGAAAAGCTCGAACAAGGCGACCGCGAAGGCCTGGCCGGCGGCCCCAAGGTATCGTTCAAGGAAGTGGCAACCAAGCACTGGCGCAGCCTGCTGACCTGCATCGGCATCGTCGCGGTGACCAACGTCACCTACTACATGCTGCTCACCTACATGCCCAGCTACCTGTCGCACAACCTGCACTACAGCGAAAGCCATGGCGTGCTGATCATCATCGCGATCATGGTCGGCATGCTGTTCGCCCAGCCGCTGATCGGCTTCGCCAGCGACAAGTTCGGCCGCAAGCCTTTCATTCTGTTCGGCAGCATCGGCCTGTTCTTCCTGGCCATCCCGGCCTTCATGCTGATCAACAGTGGCCAGATCGGTTGGATCTTCGCCGGGCTGCTGATGCTGGCCGTGGTGCTGAACTTCTTCATCGGCGTCATGGCGTCCACGTTGCCCGCGATGTTCCCCACGCACATCCGCTACAGCGCCCTGGCCAGTGCATTCAACGTTTCGGTACTGATCGCCGGCCTGACACCGACGGCCGTGGCATGGCTGGTGGAAAGCACCGACGACCTGTACATGCCGGCCTATTACCTGATGGTGTTCGCCGTGGTCGGCTTCATCACCGCCATCACCATGAAGGAGACGGCCAACAAGCCGTTGCGCGGCGCTGCGCCAGCGGCCTCGGACATCGCCGAAGCCCGTGAACTGCTGGTCGAGCACCACGACAACATCGAGCAGAAGATCGAAGACATCGACAGCGAGATCGCCGCGCTGCAGGCCAAGCGCGAGCTCCTGGTGCAACAGCACCCGCGGATCAACTGAGCCAAGCCTGGCGAGGGGCTGAAGACTGCACTCGCCGTCTTCAGCCCCTGGCCAGACGCTCGCGCAGGTAGTCGACCACGGCCGCCTGATCGCCGGCGAACTCGATGCGCGCCGCCTTGCTCTCGCGTTGATAGGCGTACATCGGGTCGTAGTACTCGTGCAGCAGGCCTTCGATCCAGCCACGGTGCAGGTCGACCAGGCCATAGCGCCGCTGCTCTTCCAGCGCGGCCTGCATCAGGCCCTGCAGGCGTTGATGGCGCTCGCCGCCCAGACGCTTGTGGATGCGGTCCAGACTCTGCAGCAGACGCTCGGCAAACAGCGCTTCACCGCGCTCGCCATACAACCCGACGAAGTCTGCGCACAGGTCTACCACGTAGTCGCGCAGAATACGCTTGACGCGATTCTGGAAGCTGTCTTCCAGCCAGACCAATGGATACGCCTGCATGCCCTGATGCAGGCTCAACGGCACATTGCAACTGCCCACCAGGCGGCTTTCGTCCTCAAGCACGAACTGCTCGATGCCAGCGGCCCGCTTCTTCAACACGTCGATCGCCAGGCTGTTCTCGAAATCGATCTGCGCAGGCTGCCCGGTCGCACGCTTGCCGAAGCTGGAACCGCGGTGGTTGGCGTGGCCTTCCAGGTCCAAAGCGTTGCTCAATTGCGCCAGCACGTCGGTCTTGCCGGTGCCGGTCATGCCGCCCAGCACAACGAACTGGCACTGTTCGACGGCCTGTTCCAGGGTGTCGAGCAGAAAGCTGCGCATGGCCTTGTAGCCGCCCAGTACCCGCGGGTACTCGACGCCTGCCTCGCGCAGCCAGCGCTGTACGGTCTGCGAGCGCAGGCCGCCGCGGAAGCAATACAGGTAGCCCTGGGGATTGGCCTTGGCGAATGCCACCCAGGCTTCGACCCGGCGCGCCTTGATCTCGCCGGACACCAGGCGGTGCCCCAACTCGATGGCGGCTTCCTGGCCGTGCTGCTTGTAGCAGGTACCGACTTTCTGCCGTTCCAGGTCGTCCATCAAGGGCAGGTTGTGCACCCCGGGAAATGCACCCTTGTCGAATTCGACCGGCGCGCGCGCGTCCATCATCGCTACCTCGCCGAGGAACAACGCGCGGTAGTCGCTGCTGTCTTCGCGCATCAGAACACCTCGACAGCGTGGGGCTGGCGCTCGATCAAGGTGCCGATCGGCGCCAGGTGCAGACCCAGCTCGACAGCCAGCGCGACGAACTCGGCTTCGCCGGCAGCGCTGACGGCAACCAGCAGGCCGCCGCTGGTCTGCGGATCGCAGAGCAGATCACGCTGCTCGTCGCTCAGCGCAGCGATGCGTTCGCCGTAGCTGTCGAAGTTGCGCTGGGTGCCGCCAGGCACGCAGCCCTCGCTCAGGTAGTGGTCGATACCCGGCAGGCGCGGCACGGCGGCGTACTCCAGGCGTGCAGTCAGTTGGGCGCCGTCGGCCATTTCGACCAGGTGCCCGAGCAGGCCGAAACCGGTGACGTCGGTCATCGCGGTGACGTCGCGCAGCTTGCCGAAGCGGCTGCCGGGCTTGTTCAGCGTGCACATCCAGTCGCGGGCCACGCCCACGTCTTCTTCACGTAGCCGGGATTTCTTCTCCGCCGTGGTGAGAATGCCGATGCCCAGCGGCTTGGTCAGATACAGGCGGTCGCCGACCTGGGCGGTGTCGTTGCGTTTCATGTGGCGCTTGTCGACCAGACCGGTCACCGCCAGGCCGAAAATGGGTTCGGGAGCGTCGATCGAATGGCCACCGGCCAAGGGAATGCCGGCAGCATCGCACACCGCCCGACCGCCGCGGATCACCTCGCGGGCAACTTCCGGGGGCAGCAGGTTGACCGGCCAGCCGAGAATGGCGATGGCCATCAACGGATCGCCGCCCATGGCATAGATGTCGCTGATGGCGTTGGTGGCGGCAATGCGCCCGAAATCGAAGGGGTCATCGACGATGGGCATGAAGAAATCGGTGGTCGACACTACCCCGCGCTCGTCGTCGATGGCATACACCGCGGCATCGTCGCGCGAAGCATTGCCGACCCACAGCTTCGGGTCGAGGTTCTGTGCGCCGCTGCCGGCCAGAATCACCTCCAATACCTTGGGCGAAATCTTGCAGCCGCAACCGGCTCCATGGCTGTACTGGGTCAAACGGATAGGCGAATTCATGGCAGCATTCTCGACGTCCTGGAATCAGGCTGCGAATTCTATCAAAGCTGGCCTTTCCTGCAGTGACTCTTATAATCGCGCCACCTCGTATCCACGCGTGCCGGGCCTTGCCCGCGCTGCTTGCGTCATCTTTCGGAGACCCACCATGTTCAAGCGCTCCCTGTCACTGGTCGCCGGCCTCGCTCTTTGCGCCAGCGCCGTCACCAGCTTCGCTGCCGATGTCTTGCGTGTTTCGGCCATCCCGGACGAGGCGCCTACCGAACTGCTGCGCAAGTTCAAGCCGCTGGGTGCCTACCTTGAAAAGCAGATCGGCATGAAGGTCGAGTTCGTGCCGGTGGCCGACTACCCTGCCGTGGTCGAGGCGCTGGCGACCGATCGCCTGGACATGGCCTGGCTGGGCGGTTTCACCTTCGTCCAGGTCAACCTGAAGACCGGCAACGCGATTCCCCTGGTACAGCGCGAGCAGGATGCGCAGTTCACCAGCAAGTTCATCACCAGCGACCCGAACGTCAAGTCGCTGGCCGACCTCAAGGGCAAGACCTTCGCCTTCGGTTCGATCTCGTCGACCTCCGGCAGCCTGATGCCGCGCTACTTCATGCTGCAGGACAACATCAAGCCGGAAACCTACTTCAGCCGGGTCGCCTACTCCGGCGCCCATGACGCCACCGCGGCGTGGGTACAGGCGGGCAAGGTCGACGCCGGCGTGCTCAATGCCAGCGTGTGGGACAAGCTGGTCAACAGCGGCAAGGTAGATACCAGCAAGGTCAAGGTGTTCGCCACCACGCCGACCTACTTCGACTACAACTGGACCGTGCGCGGTACCCTGGACCCGGCCCTGGCAGAAAAGATCAAACAGGCCTTCCTCGCCCTCGACCCGGCCAAGCCCGACGACAAGGCCATTCTCGACCTGCAGGCGGCCAGCCGCTTCATCGCCACCAAGCCTGAGAACTACAAGGGTATCGAGGACGCCGCTCGCGCTGCCGACCTGTTGAAATGACCCTGCGGCTGTCGGCTATCGACCTGCGCCACCGTAACGGTGTGCAGGCCCTGCGCGATGTGAACCTGAGCATCGAGCCCGGCGAGCGCGTGGCAATCATCGGCCCTTCGGGCGCTGGCAAGTCCAGCCTGCTCAACGTGCTGGCAACCGCTCTGCCGCCCAGCGCCGGTGAGCTGCAGGTGCTGGGCATGCAGCCCTGGCGCCTCGGCAGTCGCGCGCGCCAGCGTCTGCGCGCACGTATCGCGCTGATCCATCAGGCCCCGCCGCTGCCGCCGCGGCAACGGGTGGTGACTGCCGTGCTGGCCGGCAAGCTGGGGCAATGGGGGCTGGGCAAGAGCCTGCTCAACCTGCTGCACCCGGTGGACATCGACGGGGCCCGCGCGCTGCTGGCGCGGTTGGACCTGGACGACAAGCTGTTCGCCCAGTGCCAGCAATTGTCCGGCGGCCAGTTGCAGCGTGTCGGCATCGCCCGCGCCCTGTACCAGGCGCCGGAGCTGTTGCTGGCGGACGAGCCCGTCTCGGCGATGGACCCACGGCTGGCCAGGCACACGCTGGACATGCTTTGCCAGCATGCCAGCGAACAGCGCGTCACGCTGGTGGCCAGCCTGCACACGGTGGAGCTGGCGCTGGCCTGCTTCCCACGGATCGTCGGCGTGCGCGACGGCCAGATCGCTTTCGACCTGGAGGCCACGCAGGTCACCGCGCAGCGCCTGGAGGCGTTGTACGCGAACGAACACCTAAGCCACGTGCAAACGCCGGCCGACACCCCTGCTCACTGGCTGCCGCGATGCTGAGCAGGGACCGACGCGACCCTGCCGCGCTGCCGCGTTTTCTGCTTGCCGCCCTGGCGGTACTGTTGTTGTGGCCGGGCATACGCCTGGCCGAGCTCGATCCATGGGTGCTGTTCGACCCGGCCAGCACCCAATCCATGGGAGCCTTTCTCGCCGACTTCTGGCCGCCCGCGCATGACCCCGCGTTTCTGACGCTGCTGCTGGACGCCACCTTGCAGACCCTGGCCATCGCCACGGCCGGCATGGCCCTGGCGCTGACCTTGGCCATTCCCGCCGGCCTGCTGGCCAGCCGCGCGCTGTCGTTGTCGGCTGCCAACCTCGGCGGCCAACCCGGCTGGGCCGGCACCTGCGTACGCTGGCCGGTGCGTGGCGTGCTGATTTTTCTGCGCAGCGTGCCGGAAATCGTCTGGGCCCTGCTGTTCGTCCGCGCCGTCGGCCTGGGCCCGACGGCCGGCGTGCTGGCCATCGCCATCACCTACGCCGGCATGCTCGGCAAGGTGTATGCCGAGATCTGTGAGTCGGTCGACCAGCGCCCGGCCCAGGCGCTGCTGCGCGCCGGCGCCGGCCGCCTGGCTGCGTTCGCCTATGGCATTCTCCCGGCCGCTGCCGCCGAGCTGACGTCCTACACCGTGTACCGCTGGGAATGCGCCGTGCGCGCCTCGGTGGTGATGGGCTTCGTCGGCGCTGGCGGCCTGGGCCAGCAGATCGACCTGTCGATGCGCATGTTCGCCTCGGCCGAGGTGGCCAGCATGCTGCTGACGTTCATCGCCCTGGTGTTGCTCGCGGACCTGCTCAGCCGCCTGCTCAGAGGACGCTTCGCATGAGGCGCCTGGGCAACCTGCTGCTGATACTGGCGATGGTGCTGGCGGTGGTCGGCTCCTTCGTCTATCTGGGGCTGGACCTGTTCACCCTGGGCAATGTCGACAGCCTGCGGCACATGACCAGCTACGCGGCACGCTTCATGTCGCCTGACCTCAGTGCCACCCACCTGCGGGCGGTGGGCCATGGCGCGCTGGAAACCCTGGCGATGTCGGCGCTAGGCACGCTGCTGGCGGCGCTCGCTGGACTGCTGCTGGCCATCCCCGCGGCCGGGCGCCTGGGGTGGGTGGCGCAAGGCTTGACGAAACTGGTGCTCAATGCCCTGCGGGCCATTCCCGAACTGGTCTGGGCGGTATTGATGGTGCTCGCCGCAGGCCTGGGGCCGAATGCCGGCACCCTGGCCTTGGCGCTGCACACCGCCGGGGTCCTCGGCCGTCTGTTTGCCGAGGCCCTGGAAAACACCCCTGCCGCACCCGCCGCCGCCATCCGCCTGCAGGGCGGCAATGCCTGGCTGGCCTTCTGTTACGGCACCTTGCCCAATCTGTGGCCGCAACTGCTGGCCTACACCCTGTACCGCTGGGAAAACAACATTCGCATGGCCAGCATCCTCGGTTTCGTCGGTGCCGGCGGGCTGGGACAGATGCTCTACGTGAGCCTGAGCCTGTTCCAGGAAGCACGGGCCAGCACGCTCATTCTGGCCATGCTGGCCCTGGTGCTGGCGGTGGATGCCTTGAGCGGCTGGATGCGCCAGCGCTGGATTCGCCTGTAGCCAGGCCGTGCCGACCGCAAGCTGCATTCGACCTTGGTGTATTTCGACATTAGTCGCGTTGACAAGATCGCCGAGAGCTGTCGATAATCCGAAATAAGTCATACGACAACAGATGACAAAATAATAACGATAAAAGGACTCGCTCATGACAGGCACTCACTCCGTCCAGAATCCCTTCGATCGCCTTCTCCTGACCGGCGCCGCCGGCGGTCTGGGGAAGGTGCTGCGAGAAAGTCTGAAACCCTTCGCCCGTACCCTGCGGCTCTCCGATATCGTCCCGCTTCCCGCCTCTACCGATACAGCTACTCGTTCCGATACCCAGGAAGAATTCCAGTTGTGCGATCTCGCCGACAAGCAGGCAGTGCACGAGCTGGTGCAGGGCGTGGACGCCATCGTGCATTTTGGCGGGGTGTCGGTGGAGCACGCGTTCGAAGACATCCTGGGGCCCAATATCTGCGGGGTTTTCCACATCTACGAAGCCGCACGCCGGCATGGCGTCAAACGCGTGGTATTCGCCAGCTCCAACCACGTGATCGGTTTCTACAAGCAGGACCAGACCATCGACGCCCATTCGCCCCGGCGTCCGGACAGCTATTACGGCCTGTCCAAGTCCTACGGCGAAGACCTGGCAACGTTCTACTTCGATCGCTACGGCATCGAAACCGTCAGCATCCGCATCGGCTCTTCGTTTCCTGAGCCGGCCAATCGCCGAATGATGAGCACCTGGCTCAGTTTCGACGACCTGACCCGCCTCATCGAGCTGAGCCTGTTCACCCCGGACGTCGGCCACACGGTGGTCTACGGGGCTTCGGCCAACCGTGATCTGTGGTGGGACAACCATTTTGCCGCGCACCTGGGCTTCACACCCAAGGACAGCTCGGAAGTGTTCCGCGACAAGATCGAAGCCCAGCCGATGCCTGCCGCCGACGACCCGGCGAGGGTCTATCAGGGCGGCGCCTTCGTGGCCGCCGGGCCGTTTGGCGACAACTGAATCCTTTGCGACTTTAAAACAACAACAACGCTGGAGTTATCCATGGATTTCAAACGCACGTTACTCGTAGCCGCTCTCCCGCTCGCCTTCTGCCTGTCCGGGCTGGCGCAGGCCGAGATCAAGATCAAGTTCGCCGAAGTGCACCCGGCCGGCTACCCGCCGGTGGTGGCCGAGCAGGCCATGGGCAAGAAACTCGAAGAGCAGAGCAAGGGCGAGATCAGCTTCAAGATGTTCGCAGGCGGTGTACTGGGTTCCGAGAAGGAAGTGGTCGAGCAGGTGCAGAGCAACGCGGTGCAGATGACCCGCGTCAGCCTGGGCATCGTCGGCCCGGTAGTACCGGACGTGAACGTGTTCAACCTGCCGTTCATTTTCCGCGACCAAGCCCACATGCGCAGCATCATCGACGGCGAGATCGGTCAGGAGATTCTCGACAAGATCACCAACTCCGAATTCAACCTGGTCGCGCTGGGCTGGATGGATGGCGGTACGCGCAACCTCTACACCAAGAAGCCGGTACGGCAGATCAGTGACCTCAAGGGCATGAAGATCCGCGTGCAAGGCAACCCGGTGTTCATCGACACCATCAACCAGATGGGCGGCAACGGCATCGCCATGGCCACCGGCGAGATCTTCAGCGCCCTGCAGACCGGCGTGATCGACGGCGCCGAGAACAACCCGCCGACCATGCTCGAACACAACCACTACCAGAACGCCAAGTTCTACACGCTCACTGAACACCTGATCCTGCCCGAGCCGATCGTGATGTCGAAGATCACCTGGAACAAGCTCAACCCCGAGCAACAGGCGCTGGTGAAAAAGCTCTCTCGCGAAGCACAAATGGAAGAGCGCGTGCTGTGGGACAAGAAATCCAGCGAAGCCGAAGCCAAGCTCAAGGCCGGTGGCGTGGAGTTCATCACCCTCACGCCCGAGCAGAAGAAAGCCTTCTACGATGCGACCCAGCCAGTGCGCGACAAGTACGGCGCGCCGTACAAAGAGCTGATCACCCGCATCGAAGCCGTCAAGTAAGTCTGTCCGTCAACACCACGGGGGACCGGGCATGTGCCCGCTCCCCCGCCGCTGGGTGAGCCTCATGAAAAACACTGTGCTGCGTTTCAACGACCTGCTTTACCGGGTGTGCATCGGGATCGCCGGCTTGTCGGTCCTGACCATGACCCTGATCATTCCATGGGGCATCTTTACCCGCTACGCACTGGGCAGCGGTTCCAGTTGGCCGGAGCCGGTGGCAATCCTGCTGATGGTGGTCTTCACCTTCTTCGGCGCCGCCGCCAGCTACCGCGCCGGCGCACACATGGCGGTAGCCATGGCCGTGGACCGCATGCCGGCGCAGATTCGCCGAGTGGCGGCATTCGCGGTTCAGCTGCTGATGGCGGTGGTCGCGCTGTTCATGATCTTCAAGGGCTTCAAGCTGTGCGCCAACACCTGGAACCAGTACCTGGGTGAAATTCCTTCCATGCGGGTAGGCATTTCCTACCTGCCCATCCCGATCGGCGGCATCGTGACTTTGGTATTCATCCTCGAGAAGCTGTTCCTGGGTGACCAGAGCCACCGCGCCGTGATGCGGTTCGACGTCGTAGAAGCCAGTGAAGGTGCCGCGTAAATGGATGCTCTCATACTGTTGGGCAGCTTCATCGCCTTGATCCTGGTGGGCATGCCGGTGGCCTATGCGCTGGGCCTGTCGGCATTGATAGGTGCCTGGTGGATCGACATCCCGGCCGACGCCCTGATGATCCAGATTGCCGGTGGGGTGAACAAATTCTCGCTGCTGGCCATTCCGTTCTTCGTGCTGGCGGGTGCGATCATGGCCGAAGGCGGCATGTCGCGCCGGCTCGTAGCCTTCGCCGGCGTGCTGGTGGGTTTCGTGCGCGGTGGGTTGTCGCTGGTCAACATCGTCGCTTCGACCTTTTTCGGGGCCATCTCCGGCTCGTCGGTCGCCGATACCGCGTCGGTGGGTTCGGTGTTGATTCCAGAAATGGAACGGGCCGGCTATCCGCGTGATTTCTCCACGGCCGTGACCGTCAGCGGCTCGGTCCAGGCCCTGCTGACGCCACCTAGCCACAACTCGGTGCTGTACTCGCTGGCCGCTGGCGGCTCGGTGTCGATCGCTTCGCTGTTCATGGCCGGGATCATGCCAGGGCTATTGCTCAGTGCGGTGATGATGGGCTTGTGCATGATCTTTGCGCGCAAGCGCAACTATCCCAAGGGCGAAGTCATTCCGATGCGCCAGGCGCTTAAGATCGCCGGTGAGGCATTGTGGGGAATGATGGCGCTGGTGATCATTCTCGGCGGCATTCTTTCGGGCGTGTTCACCGCGACCGAATCGGCAGCCATCGCCGTGTTGTGGTCGTTCTTCGTGACCATGTTCATCTACCGCGACTACAAGTGGCGCGACCTGCCTAAGCTGATGCACCGGGCGGCGCGGACCATTTCCATCGTGATGATTCTGATCGGTTTCGCCGCCAGCTTCGGCTACATCCTGACGCTGATGGAAATCCCGATGAAGATCACCACGGCGTTCCTGACGCTGTCGGACAACCGCTACGTGATCCTGATGTGCATCAACGTGATGCTGCTGATGCTGGGCACGATCATGGACATGGCGCCGCTGATTCTGATCCTGACACCGATCCTGTTGCCGGTGATCGTCAGCGTGGGTGTGGATCCGGTGCATTTCGGCATGATCATGCTGGTGAACCTGGGCATAGGCCTGATCACACCGCCGGTCGGCGCGGTGCTGTTCGTCGGTGCGGCGGTCGGCAAGGTGACCATCGAAGCCACGGTCAAGGCGCTGCTGCCGTTCTACCTGGCGCTGTTCCTGGTGCTGATGCTGGTCACCTACATTCCGGCCATCTCCCTCTGGCTGCCGAGCGTGGTGTTGTAAATCCAAGTGTTGCGGGGTGTCCAACACCCCGCAACGAACCGATGCACTGAAATCCCTTGTAGCAGCGGCGCAAGCCGCGTCGGTGGTCACGCACATCTCCCCACACCCCCGCAGCCCCTGTAGCAGCGGCGCAAGCCGCGTCGGCGGTCACGCACATCCCCCCACACCACCGCAGCCCCTGTAGCAGCGGCGCAAGCCGCGTCGGCGGTGCATGCTGTCCGGCTGTCACACCGCGGCGTATCCGGACGCGGCTTGCGCCGCTGCTACAGGGGGACGGAGGTGTTCCTCGAGGGCCTTCGTAGGAGCGGTCCGTGGCCGCGAAGTTGTCGCCGCGGTGTGCCAGACCATCCGCGGTGCCCTTTCGAGGCCGATGACCGCTCCTACGCAGGGTGCTGGCGGCGGTGGGCTCGTCACGCACATCCCCACACCACCGCAGCCCCCTGTAGCAGCGGCGCAAGCCGCGTCGGCGGTGCGTGCTATCCGGCTGTCACACGGCGGCGTGTCCGGACGCGGCTTGCCCCGCTGCTACAGGGGGACGGAGGTGTTCCTCAAGGGCCTTCGTAGGAGCGGTCTGTGGCCGCGAAGTTGTCGCCGCGGTGTGCCAGACCATCCGCAGTGCCCTTTCGCGGCCGATGACCGCTCCTACGCAGGGTGCTGGCGGCAGTCACGCACATCCCCCACACCACCGCAGCCCCTTGTAGCAGCGGCGCAAGCCGCGTCGGCGGTCACGCACATCCCCCCACACCACCGCAGCCCCTGTAGCAGCGGCGCAAGCCGCGTCGGCGGTGCATGCTGTCCGGCTGTCACACCGCGGCGTGTCCGGACGCGGCTTGCGCCGCTGCTACAGGGATCGTGGTAGAGGTTTCGGTTGTATAGACGATGGGCCGGTGTTCCTCTGCCAGGCGGCACTCCCAGCGCCAGGCGTCGCGCAGCATGTCGTCCAGGCCGCGTCGGGCCTGCCAGCACAGCTCGCGGCGCGCCTTGCCCGCGTCGGCCCAGCACTGCGCGACGTCGCCCGCGCGCCTGGGCTCGAAGGCCAGGGCGATGGGCACTCCGCAGGTGCGGGTGAAAGCATCGACCACCTGCAATACCGAATACCCCCGCCCGGTTCCCAGGTTCCAGACGCGCACCCCGCTGCCGCCCAACAATGCCTGCAAAGCCCGCCAGTGCCCTTCGGCCAGGTCCATCACATGCACGTAATCACGAACGCCAGTGCCGTCCGGCGTAGCGTAGTCGTTGCCGAACACCTGCAGCACGTCGCGCCGCCCACTGGCCACCTGCAGCAGATACGGCAGCAGGTTGTTCGGCACCTGTGCCGGCGCCTCGCCCAGCTCGCCCGATTCATGGGCGCCGATGGGGTTGAAATAGCGCAGCAGCCCGACCGACCAGCGCGCATCCGAAGCCGCCAGGCTGAGCATGACGTTCTCCGCCATCAGCTTGGAAAACCCGTACGGGTTGGTCGGCAATCCGGTGGCGCAGGTTTCGTCGATGGGCATCGTGGCGCAGTCGCCATAGACCGTCGCCGAAGAGCTGAAAATCAGCGTGAAGACACCGGCGGCCGCCATCGCCTGGCACAGCGCAATGCTGCCGCCGACATTGCTGTCGTAATAGCGCAACGGCTCGCGCACGCTCTCGCCAACCGCTTTCAAGCCAGCGCAATGAATCACCGCAGCGATGGGAAAATCCGCGAACAGGGCATCCAGCTGCGCTCGGTTGCGCACGTCGCCGAGTACGAACCGGGCCCGCCGTCCGCCCAGCCGGGCAATACGCTCCAGGCTTGCACGCGAGCTGTTGCAGAGGTTGTCGAAGATCACCACAGTCTGCCCATGAGCAAGCAGTTGCAGCACCACCTGTGCGCCGATGTAACCCGTACCGCCTGTGACCAGAATCATCGCCGTCGCTCCCGTCGCCCGCAGGCGCACCGGTCAAGATCAAGGGATAGCACCTGCGTGATACGACGACGGGATCAGGCCTATGAAACTATGGGCGCGCGCGGTGGCGCGGAGTTCCAAACGGCAGCCAGACGGTTGGCATATCCCAGGCGGTCGGCAAATCAAAGTTGAACGCCGCCTGCAGCGACGGCGTCTCAATCAGTACCAACGCACCGCGCGCATGCACTCGCTCGCCGCACTGCCTTGCAACATCCATCCGGGTGGCGTCGAAGCCCAGCTCAACTGGCTTCAGTCCCGATTCAGGCACTGACCAAGGACACCCCCATGACCGATGTGGCGCCGCCCGGCTTCACCCCTGCCCCACTGTCCACTCCAGCGCGCACCGCGACGCCCGCAGGCCGACCGCTGATGCTATGTCTGTCGCACTTGCGCTGGGGGTTCGTCTACCAGCGACCCCAACACCTCATGTCACGCCTGGCGCAGAGCTACGACGTGCTGTTCTTCGAAGAGCCGCTGTTCGCCGAGCATGTGCAACCGCAGTTGCTGGCCAGCCATCCAGCACACGGCGTGACCGTGCTGGTGCCGCAGCTGCCGGCGGGCACCCCTCACGACCAGGTCATCGCGATGCAGCGCGACCTGCTCGATGGCTACCTGGCCCAGCACCGCGACGCCGAACTGCTGCTCTGGTACCTGACCCCGATGAGCCTGGCGTTCACTGACCATCTGCACGGCCAGGTGACTATCTTCGATTGCATGGACGAGTTGTCCGCATTCATGGGCGCTCCGCCGGAACTCATCGAAAGGGAACGCCAACTGTTGGCGCGTACCGACGTGGTGTTCACCGGGGGGCAGAGTCTGTGGGAAGCCAAGCGCCATCAGCACGACAACGCCCACGCCATGCCCAGCAGTGTCGACATCGCCCACTTCGCCCAGGCCCGGGCGTTGCTGCCCGATCCGGCCGATCAGGCCGCGATCGGCCACCCGCGGCTGGGCTTCTTCGGTGTCATCGACGAGCGTTTCGACATTCAGCTGGTCGATGAGCTGGCCCGGCAGCGGCCGCAGTGGCAGATCGTGCTGATCGGCCCGGTGGTCAAGATCGATCCGCAGACCTTGCCGCAACGCGCCAACATTCACTACCTCGGGGCGAAGCAGTATGAGCAATTGCCCCACTACCTGGCCGGCTGGGACGTTGCCCTCATGCCGTTCGCGATCAATGCTTCCACGCGCTTCATCAGCCCGACCAAGACACCCGAATACCTTGCTGGCGGGCGCCCGGTGGTGTCGACACCGATTGCCGACGTGATCAGCGGCTATGGCACCAGCGGTGTCGTAAGCATCGCCGACACCCCCGCGGCATTCATCGCTGCGGTGGAACGCGCACTGGGTGCCGAAGCCCGTGACAGCGTGGTCGTCCAGGCCGATGCCGCATTGGATGGCATGTCGTGGGACAAGACCTGCAACGCCATGAAGGAGCAGATCGAATGCCTCAGGTAACCCTCGACAGCGCCTGCCGTGGTCCGTCCGCTCACGGCGATGGACGCCCTTATGATTACCTGGTGGTGGGTGCCGGCTTCGCTGGCAGCGTCATTGCCGAGCGCCTGGCCGCAGGGCTTGGCATGAACGTGCTGGTGATCGACCGCCGTGAGCATATCGGCGGCAACGCCTACGACCATCTGGATGCAGCGGGCGTCATGGTCCACCGCTACGGGCCGCACATCTTCCATACCAACGCCCAGCGCATCGTCGACTATCTGTCGCGTTTCACCCAGTGGCGCCCTTACGAGCACCGCGTGCTGGCCCGGGTCGACGACCACCTGGTGCCGATCCCGATCAACCTGACCACGCTCAATACGCTGTTCGGCTTGCAGATGGACGAGGCCGGGGCCGAGCGCTTTCTTGCCGAACGGGCGCAGCCGGTTGAATGCATCCGCACCTCCGAGGATGTGGTGATCAATCAGATCGGCGAGCAGCTCTACCAGAAGTTCTTCCAGGGCTACACCCGCAAGCAGTGGGGCCTGGACCCTTCGCAGCTGGACAAGTCGGTGACCTCGCGGATCCCCACGCGCACCAACGTCGACGACCGCTACTTCACCGACAGTTTTCAGGCCATGCCGCTCGATGGCTACACACGCATGTTCGAGAACATGCTCGACCATCCCCGCATCGACGTGTTGCTGGACACCGATTTCGCCCGGGCGCGCGAGCAGTTGGCGTACACCCAGCTGATCTATTGCGGCCCGGTGGACGAATACTTCGAGTTCCGCCTGGGTCGCCTGCCCTACCGGTCGCTGCGCTTCGAACACAAGACCCTCCAGCAACCACAGTTGCAGGCGGTGGCCGTAGTCAACTACCCCGATGAAGCGGTGCCCTACACGCGCATCACCGAATACAAGCACCTCACCGGTCAGCAACATCCGCACACCAGCATCACCTACGAATACCCCTGCGCCGAAGGCGACCCCTACTACCCGATTCCGCGGGCCGAAAACGCCCAGCTGTATCAACGCTACAAAGCGCTGGCGGACGACACGCCGGGGGTGACATTCCTCGGGCGACTGGGCACCTACAAGTACTACAACATGGATCAGGTCGTGGGCCAGGCGCTGGCACTGTATCAACGGATCGAGCAGCAAGCCTTGCCGACCGAGGGAGCCGGGGCGTCGACGGCGCTCGACGAGCAAGGCGCTTGAACCCGCCTGGCCTGTTCAATACCTTCATCATGGCCGGCTACGAATGCGCCGCGCAGCGGCGGCGCGATGGTGAACGTGTGGATGTGCAGGTCAGCACCGGCCATCTGCGCTGGGCGGCCCATGACTATCGTCAGTTGCTGGCCAGTGGCATTGGTGCCGCGCGCGACGGCCTGCGCTGGCATGTGATCGAACAGCGTTCAGGGTATTACGACTGGAGCAGTTTCCTGCCCCTGCTGCGCGCCGCACGCGAGTGCAATCTGCAGGTGGTGTGGGACCTGTGTCACTACGGCTACCCGGATGGCCTGGATATCTGGCGACCCGAATTCGTCGAACGCTTTGCGCGCTTCTCCGGGGCCGCGGCACGGTTGATGGTTGATGAAGGCTTCGAGGCGCCCTTTTGTTCCCCCATCAACGAGATGTCGTTCTGGAGTTGGGCCGGCGGCGACGTCGGCTATTTCAACCCCGGCGCGCATGGCCGTGGGCTGGAACTCAAGCATCAGCTGGTGCGGGCCAGCATCGAGGCGATCGAGGCCATTCGCGCGCAGGCGCCCGCGGCGCGTTTGGTTCAGTGCGACCCGCTGATTCACGTCGTGCCGGACTCATCACGCGCCGTGGACCAGGAGCGCGCCGAGGGTCAGCGGCTGTCGCAGTTCCAGGCCTGGGACATGCTGGCCGGTCGGCAGTGGCCGGGGCTGGGCGGCTGTGAGGCCTACCTGGACATCATTGGGGCCAACTTCTACCCGCAGAATCAGTGGCGGCACAATGGCGAACGGATCTTGCGCGGGCACCCCGAGTTTCGTCCGCTGGCCGGGCTGCTGGCTGAGCTCCATCGGCGTTATGGACGGCCGATCCTGCTGGCCGAAACCGGCGCCGAGGGTGATGCGCGAGGGCCGTGGCTGGACTACGTGGGCAGTCAGCTGGCAGTGGCGCTGCAACGCGGGGTCGATGTGCAGGGGCTGTGCTGGTATCCATTCCTGGACTATCCGGGTTGGGACGATGGCCGTTATTGTCCCGCAGGCGTGTTCGGCGACGCCGACGGTGCAGGTACCCGCGCGCCGTATCATCCGTTGCTGATGCAGTTGCAGGCGTTGGAAAAGCTGCACCGGCCCGGTCAGTGACCGCAGCCACGCGTTGCCCCCGGACGCGGCTCGCGCCGCTGCTACAGGGGACACAGGCGTTCCCGCAGGGCCTTCGTAGAAGCGGTCTGTGGCCGCGCAGCCGTCGTCGTGGTGTGTCAGATAATCCGCAGCGCCCCTTCGCGGCCAGTGACCGCTCCTACGGGGAGTGCAGGCGCCCCCACACACCCCCGCAGTCCTGTAGCAGCGGCGCAAGCCGCGTCAGCGGTGCATGCTATCCGGCTGTCACACCGCGGCGTATTCGGACGCGGCTCGCGCCGCTGCTACAGGGGATGGAGGCGTGCCTGCAGGGCCTTCGTAGGAGCGGTCTATGGCCGCGAAGCCGTCGTCGTGGTGTGTCAGATAATCCACAGCGCCCCTTCGCGGCCATTGACCGCTCCTACGGGGAGTGCAGGCGCGTCGGCGGACACACACCCCCGCAGCCCCTGTAGCAGCGGCGCAAGCCGCGTCGGCGGTGCATGCGATACCCGCGGGCTTTGGAGGGTTGGCCTGGTCGATCAACGCGCGCAACTGGCGAGCAGCAGCTCTTCGAACCGCGCGCCGTCCAGGGGCCGACTCAGGTAATAACCCTGGCCCTCGTCGCAAGCCACCGAATCCAGCAGCTGCAACTGTTCCAGCGTTTCCACGCCTTCGGCCGTCACCGTCAGCGACAGTGCCCGACCCAGGCCGATCACCGCCTCGATGATGGCCAGGTCGGGTTGGCTGTCGCCCAGCCGGCCGACGAAACTGCGGTCGATCTTGAGCCCATCGAAGGGAAACGTGCGCAGGTAGCTCAGCGATGAATAGCCGGTGCCGAAATCATCCATGGCCAGCCGGACGCCGAGGCCCTTCAGCGCTCGCATCAGGGTCAACGCATTGTCGGCATCTTCGAGCATCACGCTTTCGGTAACCTCAAGCTCCAGCCTCGCCGCCGTCAGGCCCGACCTCAACAAGGCGGCCCTGACCCGCTCCACCAATTGTCCGCCCTGGAACTCCTTGGAAGACACGTTGACCGACACGAACAGCTCTTCGGGCCATTGACTGGCCTGCCGGCAGGCCGCGTTCATCACCCAGTCGCCAAGTGCGGTGATCAAGCCCGTGTCTTCGGCGATCGGAATGAATGCATCAGGCGCCAGCAGGCCACGCTGTGGATGCTGCCAGCGCACCAGCGCCTCGGCCCCGACCATCTGGCCGTCGGCAATGCGGAAGCGCGGCTGGTATTGCAGGCATAACTCGCCATGCTTGATCGCATAGCGCAGGTCGCTTTCCAGGCGCCGACGTTCGATGATCCGCTCATTCATGTCGCCATCATAGAAACGCCAGGTGCCGCGCCCGCTCGCCTTCGCCTCGTACAAGGCGATGTCCGAATAGCGCAGCAGTTCAGGGGCGTGCGCCGCATCGCCCGGCGACACGGCAATGCCGATACTGGCGCTGACATGGATGTCCTGGTCGTCGACCTCGATGACCTGCTCGATCAGCTCGATCAGCCGTCGACACAGTGCCTCGATCTCCGCATGCCCGACCGCGCCCGCCACGACCATGACGAACTCGTCGCCACCGACCCGGGCGACGATGTCCTGGCTGCGCACGCATTGCCTGATGCGCTCGCCGATCTGGTACAGCACGCGGTCGCCGGTAGCATGGCCGAGCAGGTCGTTGACCGGCTTGAACCGATCCAGGTCGATGGTCAGCATGACCAGTGGCTGGCGGGCGGCAAGCGCGTTTTCCAGACGGCTTTCCAGGTAGTCGCGCAACTGGCTGCGGTTGGGCAGGCCGGTCAGCACGTCATGGCGCGACAGGTACTCGACCCGTCGCCGCGCGTCGATCTCCTCGGTGACATCGGTGGCGGTACCCCGAAAGCCTTGATCGCCGATGGTCCGCGCAGCGATCCGCGCCGTACGCCGTTGCCGATGCACGTCCATATAGCTGCATTCAGTGGTCAGGTTGCCCTGCCCTGGATTGCCGCGCAGCCATGCCAGGAGCGTGCCCTGGGGCAATTCGACCAGGTCGTCGATCGAGATGCCCAGCCATTGCGCCTTGCCCACCCCAGTGACCGTCTCGAAGCGGTCGGACAGGTAGGTGACATGACCATCGCCATCGGTTTCCCAGATCCAGTCGGAGCTGGCTTCGGCTACGTCGCGAAAGCGCGACTCGCTGAGCGCCAGCGCCACCTGGCTGTCGCGCAGCAATTGGTGGCTGCTGTCCAGAGCGCGCGCAGCGCGAGTATTGCGCCGCAGCATGACCCAGGTCATGCCGAGGATGATCAGCGTCGCCAGGATGATTATGGGCAATACCACGATGATCATCTGTCGTCCCGGCCTTGCTGCGTCCCACTGCATGTCGAGAGTCGTGCCGTGCTCGGCCGCGACCAGCGCGTGGGCAGCCGTGGTGTCATCGGTACGGGCCACCCGCAGCCCGCGCAGGCCCATGCTCTCGCCGAGCGCTTGAAGCCGCTGCGGATCGAGACGATTGACCACCAGCATGACCGACGGCGGCCGGTCGTCGGTCTGCACCGTGGGATCGGTGCTGGGCGTGATCGCTGCCGCCACGACCAGGGCCGGTGTTCCGGCCAGGCTGGTCAGTGCGGTGAAGACCTTTTCGTCGTCGGCCAGGGCGCGTGCGGCGGCGACCCACTCATCGACGGGGCGGCCCAGCCAATCCGCAGCCGCTATGGTTTCATACTTGCCGTCGATTACCGCATACACCGAGCGGTTGCCCGGCCCTATGACGAACGCGGCCTGGTAGCCGAAATCGTCGTACAACGCCGGACCGAAGTTTTCCCGCACATAGGCCCACTCCATGTCCACCTTGAGATGCAGGTGCCGATAGGCCTCCCCCCAGAACGAGTAGTCCTTGATGGTCAGTTGCAGAAGCCGGCGTTCGGACTCGATGCTTTTCTGCACCATCGAGTGACCCTGGACGCGCTCGGTGCGATCCAGACCGTGGGCGAAATACAGGGACAGAGCGACTGCCAGTGCAAAGACCACGGCGAGGCTGGCGCAAAAGGTGACCAACGAGGTCTGCGCCAGGGCGGTGCTGCTCGCAGGCCTGGCGGAGGATGCCGGAGAGGTGAAACTGGACTTGAGCATGGATGGCCTGAAAGAGAATGCGCGGAACCGATACAAGGCTATCGGCCAGCCGCGACCTTCCATGAACACCTAGGCTCTTGCCAAAGCAGACTCATATGGCCAGCAGTAGATTCATGTGGGATGCAGCAGATTCATGTGGGATGCAGCAGATTCATGTGGGAGCGGGCTCTGCCCGCGAAGAGGTCCTCGCTGGCCTCTTCGCGGGCAGAGCCCGCTCCCACAAAAGCCAGAACAGGCTCGGCCCTCCCACAAAAGCCAGAACAAGCTCAGTGCTCCCACAAAAGCCAGCACAAGCTCAGGCCATCGGTGTCACGCAGGCCGCGCCTTGCCGAAGCTGAGCTTGCCCCAGACCAGACCCAGCACCGCCGCCACCGTGGACGCCGCCAGTACACTGAGCTTGGCCGAAGCCAGCAGGGTCGGGTCGGAGAACGCCAGCGAAGCGATGAAGATCGACATGGTGAAGCCGATCCCGGCGAGCAGACCGACCAAGCCTACCCCACTCCAGGTCACACCCTCGGGCAGCCTGCAGATGTTCAGCCTCACCAGCAGAAAGCTGAACAGCAGCACGCCCAGCGGTTTGCCCAGCACCAGAGCCAGCATCACCCCGCCAAACACATGCTGCGACACCGCGTCACTGAGGTTGGCGCCGGCGAAACTGACCCCGGCATTGGCCAGCGCAAACAACGGCATGACGCCGAACGCCACCCACAGATGCAGCCCGACCTGTATCCGCTGCACCGGCGGCAGCACTTCGCGCTGCGCATCGCGCAACTGCCTGAGCGGCTCGGCAACCGCCTCGCGATTGTCGCTGCCGGGGGTGAAGCGCTCCATCAGCTCGTTGAAATTGCGGCGGATGATATCCACCGGGCGCTCGCTCATCGGCTTGGAATAGACCGGCGTCATCAAGCCCAGAATCACCCCGGCCAGGGTGGGATGGACGCCCGTCTTGAGCAGGCCGAACCAGACGATCGCGCCCGGCAACACATAGGCATATGCCTTGCTGATGCCCATGCGCTGGAACAGCAGCACCAGCAGCAACCCGGCCACGGCCACCAGCAGACCCAGATAATCGAGGCTGGCGGTATAGAACACGGCGATGATCAGGATGGCCACGATATCGTCGATGATCGCCAGTGCCAGCAGCAGGATCCGCACGCTGGCGGGAATGGATTTACCCAGCAGCGCCAGCACGCCCACGGCGAAGGCGATGTCGGTGGCGGTCGGCACTGCCCAGCCGGCGCTGGCCGGTGTGCCGTGGTTGAGGGCAAGGTACAGCAAGGCGGGCATCAGCACGCCACCCAGTGCCGCACCCAGCGGCAGGGCTGCCAGCTGCAGGTTGGCCAGCGCGCCATCCTTGATTTCCTGGCGTATCTCGGCACCCACCACCAGAAAGAAAATGGTCATCAGGCCGTCGTTGACCAGAAAATGCAGGGACTGCGAAACGCTGAAATCGCCGAGGCCCAAGGTGACCTGGGTATGCCAGAAGTGCTCGTAGGAATCCCCTATCGAGCTGTTGGCCCAGACCAGTGCGGTGATCGCGGCAAGCAGCAACACGATGCCGCTGACGGCCTCGATGTGGGAGAAGCGTTCGAGCGCCGCCAGGGCGCGTTCGGTGAGCTGTTGAGGGCGGGGAATGGCAGGTGTCGCCGGTCTTTTTGCAGGCACGGTAGCTCTCCGCTGGCGGCCCGACCAACGCTGAACTTTAACCTGCCCCCTGCCGTATGCAGCGGTGCACCCGCGGCGATGATAGAAAGCCTGGGGCCAAGTTGCAACGCATCATCTCAATCCGGCACCGGTGTCGGCATCAAAGTGGCGATCAGCGCGCGAACCGTGCCGGGCAACGCCTCGAGCTCGCGTACCAGAATGCTGCGCTCGCGTATCGCCCAGGGCTCGTCCAGTTCGATGGTCACCAGGCGCATGGTACGGGTGTGCCGCAGGGCCGCCGACTCTGGAATGATACCGATGCCGACCCCGGCCTCGACCATCCGGCAGATCGCTTCGAAGCTCGACACCTGAATGCGCAGCGACAGCCCCTGGCCGATTCGCTCGACGTGCTCGCGCAGAAAGCTGAGCAAGGTGCTGCCTTCGTGCAGGGCAATGTGTTGAAACGCCAGGGTCTGTTTCAGGCTGATGCGCTTGCACTGTGCCAGCTCGTGCCCCACGGGCACGGTGAGCACCAGGCGGTCGGTGCTGAAATGCATCACCTGCAGCCCCGCCGCTTCGACCGGGCCGGCGATGATACCCATGTCGGTGCTGCCGTCGAGCACGCCGCGAACGATGTCGCGCGACAGGCGCTCCTGCAGATCTACGCTTACCCCGGGGCGCCGGGCGAGAAAACCGGCCAGCACTTCGGGCAGGAACTCGGTCACCGCCGTGGTGTTGGCGAAGATACGGATGTGCCCGGCCGAGTCGGCGCCCAAGTGGGTGAAGTCGGCCTTGAGGTAGTCGACCTGACGCATGATCAGCCGGGCATGCACGAGCAGCTTCTGCCCTGCCGGCGTCAGCTCTACGCCGCGGCTGTCACGGTACAGCAGGCGCGTATCGAGTTGCTGCTCCAGTGCCTTGATCCGGGCACTCGCCGCAGCCGGCGAGAGGAACGCCCGGCGCGCGCCCTGGGTCAGGCTGGGTGATTCGCCGATATGGATGAAAAGGCGCAGGTCGGCCAGGTCGAAGTGCATGGTGGGGATCCTACCTTCAGGCGTTCGGCAAATATGAACGCCGCCTTACGCAAATGCAAATTCACAGAATGCCGCGGCCCTCGCATCATCGCAGCACAACAAAAATGCAGAGGCCACCCATGAGCGCATCAGATTCACCCATCGACTACAGCGCCTGGATGGGCCGCACCGATCAGGCGCAGGATGTGCTCAGCCAGAACATTGCCGAGCGCATCGCCGCGACCTTCGGCGAACCTGCGCCAAAAGACGGCGAGCCGCTGCCGCCCCTGTGGCAGTGGTGCTTTTTCCAGGCGCCGGTCACGGAAGACCAGTTGGGCACCGATGGCCACCCGTTGCGCGGCGGCTTTCTGCCCGCCGCCGACAATCGCAACCGCATGTGGGCCGGTGGCCGTCTGGAGTTCATCGCGCCACTGACGGTGGGCAGCGCTGCCGAGCGCCTGTCCACCATCCTGCGTATCGAGGAAAAGCACGGCCACACCGGCGCGCTGCTGTTCGTCACGGTGCGCCACGACTACACCCAGGGCGGCCGCCTGTGCCTGCGCGAAGAGCAGGACATCGTCTACCGGGAGCCGAACCCTCCCAAACTGTTCAGTGACCCTGCACCGGTCGCTGCGCAGTGGAGTGAAACGGTAAAGCCGACCCCGACCCTGCTGTTCCGCTACTCGGCCGTCACTTTCAACGGCCATCGTATCCATTACGACCACTCCTACGTGACTGACGTCGAGGGCTACGCTGGCCTGGTGGTGCACGGGCCGCTGATCGCCACCTTGCTGCTGCGCAGCTTCATCCGCGCCAACCCTCGAAAGCCTGTGCGCCACTTCGCCTATCGCGGCGTACGCCCTTTGACCGTGCCCACTGCGTTCCAGCTCAGTGGCTGCCTGCTCGAACAGGGCAAGGCGCGGCTGTGGGCCGGCAACGAGGCGGGCGTCGCGCAAAGCGCCGATGTCACCTTCGACTCCAGCTCCCCGCCCCAGTCCGGCCACTGACCGCGAACCCATCATCGACTCCGAGAACCGTGCCATGTCCGTCTACGATGAAGAAGACCTCAATGCCATCCGCGAGGGCGTTCGTGCCCTGTGCGCAGATTTCGACGCTGCCTACTGGCGCAAGATCGATGAGGACAAGGGTTTTCCCGAAACCTTCGTCAAGGCCCTCACCGATGCCGGTTGGCTGTCGGCGATGATTCCCAGCGAATACGGCGGCTCGGGCCTGGGCCTGGCCGAGGCCTCGGTGATCCTCGAAGAGGTCAACGCCTGCGGTGGTAACTCGGGCACGGTGCATGGGCAGATGTACAACATGTTCACCTTGCTGCGCCACGGCAGCGAGGCGCAGAAGCGCCACTACCTGCCCAAGCTGGCCAGTGGCGAATTGCGCCTGCAATCGATGGCGGTAACCGAACCGACCACCGGCACCGACACCACCAAGATCAAGACCACCGCCGAGCGCCAGGGCGACAAGTACGTCATCAATGGGCAGAAGGTGTGGATCTCCCGAGTGCAGCATTCGGACCTGATGATTCTGCTGGCGCGTACTACACCGCTGGCCCAGGTGACGAAGAAATCCGAAGGCATGTCGATCTTCCTGGTCGATCTGCGTGAAGCGATCGGCATGGGGCTGACCGTGCAGCCGATCGCCAACATGGTCAACCACGAGACCAACGAGCTGTTCTTCGACAACCTCGAACTGCCCGCCGACAGCCTCATCGGCGAGGAGGGCAAGGGGTTTCGCTATATCCTCGACGGCCTCAATGCCGAGCGGACGCTGATCGCCGCCGAATGCATCGGCGATGGTCGCTGGTTCATCGAAAAGGCCAGTGCCTACGCCCGCGATCGAGTGGTCTTCGGCCGGCCGATCGGACAGAACCAGGGCGTGCAGTTCCCGATTGCCGAAGCGCACATCGAGATCGAAGCAGCCGACCTGATGCGCTGGCGCGCCTGTGCCGAATATGACAGCGGGCAGAACGCCGGCGCCAGCGCCAACATGGCCAAGTACCTGGCGGCCAAGGCTTCGTGGGAGGCCGCCAATGCCTGCCTGCAGACCCACGGCGGCTTCGGTTTCGCCTGCGAATACGACGTCGAGCGCAAGTTCCGCGAAACCCGCCTGTACCAGGTCGCGCCGATCTCCACCAATTTGATCCTGTCCTACGTGGCCGAGCATCTGCTCGAATTGCCACGCAGTTTCTGAGGAGCTGTCGATGAACGCCACGCACCGTTTGGCCACCTTCCTCGCCGACCTGCACTACGAGCACATTCCCGAGCCCGTCCTCGCCCGTTGCGAAGACCTGTTCCTGGACTGGATGGGCTCGGCGCTGGCCAGCCAGGGTGCCCATCCCATTCCCCTGTTCGAGCGCTATGCACGGCGCATGGGGCCCGGCGACGGCCCCGCCAGGATGCTGGGCAGCGGCCAAGGCACATCGGCCTACTTCGCCGCGCTGGTGAACGGTGCCGCGTCGCACCTGGTCGAGCAGGACGATCTGCACAACAGCTCGGTACTGCACCCGGCCACGGTGGTGTTTTCCGCCGTCCTGGCTGCGGCTCAGGATCGCGGCAAGTCGGGGCGCGAGCTGCTGCTGGCGGCCGTGGCCGGTTACGAGGCCGGCATCCGCATCGGCGAGTTCATGGGCCGCTCCCACTATCGGATCTTCCACACCACAGCCACGGTTGGCACCCTGGCTGCCGCCGTGGCCGTGGGCAAGCTGCTGGGGTTCGACCGCGAACAGTTCATCAACCTGTTGGGCACTGCCGGCACCCAGGCCGCCGGGCTCTGGGAATTCCTGCGCGATGCGGCCGATTCCAAGCAGTTGCACGCCGCCAAGGCTGCTGCCGATGGCTTGCTGGCGGCGTACATGACCGAAGACGGTTTGAGCGGTGCGCGCAACATCCTCGAAGGCGAGCAAGGCCTGGCGGCCGGTATGTCCAGCGACGCCGACGCCACCCGCCTGGACGATCGGCTCGGCAGCCGCTGGGCGCTGGCGGAAACCTCGTTCAAGTTCCACGCATCGTGCCGCCACACCCACCCTGCCGCCGACGCCTTGCTGCACTTGATGCAACGCGAGGGCCTGCAGCACGAACAGATCGCCAAGGTCGTCACGCGCGTCCATCAGGGTGCCATCGATGTGCTCGGGCGGGTGGTCAAGCCCAGCACGGTGCACCAGGCCAAGTTTTCCATGGGCGCGGTATTGGGTCTGATTGCCGTACACGGCAGTGCGCAATTGATCGAGTTCCGCGATCTGGCGCTGACCGACCCTGCTGTCGACGGCTTCCGAGAGAAGGTCAGCATGGAGCTGGACCGCGAGGTCGACGCCGCCTACCCCGCGCGCTGGCTGGGACGGGTCGTCGTCACCACCACCGATGGCCGCACCTTGAGCGCCGCGATCGACGAGCCCAAGGGCGACCCTGGCAATACCCTTTCGCGCGCAGAACTGGAAGACAAGTTCCTGCGTCTGCTGGCCTTTTCCGGTGCACGTACGGCGAGCCAGGCGCGCGTGCTGATCGACAAGATCTGGCACCTGCGCGACGCATCGACCCTGAACGATTTGTTCTGACCCACAGGTGACCCCATGACCGAGCTCAACCCGCGTCCGCTGGACGGTATCACCGTCGTCAGCCTGGAACACGCCATCGCCGCGCCGTTCTGCACCCGCCAACTGGCCGACCTCGGTGCGCGCGTGGTGAAAATCGAACGCCCCGGCAGCGGTGACTTCGCCCGTGGCTACGACCAGCGTGTCGACGGCCTGGCGTCGCATTTCGTCTGGACCAACCGTTCCAAGGAAAGCCTGACCCTGGACCTCAAGCAGCAAGCCGCCGACGCGGTCCTGCACGGCCTGCTGGCCAAGGCCGACGTGCTGGTGCAGAACCTGGCACCCGGCGCTGCAGCGCGGATGGGCCTGTCGTTCGAGGCGTTGCACGCGCGTTATCCGCGACTGATCGTCTGCGACATTTCCGGCTACGGCGAAGGCGGCCCCTATGAGAAGAAAAAAGCCTACGACCTGTTGATCCAGAGCGAGGGCGGCTTTCTCTCGGTGACCGGCGGCCCCGGCGAAGACGAGCGGGCCAAGGCCGGCTGCTCGATCGCCGACATCGCCGCCGGCATGTACGCCTACACCGGGGTGCTCTCGGCGTTGATGCTGCGCGACAAGACTGGGGTGGGCAGCCGGATCGACGTGTCGATGCTCGAAAGCCTGGTGGAGTGGATGGGCTATCCGCTGTATTACGCCTACAAGGGTGCGCCACCGCCCGCCCGCGCCGGTGCGGCGCATTCCACGATCTATCCGTACGGACCGTTCCCGACCGGGCACGGCGGGACCATCATGCTCGGCCTGCAGAACGAGCGTGAATGGGCGCTGTTCTGCGACAAGGTGCTGCTGGATGCGTCGCTGGCCGACGACGCGCGCTTTTCCAGCAACTTCGAACGCTCGCGCAACCGCGATGAACTGCGGCAGATCATCGTCGACAGTTTTGCGCAGCTGTCGGTCGAACAGGTGCTGGCCCGTCTGGAAACCGCACAGATCGCCAATGCCCAGGTCAACGACATGGCCGGCGTCTGGCGGCATCCGCAACTCGCCGCACGCGAGCGCTGGCGTGAGGTGGACAGCCCCTCCGGCAGGCTTCCCGCTTTGTTGCCGCCGGCCAGCAACACCGCGTTCGTCCCGCGCATGGACGCGGTGCCCGCGCTGGGACAGCACACGGCGGGAATTCTCGAGGAACTGGGCTACTCCGCCGATCAACGGGCGCAGATGAGCGCCAGCGGCGTGATCTGACGCACCAACCGGCACCTTCGGTATCGCCGCCGCCTGCTGCGGCGTGCCACGACCAACACGGGAATCCGCGCCATGCCGACCTCTCCCCTTCGCTCGGCGCTGTTCGTGCCGGGCAGCCGCCCCGAACGGTTCGCCAAGGCCCTGGCCGCTGGCGCCGACGCGGTGATCGTCGATTTCGAAGACGCCGTGGAAGAAGCACTCAAACCCCACGCGCGTCAGCACCTTGCAGATTTCCTCCGGCACACCGACACGGCGCAGGTCATGGTTCGAGTGAATGCCCCAGGGCATGCCCAGCACGCCAGCGACCTGGCCTTCTGCGCGAACAATCCTGGCGTGGTGGGGGTGGTGCTGCCCAAGACCGAGACCTGCGCGCAACTCGCCACGGCCTGCCAGAGCGGCAAACCGTTGTGGCCCATCATCGAGAGCGCCAAAGGCTTGCTGGCGCTGCAGGCGATCGCCCATGGCCCCGGGGTGCAGCGCCTGTGCTTCGGCAGCCTGGACCTGGCCCTGGATCTGGGCCTGAGCCATGGTACGCCCGCGGCGGAGGCTTTTCTGGATCAGGGCCGCATGAGCGTGCAACTGCACTCGCGGGCCGCCGCCCTGCTACCGCCCCTGGACGGTGTGTTCGCCGCCCTGGACGACACGCCGGGGTTGCAACGCGCCATCGAACACGCGCGCAACCTCGGCTACGGCGGTGCACTGTGCATTCACCCCAGACAGGTGGCGGTCATTCATGCCGCACTGGCGCCCAGCGCGGCCGAGCTCCAATGGGCTCATGCGGTGCTGGCGGCCAGTACGGCTGCGAAAGGTGCGGGGGCTTTCCAGTTCGATGGCCAGATGATCGATGCACCGGTACTGCTGCGTGCCAGACGCCTGGTGGAATCGTCGGGCGGCTAGCCTGCACATTGGCGTTCGCCAGAGCCGAACGCCGGGTTATGCAAATACAGATTTTCGCCACAGGCGCGATTGAGCGACCCTGAAGCTGAAAACACTTCTACGCTGCATCGGGCCGGTTGGCTCGAAACAGCCGCCGAAAATGGATTGTCCTACAACAATAACAAGGTGATCTCGATGTTCAAGCTGACCCAGGCGCTGCTCTGCGCCGCCGCCGTTTCGATGGCAACCCTGGCCCAGGCCGCCGATCCCGTCGTCATCAAGTTCGCCCATGTGGTGGCGGAGAACACCCCCAAGGGCCAAGGCGCACTGCTGTTCCAGAAACTGGTGGCCGCCGACCCCAAGCTCAAGGACAAGGTGAAAGTGGAGGTCTATCCCAACTCCTCGTTGTTCGGCGACGGCAAGGAGATGGAAGCACTGTTGCTGGGCGACGTGCAGATGCTCGCCCCCTCGCTGGCCAAGTTCGAGCACTACACCAAGCAGGTGCAGATCTTCGATCTGCCGTTCCTGTTCGATGACCTGGCTGCGGTCGACCGCTTCCAGCAGGGGCCGCAGGGCAAGGCGCTGTTGACCTCGATGGACGACAAGGGCATTCACGGCCTGGCCTATTGGCACAACGGCCTGAAGCAACTGTCGGCGAACAAGAAGGTGATCCTGCCCAAGGACGCCCGCGGACTGAAATTCCGTGTGCAAGCCTCCAGCGTACTCGAGGAACAGTTCAAGGCGATCCGCGCCAACCCGCGCAAGATGAGTTTCGCCGAGGTCTACCAGGGCCTGCAGACCGGCACCGTGAATGGCACCGAGAACACCTGGTCGAACTACGAAAGCCAGAAGGTCCATGAGGTCCAGCCGTTCTTCACCGAGACCAACCATGGCCTGATCGACTACATGGTGATCACCAACTCCAAGTTCTGGAACGGCCTGCCCGACGATGTCCGCGGCGAACTGCAAACACTCATGGACCAGGTCACCGTCGAGGTGAACAAGCAGGCGGAGGCCCTGAACCAGACCGCCCGGCAGAAAATCATCGATGCCAAGACCAGTGAGATCGACCCGCTGACGGCCGAGCAACGCGAACAGTGGCGCGAAGCCATGCGCCCGGTCTGGGACAAATTCTCCGAGCAGATCGGACCCGACCTGATCAAGGCAGCCGAAGCCTCCAACAAGGCCTCGTAAGCGCCTGTCCCGTACCCTGCATCCGCTGGCCAGGGCCAGCGGTGATGGACGCGCGGCTGCCCGGCGGGCGGCGGTCGCTCTCACGACGTTCGGAGAATTCCTATGCAATCGCTCAGGCAAGTCTGGGAGCGTTTCGAAGAAGGCATGATCGCCTTCCTGCTGGCTGCCATGACACTGGTGACGTTCACTTACGTCGCGCTCAACAACCTCTACACGATGTTCTACGTCCTCAGCGACAAATGGGCGTGGAGCAGCGATCTGTTCGCCGGTATCGGTGATCACCTGATGGGTTACGCCCAGGAAATGACCTGGAGCATCGCGCTGACCAAAGCACTGTTCGGCTGGCTGATCTTCTTCGGCATCGCCTATGGCGTGCGTACTGCCGGCCACTTGGGAGTCGACGTGCTGGTCAAGAAAACCAGCAAGCCGGCCCAGCGTGTCCTGGCAATGATCGCCTGCGGCTGCTGCCTGCTGTATGCCGGCCTGTTCCTGGTCGCCAGCATCAAGTGGGTGTCGGCGGTTCTGGTGGCCGGCATCGGTGCCGAGGATCTGGATCGCTACGGCATCGAAGTCGGCCACATCGCGCTGATCGTGCCGATCGGCTTCGCCCTGATCATCGCCCGCTACCTGGAAATCATGTACCGCATCTACAGCCATCGGCAGACCGGGTTGGGCCTGGCCGACGAGGCTGCCGAAGCCAGCAAGCTGGCCCACCCTGGCGAGGAGCAACGCTGATGACCGTTATCTGCCTGTTCCTGCTGCTGTTCGTGTTCATGTTCCTGGGCGTGCCCATCGCCATTTCGCTGGGCCTGTCCGGCGCGGTGTCGATCCTGCTGTTCAGCCAGGACTCCCTGAGCTCGCTGGCGATCAAACTGTTCGAGACCTCGGACAGCTACACCTTTCTGGCGATCCCGTTCTTTCTGCTGTCCGGCGCCTTCATGACCACCGGCGGCGTGGCACAACGGCTGATCGATTTCGCCAACGCCTGCGTGGGCCATATCCGTGGCGGCCTGGCGATCGCTGCGGTGCTGGCCTGCATGCTGTTCGCCGCGCTGTCCGGATCGTCGCCGGCCACCGTTGCAGCGGTCGGTTCGATTGCCGTAGCCGGCATGGTGCGCTCTGGCTATCCACGCGAGTTCGGCGCCGGCATCATCTGCAACGCCGGCACCCTGGGCATTCTCATCCCGCCTTCGATCGTGATGGTGGTGTATTCGGCGGCCACCGAGACCTCGGTGGGCAAGCTGTTCATGGCCGGGGTGATTCCGGGCATCCTGCTCGGCGTGATCTTGATGGTGGTGATCTACATCGTTGCGCGAATCAAGAAACTGCCGGCGCAGCCCAGGGCCACCTTCCGCGAATGGCTGAGCACTGCCCGCCGTGCCTTCTGGGGCCTGCTGTTGCTGGTGATCATCCTCGGCGGCATCTACAGCGGCATGTTCACTCCCACCGAAGCGGCCGCCGTGGCGGCGGTCTACTCGGCGTTCATCGCGCTGTTCGTATACAAGGACATGCGCCTCGCCGAATGCCCGAAGGTGCTCCTCGAATCGGGCCGGCTGACGATCATGTTGTTGTTCATCATCGCCAACGCCATGCTCTTCGCCCACGTGCTGACCACCGAACAGATACCGCAGCAGATCACCAACTGGGTGCTGTCCGAAGGCCTGACGCCACTGGGTTTCCTGATCATGGTCAACATCGTGTTGCTGGTGGCCGGCAGCTTCATGGAGCCTTCGGCGATCATCCTGATCCTGGCGCCGATCTTCTTCCCGATCGCCATGGAGCTGGGCATCGACCCGATTCACCTGGGCATCGTCATGGTGGTCAACATGGAGATCGGCCTGGTCCATCCGCCGGTAGGGCTGAACCTGTTCGTCACCTCGGCCGTCACCGGACTGACCCTGGGCCAGACCATTCGCGCCGCCCTGCCGTGGCTGTCGATCCTGCTGATGTTCCTGCTGCTGGTGACCTACGTGCCCTTCATCTCCCTGGCCCTGCCGAACTGGCTGGGCATGCCGTAGCTACCCGCTGCTGCCGGGCCCTGCAGGGCTCGGTGGCTCAGGATCGAACGCCGAGCAGTGCCTGTCGCAGTTCACTCGAAGCCCCGGAAAGCGGCACGTGGCCGCGCATGAGGACCTGCGTGCTGCGGCGGTAGGCCGCGCTGCGGATCTGCAGATGCCCAGCGTCCAAGGCCGCCACAACCGTGGTGTCCAGGCGACCGGCCGGGTTTTCGATGCTGACCTGGATGTCCATCAGGGATACACCCGGTGTGGCAATACCCAAGGCCACGCGGTGGGCAGTGGTGCCCGGCAGCAGGCAGGCGGCAGCCAGGCAGCAACCGCCGGATACGGCCATGGAGGCGTGGCCGGTCTGAGGCGTGAAGTAGCGCACCGCGATGTTGCCGCCATCGCGTGGGGCGGCGACGATGCAGATTTTCGGAATGGTTTCGCTGCGGCCCAGTTCGGCGGCGGTCATCAACACGCCATCCTTGCGGCGCAGGCCCATTTTCAATCCGGCCTGGGTCCACAGGGTACGCAGCGTGGCCATGAAGGCTTGATCGGCCGCCAGTGTCGCCACAGGTTCATGGCCGGTCTTGCCCAGGCTGCTCGCCTCCACGATGACCATCGGCACCGCTACGTCCACGCAGGACACCTCGATGCCCTCGATGCGGTCGATTACCGCTCCGGTCGGCAGCAGGGCGCCGGTCTTGTTGCCCACCGGTGCATGGAGAAACAGATCGACCGCCGGATACTCGCCCAACACGCCGGGAATCGCCGATTCGGTGAAACGTCCTTGCGCATCACGCTGCATGCGCGCCGAGGTGATCACGCCGGTGTTGGTATTGCGAATGTCGACTTCGCAGAGGCCACGGGCCGATGCTTCGACCAGCTCCATGTCCAGCGCCCACAGCAGCAGCGCACTGGACATGTTGCCGCAGTTGACGCTCCAGTCGATCTGCGCGTGATCGCTGGCCAGCTGCGCCAGGGTGCTGATCAAACGGACACCGTCGCCGACGCGCTCGGTGTTCATCACGAAGACTTTGTTGCTGGTCGCCGGGCCACGGCCCAGGCCGGTGATCTGCCGATTGCCGGCATAGCTGCCCACGGCCGGCACACCCATCAATTGGCGCAGCAGCTGCTCGCGCAGCACGCTGTCGGCAGGCAGCAACGGCTCCCACAGGACAACGCCAGTCGACGTACCGCCACGCATGTAGTGCGCGGGGATTTCCACTGAGCCAAGGCGGCATCGCGACTGCCAGCCGGGTTGCAGATCTGCCGTGGTGGCAACGAATCGGTTCATCGACAACTCCTGCGAAGGCCTGCGCTACGACGCGCGGCTCAAAGGCTCATCAGCTCCCGGACCCTGGCAGCCAGGGAATCCATGGCAAACGGTTTGGTCAGCACCTGCATGTCCGGACCCAGATAGCCGTTGCCGATCGCTGCGTTTTCCGCGTAGCCAGTGATGAACAGCACCTTGAGGTCGGAGCGCACCTCACGCCCGGCATCGGCCATCTGCCGGCCGTTCATGCCGCCTGGCAAACCGACGTCGGTGATCAGCAGATCGATGCGCACATCCGACTGCAGGACCTTGAGCCCGGCGAGGCTGTCCGCCGCCTCGATCAGGGTATAGCCCAGATCGCCGAGCACATCGATCAGCAGCATGCGCACCGTCGGTTCGTCGTCGACGACCAGGATGGTTTCTCCGGCATGGGCCGCGGCAGCCAGCGACTCGCGGGTTTCCGGCAGTTCGTCATCGACCTCGCCATAATAGCGTGGCAGGTAGATGCGCATGGTGGTGCCCTGACCCAGCTCGGAATAGATCCGCACCTGGCCACCCGACTGCTTGGCGAAGCCATAGATCATCGACAGGCCCAGGCCTGTGCCCTGGCCGATGGGCTTGGTGGTGAAAAACGGATCGAACGCCTTGGCGATGATATCCGGCGACATACCGGTGCCGGTGTCGGTGACGCTGACCGACAGGTATTGCCCTTCGGGAATGTCATGGGTACGGGCCGCCTCCCGGTCCATCCAGCGGTTGGCCGTCTCGATGGTGATCTGACCGCCATCGGGCATGGCATCGCGGGCGTTGATGCACAGGTTCAGCAACGCGTTTTCCAACTGGCTGACATCGACCAGGGTCGGCCACAGGTTGATGGCGCCGACCGTCTCCACGCGAATACTGGGGCCTACCGTGCGCTGGATCAGCTCGGTCATGCCTTCCATCAGCACGTTGACGTCGGTAGGTCGCGGGTCGAGCGTCTGTCGCCGCGAGAAGGCCAGCAAACGGTGGGTCAGCGCCGCCGCGCGCTTGGTGGCGCCTTGGGCAGTGCTGATGTACTTGTCGGTTTCCATCCAACGGCCTTGGGCAATGCGCGTGCTCATCAGCTCCAGCGCGCCGGAAATGCCCGCCAGCAGGTTGTTGAAATCATGGGCCAGACCACCGGTGAGCTGGCCGACCGCTTCCATTTTCTGCGACTGGCGCAGTTTTTCTTCGGCCTGGATCAGCTTGACCGTGCGCTCGGTCACTCGTTGTTCCAGCGTATCGTTGAGCGCGCGCAACGCAGACAGGGCCCGATCGCGCTCGGCCTCGACCGAGCGGCGCGCCTCGACGTCGATCAGCACGCCTGGAAAACGCAGTGGCTGGCCTTGCGCATCGTTCTCGACGCGACCGTTGGCTTCGATCCAGTAGTAGTGGCCGTCGGCCCGGCGCACGCGATACTGATGGGAATAACTGCCACCGCGCTGGATCACTTCATCGATGGCGGCAGCCAAGCCCTCCTGGTCATCGGGATGCACAGTGGCCACGATCGTCTCGAGGCTCAGGCCTTCGCGGCCCAGTTTCGGGTCCAGCCCGAACGCCGCCGCAAACCCCTCATCGACCGCAAAACGATCGGTTGGCAGATGCCAGTGCCACGTCCCGATGATGGCCCCGGCCGCCAGTGCCAGCTGGACGCGCTCGATGTTTTCCCGGGCCACGGCCTCGCTGGCGCGCAGTCGCTCCTCGGCATTACGCCGCTCGGTAACGTCGCTGAAGATGATGGCTATGATGCGCTCGTCGCTGGAACCGAACTTCACCGCCCGCACATCGAACCAGCGCTTGAACGCTTCGGCGTAGTTCTCGAACGTCGCGGGCTCGCCGGTCTTGGCCACATGGCCATAGGTGTCGAACCAGAACTGTTCCAGGTCCGGAGCGAATTCGGTCACCCAACGCCCACGCAGGTTGACCCCGGCCTGGCGCTCGAAGGCCGGGTTGGCTTCCAGGAACCGGTAATCGACCGGCAGATCCTGCTCGTCGAACTTGACCTCGACGATGGCAAAGGCCGATTCGATGTTTTCAAGAATCTTGCGGAAGCGCTCTTCGCTTTCACGCAGCGCGCTTTCGGCAGCGCGTGTGCGGGTCAGGTCGAGCATCGCACCGATCATGCGCACCGCCTGGCCCTCGGCATTGCGGATCACATGGCCGCGGTCGAGCACTTCGGCATAGCTGCCATCGTGCCGCTGGAAACGGTATTCACCGGACCAAGCCGACAGCGTGCCGTCTATCACCGCATGGATGGAAGTGTCGACGCGGGTGCGGTCTTCTGGGTGGATGTGCTCGATCCACCATTCGCCGGTGCCTTCCACTGAAGCCAGAGGATGCCCATAAGCCTGTTCCAGCGCCTCGTTCCACACCACATGGTTGCGGCTCAGGTCCCAATCCCAGATCGCGTCGTTGGTGGCCTTGACGGCCAGGCGGTAACGCTCCTGGGTTTCCTTGAAGCTTTCGAGGGCCGCTCGTTCACGGGCATCACTCGTGGCCTGCGATAGACCTTCAGCGTCATCGTCTGCGAGCTCTGGATGTGGAACCGACGCTTGCAACTGCTCCAGGGCGGCACGGGTCCGAGCGTCGCCCGGATCGAAGCCTGCTTCTTGCAATATCCGGCGCAGACGCTCGACCTGAGAAGCAGTTGCCACGTTTGTCGTGTGATTCAGAACGCCTCCAACTACCCTATCAAGGTGATATCAATGGTTGCATCGCTATGCCTTATAGGCAGTGGCCTGACCGCACAGTTCCAGACGCAAGCGGTGCCAGAAGGCCAAGGTAGCGACCACAGGCGTTTCGCCAGGCAATGTTCGAGGTGCCGTCAATAGAAGCGATCAACGGGATCGATGCACAGTATATTGTGGGTAGAGAGAGGATGGGACGAGAATGCTGGTTCAAGTGACCGGTTAATGGCAGGGGCGGCTGGATTCGAACCAACGCATGGCAGGATCAAAACCTGCTGCCTTACCGCTTGGCGACGCCCCTGTATCCGGTGCAAGAAGTGCCAATTGCTGGCCTCTGCATGAACGAGCGGGAATTTATCAGGTTTCTTTTCCACAGGAAACCCCATGCGTAACAAATATTCTTGAAAAACAGCTGGTTGCTACTCGACGGTACTGCAACGGGTCCCGAACGGTGCGGGGATGAACTGTACCGGCCCGGGCCAAGTCCTATCTTCACCACATACTTCCCACGCCAGGCACGGGTGTTCAAGCACCGTGAAGGCACATCTCAAGCCCATCAGGAGGCGCACTGCATGAGCCCTACCCCCTACGTTCCGCCCAAGGTCTGGAAAAACGACGCAGACTCCGGCGGCCAGTTCTCCAAGACCAATCGCCCCACTGCCGGGGCGACCCACGAACAGCCATTGCCGGTGGGCAAGCACCCGCTGCAGCTCTATTCACTGGCGACGCCCAATGGTGTGAAGGTCAGCATCATGCTCGAGGAGCTGTTGGAACTGGGCCACGCCGAAGCTGAATACGATGCCTGGCCGATTCGCATCGGCGATGGCGATCAGTTCTCCAGTGGTTTCGTGGAAATCAATCCGAACTCGAAAATTCCCGCGCTGCTGGACCGCAGCGCAGGCGCAAGCGTGCGGGTGTTCGAGTCTGGATCCATCCTGTTGTATCTGGCGCAGAAATTTGGCGAGTTCCTGCCGGCGGACCCCGTCGCCCGTACCGAAGCGATGAACTGGCTGTTCTGGCAGATGGGCGCGGCGCCTTACCTGGGCGGCGGCTTCGGGCATTTCTACGCCTATGCGCCTGAGAAGCTGGAATACCCAATCAACCGCTTCACCATGGAAGCCAAGCGCCAGCTCGATGTGCTGGACAAGCAATTGGCCCAGACCCGTTATGTGGCCGGTGCCGACTACACCATTGCCGACATCGCCATCTGGCCCTGGTACGGGCAACTGGTGCGCGGCAATCTGTATGACGCCGCGCAGTTTCTGTCGGTCGAGGAGTACCCTCATCTACAGCGCTGGGCCGAAGAGATCGCCCAACGCCCCGCGGTGCAGCGCGGCCAGCGGGTCAACCGCACCTGGGGCGATGAAGCGACCCAAGTGCCGGAACGGCATAGCGCTGCGGATTTCAAATAACTACCGAGCTTGCCCCTGCGCATGCATCCCCACCGCGGCTTGCGCAATCCCTGTAGCAGCGGCGCAAACCGCGTCATGCCTCGCCAGTGACCTGTAGGAGCGGTCAGCGGCCGCGAAAAGGGCACCGCGCACTGCCTGATCCACCGCGCTGTCCGGTTCGCGGTCACAGACCGCTCCTACAGATCGCCGACAGCCCTGCGCCGCATCACGCCTTGTGCAGGGCGCCGGCGTGGTGGAGCGCCGAATGCCCGGTCTTGTCGCTCTTCACCTCGTACTGCGGTTCGTCCCTGGACGCCGGGCGGTGCTTGCCCATGAATTCCACATCCTTGACGTGGACCTTGGTCACCTTGCCGTGGATCTCGCCCGCTTCGGAATTCCAGCGCACCGCATCGCCTACCTTGAATGCATTGCTCATCTGCTCGCCCCTGTTGTGATTGAACACGCGTCAGACAAGTGAGTACGGCCTGCGCCGTTGATTCCAATCAGCTGCCGTTTCATTGGCCGGACGGTACCGCACGCAAGGTGAACTCGGTGATCTCGGACGGCACGCCCAGGCGGATCGGAAAGCCGTTCCACAACCCGCTGCCGTTGCTGACGTACAACTGCAGGCCGGCGCGGCGATACAAACCCGAGACGAACCCTTCGTTGGCCCTGGCCACTACCTGGTCGAAGCCGCGAATCATCCCGCCGTGGGTGTGCCCGGAAAGCTGCAGGTCGACCCCGGCAGCGATCGCCTCATTGATCCCCGCAGGTCGGTGGTTGAGCAAGACGATCGGTGCCCCGGCCGGTGCGCCGCGCAGGGCCAGCTCCAGGTCCGGCGCACTGCCGCCGTACTGGGTGGCGACCTTGTCGGTGATACCGGCAATGACCAACTGCCCGCGCGCGTCGCCAACCACTTCATGCTGGTTGATCAGGCTGTGCATGCCGGCTTCGCGGAATCTGGCCATCCAGCCTTCGTTGCCAAAATAGTATTCATGGTTGCCGGGGATGGCGATCACGCCATTGCGGGCGCGCAGTTGCGCCAAAGGCCGCACATCGGTGGCCCGCGCCTGCAAGGTCCCATCGATGAGGTCGCCGGTGATCACCACCAGATCAGGCGCCAGCGCGTTGCTGCGCTTGACCACTTCTTCCACCCAGGGCTCGGGAAACAGCACGCTGATGTGCAGGTCGGACAACTGCACCAGCCGGAAGCCGTCCATCGACGCGGCAAGCCCGGGAATCTCCAGCTCCAGCTGACGCACCTCCGGCACCCGGGTGGCCTGCGCCACGCCGAAACCCGAGACTGCTACCGCCAGGGCCGCGACTCCGCAGCGCCACTTGACCAGGGCTTCACGCGACGGGCGATGGCGCCGGACCAGACGGGTGAACAGGATGCCAAGGTCCAGCACCAGCACGAACACGAACAACAGGGCAAACGCGGTGAAGGCCCACCCGGCGCCATAGGCGACCGCGTACGGCACTTCGGGCGAGTACATCGTCCCGGTGAAGGCGAGGATCAGCATGTGGTACTTGGACGCGGCCAGCAGTGCCAGGCCGATCAGCACGCGCCAGCCGGTGGCCAGGGGCAGCGGGTAGACGAAGCGCAGCGCAACATACAGGAAGGCGACAGTCGCATAGATATGAAACACAGGGATTCCTCATGGTCAGTGGCACTCTGACAGCTGGCCGCTTCGATGGTTGGTCGGCGAAGTTGCTACAGAACATGTAGGAGCGGTCTGTGGCCGCGAAATGAGCGCCGCGGTACGGCAGATAATACGCAGGGCGCCCTTCGCGGCCGATGACCGCTCCCACAGGGGATCGGGTACCCGATCAACTGTCCGGAAATGGAATGGACAACAACCACTCGCGGAAGGCTACCAGCGACGGCAGCTGCTGGTTGTGCGTCGGGTACGCCAGGTAGTAGCCGCGCCCGCTTTCCATGGGTTCGAACAAGGTCACCAACTCACCCTGGGCGATCTCGTCCTGCACCAGGATGCGCGGCACCAGCCCGATCCCGATGCCGGCGATGACGGCCTGAATCAGATGCGCGGTGTGCTCGAAGCTCGGCCCCAGACGCATGCTCGGCGACCCTGCCAGCCCGACGCTGGCGAACCAGTCCGACCAGGCGTGGGGGCGCGACACTACACCCAGCAACAGCTGCCGAGCGGCGTCCTGCACCGACACGTGCGCATGCCCAGGCAGGGCCCTGGGGCTGGCCACCACAACCAGCTTCTCTGAAAGCAGCCGGTGCGCCATATAACCCGGCCACTGCCCCGAACCCGCGCAGATGATCGCGCTCATGTCCTGCGCGCCTTCGGACAGGTCCCCACGCACGATTCTCGAATGGATATGCACCAGGCTGCCGGGATGGCGAGCGTAGAAATCGCCCATCCGCGGCATCAGCCATTTGGAAGCGAAGGTCGGCAGCACCGCCAGGTGCAGGGTATCGGCCTCGGCACGGTGCGAAATGGTCTGCAGGGTAGCGCCACGAATGCGCGCCAGCGCTCCGGCCAGTTCGTGCTGATACAGCGCGCCCGCCGCCGTCAGCTCGATGTGCCTGCCGTCACGCCTGAACAGCGTCACTTCCAGCAGCGCTTCGAGCGCCTGCACCTGTCGGCTCACTGCACTCTGGGTCAGGGCCAACTCGGCCGCCGCCCGAGTGAAACTGCCGTGGCGGCCGGCCGCTTCGAACGCCAGCAACAACGACATGGAGGGCGTGAGCCGTCTGGGATTCATTCATTGAACTCATGCAAAAACCGAAGGATATACGTTTGCCAGCTCGTCGTGCATTCGCGAAAATACGTCCACACCCCCTGTGTTGCAAGCAACCTGCAGCATGGGCAGGCCTCTCTCTGCAGAGCGACCGCGGTAAGCAGTGCCCACTGCCAGCCCGCATATTTCGAATGCAGACCCTTCAAACCAGCCGGATACCGCCTGCCATGATCGCCGAACTGTCCCGTCAGAAAGCCCCTCTTGCGCCCTACCAGGCACTGCTGCGCCAGCTCGAAGGTGCGGGCTTCCAGGGCGAGATCGTCGACGACTACGCCACCCGCACGGTCCTGGCCACTGACAACTCGATCTATCAGCGCCTGCCCCAGGCGGCGGTGTTCCCACGGCATGAGGCCGATGTGCAACTGCTCGCGCACCTGGCCAGCCAGCCGGAACATCGCGGCGTTGTGCTGACCCCGCGCGGCGGCGGTACTGGCACCAACGGCCAGTCGCTGACCGATGGCCTGGTGGTGGATCTCTCCCGGCACATGAACCAGGTGCTGGAGATCAACGTCGAGCAGCGCTGGGTGCGAGTGCAGAGCGGCGTGGTCAAGGACCAGCTCAATGCGGCCCTGAAACCCCACGGCCTGTTCTTCGCACCGGAGCTGTCGACCTCGAATCGCGCGACCATTGGCGGCATGATCAACACCGACGCCAGCGGCCAGGGCAGCTGCACCTACGGCAAGACCCGCGACCACGTGCTGGAACTGACCACCCTGTTGCTGGGTGGCGAGCGCCTGCACAGCCATACCCTCGATGCCGCGCAATTGCAGGCCAGCCGGGATGGCGACGGGCGGATCGCCGAAGTCTATCGCTGCGCATCGACCATCGCCGACGAGCAGGCCGAGCTGATCGACGCGGTGTTCCCCAAGCTCAACCGCTGCCTCACCGGCTACGACCTGGCCCACCTGCGCGAAGCCGACGGGCGCTTCAACCTGAACAGCGTGCTGTGCGGTTCGGAAGGCTCGCTGGGCTTCATCGTCGAGGCCAAGTTGAACGTGCTGCCGATCCCCAAGCATTCGATCCTGGTGAACGTGCGCTACGCCGGCTTCATGGACGCGCTGAACGATGCCAACGCATTGATGGCGCACCAGCCGCTGTCGATCGAAACCGTCGACTCCAAAGTCCTCTTGCTGGCGATGAACGACATCGTCTGGCATGGCGTGGCCGAATACTTCCCCACCGACGTGCAGGCGCCGACCCTGGGCATCAACCTGGTGGAATTCAGCGGCGACGACCTGGACGTGGTCGAGCAGCGCGTCGAGCAGTTCATCGCCCACCTGCAGCAGGACACCACGGTACGGCGCCTGGGGCACACCCTGGCGGTCGGCGCCCTGGCGGTGGGTCGCGTGTATGCCATGCGCAAGCGGGCGGTCGGCCTGCTCGGCAATGTCCAGGGCGAGGCCCGGCCGCAGCCGTTCGTCGAGGACACCGCGGTCCCGCCGCACAACCTGGCGGCCTACATCGGCGAATTCCGCGCCCTGCTCGACAGTCACGGCCTGCAATACGGCATGTTCGGCCATGTCGATGCCGGGGTGCTGCACGTGCGGCCGATCCTGGACATGAAGGATCCGCGCCAGGCGGCCCTGATCCGGCCCATTTCCGATCAGGTCGCGGCCCTCACGCAGCGCCACGGCGGCTTGCTCTGGGGCGAGCACGGCAAAGGCCTGCGCTCGCAATACGTGCCCGAGTATTTCGGCGAGCTGTACCCTGCCCTGCAGGTGCTCAAGGCCGCCTTCGACCCGTTCAACCAGCTCAACCCCGGCAAGATCGCCACGCCGGCCAGCGTCGCCAGTGCGCGCCTGACCCAGGTCGACGAGGTGACCCTGCGCGGCGAGCTGGATCGCCGCATCGACGAGCGCGTCTGGCGCAGCTACGACAGTGCGTTGCACTGCAACGGCAACGGTGCCTGCTACAACTTCGACCCGAACGACGCCATGTGCCCGTCATGGAAAGCCACACGCAATCGCATTCATTCGCCCAAGGGACGCGCCTCGCTGATCCGCGAATGGCTGCGCCTGCAGGGCCTGCACGGCGCCAACGTATTGCACACCGCCAGCGGCAGCCTGTTCGAACGTGCCCGCAACAGCCTGGCTCGGCGCATGGGCCGCGAAGACTTTTCCCATGAGGTCTACGACGCCATGGCCGGTTGCCTGGCCTGCAAGTCGTGCGCAGGACAGTGCCCGGTCAAGGTCAACGTGCCGGAATTCCGCTCGCGCTTTCTGCAGCTCTACCATGGCCGCTACCTACGGCCGCTGAAGGACTACCTGATCGGTTCGCTGGAATTCAGCATTCCGTACCTGGCACGCTTTCCAAGGGCCTACAACGCGGTCATGTCGTTCTCGCCGGTGCGTCATGCGCTGCAACACGTGGCCGGCATGGTCGACAGCCCGTTGCTCAGCCTGGTCGATTTCCAGGCGCACTGCCGGGACTGGAACGTACGCCCGGCGAGCGCCGAGCAGCTCGCCCGGCTGACCACCGAGCAGCGTCAGCGCAGCGTGGTCCTGGTGCAGGATGCCTTCACCCGTTACTTCGACACGCCGGTCATGGCCGACTGGCTCGAACTGATCGCGCGGCTGGGTTTCGATATCTACCTGGCGCCCTTCGCAGCCAACGGCAAGCCGCTGCAGGTGCAGGGTTTTCTCGGTGCTTTCGACAAGGCCGCGCGGCACAACGCGCAATCACTGCGCCAATTGCAGGCCAGCGGTGTCGCCCTGGTCGGCCTGGACCCGGCCATGACCCTGGTCTATCGCCAGGAGTACGCCAAGACCCTGGGCCAGGACCATGCGCCTACCGTACTGCTGCCCCAGGAGTGGCTCGCCCAGGTGCTGCCACAGACCGACCGGCCCGGCACCGCTGGGGTCTACCAGCTGTTGCCGCACTGCACCGAAAAGACCAACGAGCCCGGCAGCATCACCCATTGGCAACAGGTGTTCAGCCGTCTGGGCGCGACCCTGCAGGTGCTGGCAAGTGGCTGTTGCGGCATGTCCGGGACCTATGGCCACGAAGCGCGCAATGTCGCCACCTCCAAGGTCATCTACGGGCAGTCCTGGCAGCCGTTGCTGGCCCGTTATCATGACGCTGGAAATCTGCTTGCCGACGGTTACTCCTGCCGCAGCCAGGTCAAGCGCGAAGACGGCCACACGGTCCGTCACCCGCTGCAGGCACTGCTCGAACACGTGAGAAAAAACACCGTTTGAAAACGCTGGCGAGCCTGACGCTGGTGGCTATGCTCCGGTAGACTAGCGGCCCGATTGGCCCCGCATGCTCGCTTGCGCAAACAGGAATTTCACGGATGTCGGTTCAGGCTCGCAACAATGTGGTGATCAAGGGCAAAGGCCCGCTGACACTGGTGTTTGCCCATGGTTTTGGCTGTGACCAGAACATGTGGCGATTGGTCGAGCCGACCTTTGCCGAGCACTACCGGACCGTGTTGTTCGACATGGTCGGCTGCGGCAATTCGGACGTGAGCGCCTACGACATCGACAAGTACTCGACACTGGCGGGCTACGCCGACGACATCGTCGAGATCATCCAGGAGTTCGGCGAGGGCCCGGTGGTGTTCATCGGTCACTCGGTCGGCGCGATGGCCGGCGCCATGGCCGCCAAGCGCAGCCCCGGACTGATCGGCGCCCATGCCATGGTCGGCCCATCGCCCTGCTACATTAACGATGCGGACTACCCCGGCGGCTTCAGCCGCGACGACATCGACGCCCTGCTCGCCACCCTTGAAAGCAACTACCTGGGCTGGTCCAGCGCCATGGCGCCGAGCATCATGGGCAATCCCGAACATCCGGAACTGGGCGTCGAGCTGACCAACAGTTTCTGCCAGACCGACCCGGACATCGCCAAGCGTTTTGCCCGCGTCACCTTCCTCACCGATAGCCGTGCGGACGTGCGCGAGCTGCGCGAGCCGGTGCTGGTGATCCAGTCTTCGGACGACTTCATTGCGCCCAAGGCCGTTGGCCAATACCTGACCGAAGCTATCACCGACTGCCGCATGGTGGTCATCGAGAACGAGGGCCACTGCCCGCACCTGAGCCAGCCCGCAGCCTGCATCGGCGCCATCCAGACGTTCCTGACCCAGACTTGCGGCCGCCTGCCGGCATGACGGCCGAGCCCGCGGGCATCCCGGATGCCGAGGCGCTGTATCAGCAAGCTCCGTGCGCCCTGCTGCTGACCGACAACAAGGGCTTGATTCTCAAGGTCAACCAGACCTTCTGCCACTGGCTGGGCTACACCCGCGAACAACTGGTCGGGGTGCGCAAGCTGCAGGAGCTGCTGACCGTTGGCGGCCGCATCTTCTATCAAACGCACTGGATGCCGTTGCTGGTGATGCAGCGCTCGATTGCCGAGGTCAAGCTGGACTTCCTGACGGCCGACGGCAAGGTCACGCCGATGGTACTCAACGCCAGTCGCCGCGATCACAACGGCGGTGTGTTCGACGAGATATCGGCGTTCATCGTCGCCGACCGAATCCGTTTCGAACAGGAACTGCTGCAGGCCAAGCGTCAGGCCGAAGACGCGCTGCAGCGGCATGTGGTGCTCGAACACGAACTCAATCGGCAACGTGAACTGGCCGTCGACCGCGCCCTGTTCGCCGAGCAGATGATCGGCATCGTCAGCCACGACTTGCGCAACCCGCTGCAAGTGGTATCCATGGCTGCGCAGTATCTGCGTTCGCTGGACATGACCGAGCGCCAGAGCACCATGCTTGGCCATATAAGCGATGCGACTGCTCGGTCGCAGCGCCTGATCAACGATCTTCTCGACTTCACCCAGGCTCGCATCGGCCAGGGCCTGGCCGTCAGCCGTGCGCCGGTGCAGCTGGACCGTGCCATTGCCGCCGCCGTGGATTCACTGCGCCTGCTCTACCCGCAACGGACGATCGTCTTCAGCGCCAGCGACGAAGCGCTGTTCTGCCAGGCCGATGCAGACCGTCTGGCACAGCTGCTGGGCAATCTGGTGTCCAATGCCATGACCTATGGCGATGGCACCACTCCGATCGAGGTGCGAGTCGCGGCAGCCCAGGGCGCGGTCGAAATCACCGTGCACAATCAGGGCAAAGCGATCGACGAAGCGCAGTTGAGCTCGATCTTCTCGCCCATGACGCGGGGCTCCGAAGCGGGTCGCGAAGTCCGTAGCGTGGGCCTTGGCCTGTTCATCGTCAGCGAGATCGCCAAGGCCCACGGCGGCATAGTCGAGGTGGTTTCCAGCGCCGAGGCCGGCACTACCTTCACCACCCGGTTTCCCGCCTACGCGTCAGCCGGCCATTGACCAAAGGCCGAGGGGTTCAGCGCGGCTCGTGAATGGGGCAGCCGTTGTGCTGGGCGCGAAAGCCTGCGGACATTTCATAGGTCGGCTTGCGCACGCGCATGACGCCACCCAGAGGACGGTGCGCGGCCAGCCCGTGCCACGGGCTGAATGACATCTGCTCGTTGATGGTCTGAATAGCCTCTTCGCTCCAGGCCGCCTGCGCCGGCACCTCGATACGCGCCACGGTGACGTAGGGGCTCAGCTCTTCGGACCAGACTTTCGAAGCGTCCTCGATCGGCATTTCGTCGAGATCGGTGGCCAGTTGGATACGCACTTCCCACGTACCCCCATGGCTTGCAAAATAATGGCTGACCGCTTCACGCAGGCCGTCCGGTTTATCGTCCAGGTCGACGGCTTGATCCGTCAACTCGGTCAGCGACGGTGCCACCGGCACTACCGCCAGCTTGGCGTAATGCTCGCCATATAGGAACGGCACCACACTGTAGAAGGTTTCACCGAGCACATGGGTCAGCGGATGCCCACCCATGCTCTTCAGCGTGCCGCTCTCGCCGCCCATGGTTTCGATCACCGACTCCACACCGCGCAGAAGCGCCGAAAAGGCTTTCTTCAGGCCCGGCCCTTTGTCGGTGGTCTTGGCCAGCAGCTTGAGATTCTTCAGGAAAGCCTTGGGCGTGGCTGCCGTGAACGCCTTGGCGTTCTGCATGACGAAATCCTGGGTGACGTCCCCCTCGCTGCCCGGCAAACGAGCACCCTGTACCCCGACGATCTTCAAGCCAAGGCCCCGTGGGGTCGAAACCTTGTCGTCCAGCAGATCACCGGGATTGGTGGAAAAACGCATTACCACAGGCAACCTTCCAGGGGTGGCAAAAGCCCCCTGCGCCAACGGCGCAGGAAGGCCATCGAGTACCGTGATGTGCCCGCGTACCAACCCATGAGCCTTGGCATGCACGCCACGCAACGCGTGGCCGCCATCTTCGAACGTGGTGTCCAGAATGCTGCGCATCACTTCCGTCAGTTCTCGGCTGGTATCTTCCTCGTCGTCGGGCACCTGCTCGAATGAGGGCTGAAATACCAGCGGAGTGACGGTCAGTCGATTGTCGGGCAATTGACTGTCTGGATATTGAGTGTCTGAAGAATGGCTCATGTGCACACCTCGGCTCGGTTCAGGTCTTTATCACGGTGGATGTTCTTGTTATTTGGCCAGGTCGGATTTCAGACGCTCACCGGCATAGGCCTGCGCTTCTTCGGCTTTTTTCACCACGGCTGCGGTGCCGAAGAATTCGTGGGTCACGCCTGGATAGACCTTGCGCTCGACGCTGACACCTGCAGTACGCAGCGCCTGTTCCAGCTGGGCACCATCGTCACGCAGTGGGTCGATTTCGGCGTTGATCACGGTCACCGGTGGCAGGCCCTTGAGGTCGGCATGCACCAGGTCGATACGTGGATCCTTCACGTCGGCCGGACCCTTGGTCACGTTGTCGATGAACCACAGCATCATCGGGCGGTTGAGCGGCATGGCGTCGGCGTATTTGCGATAGGACTCGGTTTCGGTGTTGGACTGAGCGACCGGATAGACCGACAGCACGTGCTTGGGCGCGGTCAACCCGGCCTTGTGTGCGGCCACAGCGGTTGCCACGGCGAGGTTGCCGCCAGCGCTTTCACCGGCCAGCGCCAGGCGCTTCGCGTCACCGTTGACGGAGGCGGCGTTCTTGCTCAACCAGCGATAGGCAGCCAGTGCATCTTCATGAGCTGCAGGAAACTTGTTTTCGGGCGCGCGGCGGTAGTCCACGGAGACGACCACAGCATTGGCTTGCTTGGAGATCCCACGAGCGCCGCCGTCATACACCTTGCGATCGGCAAATACCCAACCACCGCCGTGGAAATACAGGACCACCGGGAACGGGCCGGTGCCTTCAGGCGTATAGACGGTTGCTGGCAACGAGCCTGCGGCGCCGGGCACGGTGATGTCGCGGGTGGTAACGCCGGGGACCAGTGCAGTCGGAGTGCTGTCGCGTTTCTCATCGGCGAGCACGCCTTTCACGGCGTCGGCGATGGTAGGTTGCTGCCGTGCCTCGACTGCCGTGATCTTCTCCACGGCCTTGGCATCGAAGCTGGCGAATTTGTTCAGAACGGTCTGCATGTCCGAATCGGTACGGAACATGCTCTTGGTGCCGCTCACGGCGAGTTCGGAAACCGAGCGTTTTTCTGGATCGCGAGCGCAACCGCTCAACGCCATTGCCACGCCGGCGGCGCACAGCGCCACCATCCATTTACGGTCAGTCTTGATCATTGTCATTGCCTCGCACGAGAGTGGGAACGTTACGAAATATCAGGCCGCTGATAGCAACGTGATGTTCCAAAATTCCCGACTCGCGCCAGACGAACGGTTAATCCACTAAATACCGCGACCCCAGTTGCTACTCTCGGGAATCACTCTGCACACCGTCCCGTAGGAGCGGCCAGTGGCCGCGAACCAGACACCGCGGTCCACCAGACAATCCGCGAGGCCCTTTTCGCGGCCACAGACCGCTCCTACAACAGCATTTACAGCGGATTACGCACTGGCATCCCAGGCACGGTCACCGGAGGCGTCCTTGATACGCGTCGGCAGGCCCATGGCGTCGAGCGCCCTGAGGAACGGCTCGGCCGGCAGCTCTTCGACGTTGGCCATGCGCTGCACGTCCCATTCGCCGCGGGCAACCAGCAGGGCCGCAGCCACGGGCGGTACGCCCGCGGTGTAGGAAATACCCTGGCTGTCGGTTTCGGCGTAGGCGTCTTCGTGATCCGCCACGTTGTAGATGAACATTTCGTGCGGCTGGCCGTTGCGAGTGCCCTTGACCAGATCGCCAATGCAGGTCTTGCCCGTATAGCCCGGTGCCAGCGACGACGGATCCGGCAGGACTGCCTTGACCACCTTGAGCGGTACCACCTGCAGGCCTTCGGCAGTCGTCACCGGCTGCTCGGACAGCAGGCCGAGATTCTTCAGCACCGTGAACACATTGATGTAATGCTCACCGAAGCTCATCCAGAAGCGCACGTTGGGCACATCGAGATTCTTCGACAGCGAGTGCACTTCGTCATGCCCGGTCAGGTACAGGTTCTGCGAACCCACCACCGGCAGGTCATCGGTGCGCTTGACTTCGAACATGGTGTTGCTGGTCCACTGGCTGTTCTGCCAGCTCCAGACCTGCCCGGTGAACTCGCGGAAATTGATTTCCGGATCGAAATTGGTGGCGAAATACTTGCCGTGGGAGCCGGCATTGACATCGAGGATGTCGATCGAATCGATACGATCGAAATGCTGTTGCTGCGCCAGCGCGGCATAGGCATTGACCACGCCCGGATCGAAGCCCACACCCAGAATGGCCGTCACGTTTTTCTGCTGGCACTCTTCCAGGTGTTTCCACTCGTAGTTGCCATACCAGGGCGGCGTTTCGCAGACCTTGCCCGGCTCTTCGTGGATGGCGGTGTCCAGGTAGGCCACGCCGGTGTCGATGCAGGCACGCAGTACCGACATGTTCAGAAAAGCGGAGCCGACGTTGATGACGATCTGCGATTCGGTTTCCACGATGAGCGCCTTGGTCGCCTCGACATCCAGCGCATCGAGCGCGAAAGCCTTGATGTCGGCGGGCTGCTTGAGGCTGCCCTTGGTCTTGACGCTGTCGATGATGGCCTGGCATTTGGAGATGTTGCGCGACGCGATGGCAATACGACCAAGTTCATCGTTGTGCTGCGCGCACTTGTGGGCCACCACCTTGGCAACACCTCCTGCACCAATGATAAGAACGTTCTTCTTCAATTTATTCACTTCTCCTCGGCTGTCCGCTTACGAAAGGCTGGACAGGTAGTCTTCGAAACCAAACTCACGAACCACCTCGACTGTACCGTCGAGTTGTTTCACTACGATGGACGGCATCTTCAAGCCGTTGAACCAGTTCTTCTTGACCATGGTGTAGCCCGCCGCGTCGACGAACGACAGGCGATCACCGATGGCCAGAGGGCGCTCGAACGGGTATTCGCCGAAAATATCCCCGGCCAGGCAGGATTTTCCGCACACCATGTAGGTGTGTTCGCCGCTGCTGGGCGCAAGCTTCGCATTGAGCCGATAGATCAGCAGGTCGAGCATGTGCGCTTCGATCGAGCTGTCGACCACGGCCAGGTGCTTGCCGTTGTAGAGGGTGTCGAGCACGGTGACCTCCAGCGAGGCGCTGTTGGTGATCGCCGCCTCGCCAGGCTCCAGGTACACCTGCACGCCGTACTTCTGCGAAAAGGCCTTGAGCCGGGCGCAGAACTCGTCCAGAGCATAGCCTTCGCCGGTGAAATGAATGCCGCCACCGAGGCTGACCCATTCGACCTTGTGCAGCAGGTGACCGAAGCGCTCTTCGATGGTCCCCAGCATCTGGTCGAACAGGGCGAAATCACCGTTCTCGCAGTTGTTGTGGAACATGAAGCCGGAGATCTGCTCGATCACCGTCTCGACCTTGGCTGGGTCCCATTCGCCCAGACGGCTGAACGGACGCGCCGGGTCGGCCAACAGGTAGTCGGAGCTGCTCACCTGCGGGTTGACCCGCAGACCGCGGGTCTTGCCTTGGGACGCCTGGGCGAAACGCTGCAGTTGGCCGATCGAGTTAAAGATGATCTTGTCGCAGTTGGCGAGCATCTCCTCGATCTCGTCGTCGGCCCAGGCCACGCTGTAGGCGTGGGTTTCGCCGGCGAACTTCTGCCGACCCAGCTTGAGCTCGTACAGCGACGACGACGTGGTGCCGTCCATGTACTGCTCCATCAGGTCGAACACCGACCAGGTGGCGAAGCACTTGAGCGCCAGCAACGCCTTGGCCCCGGAGTGTTCACGCACGTAGGCGATCTTCTCCAGGTTGCCCAAGAGCTTCTGTTTGTCGATGAGGTAATACGGCGTATTGATCATTTCGAGGCCCCAGGCATGGCCAGCCAAAAAAAGGACCCGCATTGTGCCCGCAGTTACCCCAGACCGAAAGAGCAGCCGACCAATTTCCAACCACCCCCACCGCCGAGGCGGCTTGCGTTCAGCGAATCTTGCGGCGGGCCAGAAAGCCGCCGACCAGGCCGGTCGCGCAGCCGATCAGCAGGCCACCGACGTGCGCGCCATTGGCGATTTCGCCGAAGCCCAGCACGCTGACCAGCCCGCTCATGCACAGCGCCAGCCACACCAGCATCATCACCAGCACGCCGCGCGGCAGGCGGTAGATCGGGTTGGGCGCCAGCCACTGGTACAGCCAGCAGTGCCCCAGCAAGCCATACAGCACGCCCGACAAACCGCCGAACAGACTGGGCCCGCTGACCAGGTACTGGACCACGTTGGAGACCAGGCTGAACGACAGGGTCAGACCGATCAGGTTGATGCGCCCCTGCAGCGCCTCGATGCGTCGCCCAAGCTCCCAGTACCACAAGGCGTTCATCGCCAGATGCAACAAGCCGAAATGAATCAGCATGGGGCTGAACAGCCGCCACCATTGGCCGCTGGCCAAGGTATCGGCCAAGGGCGTGAAATAGATGTATTCACCGTTGACCTGAAAATCGAGAAAGGTCAGCCAGCGCAGGTTGCCCAGGTTCTCGCCCAGAAGTGTCAACCCCGCCACCACCAGACAGGCCAGCAGCACCAGGGCGGTGGCGGGGCTGGACTTGAGCTGCTGGGCAAACCCCGGACCGCGCACCGGCGCATGCCGCGCCATCAATTCAGGATCGACCTCGGCATTGCCCTCGGGGTAGCGCTGGTACAGCTCGCGAACATCCTGGGCCAGACGCTCGTCGGGTACCCACAACACTTGACTGCCCTGCTCCTCGCTGACGCGATGGGGCACCTTCAGACGCCTCAACAGGCCCACGAAGCCACTCAGATCGGTGTTCAGCGGCAGACGCATTACAGCAATTGCACTCATCAAAACGCCTCCGGGCGCTCGACCTCGACCCACGCGAACTTGCGCGGATCGATGCGGGTTTCCTGATCCAGGCGGTACGCCACCAGTTTGCCGTACAACACTGCGCTGTAGTCCAGGCAGGCCAGGTTCGGGCGTATCGCCGCCGGTCGCCCGCTGCGCCAGTAGTGACCGACGAACAGCAATGGCTCGTCGACCCCATAACGCAGCAGAGCGCTTTTCTGTTCAGGACTCAACGGCGCGCAGGCTACATCGTCAGGCAGTGCATCGGGCTGGAATACCACGTCGCCGTAGGTTTGCGGGTCGTCTTCCCAGAACTTGGTGCGAAAGAACGCACGGCTCAGGCCATCGGCGCCCGTCAGCGTCAGGCCGTCGGGCAGGCGCATGTCGGTGCCGCGCAACAGACGATCGAAGACCTGGCAGGCAAAGCTGCCCTTGACCGCCGACGCCTGGAGAAAATGGGCGTCGATGCAGCCATCCGGGTGCTGGCGGCGCAAAGGTTCGATCAGGCCGGCATCCCAGCACGCGTGCACCAAGCGAAAGCGCTCGGCATCGAGGAACAGCGGCAACTCGTAGAACCAGCCGAGGAAATCGTGCCAGTCGCCGGGGTGGTGGGCGAACTGGTCCAGCGTCGCCTGCAGCAGACGCTCGTGCCGCGGCACGTGCTCGCGCACGTACTGCTTGCCGCTGCCGGGCAATGCCGGGGTGCTCCAGCCCAACGCATTGAACTCGTGATTGCCCATGATGCAGCGCGCCTGATCGGCCTCGACCATGTCGTGGACAATGTGCAGCGACTCGCGGATACGCGGCCCGCGGTCGATGATGTCGCCCAGGAACAGCGCCTGGCGCGAGGCATGCCGCCACACGCCACCGTGTTTCTGATAGCCCAGCCGGTCGAGCAGATGTTCGAGGGTATGCGCGCATCCGTGCACATCGCCGATCAGGTCATAACTTCGCGCCGGGTCAAGCATCAATCGCCTCCGGTATTGCCGAGCCGGCTGCCCCAGCCGAGTTTGGTCCGGCACACTTCGTAGTAGTTGTGGTCCAGAGGGTGGATCAGGCGCAGTTTCTGCGATTTCTTGCGCACCGTGACAGTGTCGCCCGGAGCGCAAGTGAAATGGTTCTGGCCATCGCACGAAACCTGCGGGTAGATCTGCATGTTCTTTGAGACAACGATTTTCATCTCGCTGTTGCCGTCGACGACGATCGGCCGACCCGAGAGGGTGTGCGGGTACATGGGTACGATCACGATGGCATCGAGCTTGGGATGCATGATCGGCCCACCCGCCGACAGCGCGTAGGCGGTGGAGCCGGTCGGCGTGGCCAGGATCAGGCCGTCGGCCTTCTGGCTGCAGACGAACTGGCCGTCGATGTAGATCTCGAACTCGATCATGCGGGTCGACTTGCCGGGGTGCAGCACCACATCGTTGAGCGCGTCGCCCTGGCCAATGGCCTCGCCATGGCGGCGAACCTCGGCCTCGAGCAGAAAACGGTTTTCGACCAGGTAGTGACCATCGAGCACCTCGGCCACCTTGACCTCGAGCTCGTCGGGGCGGATGTCGGTAAGAAACCCCAGGCTGCCGCGGTTGATCCCCAGCACCGGCGTGTTGTGTCGCGCCAGTGCCCGCGCTGCGCCCAGCAGGCTGCCGTCGCCGCCGACCACGATGACCAGGTCGCAGACCTCGCCCAGCATCTTGCGCGATGACGTCTGCAGGTTGTGCCCCGGCAGCACTTCGGCGATCGTGTCCTCGAGAATGACATGCATGTGCCTGTCCAGCAGGAAGCGCTTGAGGCGGCGAATGGTATCGAGCACCTGCGAGCTGCCGAGGCGGCCAATGATACCGATGTTGCGAAATTGCTCCATGAGGCTCCTGCTCGGGTCTGGTCTGGCTATCGGGATGCGCCAGGCACATTCCACAACGCTGTCGCGCAACCGCCGGTTGCGGACACAAATACGGATCTGGATTATGGAGTAAAGCCGTTGCCGCACAAAACCCTTTCCACCACCGCGCCATTGACCGGGACCGTCCCATGAATCCATTCGCTGCCCTTGCCGACTTTCCGCGCCGCCTGCGCCAGCCCCAGGTGCGCGACCTGGCGTGGGTCATCCTCGCCCCACCCCTGCTGCACACGGCGCCCTGGCAGCAACGTCATCCACTGGCAGGCAGCACCTGGGCCGAACAGCCCGAGCACCTGCAGGCGTGGCTGAACGGTCTGGACGACGCCAGCCAACCGCTGCTCGACTGGCTGGCGCAGGCCCCTACCCGGCGCCTGGGCCTCTACTACGAGCGCCTCTGGCAGTTCGCCCTGCAGCAGGCTCCCGGTATCGAGCCGCTGGCGGCCAACCTGCCGATCCGCCGTGACAAGCACACCCTGGGCGAACTCGACATGGTGATCCGCGACCGTGATGGGGTGCATCACCTGGAACTGGCGATCAAGCTTTACCTGGGCCCGGTCGCCGCCGACGGTCGCGATGTTTTCCAGTGGCTGGGCCCCAACAGCCAGGATCGGCTGGGTCGCAAGCTGACCCACCTGACAGAGCACCAATTACCCATCTCCACCTCCAGCGAGGGTCGCGAGGCCATGCTGGCCCTGGGCATCGAGCAGTTCGACGCGCACCTGTGGCTCGGCGGCTATCTGTTCTATCCCTGGCCCGGTCAGGCCCAGGCACCCGAGCACGCCCATCCTGATCATCTGCGCGGCAGCTGGGTGCATCAGCGCGACTGGCCCATTTTCGTCGAGCAACGCCCGGAGGGTCGCTGGCAGCCGTTGCCGCGCGATGCCTGGCTGGCGCCGGCACGGCTCGCCGCCGCCGACGCCTGGGCACCCGACCAGCTCAAGGCCTGGATGCAGCAACTGGACCCGCTCGCCGCGGCGCAGATGCTCGTGCGCCTGACCCGCGACGACCACGGCGACTGGCAGGAAGCCGAACGGGTTTTCCTGGTCGCCGATGCCTGGCCGGCCCTGTCGGGCGTGTGAATCGCAGGGGCGGCTAAAGATGTCCACGGCCGGCCCGATACCCTGTGCATGACCGCCCGAGTAGTCACCCGATGAACTGGAGAAACACCCACGCCCGCTATGGCAGCCTGTCCATCGCCCTGCACTGGTCGATGCTTGTCCTGTTGGCCGCCACCTATGCCTGCATCGAGCTGCGTGGCCAGTTCGTCAGAGGCAGTGGCGCACGCGCGCTGATCGTGCAGTTCCACTTCATGCTGGGCCTGAGCGTGGGGCTGCTGGTTTGGCTGCGTCTGCTGGTGCGCAGCCTGGGGGTCACGCCGCGCATCGTTCCGCCGCTACCGGTATGGCAGACGCGTCTGGCGAGCCTGATGCACGCCGCACTCTACGCACTGATGATCGGCCTGCCGCTGCTGGGTTGGCTGATCCTCAGCGCACAGAACAGGTCCGTATCGTTCTGGGGCATCGAACTGCCCCACCTGATCGCCGAGGACCGCGACCTCGGCGGACGCTTGCAGGAATGGCACATGAGCATTGCCGGCTGGGGCTATTGGTTGATCGGCCTGCACGGCGTGCTGGGCCTGGCCCACCATTACCTGCGCCGAGACAACACCCTGCGACGCATGCTGCCGCATCGCGACTGACCGTTCAGGCGGCGGCGCGCCATCCCTGAAGGCCGCCGGTGTGCACGAACACCAGACGACAACCCGGCCGCAGCGAGCCTGCCGCACAGGCATCGCGCAAGGCCCACAACGCCTTGGCCGTGTACACCGGTTCCAATGGAATGCCCGACTCGGCTTCACAGGCGTGCATGAACGCGAGCAGTTCGCTGTCCATCCTGGCAAAGCCGCCACGACTGCCGTCGATCAAGCTATGACCCTGGTCGCCACACAGTGCATTGACCTGCTCGTTCACGCCATGCTTCGGCCCTACCGCCACCGCCCCGTACACCCAGCGGCGGCCGGCTTCGGCGAGGACCAGGCCAGCCAATGTCGTACCGGTACCCACGGCCAGCCACCATCCATCGAAATCGTCCCACCCCATGTCTGCGAGCTGCGCCTGCACCTGCAAGGGCAGGACGGCGCAGCCCTTGGCGCCCAGCAGCCCACCGCCGCCCTCGGGTACCGGCCGCAGATCGGGGTAGCGTGCCTGCCAGGGGGCCCAGAAGTCGTCCCGGTGGCGCTGACGATAGCCCTCGTAACCCAGCCAGTGCAGCTCCATGCCCCATTGCTGCAAGTCGCTCACGGTCGGCGTGGCCTGAACATGGCCGCGCAGCAGCCCGACCGTGCGCAGGCCCAGGCGCTTGCCGGCGGCAGCCAGGGCATGCAGGTGATTGGAATGGGCCCCGCCCAGGCTGATGATGCCGCTGCAGCCACTGGCCTGGGCGGCCAGCAGGTGATGCTGCAACTTGAATGCCTTGTTGCCGCTGATGAGCGGGTCGACGAGGTCCAGGCGCAGCACGGCAGCCTCTATGCCGGCCGCGCCGAGCCAGGAAAGTCGCAAGGGTTGCAGCGGTGCACGCGGTAGATCGAGAAGCATGGATGCCTGGCCAGCCAAAGGAAACGAAGAGGGCCGCGTCGGGTCCGGCGCGGCAGCCGATTCTACAGCACCGCCGCCAGGCGCGAGCCTTGATCGATGGCCCGTTTGGCGTCGAGTTCGGCGGCCACGTCGGCGCCGCCGATAAGGTGCACGCGCTGCCCGGCTTCGCGCAGCCCCTGCTCCAGCTCGCGCAACGGATCCTGCCCTGCGCAGATCACTACGTTGTCCACTGGCAGCACCCGTGGCTCGCCCCCGGCGACCCGAACGTGCAGGCCGTCGTCGTCGATCTTCAGGTACTCGACGCTGTTGACCATGCGCACGCCCTTGTTCTTCAGACCGGCGCGATGGATCCAGCCAGTGGTCTTGCCCAGGCCGTCGCCCACCTTGCCGGCCTTGCGCTGCAGCAGATACACCTCGCGCGCCGGTGCATGGGTCTGCGCCGCAACCCCGGCCACGCCACCGCGGGCCTGCAGCGTCAGGTCGATACCCCATTCCTGCCAGAAGGCCTCGCGATCGAGGCTGGTGAACGGCCCCTGATGTACCAGGAACTCGCTGACGTCGAAGCCGATGCCACCGGCGCCGATCACCGCCACACGCGGGCCCACGGGCCGCCTTTCGAGCAGCACGTCGAGGTAGCCGAGCACCATGGGGTGGTCGATGCCCGGGATGTCGGGCAGCCGCGGGGCAATCCCGGTGGCCAGCACGATCTCGTCGAAGCCCCCCTTGACCAGCGCAGCGACATCGACCCGCGCACCCAGGCGCACGTCGACGCCGAGGCGGGTCAGCCGACGATCGAAATACCGCAGGGTTTCGTTGAATTCTTCCTTGCCGGGAATGCGCTTGGCCACGTTGAACTGACCGCCGATTTCATCACGGGAATCGAACAGGGTCACCGCATGTCCGCGCTCGGCCGCCACGGTCGCTGCGGCCAGCCCTGCCGGCCCGGCGCCGACCACGGCGATCCGGCGCACCCGAGTCACGGGCAGGTAATTGAGTTCGGTCTCATGGCAGGCGCGTGGGTTGACCAGGCAACTGGTCAACTTGCCGGCGAAGGTGTGGTCCAGGCAGGCCTGATTGCAGGCAATGCAGGTGTTGATCTCGTCGCCGCGGCTGGCCGCAGCCTTGTTGATGAATTCGGGGTCGGCCAGAAACGGCCGGGCCATCGAAACCATATCCGCGTCGCCCTCGGCGAGAATGCGCTCGGCCACCTCCGGGGTGTTGATGCGATTGGTGGTGATCAGCGGCAGTCGCACCGCCGTGCGCAGCTTGGCGGTGACCTTGCTGAACGCCGCACGTGGCACCTTGGTGGCGATGGTCGGAATGCGCGCTTCGTGCCAGCCGATGCCCGTGTTGATCAGGGTGGCCCCGGCAGCCTCGACGGCCTGCGCCAGTTCGACCACTTCCTCCCAGATGCTGCCGCCTTCGATCAGGTCGAGCATCGACAGGCGAAAGATGATGATGAACTCGCGCCCGACCGCCTGCCGCACCTGCCCGACGATCTCCACCGCCAGGCGCATGCGATTGGCATAGCTGCCGCCCCAGCGATCGCTGCGCTGGTTGCTGTGAGCCGCCAGGAACTGGTTGATGAAGTAGCCTTCCGACCCCATGATTTCAACGCCGTCGTAGCCGGCCGACTGGGCCAGCCGGGCACAGCCGACGAAATCGGCGATCTGTTTCCGAATGCCCTGCTCGTCCAGTTCCAGCGGCTTGAACGGATTGATCGGCGCCTGGATGGCGCTGGGTGCCACCAGCTTGGGACTGTAGGCATAGCGCCCGGCATGCAGTATCTGCAGGCAGATCTTGCCGCCCGCCGCGTGCACGGCCTGGGTGACGATTTCATGCCGCTGGGCTTCCTCGGGCGTGCTCAGCTTCGCCGCCCCGGCATACACCCCGCCCTCTTCGTTCGGGGCGATGCCGCCGGTGACGATGAGGCCGACCCCACCCCGCGCACGCTCGGCGAAATACGCCGCCATGCGCTCGAAGCCACCGGGCTTTTCCTCGAGGCCCGTGTGCATGGAGCCCATCAAGCTTCGGTTGCGCAGGGTGGTGAAGCCCAGGTCCAGCGGTGCCAGCAGATGAGGATAGGAAGCAGCGGCCATGGGAACTCCACAGGCGGATCACGGAAAAGTGCCAAGCCTCTTGCGGCGGGCTCGGTCACAGGTAGGGTCAAACAGTAGACACCCGAGCCGCACGCCTCAATGACCTGAAATGACAAGTCATTGATCATGCTGCACGCGACGTCTACCCTAGTGCGGATTCACGAACAGGAGCTGGTTGTTGTCCCTCATGCGCAAAATCCTGATGTCCGTGGTTGCCCTGCTTTGCCTGGCGGCGTTGAGTACCTACGCGCTGTGGACGACCCAGCGCCCCGCCGGGCACTACCTGTCCGACCTGCGCATCGAGCTCGATGGTGTCGACGGCGCGCCATCCGAGCGCGGCAATCTGCTGGGGATCCAGCCCGAGCTGTTCCCGGCGGATTACCAGAGCGTCGAGCGCCTGCGCCTGAAACTGGCCGGATACCTGCAGCATGCCCAGGATGCAGGCCTTGTCGGCAGCAAGACCATCGTGGTCTTGCCCGAGCACATCGGTACCTGGTTATGGGCGGTGGGCGAGAAGAACGAGTTCTACCAGGTGGTGCAGCGTCGCGATGCCGAACAGTGGCTGGCCGCCAGCAATCCATTGCGCCTGCTCGGCGGCTGGGCCATGGCCGAGGGCGAAGACCGCTTCGCCGACGCCTACCTGCGCATGAAGGCCGCGAGCATGGCCGAGCAGTACCAGCAGCTGTTTGGCGGCCTGGCCAGGCAATTCAGGGTGACCCTGGTGGCAGGCTCGATCATCCTGCCCAAGCCTTCTGTCGTGGAGGGTCGCCTGCGAACCGGGAACGGCGCCTTGTACAACGCCAGTGTCGTGTTCGCGCCCGATGGCTCCGTGCTGGGCCAGCCACAGCTCCAGCATTTCACCAGCCATCCCACTCGCCGCTACGTGCAACCCTTGGGTGACGCACCGTTCAACGTGTTCGACACCCCGGCGGGCAAACTGGCCGTCCTGATCGGCACCGACAGCTGGCATCCGGCGAGTCACGCCCAGTTGCGCCAGCAAGACGTGCAGCTGCTCGCGGTGCCCGCCTCGGTACTCGGGCGTGGGCGCTGGTCCGAGCCCTGGCGCGGCTTTCGCATCGACGCAACGCCGAGCGATGCCGCCCTGCTGCCCGGCGAGGTCAGCGAGGCCCAGGCCTGGCAACGGCTGGTCGCAGAAAGCGCGCCACTGGCAAGCATGACCGTGTTCATGGGCGGGCACTTCTGGAATCAGTTCTACGAAGGGCACAGCTTCGCCCGCCAACGCGAGCGTTTCGGCCAGGTCGGCGACGGGCGTGGCGCGCGCCTGATCAATCTGTGGCTGTAGGCGCGTGAGCGGCCAGCGGATCAAACTCGGCGACCTGTCGGTCGGCTTCACCCAGAGCCTGGCACAGGCAGTGCGCAGCCATGGCCACGACCCGCTGCCCCTGTTGGCCCAGTATGGGTTGGAGCCAAGCCGGCTCAACGTCGCCGGAGCGCGACTGACCATCGCCCGCTACATGCGCCTGGGCCATGCGGCGATCGCCCTTACCGGCGACCCCGCGCTGGGCCTGCGCATCGGCCAGGCAAGCCGCCTGAGCCAGGCAGGCCTGGCCGGCGTCACGGCCGCGCAGGCACCGACAGTGCGCGAGGCAGCCCGTACGCTGATTCGTTTCGAACCCCTGTACGCCGCCAACTATCGCGGGCAATCGAGTTTTCACGAAGACCGCGAAGGCGCCTGGCTGCGGTTCTATTCGATCAGTCCCTACAATGCCTACAACCGTTTTGTGGTGGACTCGCTGCTGACCGGCTGGCTGCAGCAGCTGACTGTACTTGCCGGGCAGAACGTGATTGCACAGCGGATGGAAATCGAGTTCGACCCGCCCGGCTATGCAGCACACTACCCCGCCCATACCGCCTTCAACTGCGAGCACAACCAGCTGCGCCTGACCCATGCCAGCCTGAACCTGCGCAACCCCGAGCACTGCCCGAGCACCTGGCAGCATTTGTTGCAGCTGTGTGAGCAGGAACTGGAGCGTTTGACGCGCGTGCGCACCGTTGGCGAGCGGGTCGCCCAACTGCTGGGTTCACAGCTCAACGGCGGACGCGAGCCGACGCTGGACGAAATCGCTGCCTGCCTGAAGATGCCGGCCTGGACCTTGCGGCGCAAGCTGACCCACGAGGGCACGCAGTTCCGCTCGATTCTCAACGACACCCGCCGTGACCTGGCGCAGACCTACATCCGCGACACCGAACTTGCATTCGGCGAAATAGCCTACCTGCTGGGATTCACATCGGCCGAGGCTTTTCAGCGCGCCTTCAAACGCTGGTGCGCAATGACGCCCGGCGAGTACCGCCGCGCCAGCCGTCAGTGACCCCACCGCTCGCTCAGGGCTGCGAAACGGGCGCCTCTACAGAGGGCGCCTGCGGTACGGCCTCAGGGGTCGCCTCGGTGGCCTCGGGAAGCGGGATGACTTCGATGGGGGCCGGTTGTGCCGGGGGCGCGACAGGCTGCGAAGCCTCCTGTTCGGGCACCACCTCTGCCTGCTGCGCCTGAGCGGGCGGAGTCGGCGGAACCAGCGGCGCGGCTACAGGCACGACTGGCTTCGCAGTCGCAGGCGCTACAGATGCAGCGGGGGCCGCAGGTGCAGTGTCCGGCATGCCCAGCTCATCCTTGACAGGCGGGGTCGATACGACCTTCTTCGCCTGCACGGGCATGAAGCTCTCCACCAGAGAGAAATAACGGTCGTAGAACTTGTCCGACGCCACCGTTTCACTGGCCACCTTGACCATGGAATCGTCGGTGGAACCGATCGGCATCGAGACCGAACCCAGCACCCCCACGCCTACGCTTGCCGAGTTGTTGACCTTCTTCAGCGCATAGCGATCCTGCAGCGCATTGGCGAACAGCGTGGAGCTGTGCTCGCTGTTGGCATCGGCGACGCAGACTACGTTGAAACTGATCTCGAGATGACTCTCGCCGGTCTGCTGGAAGCTCTTGTGTCCACTCACCTGACGCGGATCGTTGCTGGTGATGATGTAGCCCTGGCTCAGCAATGCCCGACGCGCGGCTTCACAGGAGGCGATATCGCTGACCGGGTAGTTGCGAGAAAACGTACCTGAGTCAGCAAAATTTTCATGTTCGTAGATGGCGGTCTTGGGGGAGGAACACCCTGCCAGGCCGAGCCATGCAAGAACCAGCACGGCGCCTGGAAGGTGTCGCCCGTAACGGAATGGAAATGACATTATGGGTCCTGGAAAACGGTCTGCGGCTATTGTGCAACAGAACGCGCTGGCACGGCGCAGGAAATGCCGTTCGCTCAGGACACGCGGTAATACGCGATGTTTCCGCAGTGGATACGGAACCCTCAGGACGTATTACTTGACCACCGCCTGCTGGGGTGCGGCAACAGTGGCTTTCGAATCGGTGGATGCGGCGGCCAGGGTTGCACGTTGCTCCGCCCGGGCCTTGGCGCGCAGCTGCTTGCGCCAACGGTGCTTGCTGCGCAGGGCGATATACCAGCCGAACAATGGCCCGATCAGCATGCCTGCCAGCACGCCTGCCAACACGAACACAGACACTGGCAACGACGGGGTGGACCAACCAAGAGCGCTCAACGCAACGGCCTGTTGGTTCTCCAGTACGAACACCAGCACGACAGCAGCGACTGCCAGGAAAATCAGCACCAGCAGCAACTTCTTGAGATTACGCAAAGCCTTCTCCTTCAACGTCGATCAAGCGAGCTCTTCGTCTTCGTTCACCCGATCACGCAATTCCTTGCCGGGCTTGAAATGCGGAACGAACTTGCCATCCAGGCTCACCGACTGCCCGGTCTTGGGATTGCGTCCGACCCGAGGGGCGCGATAGTGCAGGGAAAAGCTGCCGAAACCACGTATCTCGATCCTGTCACCTGTGGCCAGGCACTGCGACATTTGCTCGAGCATGGTCTTGATGGCCAATTCCACATCCTTGGATGAAAGTAGACCTTGATGGGTGACAATACGTTCGATCAATTCCGACTTCGTCATATTTTTCCCTTCTTTATCAAGCAGCTAGATCAGTGCTTAGAAGGTTTTAGCATGGCTTGACAGATTTGAACAGCCCGACTCTTGACTTCTTGAAAATGAGTTGTGCGTGCCCTATTTGAACGCAGTGCTCTTGCGGCATTTGACGATCATGCTGCGCGTGGAATAACCCGCGGGGTTGAGGCCGAAGACATAGTCGTCCGGTTCTTCCTTGACGTCGCTGGACTTGGCGAGGGTACGGTAACCGGCAGGGCCGCAGGCCGATTCGGCCTCTTTCTCGCACTGGGCCCAGGACGAGGTCAGTCCGGAACAGGTGATGTGCAATCCACGACTGCCGCGCTTGCCGTGGGACGTGGAGGTGGCGGCGCAGGCGGTCACCAGCAGCAATGCTGCGATGAGCAGGGTAAATTTCATGACTCGGGCCTTGTCTACTTCTGGGAGGGACACGGGTTCAAGGAGCAGGAATTCAATCGAAAACGATGACTGGCAATACACCACCTACCCTATCCAAGTAGATGGCCGATTACTAATTTACTTCAGGCGGGTGTCAGAGACGTGACGGAAAAGTTTGTAACCATTCGTATGTCATTTACCAGCCGCAGGTCAGCTGGAGCAACTTCAAGGGCTACTCAACCTTGACCGTTGCAGCGCACGAACATGGTTCGGCTGGCCATGCCCGGATTCCAGCCAAGGAAGCCGTCTTCGGGCTCTTCCTTGATATCGGAAGTCTTCGCCAGGACTTTATAGCCCATCGCGCGGCAGGCATGCTGCGCTTTGTCATAGCACTTGCCCCAGGACGAGCCCAGGCCACTGCAATTGATCTGCAATGCTTGCATGCCCCGATAATCTCGTTTGACCACCGACGTGGTGGAGCATGCGGATGTCAGACCCACTACGACGAACAGCACTGCGGTTACTACGGTTTTCATCCCTGGAGATCCTTGGGTATTCACTTATCCCTTTGAGCATCCGAGGTCGGGGTTAGTTCGGCGCCCGCCGCGCTCAACTCTCGACACGGCAAGAATCGCAGGCACAAAAAAGGGCGACCGAAGTCGCCCTTTTTCTACAGGTCAAACAGAACTTAGTTCTGCTTTTCCATCTGAGCACGCAGCAGGTCGCCCAGAGTGGTCGGACCAGCAGCGATATCCGAAGTGGCTGGCTTCTCGCGCAGGCTCTGGATAGCTTCTTTCTCGTCTTCAACGTCTTTCGATTTGATCGACAGTTGGATGACGCGGGACTTGCGGTCGACGCTGATGATCTTGGCTTCGACTTCTTCGCCTTCCTTCAGAACGTTGCGCGCGTCTTCAACGCGGTCACGGCTGATTTCGGAAGCTTTCAAAGTGGCTTCGATGTCGTCGGCCAGGGTGATGACAGCGCCCTTGGCGTCAACTTCCTTGACGATACCGCGAACGATGGCGCCCTTGTCATTGGCAGACACGTAGTCGGAGAACGGATCTTCTTCCAGCTGCTTGATGCCCAGGGAGATGCGCTCGCGCTCTGGATCTACCGACAGGATGACGGTGTCGAGCTCGTCGCCCTTCTTGAAACGACGTACGGCTTCTTCGCCCACTTCGTTCCAGGAGATGTCGGACAGGTGAACCAGACCGTCGATGCCGCCGTCCAGACCAATGAAGATACCGAAATCGGTGATCGACTTGATGGTGCCGGAGATCTTGTCACCCTTGTTGAACTGGCCAGAGAAGTCTTCCCACGGGTTCGACTTGCACTGCTTGATGCCCAGGGAGATACGACGACGCTCTTCGTCGATGTCCAGAACCATGACTTCCACTTCGTCGCCGACTTGTACGACTTTCGAAGGGTGGATGTTCTTGTTGGTCCAGTCCATTTCGGAAACGTGTACCAGGCCTTCCACGCCTTCTTCCAGCTCTGCGAAGCAGCCGTAGTCGGTCAGGTTGGTGACGCGCGCCATGACGCGGGTGCTCTCTGGGTAACGTGCCTTGATGGCAACCCATGGATCTTCGCCCAGCTGCTTCAAGCCCAGGGAAACACGGTTGCGCTCGCGGTCGTACTTCAGGACCTTGACATCGATCTCGTCGCCAACGTTGACGATTTCCGATGGATGCTTGATGCGCTTCCAGGCCATGTCGGTGATGTGCAGCAGGCCATCGACGCCACCCAGATCGACAAATGCGCCGTAATCCGTGAGGTTCTTGACGATACCCTTGACTTGCTGACCTTCCTGCAGGGATTCCAGCAGAGCTTCGCGCTCGGCGGAGTTCTCGGCTTCCAGGACACTGCGACGGGAAACGACAACGTTGTTGCGCTTCTGGTCCAGCTTGATGACCTTGAATTCGAGCTCTTTACCTTCCAGGTGGGTGGTGTCGCGCACAGGGCGGACATCGACCAGGGAACCAGGCAGGAACGCACGGATGCCGTTAACGTCGACAGTGAAGCCGCCCTTAACCTTACCGTTGATAACGCCCTTGACCACTTCCTCGGCGGCGAAAGCTGCTTCCAGAACGATCCAGCACTCGGCACGCTTGGCTTTTTCGCGGGACAGCTTGGTTTCGCCAAAGCCGTCTTCTACCGCGTCCAGCGCAACGTGAACTTCGTCACCGACCTTGATGGTCAGTTCGCCAGCGTCGTTGTAGAACTGCTCGAGCGGGATGACACCCTCGGACTTCAGGCCGGCGTGGACAGTAACCCAGTCACCGTCGATATCGACAACGATACCGGTGATGATTGCGCCTGGCTGAAGATTGAGAGTTTTTAGGCTTTCTTCAAAGAGTTCTGCAAAGCTTTCGCTCATTTTAATTCCTGTAGATTTGGGCGAAACATACGCCCATCAGCCACGCTCCAGACAACGTGGGTTTCGTTCAAGTAAAAGAAAGCCACCGGGATGTTGACTGGGTTCCCGTATGGCTTCTTCGTCACCCGGCGATGTCGCGTAGCGCGATCTCGCTCATGATGCGTTCCAACACCTGCTCGATGGACAACTCCGTGGAATCCAGCTGTATGGCATCGGCCGCCGGCTTGAGCGGGGCCACTGCGCGCTGGGTGTCACGCTCATCGCGTGCACGTATCTCATCTAGCAGACTCGACAGACTAACATCGTTGCCCGCTGCCTTCAACTGCAAGTAACGCCTGCGGGCACGTTCCTCCGCGCTGGCGGTGAGGAACACCTTCAACGCCGCTTCAGGGAACACCACCGTGCCCATGTCGCGACCGTCGGCCACCAGGCCCGGTGACTCCTGGAATGCTCGCTGGCGCTGCAACAGCGCGTCGCGCACTGCTGGCAGGGCCGCGACCTGGGAGGCGCCGGCACCCACCTGCTCGTTGCGGATGTCGCGGGTGACGTCGTCGCCTTCCAGCACGATGCGCTGGGGCTGGCCGTCGGCAGCGGCGATGAACTGCACATCGAGATGGGCTGCCATCACCATCAGCGACGCTTCGTTGCTCAGATCGACGCCATGGTTGCGTGCCGCGTAGGCCAGCAAGCGATACAACGCGCCTGAATCGAGCAGCTTCCAGCCCAGGCGCTTGGCGAGGATACCGGCGATGGTGCCCTTGCCCGAACCGCTTGGCCCGTCGATGGTGATGACCGGCGCCTGGTTCACGACGCGCCCTCTTCGGCCACGTTGATACCCACCTGGGCGCAGAGACCGAGGAAGTTGGGGAACGAAGTGGCGACGTTGGCGCAGTCGTGGATGCGGATCGGCGCACTGGCGCGCAGCGAGGCAATACTGAAGGCCATGGCGATGCGGTGGTCGCCGTGGCCGTGGACTTCGCCGCCGCCCATGGCCGGTAGTCCGTGACCGACGCCGTCGATGATGATGCCGTCTGCGGTCGGCTCGCATTTCACACCGAGCGCCAGCAGGCCGTCGGCCATGACCTGGATACGGTCGGATTCCTTGACGCGCAGCTCTTCGGCGCCGCGCAGCACGGTGCGCCCTTCGGCGCAGGCCGCAGCCACGAACAGCACCGGGAACTCGTCGATTGCCAGGGGGACCAGCGCCTCGGGGATCTCGATACCCTTGAGTCGAGCCGCCCGCACGTGCAGGTCGGCAACCGGCTCGCCACCCACTTCACGCTGGTTTTCCAGGGTGATGTCGGCACCCATCAGGCGCAGGATATCGATGACACCAGTGCGCGTCGGGTTGATACCCACGTGCTCCAGGGTCAGGTCCGAGCCTTCGGCGATCGAGGCGGCCACCAGGAAGAATGCGGAAGACGAGATATCGCCGGGCACTTCGATGTGGGTCGCCTTCAACGTGTGGCCGGACTCGACCGACGCCTGCGGGCCATTGACCTCGACCGGATAACCGAAGCCGCGCAGCATCCGCTCGGTGTGGTCGCGGGTCGGTGCCGGCTCGGTGGTGGTGGTCTTGCCTTCGGCCCACAATCCGGCCAGCAGCAGGCAGGATTTGACCTGTGCGGAGGCCATCGGCAGCGTGTAGTCGAGCGCCTTGAGCCGCTGCCCGCCGCGGATCACCATCGGCGGACGACCCTCGGCAGCCGTCTCGATGACCGCGCCCATTTCCCGCAGTGGATTGGCCACGCGGTTCATCGGGCGCTTGGACAGCGAGGCATCGCCGGTCAACGTGGTGTCGAAGCTTTGCGCCGCAAGAATGCCGGCGAGCAGGCGCATCGAGGTCCCGGAGTTGCCCAGGTAGATCGGCCCGGGCGGCGCCTGCAGGCCATGCAGACCGACACCATGGATGGTCACCCGGCCCTGGTTGGGACCTTCGATGACCACGCCCATGTCGCGGAAGGCCTGCAGGGTCGCCAGGGCGTCCTCGCCTTCGAGGAAGCCTTCGACTTCGGTAGTGCCCTCGGCCAGGGAGCCGAGCATGATCGAGCGGTGCGAAATGGATTTGTCACCCGGTACGCGAATGCGGCCCTTGAGGCTGCCACCGGGTTTGCCCAGGAAGATCAGGTCGTCGTTGGAGTTCATAGCGTCCACATAGGCCCGACGGGCCAGGATTTTACTGAAATGCTCGCGGGCCACCTTGGCGCGTGTGAACACGCCCAGCAGGTGATGCCCATCCCCTGCATCGACCGCGTCGCGCAGGGCGTCGAGATCGCTGCGAAATGTATCAAGTGTGCGCAGTACAGCCTCGCGGTTGGCGAGGAAGATGTCGTGCCACATGACCGGGTCACTGCCGGCGATCCTCGTGAAATCACGGAAACCGCCCGCAGCGTAGCGGAAGATTTCCAGGTTTTCACTGCGCTTGGCCAGCGAATCGACCAGGCCGAACGCCAGCAGGTGCGGCAGGTGACTGGTGGCGGCAAGCACCTCGTCGTGACGCTCGACCTGCATGTGCTCGACGTCCGCACCCAGGGCACTCCACAGGCCATCGACGCATCGCAACGCATCGGGCGCGGTTTCGGCCAGCGGCGTGAGGATCACCTTGTGCCGCTTGAACAGCTCGGCATTGGCCGCCTCTACCCCGCTCTGCTCTGAACCGGCGATCGGATGGCCCGGAACGAAGCGTGACAGGTCCCCGCCAAAAGCGTCGCGAAAGGCCCGTACCACATTGCCCTTGGCGCTGCCGACATCGGTGATCACGGCTCGGCCCAGGTCAAGCCGGGCCAGGGCCGCCAGCAGTTTTTCCATGCCCAGGATCGGCACCGCCAACTGGATCACGTCGGCGCCGACACAGGCACGGGCCAGGTCGCTTTCGCAGCGGTCGACCACACCCAACTCGACGGCCCGCAGGCAGGCGCGCGAATCGAGATCGACCCCCACCACTTCGTCGGCCAAGCCACTTTGCTTGATGCCCTTGGCGAACGAGCCGCCGATCAGTCCCAGCCCCACAACCACCAGGCGGCCTATTCTGGCAGCGCCCGGTTGCAATTGCGTGAACTCAGACACGGGCCAGCACCAGGCGCAATGCCTCCAGGAAACGGCTGTTTTCCGTGGCCAGGCCGATGGTCACGCGCAAGTGGTTGGGCATGCCGTAGCCGGCCACCGGGCGCACGATCACCCCTTCGCGCAGCAGGCCCTGATAGACCGGCCCGGCAACGCGACCCACGTCCACGGCAATGAAATTGCCCTTGGAAGGAATCCAGTCCAGGCCCAGCTCGGCGAACCCCGCCTCCAGCTGCTGCATGCCGGCACTGTTGAGTTCGCGGCTGCGCTGCAGGTAGTCGGTGTCCGTCAGCGCGGCGCAGGCGGCAGCCAATGCCAGGCTGTTCACGTTGAACGGCTGGCGGACACGATTGAGCACATCGGCAATGACCGGCGAAGACAAGCCATAGCCTACCCGCAGCCCAGCCAGGCCATAGGCCTTGGAAAAGGTGCGCGAGACCAGCAGGTTCGGGTAGCGCGCCAGGTAGTCGAGGCCGTCCGGCAGCTCGCCACCGACGGCGTACTCGATATAGGCCTCGTCGAGCACCACGACCACGCTGGGCGGGACCGCGGCGAGGAAGTCTTCCAGCGCCTGCGGGCCGAACCAGGTACCGGTCGGGTTGTTCGGGTTGGCCAGGAACACCACGCGGGTCTTGTCGTCGATCGCTGCCAGCATCGCCGGCAGGTCATGGCCGAACTGCCTGGCCGGGATGACCCGCGCACCGGCATTCACGGCCTGCACGACCAATGGATAGACGGCAAAGGCGTGCTCGCTGAACACCGCGTTCAAGCCCGGTGCCAGGTAGGCTCGGGCGACCAGTTCGAGAATGTCGTTGGAGCCGTTGCCCAGGGTCACCTGGTCCAGCTGTACGCGGCACTGCTGCGCCAGCAGGGTCTTGAGGTCGAAACCGTTGCCGTCGGGATAGCGTGTGAGTTCGGCCAGTTCGCGTTCGATCGCGGCACGGGTCTTGGGGCTTGCACCCAACGGGTTCTCGTTGCTGGCCAACTTGATGATGTTGGCCGGATCCAGGTTCAGCTCTCTGGCCAGCTCATCCACCGGCTTGCCGGGAACGTAGGGGGACAGTTGTTGAACGCCGGTCTGGGCCAGGGCAAGGAAATCGGTCATGCGTACTAACCCTTCTGTTAAAGAACCGCTTTGGGGTATGAGCCCAGCACCTTGAGTGCCACGGCTTCCTGACTGATCTGCTCCAGCACGCCCTTGATCAACGGGTCGCGGTGATGGCCGATGAAGTCGATGAAGAACACGTAGGTCCATTTGCCGCTGCGCGATGGCCGTGTCTCGATTCGGGTAAGGTCGATGCCGTTGTCGTGAAACGGCACCAGCAGCTCGTGCAACGCACCCGGCCGGTTGCTCATGGACACGATGATCGAGGTCTTGTCGTCGCCGGTAGGCGGCACTTCCTGGCTGCCGATGATGAGGAACCGTGTGGCGTTGTCCGGACGGTCTTCGATCTTCTCGGCCAGGCGCTCCAGGCCATACAGGCCGGCAGCCATGTCGCCGGCGATGGCCGCCGAGTTCCATTCGCCCTTGACCCGCTTGGCCGCCTCGGCATTGCTGGCGACCGCGATGCGCTCGACGTTCGGGTAGTGCGCGTCCAGCCACTTGCGGCATTGCGCCAGCGACTGTGCGTGGGAATAGATGCGACTGATGCTGTCGGTCTTGGTGTTGTCGCCGATCAGCAGGTGGTGGTGGATGCGCAGTTCGACTTCGCCGCAGATCACCATGTCGTGTTCGAGGAAGCTGTCGAGGGTGTGGTTCACCGCGCCTTCGGTGGAGTTTTCCACCGGCACCACGCCGAAGTTCACCGCACCTGCAACCACCTCGCGGAACACTTCGTCGATCGCCGCCATGGGCTTGCTGATCACCGCGTGGCCGAAGTGCTTCATGGCGGCTGCCTGGGTGAACGTGCCCTCGGGGCCCAGGTAGGCGACCTTGAGCGGATTCTCCAACGCCAGGCAGGATGACATGACCTCGCGGAACAGGCGCGCCATCTCCTCGTTGCTCAGCGGCCCCTTGTTGCGTTCCATGACCCGCTTGAGCACTTGCGCCTCGCGTTCGGGCCGATAGAACACCGGCACTTCGCCTTCGGCCAGCGCGGCCATCTTCACCCGCGCGACTTCTTCGGCGCAGCGGGCGCGATCACTGATCAGCTCGAGAATCTTTTCGTCGAGGCTGTCGATGCGTACCCGCAAGGCTTTGAGTTCATGTTCGGACATCAGCCGTTTTCCTTTTCGAACTCCGCCATGTAGCCGACCAGCGCTTCGATGGCGTCAAGGTCCAGGGCGTTGTAGATGGAGGCGCGCATGCCACCGACCGAACGGTGACCCTTGAGGTTGAGCAGACCGCGCGCATCGGCGCCGGCCAGGAATGCCTTGTCCAGACGCTCGTCGGCCAGGCGGAACGGCACGTTCATCCAGGACCGGGCGTTGACCGAGATCGGGTTGCTGTAGAAATCGCTGGCATCGATGAAGCCGTACAGGCGGTCTTTCTTGGCACGGTTGCGGGCTTCCATGGCCGCAACGCCGCCCTGCTCCTTGAGCCACTCGAACACCAGGCCCGAGAGGTACCAGGAGTAGGTCGCAGGCGTGTTGTACATCGAGCCGTTGTCGGCAGCGATCCGGTAATCGAGCATGGTCGGACAGGCGCTGCGCGCCTTGCCCAGCAGATCTTCGCGCACGATCACCACGACCAGGCCGCTGGGGCCGATGTTCTTCTGCGCGCCGGCATAGATCAAGCCGAACTTGGACACGTCGATGGGACGCGAGAGAATGTCCGAGGACATGTCGACGACCAGTGGCGTATCACCGGTCTGCGGCACCCAGTCGAACTGCAGGCCACCGATGGTTTCATTGGAAGCGTAATGGACATAGGCCGCGCCGGGCGTCAGTTTCCACTCGTTCTGGCCGGGGATGGCCAGGTAGTCGTAGGGCTTGGCGCTGGCAGCGACATTGATGTTGCCGTAGCGACGCGCCTCCTCGATGGCCTTCTTCGACCAGATACCGGTTTCGACGTAGTCCGCCGTGCCGCTTTCGGGAAGCAGGTTCAGGGGGATTTCGGCGAACTGCTGGCTGGCGCCACCCTGCAGGAACAGGACCTTGTAGTTGGACGGGACGCCAAGCAGGTCGCGCAGGTCTTGTTCGGCCTTTTCGGCGATGGCGGTGTAGTCCTCGCTGCGATGGCTCATCTCCATCACCGAAAGGCCCTTGCCACGCCAGTTCAGCATTTCCGCCTGGGCGCGCTGCAGCACAGCTTCGGGAAGCGCAGCGGGGCCTGCGCAGAAGTTAAAGGCTCGATTGCTCACATCCACTCTCGCTCTGCTTGAATTCGGGCCTGGCCCGGGTGTGTCCGCCGGAAGATCGGCGGTGCTGCCTTCGCGGCGGTTGACCGCTCCCACGAGGCTCCCGATGCAACGGAGAACTTGTGGGAGCGGGCTCTGCCCGCGAAGGGCGCACCGCCCAATCCCCTGCCCTACAGCTTACTCCTCGAGCGCTTCGTCGGCGGCATCGGGCTCGACATCACCCTGGGCCACTTCGGAATCGACCGCATCGCCGCCTTCGGCGCTTTCAACGCCTTCGACACCCTCTTCCAGCTCGTCATCCTCGACTTCCGATGGCTCCTGGACTCGCTCCAGGCCCACCAGCTTCTCGTCGGTGACCAGCTTGATCAGGGTCACGCCCTGGGTGTTGCGGCCCAGGCTCGAGACTTCGCCAACACGGGTACGCACCAGCGTGCCCTGGTCGGAGATGAGCATGATCTCTTCACCTTCCTGGGACTGGATCGCGCCAACCAGCTTGCCGTTGCGCTCCTTGGTGACCATGGCGATCACGCCCTGGCCGCCACGGCCGCGACGGGGGAACTTGCTCAACGGCGTGCGCTTGCCGAAGCCGCGTTCGGAGGCGGTGAGAATCTGCGCGCCGGATTCGGGGATCAGCATCGAAATCAGCTGCTGGCCCTTGCCCAGGCGCATGCCGCGGATACCACGGGCACCACGGCCCATCTGCCGCACCACGCCTTCGGCGAAGCGGATCACCTTGCCGGCGTCGGAGAACAGCATGACTTCCTTGGCGCCGTCGGTGATGGCTGCGGCGATCAGAGTGTCGCCTTCCTTGAGTTTCAAGGCGATCAAGCCGCTGGAGCGCGGACGGGCGAACTGCGCCAACGGCGTCTTCTTGACCGTACCGAAGGCGGTCGCCATGAAGATATAGGCACCGGTAGGCTCGGCCACCAGCTCGGGGGTGTCGCCCTCGTCGCCTTCAACGGCTTCGACGACTTCTTCGGCCTCGACGATTTCGCCTTCGATGACGGTATCGTCGGCGTCGTCGAGGTCTTCGTCGGCGCCAGCGGTGGCCTGCAGGGCCTCGAGGTCGATCTGCAGCATGGTGGTGATGTACTCGCCATCATCCAGCGGCAGCAGGTTGACCAGCGGACGGCCGCGCGCAGCACGGGACGCCTCGGGAATTTCATAGGTCTTGAGCCAGTACACCTTGCCCTTGCTGGAAAACAGCAGCAGCGTGGCATGGCTGTTGGCGACCAGCAGGTGCGAGATGTAGTCCTCGTCCTTGACGCCGGTGGCCGACTTGCCCTTGCCGCCCCGGCGCTGGGCCTGGTAGGACGACAGCGGCTGGGTCTTGGCGTAACCACTGTGGGAAATGGTCACCACGCGCTCTTCTTCCGGGATCATGTCGCCCAGCGTCAGATCGAGGCGCGAATCGAGGATCTCGGTCCGGCGCACATCGCCATATTCGGAGCGAATCAGTTCCAGTTCCTCGCGGATCACTTCCATCAGGCGTTCGGCGCTGTTGAGGATGCGGATCAGCTCGGCGATCTGGTTGAGGATCTCCTGGTACTCGGCCAGGAGCTTTTCGTGCTCCAGACCGGTCAGGCGATGCAGGCGCAGCTCGAGGATGGCCTGGGCCTGTTCCGGCGAGAGGAAATACTTGCCGTCGCGCAGGCCGTACTGTGGATCGAGGTTTTCCGGACGCGAGGACTCGGCACCGGCACGCTCGACCATGGCCACCACGGCGCTGGACTCCCACGGCGTGCTGATCAGCGCTTCCTTGGCCTCGGACGGCGTTGGCGAGGCCTTGATCAGGGCGATGACCGGATCGATGTTGGACAGCGCAACCGCCTGGCCTTCGAGAATGTGGCCGCGCTCGCGCGCCTTGCGCAGTTCGAACACGGTGCGCCGGGTGACGACTTCACGGCGGTGGCGAACGAAGGCTTCGAGCAGGTCCTTGAGGTTGAGAATGCGCGGACGGTTGTCGATCAGGGCAACGATGTTGATCCCGAACACGGCCTGCAGCTGGGTCTGGGCATAGAGGTTGTTGAGGATCACCTCCGGCACTTCACCGCGGCGCAGCTCGATGACGATGCGCATGCCGTCCTTGTCGGACTCGTCGCGCAACTCGGAGATGCCTTCGAGTTTCTTCTCTTTCACCAGCTCGGCGATCTTTTCGATCAGGCGGGCCTTGTTCAACTGGTACGGCAGCTCGGTGACGACGATCTGCTGGCGACCGCCGACCTTGTCGATGTCCTCGACATGGGAGCGGGCGCGCATGTAGATCCGGCCACGACCGGTGCGGTACGCCTCGATGATGCCCTGGCGACCGTTGATGATGGCGGCAGTCGGGAAGTCCGGCCCGGGAATGAACTGCATCAGTTCATCGATGGTGACGTCCGGGTTGTCGATGACCGCCAGGCAGCCGTCGAGCACCTCGCCCAGGTTGTGCGGCGGGATATTGGTCGCCATGCCCACGGCGATACCGCTGGAACCGTTGACCAGCAGGTTGGGGATGCGCGTCGGCATGACCGCAGGGATCAACTCGGTGCCGTCGTAGTTGGGCACCCAGTCGACGGTTTCCTTGTGCAGGTCGGCCAGCAGCTCGTGGGCCAGCTTGGTCATGCGCACTTCGGTGTAGCGCATGGCGGCGGCGTTGTCGCCGTCCACGGAACCGAAGTTGCCCTGGCCATCGACCAGCAGGTAGCGCAGCGAGAACGGCTGGGCCATGCGCACGATGGTGTCGTAGACCGCGGTATCACCGTGCGGGTGATACTTACCGATCACGTCACCGACCACACGGGCCGATTTCTTGTAGGGTTTGTTCCAATCGTTGCCCAGCTCACTCATCGCAAACAGAACGCGGCGATGCACGGGCTTCAAGCCATCACGTGCATCAGGCAGTGCACGACCGACGATCACGCTCATGGCGTAGTCGAGGTAGGACTGTCTCAGCTCGTCTTCGATATTGACCGGGAGGATTTCTTTGGCCAGTTCGCCCATGAGAAGCCTGATTCCTTTTTCTGGTGAAACTCCGTTGCCTCCCTGTGAGAAGAACGAAGCTTGCCACCGCTGGCCGATGCCAACGGCGACTTACGACAAATCAACGAGTTACGCCTTGGACCTGCGGCGTTGGGGGGACACCGCGATGCACCCCCGAAAACCGCCGGATGGTAGCACAATCGCCGTCAGACACCTATCCCCTTAAACCCTGACAGGACCCTTGATCGAGTGAGATCAAGCCTCTCACACGGCGCTGCGGCGCTGCTAGGCCAGGCCCGCATCGAAAAAAGGCCGATTTGTCGGTGCGACGGACTCAATGCAGGCGCCGGCGACACATCAGCTGCGCCAGCTTGGCCGTATCAGGCCGCTCGACGATGCCCTTTTCAGTGACGATCACGTCGATCAGGTCGGCCGGCGTCACGTCGTGGACCGGATTGAACGCTTCGACATCCGCGCCGATGCGTGTCCCGGACACTTCCAGAAGTTCTCGGCCATCGCGTTCGAGCAGGGGAATGTCATCGCCGCTCTCCAGCGCCATGTCGATCGCCGCACTGGTGGCTACCACCATGAAACGCACACCGTGGTGCATCGCGCAGACCGCCAGCTGGTAGGTGCCGATCCGGGCCGCGATATCGCCGTTGGCGGCGATCCGCTCGGCACCGACGATTACCCATGTGATGCCCTTGCTTTTCATCAGGTGCGCAGCTGCCGAGTCGGCGGCCACGGTCACCGGGACACCCTCGCTGGACAGCTCCCAGGCGGTCAGCCGCGAGCCTTGCAGGCCCGGCCGGGTTTCGTCGACATAGACACGTTCGAGCATGCCGTCGTGGAACGCGGCGCGCACCACCCCCAGCGCCGTGCCGAACCCGCCGCTGGCCAGGGCACCGGGATTGGCGTGGGTCAGCACGGTCTGCAGATTGCCCTGGTGCCGACGGATCAATTCCACGCCCAACTGAGCCATGGTCAGGTTGGCTTCGCGGTCGCTTTCGTGAATGGCCAGGGCTTCGGCCTCGAGCGCGGGCAGCGGGTCCTCGCCGGCACGCACCCGGCCAAGGCGCTCGCGCATGCGCTCCAGCGCCCAGAACAGGTCGGCGGTGGCCGGGCGGATCGCCGCCAGCAGGCGCAGGTCCTCGTCCAGCGCGGTGCGCCAGTCAGGCCCGGCCGCACGGTGCAGGCGTGCCGCCAGCACTACCGCATAGGCAACGCTGATGGCAACGGCCGAGGCACCGGCCACGACCCCGATGCGGACCGCGTCGGCCACGCCGGGTGCATCGATACAGGGGCGCCAGACCTGCTGCGCAGGCAGCGCGCGCTGGTCGAGCAGGTGCAACGCGTCACCTCGCCAATCAACGGCTTTGACCCGTTCCGCCGCCAACAATCGATCACGCATGCCCCACTCCGTACTCAGACACCAAAAGCGCTCGATTATAGCGAGCCCCCGTCCAAGACGCTCGGGTATACTTCGCCATCACCTGCCGAAGCCCCGGAACTTGCCATGCCCGATGTCGATACCGCCCTGGACCTGCTGCTACTGCCCACCTGGCTGGTACCGGTCGAGCCCGCCGGTGTCGTGCTCGAGGAGCATGCCCTGGGCATCCGCGACGGCCAGATTGCCTTCATCGGGCCACGCAGCACAGCCGCCCGGCTGCAGGCACGCGAAACCCGCGAACTGCCGGGGCAGCTGCTCGCTCCGGGGCTGGTCAATGCTCATGGGCACGCGGCCATGACGCTGTTCCGTGGCCTCGCCGACGACCTGCCGCTGATGACCTGGCTCGAACGCCACATCTGGCCCGCCGAGGCCCGCTGGGTCAGCGAAGCGTTCGTGCGCGACGGCACCGACCTGGCGATCGCCGAGCAGCTACAGGGCGGCATCACCTGTTTTTCGGACATGTATTTCTTTCCGGAAGTGGCCGCCGAGCGCGTGCACGCCAGTGGCATGCGCGCACAGATCACCGTGCCGGTGCTGAACTTCCCCATTCCCGGCGCGCGTGATGCCGACGAGGCGCTGCACAAGGGTGTCGAGCTGTTCAACGACCTCAAGCACCATCCACGCGTCAGCATTGCCTTCGGCCCCCATGCGCCCTACACGGTGAGCGACGAGAACCTGGAAAAGATCCGGGTACTGGCGGACGAAATGGATGCCGCCATCCACATGCATGTTCACGAAACCGCAGGCGAAGTGCACGATGCCCTGCAACAGAGCGGCGAGCGTCCGCTGGCCAGGCTGGCCCGCCTCGGCCTGCTGGGGCCGCGCTTCCAGGCGGTGCACATGACTCAGATAGACGACGCCGACCTTGCGCTGCTGGTGGAAAGCAACAGCAACGTCGTGCACTGCCCGCTGTCCAACCTCAAGCTGGCTAGTGGCTTCTGTCCGGTGGAAAAGCTCTGGCAGGCCGGCGTCAATGTGGCCCTGGGCACCGATGGGGCGGCGAGCAACAATAGCCTCGACCTGCTCGGCGACACGCGCATCGCAGCGCTGCTGGCCAAGGCCGTGACCGGTTCGGCGACCGCATTGGATGCCCATCGCGCACTGCGCATGGCCACCCTCAATGGCGCCCGAGCCCTGGGCATGGAGACGCACATCGGCTCGCTGGAGGTCGGCAAGGCTGCGGACCTGGCGTCGTTCGACCTGTCCAGACTGGCTCAGCAGCCGGTCTACGACCCGGTGTCGCAACTGATCTACGCCAGTAGCCGCGATTGTGTCCGGCATGTCTGGGTCGCCGGCAGGCAACTGCTCGACGAAGGTCGCCTGACCCGCCTGGACGAGCAACTGCTGCGTGACAAGGCATGCGCCTGGGGCGAGCGTATCGCCGCCGAGCGATGACGACTGCGCCGCCCGGCCCTACAGAATTCAAGAATCACATCGTTTAGAGGACACCCAATGAGCAACGTCGACCACGCTGAAATCGCCAAGTTCGAAGCCTTGGCGCACCGCTGGTGGGATCGCAACAGCGAGTTCAAGCCGCTGCACGACATCAATCCGTTGCGCGTCAACTGGATCGACGAGCGCGTCAACCTGGCGGGCAAGCAGGTCCTGGATGTAGGTTGCGGTGGCGGTATCCTGAGCGAGGCCATGGCCCTGCGCGGCGCCAAGGTCACCGGGATCGACATGGGCGAGGCGCCGCTGGCGGTTGCCCGCCTGCACCAGCTGGAATCCGGGGTGGAAGTGGAATACCGCCAGATCACCGCCGAAGCCCTGTCGGCCGAATGCCCGCAGCGCTTCGATGTGGTCACCTGTCTGGAAATGCTCGAACACGTGCCAGACCCTTCGTCGGTGATCCGCGCCTGCTTCCGCATGGTCAAGCCTGGCGGCCAGGTGTTCTTCTCGACCATCAACCGCAACCCCAAGGCGTACCTGTTCGCGATCATCGGCGCCGAGTACATCATGAAGCTGCTGCCGCGCGGCACCCACGACTTCAAGAAATTCATCCGCCCTTCCGAGCTCGGCGCGTGGAGCCGCGAGGCCGGACTGACCGTCAAGGACATCACCGGCCTGACCTACAACCCGCTCACCAAGCACTACAAGCTGGCTTCGGACGTCGACGTCAACTACATGATCCAGACCCTTCGCGAGGAATGAGCATGCGCCTTCGAGCGGTACTTTTCGATATGGACGGCACGCTGCTCGATACCGCGCCGGACTTCGTCGCCATCTGCCAGGCCATGCGCGCCGAACGCGGCCTGGCGCCAATCCACCAGCAGCGTGTGCGCGACGTGATCTCCGGTGGCGCCAAGGCCATGATCCAGGCGTCGTTCGACCTGGCACCCGAGTCAGCTGAGTTCGAAGCCTTGCGCCTGGAGTTCCTCGAGCGCTACCAACACGGCTGCGCGGTCCACAGCCATCTCTACGAAGGCATGGCGCAACTGCTCGCGGATATCGAGCAGGCCAAGCTGATCTGGGGCGTGGTGACCAACAAGCCGTTGCGCTTCGCCGAGCCCATCATGCAGCAACTGGGGTTGGCACAGCGTTCGGCGGTGCTGATCTGCCCCGACCATGTAACGCGCAGCAAGCCGGACCCTGAACCCGTGCTGCTGGCCTGCAGCAGACTCGACCTGGACCCGGCCAGCGTGCTGTTCGTCGGTGATGATCTGCGCGACATCGAGTCGGGCCGCGATGCCGGGACCAGGACCGCCGCAGTGCGCTACGGCTACATCCATCCCGACGACAACCCGGATCACTGGGGCGCCGACGTGGTGGTCGATCACCCGTCGGATCTGCGCCGCGTGCTCGACCAGGCCCTTTGCGGCTGCTGAACCGTACTACTTTCCAGGAGTTTCCATGTTCGATTACTCAGCCCGCCCCGACCTGCTGGCCGGGCGCATCATCCTGGTGACCGGTGCCGGCCGTGGCATTGGCGCTGCCGCCGCGAAAACCTTCGCCGCCCATGGCGCCACCGTGCTGCTGCTGGGCAAGACCGAATCCAACCTGACCACCGTGTACGACGAAATCGAAGCCGCCGGGCATGCCCAGCCGGTGGTCATCACCTTCGACCTGCAGAGCGCGCGAAGCGAACAGTACGCGCAATTGGCACAGATGATCGAGACCACCTTCGGCCGCCTCGACGGCCTGCTGCACAACGCCTCGATCATTGGCCCGCGCACCCCACTGGACGCGTTGCCCGACGACGAGTTCATCCAGGTGATGCAGGTCAACGTGAACGCCACGTTCATGCTCACTCGCGCACTGCTGCCTCTGCTCAAGCAGGCGGCAGATGGCTCGGTGGCGTTCACCTCCAGCAGTGTCGGTCGCAAGGGACGCGCCCACTGGGGCGCCTACGGTGTGTCGAAGTTCGCCACCGAAGGCCTGATGCAGACCCTCGCCGACGAGCTGGAGGGTGTCAGCGCGGTACGTTCCAACAGCATCAACCCCGGTGCCACGCGCACGGCCATGCGCGCGCAGGCCTATCCGGCGGAGGAGCCTGGCCGCAACCCGTTGCCCGAACAGATCATGCCGGTGTATCTGTACCTGATGGGACCCGACAGTATCGGGGTCAATGGCCGGGCGTTGGACGCCCAGTGAAATGTGTCCTCAGGGCGGGCACCCGCCGCTGTAACGACCGGCCAGCCAGCCTGTCGCGCAACCGTGGTGCCGCCTGAGGCGATCCTGCTAGTCCTGCGTCATGCCCCTACCCTGTTTCAAGCCACGACCCTTTTGTCCAGGGTGGTGGTGCGCTGCAGCTCCAGCGCCATGCAGCGTTCCAGGAACAGGAACATGAAGTCGTAGCTCTTGCAGATGGCGTTGCGCAGCTCGGCCTGCTGCAGTTCGGTGGCATGGTTGCCAACCAGGGTGCAGATGATCTCCAGGGCTTCCCACGGATGCTCGTCGTCGTACTGGGCATGCAGGCTCAGCCAGCGCATGGCGCGCTTGCGGTTCTGCTCGGGAAACGCCTGGGCATAGGTGTCGTCGGCGCAGACCACCGCCGACCACTCGCCGGTTGCACCCTCGATGGCATAGTTGGTGGCTGCCATGGCAACCGCCAGCGAGTCGGTGGCACAGCTCTGCCAGCACCAATGGCTGAGCGCGTGCAGCTCGGCCGGCACGTCCTGGGCGATGAGATCCTGGAGACTGACGCCATGCGCCTGGCTCCAATGCACCCAATAATCGGCGTGATTGAGTTCGACTCGAATGTTGCGCATCAACCAGCGCCGCGCCATGTCCTCGCCCGGATGCCGGGCAAAACGCGTCTTGGTCAGGTTCTGCGCCATGTACAGTGAAAACTGCTCCACCACGGGCCAGCCGCCGATCAGGTAATGACGCATGGTGCGCGAGCTCAGCTGGTTGTCGCGCATGCGCGCGTAAACCTCATGCTCGACGACCCGACGCTTGTTCGGCGCACAGTCTTCGATCAGTTTCTGTGCCCACTCGGGATAACTTTTTGCGTCCATCAGCGGACCCAGGCGAATAAAAGGATCGTTCACTGGCAAACCTCCATTTAATTAAGTGAAGAACAGCGGCAAATTGCCCTTATCGGAAAGTGTCGGGAACGCCAAAGCGCAACGGCCGCAGTCTGCCCAGGTGACGGCGCAGACTGTCACAGGTGAAAACCTGCGGTCGCTCGATCAAATATCCTTGTGCGTAGTCCACACCAATTTCCAGCAAGGCCTGTTCTATCAGAGGCGTCTCGACAAACTCGGCAATGGTGCGCTTGCCCATGACGTGGCCAATATGGTTGATCACTTCCACCATCGCCCGATTGATCGGGTCGTCCAACATATCTTTAACGAAGCTGCCGTCGATTTTCAAATAATCGACAGGTAAATGTTTCAAATAGGCAAACGAAGACATACCGGCGCAGAAGTCGTCGAGTGCAAAGTGACAACCCAAGCCCTTCAATTCATTGATAAAACGGATTGCGCTGCCAAGATTTGCGATGGCGCTGGTCTCGGTAATCTCGAAACATATCAGCTCGGCCGGAATGGCGTGCAGGCGAAATTGTTCACGCAGGAACTCGAGGAACTCGTCATCACCGATGCTGATGCCGGAAAGGTTGATCGCACACACTGCCAACGGCCCCTGGTCGGGCTGGTCGAGAGTCTGGCGCACCACCTTGAATACGTTCTGCACCACCCAACGGTCCAGGGCGGTCATCAGGCCGTACCGTTCGGCAGCCGGGATGAACACTTCGGGCATGATGATGCGGCCGGTTTCATCGCTCAGGCGCAGGAGGATCTCGATGTGCCCACCCGGCGGTCCGTCCTGTATCCCCAGGGCGGCGATCTCCTGTGCATACAGGCAGAACCGGTTTTCCTCCAGGGCCATGTGCAGGCGCTGGACCCATGCCATCTCGTCGACCCGCACGGTCAGTTCGCTGTCGGCGGCGTGGTAGACCTGAACGCGGTTGCGACCGCGCTCCTTGGCCAGGTAGCAGGCCATGTCGGCGGCGCGCATCGAGGCTTCGAGGGTGATCGGCGCCTGGGTCAGGTGCACCATGCCAACGCTGACGGTGGTGACGAACGGGCGCCCCTTCCACACGAAGTGCAGGTTCTGCACGGTGTGGCGCAGTGTTTCGGCCAGTTTCTCCGATTCGGCGGCCGAGCAGTTCTCGATGAGGATGCCGAACTCGTCACCGCCCAGGCGCGCCAGGGTGTCACCCTCGCGCAGCCCGGACTGCAGCAGTGCGCAGATGTGGCGAAGCAGTTCGTCGCCCGCCGCGTGACCGCAGGTGTCGTTGACCAGTTTGAACTGGTCCAGGTCGAGGAACATCAGCGAGTGGCAGCCAGGATAACGCTGCAGCGCGGCCAGCGCCTGCTCGAGACGGAACTCGAACTCGCGGCGGTTGGCCAGCCCGGTCAATGCATCGTGCGTGGCCTGCCACGACAGGTTGGCGATGTATTGCCGCTCCTGGGTCATGTCGTGCAGCACCAGCACGGTACCGCTGATGTGCTGGTCGGTCTGGATCGGCGCGCCGACGAGCGTCACCGAGACCGTACTGCCGTCCAGGCGCTGGATCAGCTTGGCGTGTTCGCTGCCGCCGCGCAGGTCGCCACTGACGATGTGGTCGATGAGGGTGAAGCTGTCCTTCTCGGCGTTTTCGTCGAGCAGGTTGAACAACGCCGCCAGCGGCAGCCCCACGGCCTGATCGGCGCTCCAGTGGGTCAGTCGCTCGGCGGCCGGGTTCATGTAGAGGATCGCGCCCTCGACATCGGTAGTGATCACCCCATCGCCGATGGACGCCAGGGTTACCTGGGCGCGGTCCTTTTCCAGTTGCAGGGCATAGGCGAAGGCATGGCGCTGGTTGAGCAGCTTGCGCGTGCGCCACAGCGCCAGCACGATCAACAGCAGCGCCACCAGCAGGTTGCTGACCACCAGCAGGTACTGCACCGCGCGCGAGCCCTCGCCCAATGCCGCGCTGAAGGCCATGGCGGCGGGCGTCACCGCGTCATTGATGAGCATGATCTGGTGCTTCCAGCGCGCCATGTCCGCTTCGCTGGCGGTGCCGGCCTGTTGCGCCGCGTGCATCTGCTGCGCCAGGGCGTCGAGTTCGACCAGGTAGGTATCGCCGATCTTCCAGTGCGCGATGGCCCTGGACATGTAGCTCACATCGCTGAAGTGACGGTACAGCCAGATGATGTTCTGCATGTCGTCAGGGTGGTTGTTGCCCTTCAGGATGCCCGCCCGTGCAGCCGCCAGATCGGGCTCGGGCTGGTCGAGGGCGAGGCGCAGCTGATGACCGCCCTGGGGAATGGCGATGGCGCGCAGGTACTTCTGGAAGACTTCCTCGTCACGGCTGTCGGCATACAGGTTCAGGTAGTAGATCGCGTCTTTCTGACCCTTGGACCAGAAGCTTTCGCCCGCGACATAGCTGCGCACCGCGGACAGTGCGTAGAGGCTGATGCAACCCAGCATTGCCATCAACCCCACGACGGCGATGAATGGCCAGACAATCCCCAGCAATCTCGGTGTATCGAGAGTCTGTGTGTGCTTCATGAGGTTCCTTGCTTCAGCGATCCAGGCAACGTCCAAGTCAGAACTTCAATCACCACTGGCACACTCTAGGCTAGTTTCGGAAAGGACCGGCACAGTTTTCGTCGGTGCCGAATCTTTTTTTTCATGGCTGGGCGCGCCGCCAGCCGCGGACTCAGACCTGTTGCAGATAACCGTACAGACGCGCATACAGCCCGCCCTCGGCGATAAGCTGCTGGTGATCGCCATCTTCGGCGATCCGGCCGCCGTCGAACACCAGCACGCGGTCGGCCTGCTTCACCGCAGAGAGCCGGTGGGCAATGATCAAGGTAGTGCGCCCTCGCAGGAAACGCGCGAGGGCCTGGTGCAGGTTGTACTCGGTGGCGGCATCGAGCGCAGAGGTGGCTTCGTCGAGAATGACCACCTTGGGCTCGGCCAGCACCATTCGAGCAATCGCCAGACGCTGCCGCTGACCCCCGGAAAGGCGTACGCCGGACCGGCCGACAATGCTGTCCAGGCCGTGGGGCATGTCCCGCACGGTGCTGTCCAACTGGGCGATCTGCAGTGCATTCCAGCAGGCATGGTCGCTGGCAGTGCGCCCCATGGTCAAGTTGGCACGAATCGTATCGTTGAACAGCGATGGATGTTGCAATACCACCGCGACATTATCGCGCAGGGTCTCCAGGCCCATCGCCTGCTGCAGCGTGCCACCAAAGCGCACCTCCCCGGCCTGTGGCGTATAGAGCCCGAGCAGCAATTGCACCAGCGTGCTCTTGCCACCCCCGCTGGCGCCGACGATGGCGACCTTTTCACCGGGCGCGATGCTCAGGTCCAGGCGGTCCAGCACCTTGTCCTCGGCATAGGCGAAGGTCAGGCCACGGATCTCGATACCCACCGTCTCGCGATCGCGGAACGGATCGCTGCCGCCCGGATACCTGGGTTCATCGGCGCGAGCGAGCAATTCATTAATCCGCTTCAGCGCACCACCTGCAGCATAGTAGGCGTATTGCAGATTCAACAGCTGTTCGACCGGGGTGATCATGAACCAGAGATAGCTGAACACTGCCAGCATCTGGCCAATGCTGAGGTCGGAGAACAGCACCGTGAGCATGGCTGCAGCGCGGAAGATATCGATGCCGAACTGGAACAGCAGCGCGCTGGCGCGGCCCGACGCGTCGCTCTTCCACATCGAGGCGACCGCAAAGTCGCGCACTTCGCGAGCGCGCAGGCCGAGGCGGCCCAGAAAATAACCCTGACGGTTGCTGGCGCGGACTTCCTGGATGGCGTCCAGGGTTTCGCCGAGCGCCTGGGTGAAGCGCGCGGTGCTGTCGTTCTCGAGCTTCTTCAAGTGTTTGACGCGCTTGCCCAGCACCACCGTGGCGTACACCACGAGGGGGTTGAACAGCAGGATGAGCAGCGCCAGCTTCCAGTGCATCCACATCAGGATGCCCGCGGTGCCGGCCAGGGTCAGCATCGCCACCAGGAAGCGGCTCAGGGTTTCGCCGACGAATTTGTCGAGGGTTTCCAGGTCGGTGACCAGATGGGTAGTGACCGTCCCACTGCCCAGGCTTTCGTATTCGCTGAGGGAGATGCGCTTGAGCCGTTCGATGAGACGCAGGCGCAGGCGATAGACCACGTCCTTGGCCAGGCCGGCGAACAGCCGCGCCTGCACGACGTTGAAAAGCAATGACCCACAACGCAGGGTGAAACTGATCACCAGCATCAGCCCTATGAAGCCGACGGGGATCTGCCAGGCGGCGGGCAACACCTGACTCATCCAGCGCGTGGCACTGCCGGCATGCCCGAGCAAGACCTCATCGACCAGCAGCGGCAACAGCAGGGGTATCGGCACGCTGCACAAGGTAGCGAGTACGGCGACGCCATTGGCGGTCCACAGCGTACGCTTGTGCTGCAATGCCAATCGGCGTATTTCGCCCCAACTCAGGCGGTCTGCCACGGGCGTGGTTTGCGACCCTGCCACCCCGACGGGGCCCGGTCGCTCATGCATCGGCAGCACGTTCCAGCCAGCGCGCCAACAACGGCGCAAGATCGGCCAACGGTCGGTAACCATTGGTCAGCAAAGCCAGCTGGCCATCGCGCTCGGCGAGCAAGGTCGGAAAGCCGGCGATGCCCAGCCCCTGCGCCCAGGCGAAATCGGCCTGGGTAGTTTGTACCCTGCGATCGCTGTCGAACGCCTCGACGAACTCGATGCGCGGCACACCGGCCTGTTCGGCCAGGGCAGCCAACTGCACCGGCTGGGTCACATCCAGGCGCAGGGTGTAGAACGCCTGCTGGATCAGCTTGACCAACGGCCAGGCCAGATCGGGGGCCAGTTCGCGCACCGCCACGATCGCTCGGCAAGCCGGCTCGGTGTCGTAGACGAAGCCTGCCGGCAGTGCGCCCTCGAACTCGAAGGCCTGGCCGCTGGCCTCGTGCACCGCATGCCAGTGCTCGATGATGTAGTTGCGGGTGGTCGGCTCCAGCGCCGCGCCGCCGCTGCGCAGCCCGCCCATTACGATATGGGTCTTGACCCCTGCCGCCTCGGCCTGATCGATCAGGGCCTGGGCCACGGGCGCGAAACCCCAGCACCAGGAGCACATCGGGTCCATCACGTAGATCAGGCGGTTGCGCGACATGGGCTCAATCCTGGGCAGCTTTGCGATAGTTGTGGCCGATAGGGTGCGGCAGATTGCGCGCGCGAGCCAGTTCGATCTGCTTCTGACGATCAATGGCGCTCTTGCGGGTCTTTTCGCTCAGGCTGTTCCAGCAGTGCGGGCAACTGACGCCGGGCACGTAGTGCTCGCTGGCACGATCTTCGACACTGATCGGTGTGCGGCAGGCATGGCACTGATCGTAATCGCCCTCGCTGAGGTCGTGGCGCACCGTGACGCGGTTGTCGAAGACGAAGCAATCACCTTCCCACTTGCTCTCTTGCTGGGGCACTTGCTCCAGGTACTTGAGAATGCCGCCCTTGAGGTGATAGACCTCTTCGAAGCCTTCGCCAAGCATGTAGCTAGACGCCTTTTCGCAGCGGATACCGCCGGTGCAGAACATGGCGACCTTCTTGTGCACCGCCGGGTCGAAATGAGCCTTGATGTAATCGGGAAATTCGCGGAAAGACGCGGTCTTGGGATCCACGGCGCCGTGGAAGGTGCCGATGGCAACTTCGTAGTCGTTGCGAGTATCGATCAGCAGGACTTCAGGATCGTCGAGCAACGCATTCCAGTCCTGCGGCTCGACATAGGTGCCAACCGTGCGGTTGGGGTCGACACCGGCGACGCCGAGGGTGACGATTTCCTTCTTCAGCTTGACCTTGGTGCGATAGAACGGCTGCTCGTCGCAGTACGATTCCTTGTGGTCGATGTCGTCCATGCGTGGGTCTAGCTTGAGCCAGGCCAGCAGGCCATCAATGCCTTCGCGGGTGCCGGACACGGTGCCGTTGATGCCTTCCGCAGCAATCAGCAGGGTGCCTTTGATGTCGTTGTCGAGCATGGCCTGCAGCAGCGGCTCACGCATTTCGACGTAATCTTCCAGGGTGACGAACTTGTACAGTGCCGCCACGACGATCGCTTGGGTCATGGGTAAAACGCTCCAGGTGGTCGACCGCGCAAGAGCCGGACCGGATTTTCTTGGGGGACAGTTCACCGGACGAGCCAGGCGACAGGTCAGTGAACAGAAATGAAAAAACCCGCCAACGGCATGCCGCTGGCGGGTCGCAGATTCTAGCAAATTCCGTTGCCTAGTGCCCACCGCCGGCGCAGGTGGGCGACGCCGGTGCGGCCCCTGCCTGCGCCCATTCCTGGGGCGTATAGGTGTGCAGCGCCAGCGCGTGGAACTCGCCCATCAGTTCGCCGAGCGTGCCGTACACCAACTGGTGACGCTTGACACTGTTGAGCCCGGCAAAGCGGTCACTGACCAGCACCGCCTTGTAGTGGGTCTCGGTGCCTCGGCTGTGCATGTGGCTTTCGTCCAGCACCTGCAGATGTGCGGGTTGCAGCATCTGCAGGGTGGATACGATGCGGTCCTTCATAGACATCAGCAACGACTCCGTTACGGCTTCGCTGGCTTGGCCGGACCGGCAGCAGCTTTGGCAGCGCCCTGTGGGTCCAGTTCCTTGGTCATGTCAGCCAACAGGTTGTTGACCACAGGCACTGCGCTTTCCAGCTTCTGCTGGGTGAGCTGGGCGGACTGCTGGGTCACGGCGGGCATTTTTTCCAGGACTTTCTTGCCCAACGGCGACTGGTAGAACTTGACCAGGTCCTTGAGCTCCTGCTCGGAGAAGTTGGTGGTGTACAGCTTGACCATGTCTGGCTTGAGCTTGGGCCAGCCGATGGCCTGGTCCAACGCGGCATTGGCCTTGGCCTGGTAGGTTTCCAGGGTTGCCTGCTTGCTGGCCGGGGCTTTGGTCTGCTCGAAGCGCTGAGCGAACATTTGCTGCACTTGCATGTACACCGGCGTACCCAGTTTGTCCGCATGAGCCATCATCAGGAAGGCTTCGGCGCTGGCATTGTGGCTGGCGGTGTCGGCGAGTACCTGGCCACTGGCACAGACGAGAACTGCCGCGGTGCAGATGGCGCGAAAACGAGTCATCGAGTTTCCTTATCTAGCAGGCGAGGTAAAACCCCAGAAACGATCATTTTGCGCTCAAGCTCGTGCGTCTCTCAACCCCAGACTGCGAACCGCAGGTGCAGTTTCATGGAACCTGACGCCAGGTACGTACCCTAACAGCAAGGCTGCCGATGAACTGCAGCGAGACCCGCCCGTGCATCATCGGGGTGTGACGCGAGATCGACAACAAGGAGCATGAACCGCATGAGTCGTATCGAAACAGACAGCCTGGGACAGGTCGAAGTTCCTGAAGAGGCCTACTGGGGCGCCCAGACCCAACGTTCGCTGGTGAACTTCGCCATTGGCGAGGAGCGCATGCCGCTGCCGGTTTCGCACGCCCTGGCGCTGGTCAAGAAGGCCGCGGCGCGGGTCAACGATCGCAACGGCGACCTGCCGGCCGACATCGCCCGACTGATCGAGCAAGCCGCCAACGAAGTGCTTGCAGGCGAGCATGACGATCAGTTCCCCCTGGTGGTCTGGCAGACTGGCAGCGGCACCCAGAGCAACATGAACGTCAACGAGGTGATCGCCGGGCGCGCCAACGAACTGGCCGGCAAGGGCCGCGGCGGCAAGTCGCCAGTGCATCCCAACGATCACGTCAATCGTTCACAGAGCTCCAACGACTGCTTCCCCACCGCCATGCACATCGCCGCCGTGCAAGCCGTGCAGGCTGACTTGTTGCCAGCAATCGCGGTGCTCGGCGAAGGCCTGGCCGAGCTGGCCGGACGCCACACGCAGCTGGTCAAGACCGGCCGCACGCACATGATGGACGCCACGCCGATTACCTTCGGCCAGGAAGTCTCGGCCTACGTGGCGCAGCTCGAATACGCCCAGAAGGCCATCCGCAACGCCTTGCCCGCCGTGTGTGAGCTGGCCCAGGGCGGCACTGCGGTGGGTACCGGGCTCAATGCACCCAAGGGGTTCGGTGAAGCCATCGCCGCGGAGCTGGCGGCGCTGTCCGGGCTGCCGTTCGTCACCGCGCCGAACAAGTTCGCGGCATTGGCCGGCCACGAGCCGTTGACCAGCCTCTCGGGCGCTCTCAAGACCCTCGCCGTGGCCTTGATGAAACTGGCCAACGATTTCCGCCTGTTGGGTTCGGGGCCTCGGGCAGGGCTGGCCGAGATCAAACTGCCGGCCAATGAGCCGGGTAGCTCGATCATGCCCGGCAAGGTCAATCCGACCCAGTGCGAGGCGCTGTCCATGCTCGCTTGCCAGGTCATGGGCAACGACGTGGTCATCGGCATCGCCGCGAGCCAGGGTCACCTGCAACTCAACGTGTACAAGCCGGTGATCATTCACAACCTGCTGCAGTCCATCAAGCTGCTGGCCGATGGCTGTCGCAATTTCCAGGAACACTGCGTCGCCGGTCTGGTGCCGGATGCGCAGCAGATGGGCGAGCACCTCGAGCGTGGCTTGATGCTGGTCACCGCGCTCAACCCGCACATCGGCTACGACAAGGCCGCCGAGATCGCCAAGAAGGCCTACGCTGAAGGCTTGACACTGCGCGAATCGGCACTGGCCCTGGGCTACTTGAGCGAAGCCGAGTTCGACCAGTGGGTGCGGCCCGAAGAAATGCTTTAAGCTCTCGCCGCCGGCGTCATCGTTTGCCAACGATGACGCCGGCGGCGAACTCGCCCGATCCACATCCAAGATCCATTTCTACACAGGACGCACATCATGTTTGGCAAGCGTGCGCAGGACCTTGTTGAAACCACGCACTTTCGTGCCGAACGATTCAGCACGGTCAACGGTTTCTATTTTTTCAGCACTCGGGAAAAGACTCTGGAAGGCCCCTTCGCGACCCGCGAGGAAGCCGAACGCGAAAGCCGGGCGTATGTCTCTCGCGTCTCGGGGCGTCAATCCTATCGCTAGGCCTTTCAGGGCTTGGCTGCAGGGTTGCGCACCACTACACGGCGAGCAGGTTGCGCCAGCACGGCCACTTTGGCTGGCGCAAAGATAGGCAGCAATCTGCCGCTGGCGTGCATCTGCTGCATCAGGGTGGTGAACTCTTCGGCACTGATCGGCGCACCGGGGCGAATAAGCGCGTAGTGTCGGTAGATTTGGTCCAACCGTTGCGAAACCAGCAGCTGCGAGCCGATATCCGGGTTGCGTGCGACGAAATCGCTCAGAAATGACCGGGTGACCATCGCAATATCGGCCCGCTTGCGCACCACCATCATCAGGTTGCTTTCGTGGGAATACGTCAGTACGGCGTTGAACCTGCGCAGCAGATACTGCGGGTTGGCGTCGAAATCCGCGAACGCGTAGTGATAACCGTAGAACAGCGCCATGCGCTTGCCATTCAGATCGGCGAAGAAGTCCTGATCATTGCCCTGCTTAAGCGCCACGAACACCTCGGCATCCTCCAGCCCGAGATCGACCGCACTGTGCTTGATGCGCTGCCACCCCCACAGCGGGTTCTCGAAGATCGCCATGTCGACCCGGCCGCGTTCGAAATCCTGATAGCGTCGCGCGATCGAAGTCGGCACCAGAACGAAGTGCCAGGTGGTCTGCACCTGGTTGAGCTGTTCGATGAGCGAGGGCAACAGGCCTTCGTTGCGACCCTGTTCGGGGTGCACGACGTACGGCGGAAAATGCGCCGCGCCGATGCGTACTTCCTGGGCCGCTTGCGTGCCCGATGCCCACAGGGCCGCTACCCATGGAACCAGTGCAGCCAGCAACAGACGTGGCAGGGCCGCCTTAACATAACCGTACTTCAAGACAGAAAACCCCCACCAGCCGTTTCGCGAAGCACGTACGCTAGGGGTTTTACGTCGGGCTGACAACTGCTAAACCCTGTGCCGGTGCCCGGCACTCCCCCGTCCGCCTGCGGCAGGCAGCATCGAACTGCGCTATTGCGCGGTTGCAGGGATATCGGAACTCTTTGCCTGCGGTTGTGCTCTAGGCTCTAAGCGCATGTGCCTGGGAGCCTGGTATGCCGCATTGGCTGGTCGTCGACCTGGAAGCCACCACCGATGAAGGTGGTTGGCCGGTCACTGAAATGGAAATCATCGAGATCGGTGCAAGCCTGGTCAACCGCGACGGACGCGAGGTGGATCACTTCCAGCGATTCGTCAAACCGTTGCGACGCCCCAGCCTGACCCCGTTCTGCCGGACGCTGACCCACATCGAGCAAGCGGACGTGGACGCCGCGGCGGTGCTGACCCAGGTGTGGAAAAGCTTCGAGCAGTGGCTGTCACCCCACCGCGGGCAACTGCAGGGCTGGGTCAGCTGGGGCGATTACGACCGGCTGCAGTTGCTGCAGGACTGGCAGCGGCTCAACCTGGAAAGCGCACTGGCGCGAGTGCCCCACATCAACCTCAAGCAGCGCTTTGCCAAGGCTCGCCAGCTGCCGCGGCCGCTCGGCCTGACAAGTGCCCTGCAACTGGCCGGACTGCAGTTCTGCGGCCAGCAGCACCGCGCCCTCGAAGACGCACGCAACACGGCGCGGCTGCTGCCCATGGTGCTCGCGCCGTAAAGCGGATGACGACCTGCCAGGGCTTGGGCATACTGGCCAGCCCTTTCCAATCCTCCGCAAGGAACCGCCTCATGTTCAAGGTCAACGAGTACTTCGACGGCACCGTGAAGTCCATTGCTTTCTCCGAAACGGACGGCCCTGCCACCATCGGCGTCATGGCACCGGGCGAGTATGAATTCGGTACAGCCCAGAGCGAAATCATGCACGTGGTTTCCGGCGCCCTCACGGTCAAGCTGCCCGATGCCAGCGAATGGACAACCTTCACTGCCGGCAGCCAGTTCAACGTGCCTGCCAACAGCAAATTCCAACTGACCGTGGAAGTGGAAACCGCCTACCTCTGCCAATACCGTTGATGATCGCGGCCCCCAGCCTTGGGGGCCGCTTGCGCTAGCGACCGAACTGCAAGTGGGCCAGGCGCGCGTAGAGCGCATTGCTGGCCACCAGCTCGGCGTGGGTTCCCAGCGCCACCAGACACCCCTCATCCATCACTGCAATACGGTCGGCGTTCTGTACCGTGGCCAGGCGGTGGGCGATGACCAGTGTGGTGCGACCCTGCATCAGCGTCGGCATGGCCTGCTGGATGAGGTGTTCGCTTTGCGCGTCCAGAGCGCTGGTGGCCTCGTCCAGGAGCAGGATCGGGGCATCGACCAGCAAGGCGCGGGCAATCGCCAGGCGTTGACGCTGGCCTCCCGAAAGCCCCAGGCCAGCATCGCCGAGCGGCGTCTGGTAGCCCTGCGGCAGTTGCATGATGAAGTCGTGGGCATGGGCGATGCGCGCGGCGTCCTCGACCTGCTCGGTCGTGGCGTCGGCCCGCCCATAGCGGATATTATCCTCGACGCTGCCGAAGAACAGCGCCGGGGTCTGCGACACCGTGGCGAACTGCCGACGCACGTCCTGCGGATCCAACTGGCGCAGGTCGATCCCATCGATGAGAATGCGGCCCTGCTGCGGGTCGTAGAAACGCAGCAGCAGATCGAACAGCGTCGACTTGCCTGCGCCCGAGGGCCCGACCAGGGCCAGGGTCTCGCCCGGCCTGACCTGCAGGCTCAGGCCGCGAATGGCGGGTGCCGCCTCGCGCGCAGGGTAGGCAAATATCACCTCGTCGAGCGCCAGCGCCCCCGTGACCCGCGGCGGCAGTTGCTGCAGACCGACGCTGGGCGGCTGGATATCGCTGCGCGCCTGCAGCAGCTCGGCAATGCGCTGCGCGGCACCGGCGGCGCGCTGCAGCTCACCGACCACTTCGCTCAAGGTGCCGAAGGCACTGCCCACGATCAGGCTGTAGAACACGAACGAGGCCAGTTCGCCTGCGGAAATGCGCCCGCCGATCACGTCCATGCCACCGACCCAGAGCATCACTGCGACGGCACCCAGCACCAGCACGATCACCAGTGCAATCAGCCATGCACGCTGGACGATGCGTTGCCGGGCCGTGTCGAACGCCTGCTCCACGGTGACGGCGAAGCGTTTCTGGTCTTCGGCCTGGTGGTTGTAGGCCTGCACGGTCTTGATCTGGGTCAGGGTTTCGGCTACGTAGCTGCCGACATTGGCGATGCGGTCCTGGCTCTGCCGCGACAGACGCCGCACCTGACGCCCGAACATCAGGATCGGCGCCAGTACCAGCGGCAGGGCGACTACCACGATACTGGTGAGCTTGGGGTTGGTGACGAACAACAGCACCACCCCGCCGACCACCATCAGCAGGTTGCGCAGGAACATCGACAGCGACGAGCCGATGACCGATTGCAGCAACGCCGTGTCGGTAGTCAGCCTTGACTGGATTTCCGAACTGCGGTTGTTTTCGTAGAACGCCGGATGCAAGTGGACCAAATGGTCGAACACCTGCTTGCGGATGTCGGCGACGCAGCGCTCGCCGATCCAGGACACCAGATAGAAGCGCGCGAACGTTCCCGTGGCCAGGGCCAGTACCAGCACCATGAACACGGCGATGGAACGATTGAGCAGGTGTGCCGACTGGGTCATGAAGCCCTGGTCGACCAGCATGCGAATGCCTTGGCCCATGGACAGGGTGATGCCGGCGGTTACCAGCAGTGCCAGCAGCGCGCCGATGGCCTGCCAGCGATAGGGGCGCATGAAGCGCCAGGCCAGGCGCAAACCGCGACGCTGACCCGAAGACAATAGCTGCAAGGGAGGTGATCCGTTTTCAGATGATCTGCAAGCCTACACCCAGACGCCCGATCGACTACAGTGGAACTCCAGCAAACGGACAAAGTCAGCTAGGAAGCAGCCCGAAACAGACGGCGCACACATCTGAAGAGGAGACAGGCCATGAGCTCGCATGACGACACGCCTAAACGCATCGACGTGCTACGTGTGAAACCCCAGGAGCCCGTTGGGGGCGCGATCATCGATGAACAGGGGCGTGAAGTACCCATCACCGAAAACATGGTGCAGGACGCCTGCCGCGAACTGGAAGAACACGTGGTGAAGCCGGTCGGCAAAGACTGATCGACCCAACCGCCCTGCTGCCCACGAGACCCGGCCCTGATGCCGGGTTTCGACGTTCTGGCACCCAGTCTCAGGTGTCGGTCCGGACCAGCAACGCCCCCAGAGCTACGACGATGCGTTCGAGCTCCGGTGCAGGACCGTCGATGCGCACGCGCAGCCCTTCGATTTCGCGACGCGGCGGGTAGTGCTTGCGCAATTGGTCGAAGGCCAGCCGCTGCCGGGCAGCGTCGGCTTCATGAGGAAGGTCATGCGGGCTGTCGACGGCCAGGCTGCGACGCAAATCGGCATCGTCGCGGCGCGGGTCGTAGACACCACGACAGAGCATGGCCAACGCCCAGGCCGGGTCGCTGTCGGCACTCAGGCTGACCTCGCCGAGCCAGGGCCTGGGCAGCAGGTCGTCCAGGTGGACATCGACGCTGCGACCGAGAAAGCCGCACAACGCCTGATGGATCTGCGCCGTGCCACGACGGCGACCGTCGAGGCTGTAGCCGGCGATGTGCGGAGTGCCGATCACGCAGCAGTCGGCCAGCGCACGGTCGACTGCGGGTTCGTGCTCCCAGACGTCGAGCACCGCCTGCAGGTCTTCGCGTTCGAGCAGCACTTCAAGCAATGCAGCGTTGTCGATCACCGGGCCGCGGGCGGCATTGATCAGCCAGGTACCTGGCTTGAGCGCGCGCAGGCGCGGGCTGTCGAACAGGTGCCAGGTTGGGTGGTCGCCGTCGCGGGTCAGGGGCGTGTGCAGGCTGATCACGTCGCAGTGCTCGACGATGTGTTCCAGGCTGACGAAGTCGCCGCCCTCACTTGCCGCACGCAATGGGTCGCACACCCGCACATCCCAGCCCAGGCCGCGCAGTACCTGTACCAGCCGCCCGCCCACTTGGCCGCCGCCGACGATGCCGTAGCAGCGTTGGGGCAACGCCAGCCCTTCGATTTCGCTCAGGGTGAGCAGGCTGCCGAGCACGTAGTCGACCACGCCTCGGGCATTGCATCCCGGGGCGCTGGCCCAGTGGATACCGGCTGCGGCGAAGTAATCGAGGTCGAGGTGGTCGGTGCCGATGGTGCAGGTGCCAACGAAGCGTACATTGCTGCCTTCGAGCAGGGTGCGATCGACCTGGGTTACCGAGCGCACCAGCAGGACATCGGCATCGGCGACAGCCGTCCGGTCGATCGCTCGGCCCGGGTAGCGGCGGATTTCACCGAAACCTTCGAAGAATGCGTCGAGCAGCGGGATGTTTTCGTCGGCGACTATGAGCATGGGGGTGTCCGGGGTTGTGAGTGTGTCAGGGCGGGCCTCTTCGCGGGCAGAGACCCGCTCCCACAGAGACTGTTGTGGCCCTTGTGGGAGCGGGTCTCTGCCCGCGAAGGCCTCAGCGCAGGGTCGACTTCAGATAATGCGCTGTTCGGTCAGCTCGCGCACGAACGCCGGCGCGATATAACGTTGGTAATGCGCCTCGGACAGAATGAAGAACTCCCGATCGATGGCATCGCGCAGCTGCGGCAGATCCCAGTCGCGGAACTCGGGCAGCAGCACCAGACCGTAAGCCTCCAGGTTGTTGATCACGCGGGCGCCGCGGGCGATCAACTGGTAGGCCCAGCAGTACTCCGACTGGCGCTCGACGAAACGGATCTTGCGTTGTTCCAGTTGTTGGCGCAGTTTCGACGGGTCGAACACTTCCACCTTGGCCACCATCACCTGCACCAGCAACTGCTCCAGACGGATCCACACTGCGCGTTTCTGGGCTTCGTCATAGCCGTTCCAATGGATGACTTCATGGTGATAGCGCTTGCAGCCCCGGCATACCAGGTCACCGTAGACGGTGGAGCACAGGCCCACGCAGGGCGTCTTGATGGAATGGTTGGACATGGTGGATCGGCACGCTGGACGGTGGAACACCGGGCGCATGTTAGTCCTTTGTCTAACAGGGGTCACCCCAGAAATCGTGGGGCTTAACTTAACTTCCTGCGCGAAATAAAGTAGAATCATGCAGCCTTTTTAGGCGCCAATGTCCATTGGAAGCTGTTTTCAAAGCGTCACGAGCACAGTTGATCCAGTAGAAGGGTGTTGGCACCGCTCGTCCGGTGCCAGCCCTCATCAGATTTCCCTTCTACCGGCGTAAAACTTTGAAAACAGCTTCTGCATGGAACACCTGCCCTCCTGACTGAACGGCCGAAAAGACCGTGCGCATGGATGCAGGCGTTCTCTGGATGAGCGTCCCTTCCGGGACCACTGATGAGGGTAATAACTGTGCTTGAAGCCTATCGCAAACACATCGAAGAGCGTGCCGCCCAGGGTATCGTGCCCCAGCCGCTTAACGCCGAACAAACCGCAGGCCTGGTCGAGCTGCTGAAAAACCCTCCCGCCGGCGAAGAGTCTTTCCTGGTCGACCTGATCACCAACCGCGTGCCACCGGGCGTCGACGAAGCCGCCTACGTCAAGGCCGGTTTTCTTTCTGCCCTGGCCAAGGGCGAAGTCACTTCGCCGCTGATCGACAGCAAGCGTGCCGTTGAACTGCTCGGCACCATGCAGGGTGGCTACAACATCGCCACCATGGTCGAACTGCTCGACGACGCCACCCTGGCGCCGGTGGCTGCCGAACAGCTCAAGTTCACCCTGCTGATGTTCGATGCCTTCCACGACGTTGCGGAAAAAGCCAAGAACGGCAATGCCCACGCTCAAGGCGTACTGCAATCCTGGGCCGACGGCGAATGGTTCAAGAAGCGTCCGACCCTGGCCGACAAGATCAGCCTGCGCGTCTTCAAGGTCACCGGCGAAACCAACACCGACGACCTTTCGCCTGCGCCCGACGCCTGGTCGCGCCCGGACATCCCGTTGCACGCCCTGGCCATGCTGAAGATGGCCCGCGAAGGCATCGTGCCCGACGTGCAGGGCTCGATCGGCCCGATGAAGCAGATTGCCCAGATGTACGCCGACGGTTACCCGGTTGCCTACGTGGGTGACGTGGTCGGTACCGGTTCGTCGCGCAAGTCGGCGACCAACTCGGTGCTGTGGTTCTTCGGTACCGACATCCCGTACGTGCCGAACAAGCGCGCTGGTGGTTTCTGCTTCGGCACCAAGATCGCCCCGATCTTCTACAACACCATGGAAGACGCCGGCGCCCTGCCGATCGAGTTCGACGTGTCGAACATCAACATGGGTGACGTGATCGACCTGTACCCGCACCAGGGCAAGGTCTGCAAGCACGACAGCGAGGAAGTGATCACCACGTTCGAGCTCAAGACCCCGGTACTGCTCGACGAAGTCCGCGCAGGCGGCCGTATCCCGCTGATCGTCGGCCGCGGCCTGACCGACAAGGCGCGTACCGAACTCGGCCTGGGCCCAACCGATCTGTTCAAGCTGCCCGAAGCCCCGGTCGACACCGGCAAGGGCTTTACCCTGGCGCAGAAGATGGTCGGCAAGGCCTGCGGCCTGCCCGAGAACCAGGGCGTGCGTCCCGGCACCTACTGCGAACCGAAGATGACTACCGTCGGTTCCCAGGACACCACTGGCCCGATGACCCGCGACGAGCTGAAAGACCTGGCATGCCTGGGCTTCTCCGCCGACCTGGTCATGCAGTCCTTCTGCCACACCGCGGCCTATCCGAAGCCGATCGACGTGACCACCCATCACACCCTGCCGGATTTCATCCGCACCCGTGGTGGCGTATCCCTGCGTCCAGGCGACGGCATCATCCACAGCTGGTTGAACCGCATGCTGCTGCCGGACACCGTCGGCACCGGTGGTGACTCGCACACCCGCTTCCCGATCGGCATCTCGTTCCCGGCCGGTTCCGGCCTGGTGGCCTTCGCGGCCGCTACCGGCGTCATGCCGCTGGACATGCCCGAGTCGGTGCTGGTGCGCTTCAAGGGCACCATGCAGCCAGGCATCACCCTGCGCGATCTGGTCCACGCGATTCCGTACTACGCCATTCAGAAAGGCCTGCTGACCGTCGAGAAGAAAGGCAAGATCAACGCCTTCTCGGGCCGCATCCTGGAAATCGAAGGCTTGAACGAGCTGACCGTGGAACAGGCGTTCGAACTGTCCGACGCTTCGGCCGAGCGTTCTGCCGCCGGTTGCACCATCAAGCTGCCGGAAAAGGCCATTGCCGAATACCTGAAGTCCAACATCACCCTGCTGCGCTGGATGATCAGCGAAGGCTACGGCGATGCGCGGACCATGGAACGTCGTGCCCAGGCCATGGAAGCGTGGCTGGCCAACCCGGAACTGCTGAGTGCCGATGCCGACGCCGAATACGCCGAGATCATCGAGATCGACCTGAGCGACTTGAAAGAGCCGGTCCTGTGTGCACCGAACGATCCGGACGATGCACGTCTGCTGTCCACCGTTCAGGGCGAGAAGATCGACGAAGTGTTCATCGGTTCGTGCATGACCAACATCGGCCACTTCCGCGCTGCCGGCAAGTTGCTCGACAAGGTCAAGGGCCAACTGCCGACGCGCCTGTGGCTGTCGCCGCCGACCAAGATGGATGCCCATCAGCTGACCGAAGAAGGCTACTACGGCATCTACGGCAAGGCTGGCGCACGCATGGAGATGCCGGGCTGCTCGCTGTGCATGGGTAACCAGGCACGCGTGGAACCCAACTCCACCGTGGTGTCCACCTCGACCCGTAACTTCCCGAACCGCCTGGGCGATGGTGCCAACGTGTACCTGGCCTCCGCCGAGCTGGCCGCTGTCGCGTCCATTCTGGGCAAGCTGCCGACGGTCGAAGAGTACATGGGCTACGCGGCCAGCATCGACAGCATGGCTGCCGATGTGTACCGCTACCTGAGCTTCGACCAGATCGCCGAGTTCCGCGATGCTGCGGCCAACGCGAACATTCCGGTGGTTCAGGCTTGATGCCACGCTGAAATGAGCTGAACGAAAAAACCCGTCGAATGACGGGTTTTTTTGTGGGTAGTGATCGTCGCGGGATTGGTGAGCGTTCGCGGCCGATGACCGCTCCTACAGATTATCTGTAGGAGCGGTCATCGGCCGTGAAAAGGCCACCGTTGCTTGACCTGTATTACACACTCTCAATGCCAGGTCCATCGGATCAGAATCAGCCACATGCATTTTGCGATCGGCTAAAATGGCTGAACCGATATAGTCGAGCATGGCGACTATGATACTGCCAAAGTCCCACTGAGACAAAAGTCCAAGATCTAACCATTGCGGATAAACGCATCAGCCGGCAAACCAAGTCTATCCCAAACCTCATAAGTAGCAAGCCCACTCAAATCTGAATCCAAGATCCGAGATAATCGCTCCTGAAATAATTGTTTGGAATTTGAGCCAGCTTCATCAAGAGCCCTCACTGCATGCACGCATATCAGAATCTTCTGATCATTACTGAACAAAGAGCTTTCCAACATCAAATTCAGACAATTTAATATAGACTTTAAATTTTTCCCCGACTCAAACACTATAGGTAAAATAGAAACAAACTGAATAGCATTGATTTCCTCAACAAGCAAAAGAATAACATGAGCGGAAAATTTTATTAATTTATGCTCATTCGAAATTAATGCTTTAATAGCGGCGACCGGAAAAGGTATTTTTAAGGCGGGATTCAGCAGTGCGTAACAGCAGAGCAGATTTGCAAAACCCATAAATTTGGAGTCTTGCTCGAGATACGCACAAATTTTAAGTAATGGGATTTCATTTAAGTCACCGTAAAAATGCCCAAACCCGGGAGACCTAAAATATAAATTCTCAGAAACTTTAGAATAAAGTATAGATTGCTCTGACCAACCCGCCATATCTACTAAATTAAAGACCGCTATTGACATATCGACATCATTATAGCGGGAGAGAATCTCATTTATTACGCCGAGCTCATAATAATCTTTCCAGAATTCCTTATCGGTATATTCAGCTAGCCAACAGATCCAGTCAGCAAGGGTCAACTTTAGATTTTTACTTTGACATTCTGAAAAAACTTTCATCAGCACTGATATATAAGAGGGGACTATATTCGAAATGTTTCGACCTTCAAATATGGCCTCTACATAAGGAAGACATCCAATTGTGGCGATATTTGGGTTTGGTCCTTCAAACTTATCAGAGTAAAGGAAGTCAGCATCGCTAAAACCTAGGCGCAACGCCCTACCCTCAGCATCCAGCCACTGACCACTATAGCCGTACCTACCGCCCAACAGCGCATCTATGAGTTCAGCTGCAGACTCTTTAGCATCACTTAACACATACATTAATGGCCATGGCAGATAGCTTAGTAGCTCATCCCGCTTCACAATATCTATTTTTAGAAAGATATCAATACAGCCCATTATAGCATCTAGACTTGGACCCCTGGAGAACTCACTTGCTGCGAATATCAAATTCCATTCTTCATGTACCCCATGGAGCTGTGAAGGTTTTCTAATAAGTCCGAGCCCATCAATTGGATTTATTGACATACTAATTGGCGAACCAACACCAAACGCTGAAGCCTTTATTTTTTGAATTAAATACTGAAAAAATATTTCTGATACTACTTACCTCTAAACCGTTGTCACCCTCAGATAAGTAGCCCGTACCTCTAATGCATAAATCTATAAGACTTGAAGCAGATTTTGCTAATTCAGTTAGAGGACGAGAGCAAACGACTTCGACTATGGAGCCTAATCCAGAAGACAGACCAACTGGCAAAACCCCAAACCTTATGATTTCAAAAACATCCTGAGAATTACTTGGCCAATGTCGGCCTAAATAGTAAACAGCAGGTCGCACACCGCACATGGCTAGCTGCACTAGCAAATTCCAAGCAGCAGCTTTAACTTCAGGTGAAGAGGCAACCAGATAACGCTGCTTTAGCTCTTCCATAATCAGATTTTCCGTATGCTCTTCACTTAACATACTTAACGGCAGCCGCAAATGATAGCTTCCATAAAAAAGAAGCTCCATGGCATGACTAGCAAGCTGTCGGCGATGCTTCGGCTGATCAGCCGCTATGCCGTCACAAAATAGTTCGAATGAAAGCCGGGCCCCTCTACCTACAACTTTGTGCGCTTCGTTTACATCGAGTTGTCGAGGAATATTTGTAATTACTGATCTGAGATAGTGAAGGTTATCTTCGGAAAAGCACCGACTTGCTGCAATCGTAAAAACATGTTGCCAGTGGGATCTTCCAGCTAAATGATGCAATCTGAATTCAATTACTTCTGGGGATGCGGCAGTAAGCGCTGATGCCGCCATATACTCTTGCAATGATCTCACATCAAAACTAATTCGACCTTCCTCTCGGGCGGAAAGCAAAACCAAACGATTCAAAGCCAGCTCGGACAATTCAGACTCTCTTGTCAAAGAGTCCCGGAACTCGTACTCCTCTGTCTTTAGATAACCTCTTATTAGTTCTGCAAACTTATCATTGTCGAGATGCGATGTAGCTTGGCCTGCTCGTTCAGACTCGACATGCAAAACAAGTCCAGCCCTCTGATGTATAGGACCGATGAGATGAATGTTTTTGTCCAGAATCTTCTGAGCAGCGCCACTTTTGGCTTTCTCACGGCGCTTCAATATTTCAAAATAATCATTAAATATATTCCATCTCGAACTAGGAACCCCTCCACCAGTATCAACAATCATGTGCAATATTGTAACCTGCAGCGGACTCAGCATAAGACGGCGCGTGATTGGGTTTTCTATAGATACCTCTAAATGGGCCGTGATTTTTTTCTGTCTATCGGGGTCATCCCTGTAGCATGACTTGGCAAGCAGTCGTGCATAAGCTATAGCTTTATCAGAACTTAGATCATCTAAATTCCAGTGCGTCCAATGAACTCCGTCTAAATCAGAATTATAACCTTGTGGTCGACTTGTTACCATCACAAAGTAATCGGAATCAAGCGCTACTAACTCACCGACAAAGTCATTGATAGCAGCTATTATTTCTTTTCTTTCACCACTTGGCGGAACTTCATCTAAACCATCAAAAACAAATAGACAAGGAAATCCTTCTAACCATCTCCTGAACATAGGTACGTCAAAATCAGTATCTGTGATACTGCCGAGCTCATCCACTGCATATCGCATCAAAGATATCTTTCGGCTTCCTACTTTCTTCGACTCACTCACCAAATCAGCATAAGCTGGTAGAGAGATGTGAAACGGATATCGACTAGGTAAACATGCGGGAATATTTTCTTCACAACTCCGCTGCAAAGTTTCGCCAATCAAATCTTGCAAAGCTCCGTCGATCATTTGGGAAGAATCGCTAGCCAGAAGATTCGACCTGAAAAGCTGAACCAAGTAAAGTGAAGCAGTGGATTTTCCTTGACCAGGCCCACCAAGCAGGACTACTTTATTGTCTATTTTTCGGTCACCACCTAAGTTCAAGCTCGGCTTGAAAACTGTCTTAGCAAGCTCAACCACCTGCGCGACAAATGGAAACGAGCTTGCTAGCCTACTATTTGAAAGTGACGCAGGCAGGTCAACAAATACTTGACTCGATCTAATCTGATCATCGCTCACACTTCCTGCGTCCTTGAGCCTGACATTTTTATCGCGGCGCAAACTGTGAATTAATGCAATTTTCAATGCTCTAGAAAAATCCTCATCTTTGTTGAAAATTTTCTTTGCAATAGCCTCAAGCACATCACCCGGCATAAGCCACGTACTGTAAGACGATCTAATCGCTGGGTACATACCGAGCAAGTCTATGATCTTATCCGCACCCCATATATCAAAACCCTTCACACCATGAGCTTCACATAAAGCCTTGAGCTTTTCCTCGACTTTGGCCAAACCACCTTGCCTAAGAGAAGTAGAATAAGAGTCAGCACCAGAAAGACTTACATTGGTTGCAACTATGTAATACTCTGGAACCAAGTAACCATTCCCATCTTCGAACTTCGAGAATTCTTTTATCAGCTGATTTAAAATCCACTCTACATTGGGCTTGCCGGAATTAAGAGAGCTCTTAAACTTAGCCTGCAAAACTAAGTAACCATCCCAACCCAGATTTTCATAGCCAGCTATTGGACCGCTATAAGAAAAATCTCGCCCTGCATCCGCGCCTGCAGGGAAAACATTTCCAGCAACTCCAAACTTCGCAAGAGCAATAGTTCTACACAGCTTTTCGAAAGAGCTACTATTGAGCTTATCAAGGGTTATTGCTTCCATACAAAGTACGCCTTATGCGGAGTGGAATATATCTCACAGGATAACGTATTTTTTATTTTTTCTGCAATATCAGACACCTGACCTATAGGGCCTAATAATTCCCGACAATGATATCTCTTTAACTCGCATGGTCCACATAGACGAAATCTTTTCCCGCCTACAAACAGAAATTTCGGCTTTCGTCTTATCAGTACCTTCGACAAGCTATCTTGCTTGATTTTGATGTGCATTAAATTTCTTATCAACGGCGCCCAACTCCACCGTGGTGTCGACTTCGACCCGTAACTTCCCGAACCGCCTGGGCGATGGTGCCAACGTGTACCTGGCGTCCGCCGAGCTGGCTGCCGTTGCCTCCATCCTGGGCAAGCTGCCGACCGTCGAGGAGTACATGGAGTACGCGGCCAGCATCGACCAGATCGCCGAGTTCCGCGATGCTGCGGCCAACGCGAACATTCCGGTGGTTCAGGCTTGATGCCACGCTGAAATGAGCTGAACGAAAAAACCCGTCGAATGACGGGTTTTTTTGTGGGCGGTGATCGGGTCAGAGATGGGCGCTGAGCGCTTCGCGGCCGATGGCCGCTCCTACGGATAACCCGTAAGAGCGGTCATCGGCCGCGAAAAAGCCAACCTCGCCTCAGCTGACTTGCACGCCCCCACTCAATGCCAGGTCCATCAGTTCGCGATTCGCCACTGCGTACATGGCGTAATCGGTACCCGTGGCGGCCTTGATCTCGTCGAGCATGGCACGCCAGCGCTTGACCATCACCTCGTGCTGTTCCAGCCACAGGTCCAGACGCTCTTCGACGTCACCCGGCGCATCCTGCATTTTCAGCACGGAAATGGTGATTGCCCGCTGCTGCAGGTCGATGTCGTCGCGGAAGGCCTCGCGTGCAAGCGCTTGCCAGTTGTTCTCCACCGGCAGGCTGCTGATCTGCTGCAGGTACCAGGTCAGGTCCAGCTTGCTGCCCACGGCGAAGAACGCCTTGGCCACTTCGGCGGCATTCTGGCCGGTGACGTCCGACGCTTCGATGATCGGCAACAGCGTGTACAGGTGGCTGGTGCCGGCAACCATGCGCGCCAGCAGCTCCGGTACGCCAGACTCGACATAGCCCTGGTAGCGGGTCTGCCAACGCTCGCGGGTCGGACCCTCGAGCAGTTCGTCGAGCTTGAGCCCCAACGCCGCGATGTGCGGACCGAAATGCGCCACATCGCGACCGGCGTCCAGCTCGTTGCGGCGGCTGCGCAGGAACCAGCGGGTGGCCCGTCGACCCAGGCGCATCAGCTCGTCCATCAGAGCCAGCTGGACATCGGCGGATACCTGGTAGTCCAGCGCCTCGATCTGGCGGAACCAGTGCGGCAGGTGGAAGATGTCGCGCACGATGGCGTAGGCCCCGACCACGCTGGCCGGGGTCATGCCAGTGGATTCCTTCAAGCGCTGCACGAAGGTGATGCCCATGTTGTTGACCAGGTCGTTGGCGATCTGGGTACTGACGATCTCGCGCTTGAGGCGATGGCTGCGCATGGCCTCGGCGTACTTGCTGACCAGCGACGGCGGGAAGGCCGTCTCCATGTCACGAGTCAGATAGACGTCGTCGGGTACTGCCGAAGCCAGCAGCGCTTCGTTGAGATCGATCTTACTGTAGGAGATAAGCACCGACAGCTCGGCTCGGGTCAGGCCCTGCTTGTTCGCGACGCGCTCGTTGAGCTGCTCCTCGGTCGGCAGGAATTCGATGGCACGGTCCAGCTTGCCACGCGCCTCCAGGTCGGCCATCAGGCGGCGGTACTCGGCCAGTCGCTCGTAGGCCTTGCGCGCCGCCAGGGACAGCGCCTGGGTCTGCTTGTAGTTGTTGCCCAGCACCAGATGGCCGACTTCCTCGGTCATGCTGCCCAGCAGCAGGTTGCGCTGCTTCTCGGTCATGTCCCCGGCCTGCACGGCTTCGTTGAGCAGGATCTTGATGTTGACTTCGTGGTCGGAGCAATCCACCCCGGCCGCGTTGTCGATGAAGTCGGTGTTGGTCGCGCCGCCGTTGAGGCCGAACTCGACACGGCCCAGCTGGGTCATGCCCAGGTTGCCGCCCTCGCCCACCACTTTGCAGCGCAGCTCGTTGCCATTCACGCGCAGGGCGTCGTTGGCCTTGTCGCCGACATCGGCGTGGCTCTCGTCACTGGACTTGACGTAGGTACCGATACCGCCGTTCCACAGCAGGTCGACCGGCGCCTTGAGCAGCGCGTTGAGCAGCTCGGTCGGGGTCAGCTTGTCGGCCTTGATGTCGAAGCGCTCTTTCATCTGCGCGCTGATGGCAATGCTCTTGGCACTGCGCGAGAAGATGCCACCACCGGCGGACATGATCGAGGTGTCGTAGTCGCTCCACGCCGAACGAGGCAGGTCATACAGGCGCTGACGCTCGGCGAAGCTGCTGGCCGGCTCGGGGTTGGGATCGATGAAGATGTGCAGGTGGTTGAATGCCGCCACCAGTTGCAGCTTGTCGGACATCAACAAGCCATTGCCGAACACGTCCCCGGCCATGTCGCCGATGCCGATGACGGTGATGCTGTCTTTCTGCACGTTGATGCCGCGTTCGCGGAAGTGGCGCTGCACGCCGACCCAGGCACCCTTGGCGGTGATGCCCATCTTCTTGTGGTCGTAGCCCGCCGAGCCGCCGGAGGCGAACGCATCGCCAAGCCAGAAGCCGTAGTCGATGGCAATGCCGTTGGCGATGTCGGAAAAGGTCGCGGTGCCCTTGTCCGCAGCCACCACCAGGTACGGGTCGTCATCGTCGTGACGCACGACATTGGCCGGCGGCACCACGCTGCCGTCCTTGAGGTTGTCGGTGATGTCGAGCAGACCGGAGATGAAGATGCGGTAGCAGGCCACTGCCTCGTTCTGCACCTCGTCGCGACTGCCGCCCAGTGGCAGTCGGCGCGGGACGAACCCGCCCTTGGCGCCCACCGGCACGATCACCGAGTTCTTCACGTGCTGCGCCTTGACCAGGCCCAGTACTTCGGTGCGGAAGTCTTCCTCGCGATCCGACCAGCGCAGACCGCCGCGGGCGACGTTGCCGAAACGCAGGTGAACGCCTTCGACTCGCGGCGAGTAGACGAAAATCTCGAACTTGGGCACCGGCTTGGGCAGTTCGGGAATCAGCTTGGGGTTGAACTTGAAGCTGAAGTACGACTTGACCTGGCCGTTGGCATCGGGCTGGTAGAAGTTGGTACGCAGGGTGGCCTTGATCAGGTCCAGATAGCGACGCAGGATGCGGTCTTCGTTGAGCACCTGAACGTCGTCCAGGGCACTCAGGATGGCCTGTTCCAGGCGTTGCTGCTTGTCGTCCAGGTCATCGCCGGCCAGCTTGCGCGCCAGGTAGAAGCGGGTCTTGAACAGCCGCGTCAGTTCCCGGGCGATATCGGTGTGGTTGTTCAGGGTGCTGGCGATGTAGCCGAGGTCGAAGCCCAGGCGTATCTGCTTGAGATAGCGCGCATAGGCGCGCAGCAAGGCGACGTCGCGCCATGGCAGGCCTGCGGTGAGCACCAGGCGGTTGAACGCATCGTTCTCGGCGTCGCCGCGCACGATGTGCACGAAGGCATCCTGCAGCGTGTCGTTGAGCTGCTGGATGTCCAGATTCAGGCCTTCGCTGTAGGTAAAGGCGAAGTCGTGGATCCAGTACTCGCGACCACTGCGATGACGCAGGCGGTAGGGGAATTCGCCCAGTACGCGCAGGCCCAGGTTCTCGAGGATCGGCAACACGTCGGACAGCGCCAGTGGCGTGTCGGCGTGGTACAGCTTGCAATGCAGCTGGCGTTCGCCGCCCTGCGCCAGAGGCTGGTAGAAACTCATGACCAGCGGGCGCGATTCGGACAGCGCCAGCAGGTGCTGCATGTCGACCACTGCCGAATGCGCGGCGAAGCGCTCGCGGAAACCGGCCGGGAAGCCTTTCGGGAAATCGGCCAGCACATTGGTGCCGGCGGCCTCGCCGAAGCTTTCGATGGTCAGGCTGGCGTAGTCGTCCTGCCACGAACGGCAGGCCTGGATCACTTCGTTTTCCAGTTGCTGCGGGTCGATGTCCAGACGGCTCTTGGGGTCCACGCGCAGGATCAACTGCACGCGGGCCAGCACGGATTCGGAGAAGAACGTCCAGAACTCGCAGTCGCTGGCCTTGAGGCGCTCCATGAGCACCTGCTGGATCTTCTGCCGTACTTCGGTGGAGTACACGTCGCGCGGCACGTAGGCCAGGCAGTAGCAGAAGCGCCCGTAGGGGTCCTTGCGCAGGAACACGCGGATCTTGTTGCGTTCCTGGATCTGCACGATCGACATGACGGTGCTGAACAGCTCGTCGATCGGGGTCTGGAACAGGTCGTCGCGCGGCAGCACCTCGACCACCTGGGCCAGTTCCTTGCCCAGGTGCGCCTTGGCATGGAAACCGGAGCGGCGTTCGATCTCGGCGACCTTGCGCCGGATGTAGGGAATTTCGCGCACGCTCTCGCCATACACCGACGAGGTGTACAGGCCCATGAAGCGGCATTCCTTGAGTACCTTGCCATCGCTGTCGATCTGGCGGATCGACACGTAGTCGGGATACGCCGGGCGATGCACACGGCTGGGGTGCGCAGCCTTGGCGAAGGACAGCAGCATCGGCTCGTGCAGGTACTGCACGGCGTAGTCTTCGATATGCAGGTCTTCGCTGCTCAGGCCGGCACGCAGCAGCCGGGTCAGGCCCAGGAACGACTGCGGGTCGTAGCGCAGCTGGCCACCCTGCGCATCGGCATCGACCACGAACTCTTCGTAGCCCAGGAAGGTGAAGTGGTTGTCGGTCAACCATTCGAGGAACGCCGTGATCTCGGCTTTTTCCTGCTCGTCGCTGGCGAACGCGGTCTGTTCCACCAACGTGATCATTTCGCGGACCTTGGCCTTCATCGGCTCGAAGTCCTGCACCGCCATCCGCACTTCGCCCAGCACCTGCTCCAGCTCCCGGGCCAGCACGCTGAGCTCGGCGGCGTTGGCGCAACGGTCGATTTCCAGGTACATCAGCGATTCATGCAGGACGTCTTCGCCCTGGGCACCCTTGGCCAGCACTTCGAGCAGCTCGCCCTGGCTGCCGCGGCGCACGCTGAGCACGGTGGTCTGCAGGGTGTGGATGCTGTAGCCGCGCCGGTTGAGCTCGGTGCGCACCGAGTCCACCAGGAACGGCAGGTCGTGATGCAGCACTTCGACGGCGGTGTGGGTGGACTGCCAGCCGTGACGTTCGTAATCGGGGTTGTAGACGCGCACCTCTGGCTTGGCATGATCGAAGCGCTGCAACAGGCGCCAGGCCGACAGGGTGCAACCGGCCAGGTCGCTGAGGCGCCGCTGGGTGAGCTCGTCCAACGAGATGATGCCGAAGAACTGATCGGCGAACAGCGCCACTTGTGGCAGTGCCTGTTCGCTGATGTGCTGAGCCAGGGCCGATTGCAGTTGATGCTGGAAGTCGGCTTTGCTGGCTGCGGTGAAGAACGCCATCTGTGGTACTCCGCTTGGGCTTTGTTATTGGGTGAAGCGTCGCAAGTCACCCCGGTTCGGATCAACCATAGCCAATCCGGCGCTGCGGGGCGACATTTCAAGAGGTCCAACGACCTAGCTTACCCAGAGCCTGGCATGCACTCTTGCGGTGCGGCGACATATTCGGTCATGCAGGAGTTGTCGTACGAGACCGCTGGTACGGGCGTTCCAGCCGATCGGACAGTAGTCGGGTATAATCATGGCATATTCATATGACAGGTTCCCCCGTATGCGCATCACCGCCACTCTGCTGCTGGCCAACCCCCGTGACGAGGAAGAAGACGACATGGCGCTACTGTGCTGCCACGGCAGCGCAGACGAAATGTTTCTGATGACGCGCTTTCCGGACGAAGAAGAGCTGGAGATCACCCTCGGCGACGACCCTTACCTGCTGCGCGATCTCAAGGTCACGTTGAGCGCCGACCGCCTGCTGGTGGCCGTGGCAGCCGGGGATGCCGCGGTGTTCGGTGGGGATGACCTGCTGGAGATCGTGCATGCCAGCGACGCGGCAGAGCTGGCGCAGATCGAAGAGACGTTGAGGATTCTGCTGGAGGGCGTGGGTACGCTGGAAATCGGCTGACCCCGCTCTCCGCAGCTCTGTATATCTGTATACGTGTAGGAGCGGCCAGTGGCCGCGAAATGGCCGGCCGACCCAACCGATCTCTCTGGCCGTGCAAGCTTCTTCGCGGCCACTGGCCGCTCCTACGGGACACAGAGGTGCCCGATCGAACACACCGATTTCTCTGCCACCCGCCAATGCATTAAAGTAGTGACCCCCGGCCAAGACGCCCTCACCTGCGTACTCGGTCCCTTTTTCAGGAACCGTCGACGATGGAACATCGTGAAGCGCTGATGGCGCTGCGAACCTTTCTTTCAACGCAGATCCTTGGCCAGGAGAAACTGGTCGAGCGTCTGCTGATCGTGCTGCTGGCGGACGGTCACATGCTGGTCGAGGGCGCGCCGGGGCTGGCCAAGACCAAAGCCATCAAGGAACTGGCCGAAGGCGTCGAGGCTCAGTTCCACCGTATCCAGTTCACCCCGGACCTGCTGCCGGCCGACATCACCGGCACCGAGATCTATCGACCCGAGACCGGCAGCTTCGTGTTCCAGCAGGGGCCGATCTTCCACAACCTGGTGCTGGCCGACGAGATCAACCGTGCGCCGGCCAAGGTGCAGTCGGCCCTGCTCGAGGCCATGGCCGAACGTCAGGTCAGTGTCGGTCGCAGTACCTACGACCTGTCGCCGTTGTTTCTGGTGATGGCGACGCAGAACCCGATCGAGCAAGAAGGCACCTACCCGCTGCCCGAGGCACAGCTCGATCGGTTCCTGATGCACGTCAAGATCGGCTTCCCGGATGCAGCCGTGGAACGGCGCATCCTGCAGCAGGCTCGCGGTGAAGCGCTCAATGGCGAAACCAAGCCCGAGCGGCGTGTCAGCCAGCAGGCCATCTTTGCCGCACGCAAGGAAATCCTCGGGCTGTACATGGCCGATGCGGTGGAGGAATACCTGGTGCAGCTGGTCATGGCGACGCGCACCCCGAGCAAGTTCGACGCCGAGCTCGGCGAATGGCTGGCCTATGGCGCCAGCCCGCGGGGCTCCATTTCCCTGGATCGCTGCGCACGCGCCCATGCCTGGCTGGCGGGGCGCGATTTCGTCAGCCCGGAAGACATCCAGGCGGTGCTGTTCGATGTGCTGCGTCATCGCATCATCCTGTCGTTCGAGGCGGAAGCCGCCGGGGTCGATCAGGACCGCGTGATCCAGCGCATCCTCGACGTCGTGGCCGTCGCCTAGCCCCATGACCCAGGAGCCGCGGCCAGAGCCTGGCATTCGCATCAGCCTGGCCGAGCTGATCGAAATGCGCCATCGGGTGCGCGAAGTGCAGCTGTTCTCCACCCCGGCCCAGCGCAGCCCGTTGATCGGCCTGCACCACTCCAAACTGCGCGGCCGCGGCGTGGACTTCGACCAGGTGCGCGTGTATCAGGCAGGTGACGATGTGCGCAGCATCGACTGGCGGGTCACGGCGCGCACCCAGGAACCGCACACCAAGCTGTTCCACGAAGAGCGCGAGCGGCCCATCTTCATTCTCGTCGAGCAGAGCCGGCGGTTGTTCTTCGGTTCGGGCCAGATGTTCAAGTCGGTGCTCGCTGCCCAGGCTGCGGCGTTGATCGGCTGGGCCGCGCTGGGGCACAACGATCGAGTCGGCGGGCTGGTATTCGGCGACGGCGAGCACTACGAGATCAAGCCCCGACGCAGCAAGCAAAGCCTGCTGCAGTTGCTCAACCGCCTGGTGCGGGTGAACCAGTCGCTGCACACCGAAGCGCTGCCGGAAAAGGACGCGCTGGGCATGGCCCTGCGTCGGGCGCGCGAAGTGTTGCGCCCCGGCAGCCTGGCCATCGTCATCTGTGATGAGCGCGCGCTGACCGATGGCGCCGAGCAGCAGCTCAGCCTGCTGTCGCGCCACTGCGACCTGCTGTTGCTGCCGGTTTCCGACCCGCTCGATCATGCGCTGCCGGCCGCCGGGCTGTTGCGTTTCGCCCAGCGCGGCAGGCAGATGGAAATCGATACACTGAACCCGGAGATGCGCCTGGCCTACCGCGCGTTGAGCGAGGCGCGCATCGCCCGATGGGAACGTCTGGGGCAAAAACTGCGTGTACTGTTGATGCCCCTGAGCACGCAGAGCGAGATGATCGAGCAGCTGCGCGAGTACCTCAACCCGCAGCGGCCGGGCAAACTCAAATGAGTACCCTTGAGCAACTGCAGCCATTGATCGCGCCGCCGCCTATCGGCCTGTGGCCACCGGCGCCTGGCTGGTGGCTGCTGGTCGTGCTGCTGCCGACCTTGGGCTGGGCTGCCTGGCACTGGCGTCACCGCTGGCGGCGCAAAGCCGTGATGCCGGCCACCGTCGAGCAACCCCTGGATCCGGTGCGCCAAGGCGCGCTGGAAGAGCTGGCGCGCTTGCCCAGACCCTACGATGGCGCCCCTGCCGGAGCGTGGCTGCAGCAGATCAACGGCCTGCTCAAGCGCCTGTGCCGCAACCACTACCCGAACGCCAACAGCCATGTGCTCAATGGCCGCCAGTGGCTGGCCTTCCTCGACAACCGCTGCCCGGCTGCCGGTCTGACGCGCTGGATGGTACTGGTCGAAGGGGTCTACAAGCCTGAGTGCAAGCTGGACGACAAGGCCATCGCCGGCCTGCAGCAGTCGGTCGAAACCTGGATACGCAAGCATGTTTGAGTTCGCCTGGCTGTGGGTCTTCGCCCTGCTGCCGCTGCCGTGGCTGCTGCGCGTGCTGCTGCCGGCCGCCGACAGCGGCGAGGCGGCGCTCAAGGTCAGCTTCCTCGATGAACTCGAGGGGCTGGCCGGGCGCCGGGCACGCATCAGCCTGCCGACCTGGCAGCAACAGGCGCCGTATGTGCTGCTGTGGCTGCTGCTGCTGATCGCGGCGGCGCGCCCGCAATGGCTGGGCGACCCCCTGCCCATCGCTGCCAGCGGGCGCGACCTGCTGGTGGCCGTGGATGTGTCCGGATCCATGGACTACCCCGACATGCCCTGGCAGAACGAAGACATCAGTCGGCTGGAGCTGGTGCAGCGCCTGCTCGGTGACTTTCTCGAACATCGCCAGGGCGACCGGGTCGGGCTGATCCTGTTCGGCAGCAAGGCCTACGTGCAGGCACCGCTGACCTTCGATCGACGCACCGTGCGTACCTGGCTCGACGAAGCACGCATCGGCATTGCCGGGAAGAATACCGCCATCGGCGATGCCATCGGCCTGGCGCTCAAACGTCTGCGCCTGCGCCCGGCGCAAAGCCGGGTGCTCATTCTGGTCACCGATGGCGCCAACAACGGTGGTCAGATCCATCCCATCACTGCCGCGCGCCTGGCGGCCCAGGAGCATGTGCGCATCCATACCATCGGCATCGGTGCCGACCCCAGTGCCGATGGCGCGCTGAGCATGCTCGGCCTCAATCCCAGCCTGGACCTGGACGAGCCCTCGTTGCGCGAGATCGCGCAGATCACCGGCGGCCAGTACTTCCGTGCTCGCGACGGCGACCAGCTGCAAGCCATCGGCGCCAGCCTCGACACCCTCGAACCGGTCGACCAGAAGCCCACCCAGGCGCGACCGGCGCAAGCGCTGTATAGCTGGCCGCTGAGCGCGGCATTGCTGCTCAGTGTGTTGCTGGTCGTGCGCCAGAACTGGCCGAACAACCCGCTGCAGCTGTTCCTGCGCAAGCGTCGCTTTCTGCCGACAGCTCCGCAGTGGCGCGAGCGCCTGCAGCGGCTGCAATTGCGGAGGCGCAAATGATCGACGCATGGCCGCATTGGTTCCGTCCCTGGTGGCTGCTGGCCTGGCCAGCTTTGGTCTGGCTGCTGTGGCAATTGTGGCACCGGCAGAAACGCGCGGGGCGCTGGCAATTGCTGCTGCCCCGCCACTTTCACGGAGTCCTGCTGGACGGTGGCAGCGGTCGGCAGAGCAAGGCGCCCTGGATAGTGCTGGGCCTGGCCTGGCTGTTGACCGCGGTGGCCCTGCTCGGACCCAGCTGGCAGCGTATCGAACAGCCGGGCAGGACCGTCGTCGACCCGTTGGTGGTGGTGCTCGCCCTGAGCCCGGAGATGCTGGCCACCGATGTCGTGCCCAATCGCCTGGAGCAGGCGCGGCGCAAGCTGCTGGACCTGCTCGACGCACGCCGCGATGCGCAGACGGCCATTATCGTCTACGCCGGCAGCGCGCACGTGCTGGTGCCGCTATCCGACGACCTGGGAACCAGTCGCAACCTGCTGGAGGCGATCAAGCCCTCGATCATGCCAGTCGAAGGCCAGCGCGCCGACCTCGGCGTGCAGCGCGCACTGGAACTGCTCGACCAGGCCGAACAGGGTCAGGGCCGCATACTGCTGCTGGCATCGCAGCTGTCCGAAGCGGAACGTCGCGGGATTTCCCAGCGACTGGACAATCACTCTCCACAGTTGTTGATCCTGGGTATCGGCACCCGTGACGGGGCGCCCGTGAAGCAGGAAGACGGTGAGTTTCTCAAGGACGAGCAAGGCGCGATTCGCTTGCCGCGCCTGGACAGTGTCGGCCTGCGCAGCTTCGCTGCCGATGTCGGCGGCCTGTACCGACAAGCGCGTCTGGATGATCTGGACCTGCGCAACCTCGGTTTGCTCGATCGCCCCACGCTGTTGCGCGGCAACGGCACGACGCAGCAGTTGGACAGCTGGGCCGATCAAGGTCATTGGCTGTTGCTGCCTCTGCTGTTGCTGGCGGCGCTCGCTGGCCGCCGCGGCTGGCTGTTCTGTTTGCCGTTATGCCTGCTGATCGTGCCGCAGCCAGGTTATGCCTTCGATGTTCAGGACCTTTGGCTGCGCCGCGATCAGCAAGGCCAGGCCCTGCTCGAACAGCAGCGTCCGGCCCAGGCCGCGCGGCGCTTCGCCGATGCGCAGTGGCAAGGCATGGCGCTGTACGAAGCGGGCGACTACGAAGCGGCCGCCGAGCGGTTCGCCCAGGGCGACAGCGCCCGCGACCACTACAACCGCGGCAACGCCCTGGCGCGCAGCGGCGAACTGGAAGCTGCCCTCGACGCCTATGAGCAGGCGCTGGAGCGCCAGCCGGACCTGCAGCCGGCGCTGGACAACCGCACGCTGGTGGAACAGCTTCTGCGCCAGGCCCCGGCCGAAGCTCCCGCCGCTTCCGCAGACCAGGCCGCCCAGCCCCGAGCACCAGGTGCCACGGCGCCGGACGACGAGGATCCGAACGCGTCCGCGGCGGCCGACGCTTCCCCAGGCAACAACGACGCGCAGAGCAGCCAGGAAAACCCCTCGGGTCAGGCGGGGGGAGAACAGAATCAGGCACAATCCTCGGCACCGGCGCAGCCACCGAGCGACGAATCCACGACCCGGCCACCGTCACGACCAACCCAGGCCACCCTGGATGCCGAACAGCGTCAAGCCCTGGAGCAGTGGCTGCGACAGATCCCGGACGACCCGGCCGAGCTGTTGCGGCGCAAATTCTGGTATGAACAGCAACAACATCAGGACAAGATTCGATGAGTCGCTTCAGCGCCCTCTGCATCAGTGCAACCCTGGCCGTGCTTGGCCAATGCGCGCATGCCGCCACGTTGGTGGCCAGCGTCGATCGCTCGCGTCTCAACTCGGGGGAAACGGTCGAGCTGACCCTGGAAACCACCGACGTCACGCAGTTCGGCAAGCCCGACCTGACGCCACTCGAAGGCTCGTTCGATGTGCGCGACACGCGCCAGGTCAATCGCCTGACCAGCCTGGACGGCGACCGCCAGGCCACCACCCGCTGGATTATCACCCTGCTCCCGCGACAGACCGGCAGCGTTACCATCGCTGCGCTGCAACTGGGCGAACTGCGCAGCCAGCCGATCGTCCTGCAGGTGCTGCACAGCGACCCGCCGTTGCGCGCGAACATGGCCCCGGTGTTCATCGACGCCAGCCTGGATGAAGACAGTGTCTATGTGCAGGCCCAGGCAGTATTGACCTTGCGCATCTATCACTCGGTGCCCCTGTACGACGACAGCAGCCTCACACCTCTGCGACTGGCCGAGGCGCGCATCGAGCCGCTGGGCGGATCGCGCACCTTCGAGAAGATCATCGACGGCGTCCGCCACGGGGTCATCGAGATGCGTTATGCAATCTATCCGCAACGCAGTGGCGAATTGATTATTCCTGCCCTGGCATTCACCGCCACCACCGTCGAGCCAACCGCACCTGGCGACAGCGCCAACAGCGCGCCGCGGCCCGGCAAGCTGATGAAGGTGACGTCCGCGCAGATGGCCCTGACGGTCAAGGGCGTCCCAGCGGCCTACCCCGCCGACACGCCGTGGTTGCCGGCACGCAGCCTGAGCCTGAGTGAAAGCTGGAACCCCGACCCGCCGAGCAGCCAGGTTGGTGATTCTCTGACTCGCACACTGGAGGTAAAGGCCGAGGGGCTGTCCAGTGCGCAACTGCCGGCGTTGCCCGGTACCGAAGTGGAAGGCTTGCGACGCTACCCGGATCAGCCCCAGTTGAACAACCAGATCGGTGAACGAGGTTTGATCGGCAGCCGCCAGGAACGCGAGGCACTGGTGCCGGCGCGCAGTGGCACCCTGCAGTTGCCGAGCGTCGAGATGGTCTGGTGGAACACCCATGAGGACCATCTGGAGCGTACCGGTCTGCCGGCGCGTAGTCTGGAGGTTGCCGGCAACGCCGGGCTGATGGTCGATGCGCCGGTCGGTAACCGTGATGCCGAGCCGGACGTGGCCTGGCTGTGGAAGCTGGTCAGCGTCATGCTGGCGTTCACCACGATGATCGGCTTCGCCCTGTGGTGGCGCGCCCGTGGGCAGCCGGCGGTCCTGCGCGCAGCCCAAAGCGGACCAAGCCCGCGCACTCTGCTCGATGACCTCAAGCGCGCCTGCCAGGCCAACGACCCCCAGGCCACCCGCCAGGCTTTGGATGCCTGGGCCCGGCAGCAGCCGGAGACGCTGGCCGACATGACGGCGCGCTTCGTGCCTTTGTCCGACGCTCTGGATGGGCTCAATGGCGCGCTCTACAGCGAAAGCGGCCAATACTGGCAAGGCGAAGAGCTGTGGCGCGCCATCGGCAGCCTCCTGCGCACCGACCCGCCCCTCGAGCCCTCCGCGGAAAACGCCGGGTTACCGCCGCTGTATCCAAAATGATCCCCACAGGGTGGGTATCTAGAGCGGTTTGTGTTCGGTATGGGTCCAGTCGTGCAGCAGGCTGTAGGCCACTGCCAGCAGGGTCGGACCTATGAACAGGCCGATGAAGCCGAAAGCCAGCAGCCCGCCGAACACCCCCAGCAGCACGATCACCAACGGCAAGTTGCCGCCGCGGCTGATCAGGTAGGGCTTGAGCACGTTGTCCACGCCACTGATGACGAAGGTGCCCCAGATACCGAGGAATATCGCGTAGCCATAGTCGCCCTGCCACACCAGCCAGGCGGTGGCCGGAATCCACGCCAGCGGCGGCCCCATGGGAATCAGGCTGAGCAGGAAGGTGACGATGCCGAGGACCAATGCCCCAGGCACGCCGGCGATCAGGAAGCCGATCAAGGCCAGGATCGCCTGGGCGGCGGCGGTACCGATCACCCCGTTGACCACCCGCTGCACCGTACCCGCCACCAGATCGATGTAGTACCCGGCACGCTCTCCGATCAGACGTTCCAGCAGCCGGAGCACGAAGGCTGCCATGCGCGGCCCGTCGCGATAGAAGAAGAACACGAAGACCAGGCTCAGCGTGAGTTCGAGGATCCCGCCGCCGATCTGCGCGCTGCGCGCCAGCAGGAAATTGCCGACTTGCCCCAAGTACGGCCTTACGCTGGCCAGGAACGCCGCGCCCTGCTCGTCGAGGGTGTCCCAGATACCGACCAGGCTCGTACCGACCAGAGGAATGCCGGCCAGCCAGCCAGGCGCATCGGGCAGCCCGTCGACCTGCACGTCGCGAATGAACGCCGTCGCATCGCGCACGTGATCGGCCAGGTTGAAGCCCAACCAGACCAGCGGCAAGACCACCAGCAGCATCCAGCAGCCGGTGAGAATACCGGCTGCCAGCGACTCGCGGCCATTGAGCCAGCGGGTCAGCAGCCGCATCAGCGGCCAACTGGCGTAGGCCAGGATCGCACCCCACAGCAGGGCTGAACAAAACGGCGCCAGTACCCATAGGCAGGCGCCAAGCAGTGCCAGCAAGACAATCTGTACCAGCAGGCGATCGTTACTCGGCATCAATGCTCCAAAGGCGACGCAGGCTCAACGAATGATTTCCAGATGCAGCCCCTTGACGCTTTCGGTACCGGTTTCCAAGCGAGCCGCGCGCACACCCTTGGCGACCAGCGCATCGCGCCATGCAGCGGCCGCAGCGTTCGATACACCGGATACGCTCACCCGAATCGAGCTATCGAGTTGCAGGCTGCGGGCCAGCAAGGCCACCCAGGTGTCATCGGGCGTTTCGCCCATGGCTGGGTAATCGAGATCGCCGGTGCTGCGCAATTCGTGCAGCACCGTGGCCGGGGTGGGCAACAACTCGCCCAGTGGCGCATCGGCAACGAAGTTTTCGACGTGCAGATAGGCGCGACGGTTGCCACGGGTAATGGCATAGATGGCTGTGAGGGTGTTGTCGTCTGGAGCGGCCTGGCGCAGCAGCACGAACGCCTGCTGATCGTCGGCCCCCGACAGCCGCGCGCCGTCGAAGACATCGTTGACCCACAGGCTGCTTTCACCGCAGTCGCGCGCCTGACACCAGTACAGCGTGTGCGCGCCCCCCTGCTGCAGCGCCTCGCGGGCATCGTTGAAGGCTTGTCGCGCGGTCTGGGTTTCGGGAAGTTCATACGTGGTGGCGCTGACCTGGCCTCTGGCGTTGACCTGGCCGTCCATGCGCAGCTTGCCGCTGATCTTGCGCAGCGACCCCAGCGGATAGATGCGCTCCTTGTCGACCGCAGGACGTTGGTCGACGACCTTGGCGTCCGGCGGCGCGGGCAGCTCGGCGGCCATGGCTGAGGTGCTCAGGACGGCGCTGCCCAGCAGAGCGGCGAGTACCGGTAGCAGCCGCTTCGAGGCATTCATGAGGGCAGCAAGGCGTGGTGGCCCGGAGGGCTGTAAACGAGCGTAGCAGCGAGTTCCATCAAGGTCTTCTCCTGTTTCAACCTGACAAGCCTCTGCAGTTGCCTGCTGCAAGTCAAGGTATCGCAAAAAAGCGATTGAAACAGTCTGCGACAAGCCTGGCCCCGGTGTCGTCATTCAGGTGCAGGTGATGGCCTCCGGGCAGCGCCTGCAGGGGGAGCCCCAATCGGGCCAGCAGCGCAGTATTTTTCACCAGCAGGCCCTGCTCGGCGAGGATCAACAGGCTCGGGCAACGAATCGCCTGCACGTACGCCAGTGCCTGTTCTTCGCTCAAGCGCACCGGCGATGGCAGCGTCAGACGGCTGTCGCTACGCCAGTTGAATCCACCTGCCACCCTTTCAAGCCCTCGCGACGCCAATAATTCGGCAGCCTCGTGGCTGACGGCGATACGACCCTGCATGCGCGCAAGCACGGCCCGATTGATGTCGGCATACACTGATTTGCGCTTATGACCCAACGCCTGCTGCGCATGCAGGGCTTCGCCCAGGCGCTGTGGCCCCTCCTCGGCAGCGCCCAGCGGCGGTACCACGCCGTCAATCAGCGCCAGGCGCTCTATTCGCTCGGGCAAGGCACTCGCCAGCAAGGTGGCGACGATCCCGCCCAGCGAGTGCCCCAGCAGGGAAAAGCGCTGCCATCCCAGCTGGTCGGCCGCCTGCAGCACATCGTGGGCGTAATCCCACAGGGCATAACCGGCGCCAACCGGACGATGCCCGGAGTGTCCATGCCCGGCCAGGTCGAGGGCGACGATGCGCAGCCCGGCCAGCTTCGGCGCCAGACGGGCAAAGCTGTTGGCGTTGTCCAGCCAGCCGTGCAGCGCCAGCACCGGCCTGCCGTCTTCGGGTCCGTAGACCTGGGCGGCCAGCTCGATATGAGGCAGCGACAGGCGGATTTCGCGGACCGGCGCAGTCATGACTCAGCGGGCCGGCGGGTTCTGCCCCAGCGGCACCACGGCCACTGTCAGGCGCGAAATGCAGCTGGCTTTGCCGTCGTCGCCCTGCAGGCGAATGTCCCAGACGTGAGTGCTGCGGCCAATGTGCACCGCACGGGCCACGCCCGTCACTCGGCCGCTGCGCAACCCGCGCAGATGGTTGGCGTTCACCTCAAGGCCTACACAGTAGAAACGCTCGGTGTCGATGCACAGAAAACTGGCCATGGAGCCCAGGCTTTCTGCCAGCACCACTGAGGCGCCACCGTGCAGCAGACCGAACGGCTGGTGGGTCCGTGCATCAACGGCCATGCTGGCAGTCAGGGAGTGCGCATCGAAGCTTTCGAAGCGGATATCCAGCAACTCGCCGATGGTATTTTTCTGCGCCGCATTCAAGCGTTCGAGATCCGGTTCGGTGCGCCACAAACTCATGGGAGGATTCCTGACAGGTTAGGGATGGTGAACGGCGTACAGGGACATCAGCCCGGCCAGGGGCCAGTCGCCGTGCAGCTCGGCCAGGCTGGCGGTCTGCATGGGTTCCGGCTCGCGCAAGTTGCCGTGGACGAGCAGGCTCAGCAGATTGCCCACCAGCGGCTGGTGGCTGACAAGCAGCACGTTCTCCAGACCCAGCGCCTGCAAGTGCCCGGCCACCTCCAGCGGATCGCTTTCAGGCGTCAGCCACGGCACGGTCTGCACCGCCGGGGCGCCGTGCAGCACGCCGTGGACCAGAGCGGCGGTCTGCTGCGCGCGTACATACGGGCTGGCGAGAATGGCATCCAGAGGTTGATCGTGCAGGCGCGCCGCGCTGGCCAGCACCTGTCGTTCGCCCACCGAGGTCAAGGCCCGCTCGGCATCGCTGCGGGCATGGCTGACGGCTTCGCCGTGGCGCAGTACCCAGAGCTTCATGGCTTGGGCTCGTCGGCCACGGGACGAGCCGCGCCTGCGTCATAGGCTGCTTCGCCGTCGGCAGGACGCGCCTGTGGCCAATCGGAAAACGGCCAGGGTTTCTGCTCGGTGTGAAAGCTGCCGAAGCGACCGATCTGGGCCAGGTAGCGGCTCAGGCTGTCGCCGAAGGCCATCATGGCAGCGTTCGGCGCGCCCTGGACCAGGCGATGGATGAGTTGCACCAGCACCAGCGCGCCGAGCAGGAACTGGGCAACCTGCCAGACCAGCACGAACACCAGCATCCAGAGCACGCGCAAAAGGATGACCTCGCGGCCCGGGTCGTTGAAAGGACGGTTCATGACGTGTTCCTCAGTTGAAGCCACTGGTGGAAATGAAATCGACATCGGTCTTGGGTTCGGCCCGCATCAGCAGCTCGATCACCTGGTTCAGCGTACGCCCTTCGAACAGGATTGCGTGCAAGCCCGCCACCAGCGGCATGTACACCTGAAGCTCCTGAGCCTTGGCCTTGAGCACCTTGAGCGTGTTGACCCCTTCGGCCACCTCGCCCAGGCGCGACACGGCGTCCTCCAGGCTCAGGCCTTCGCCCAGGGCAAACCCTACCTGATAGTTGCGGCTCTTGGGCGACGAGCAGGTCACGATCAGGTCGCCCACACCGGCCAGACCGAGAAAGGTCATGGGGTTGGCGCCCTGGCTGACGGCAAAACGCGTCATCTCGGCCAGGGCACGGGTAATCAGCATGCTTTTGGTGTTCTCGCCCATGCCCAATGCCACGGCCATGCCGGCGATGATCGCATAGACGTTCTTCAGCGCGCCGCCCAACTCGACGCCGAAGCGGTCGCTGCTGGCATAGACGCGGAACGTACGCCCATGCAGCACGGCCTGGACGCGCTCGCAGAGGGCTTCGTCGGCGCTCGCCACCACCGTGGCGGTCAGGGCATGTTCGGCGATCTCGCGGGCCAGGTTGGGGCCGGACAACACGCCGATACGCGCGTCTGGCGCAACCTCTTCGAGAATCTCGCTCATCAGCTTGAAGGTCTGCGCCTCGATGCCCTTGGTCAGGCTGACCAGCATCTTGCCGCTCAGCTGATCGGCATGCTGGGCCAGCACGCTGCGCAAGGCGCTCGAGGGCAGCGCGACGAAGATCAGCGCACTGCCGGCGATGGTCGCGGGCAGGTCGGTGACTGGGATCACCCCCGGCAGGATCTTGATGCCTTTGAGGTAGCGCGGATTTTCCCGGTTCAGGCGAATCGACTCGGCCTGCTCCGGGTCGCGCATCCACTGACGGACCGAATGGCCGTTCTCGGCCAGCAGGTTGGCCACGGCGGTGCCGAAACTACCTCCTCCCAGCACGGCTATCGGCTGCTCTTGAGTCATATCCCATCCATTTGGTCGAGTTGAGGGCGATGAGGGGCATTATACGGAGCCACCTCGACACGACCAGTCCCGGCCTGCGCCCCGGTAACAATACGACTGGAATTGTCGCTCTGACCGGTTAACATGCCTGACTGTTCAACTCGATTCAGGCCCTGTCGTGTCCGCCACTTTCCCATTGCCCTGCGCCCCGACATGAAGTTGCGCCTGAACCGCGACATTCATACACGCACCCAGATCATCAGCGTCGGGCCGGCCCTGCTGTTGACCCTGCTACTGATCGGTTTCTTCACCTTCGTGCGTTTGCAGGACCTGCGCCAGGAACTCAATCACACCGGCCAGTTGATCGCCAACCAGCTCGCCCCCGCCGCGGAATACGGCGTGGTCACCGATAATGCCGCGGTACTCGAAGGGCTGCTCGGCGCAACCCTGGCTACCCCTCACGTACGTTTCCTGGAGATTCAGGACCAGACCGACCGGCGCCTGGCCTATGTCGAACAGCGAGTCAGAAACGAGCACCGGTCGGCCCATGTCGAAGTGTTCCAGGCACCGATCCAGATCCGTGGGGCCTTCCTGGAAGACCATCAGGCTCAGGTGCAGCAGCACATGGGCAGTGCCAGCAGCGGCGATTACCTGGGCCGGGTGATCGTCGGCATGTCCGACGACGCCTTCAGCGAGCGCCAGCAGGAAATCGTCCTCAAGGCCGGCGTGCTGGCTTTGTTTGCACTGTTGTTCACCTATCTGCTGGCCCGGCGGCTGGCGCGCAGCCTGGCCCAGCCCATCAGTGAAATGAGCCGCGTAGTCAAGGCCATAGGCCAGGGCGAGTTCGACCGGCCGCTGCCCATCGTCGACGACAGCGAGCTGGGGCATCTGGCCGGGCATATCAACAACCTTGCCAGCGCCCTGGCCAAGGCCAGCCACGAACAGCATCAGGCCATGCAGCAACTGATCCAGACTCGCGAGGAGGCCGAGCGCGCCAACAGCGCCAAGTCGGATTTCCTGGCGATGATGAGCCACGAGCTGCGCACCCCTATGAATGGCGTGCTGGGCATGCTGCAGCTGCTCGAAACCACCGTGCTGAGCCATGAACAGCGCGATTACGCTCAGGTGGCCACCGAGTCCACCGAACACCTGCTCAAGGTCATCAACGACATTCTGGATTTTTCCCGCATCGAGCGGGCGGCGATGGAACTGGAGCACATCGGTTTCAGCCTGCACGAGCTGATCACCAGTTGCGTGCAGGCCTTCCAGCACACCGCCAGGCAACGCAAGCTGGCGCTGGAATTGACGCTGGCCGAGGGCATCGAGGGGTTGCAGGTCGAGGGCGATCCGACGCGCATCCGGCAGATCCTGGTCAATCTGATCGGCAATGCGCTGAAATTCACCGATGAAGGCGGTGTGGACATCTGCGTGCGGTGGCAGGTGCTGGATCATCAATTGATCTGGCTGACCTGCACCGTGCGCGATACTGGCATCGGCATCGGCGAAGATCGACTGGAAAGCATGTTCGACGCGTTCGCCCAGGCCGACAGTTCGATTTCGCGCCGTTACGGCGGCACCGGCCTGGGGCTGCCGATCGCGCGTACGCTGGCCGAACGCATGGGGGGCACGCTGCGTGCGCAAAGCAAGGAAAGGCACGGCTCGCTGTTCACCCTGGAAATGCCGCTGGCGCTGAGCCAGCAGAGCCTGGCCCGCCCGGCAGCGGTGCCCAACCTGTCCGGCAACGACGACGGCGTCGGCCACAGTGTCTTGCTGGTGGAAGACAACGCGGTCAACCAGACCGTGATCGAAGCCATGCTGCGCAGCCTGGGCTACGCCGTCGATGTGGTCAGCGACGGCGCAGCAGCGGTCAGCCAGGTGCGTGCGCACCTCTATTCGGCGGTGCTGATGGACTGTCGCCTGCCGGTCCTCGACGGCTACGAGGCGTCGCGGCAGATTCGCCAGATTGCTGGCCGCGCAGAGCTGCCGATCATCGCCCTGACCGCCAACGCGCTGCTGGGCGACCGCGCCACCTGCCTGGATGCCGGAATGAACGATTACCTGGCAAAACCGTTCAAACGGGCAGATCTGCAACAGGTTCTGCTGCGCTGGACGAGCTGAACCAGCGCCGTGGAAGGGATGCCGGATGTCCTCGTGACAGCGCCCGTTGCTGGCAAGAAATGCTAAAGTGCGGCAGTCTTGTACATCCATTCGGACAAAGCCTGCTGTCTGGCATTATAATTTCAGTGAACAAGTGTACTTCCGTATCGCTTGCGCTGTGACTTTCACTACAACGCAATAGTCTATGTGTAGGCTGCCGACCCAGGCGTTGATTCTTCTGGTCGGTCGGGAAGATCTGCCCCCTGCCACCAGGGACTATTGAGGAGCTCGCATGACCAAACAAAACGCCTTTACTCGGGAAGATCTGCTGCGCTGCAGTCGTGGCGAGCTGTTCGGCCCAGGTAACGCGCAACTGCCCGCCCCGAATATGCTGATGGTGGACCGCATCACCCATATCAGCGCCGAAGGTGGCAAGTACGGCAAGGGTGAATTGGTCGCCGAGCTGGATATCAATCCGGACCTGTGGTTCTTCGCTTGCCACTTCGAGGGTGATCCGGTGATGCCGGGCTGCCTCGGCCTGGATGCCATGTGGCAGCTGGTGGGTTTCTTCCTCGGCTGGCAGGACCTGCCGGGCCGTGGCCGTGCGCTGGGTTCGGGTGAAGTGAAGTTCTTCGGCCAGGTGCTGCCGACGGCCGAGAAGGTCACGTACAACATTCATATCAAGCGCGTGCTCAAGGGCAAGCTGAACATGGCCATCGCCGATGGCTCGGTCAGCGTCGACGGCCGCGAGATCTACACCGCCGACGGCCTTCGGGTCGGCGTCTTTACATCCACCGAAAATTTCTAAGGGTTATCCGCATGCGCCGCGTTGTTATCACTGGTCTGGGCATCGTTTCGTGCCTGGGCAATGACAAAGACACCGTCTCCGCAAACCTGCGTGCAAGCCGCCCTGGCATCCGCTTCAACCCGGAATATGCCGAAATGGGTCTGCGTAGCCAGGTTTCCGGTTCCATCGACCTCAACCTGGAAGAGCTGATCGACCGCAAGGTGTACCGCTTCGTCGGCCATGCCGCCGCCTACGCGTACCTTGCAATGCAGGATGCCATCAAGGATTCCGGCCTCACCGACGAGCAGGTTTCCAACCCGCGTACCGGCCTGATCGCCGGTTCGGGCGGCGCCTCTACCTTGAACCAGATGGAAGCGCTGGACATCCTGCGCGAGAAAGGCGTCAAGCGCGTCGGTCCGTACCGGGTCACCCGCACCATGAGCAGCACCGTCTCGGCCTGCCTGGCCACCCCTTTCAAGATCAAGGGCCTGAACTACTCCATCGCCTCGGCGTGTGCCACCAGCGCGCACTGCATCGGTACGGCCATGGAGCAGATCCAGATGGGCAAGCAGGACGTGGTGTTCGCCGGCGGCGGCGAAGAGGAACACTGGAGCCAGTCGTTCCTGTTCGACGCCATGGGTGCCCTTTCCAGCAAGCGCAACGACACGCCTGAAAAAGCGTCGCGTGCCTACGACAGCGACCGCGATGGCTTCGTCATCGCCGGCGGCGGCGGCATGGTCGTGGTCGAGGAGCTGGAACACGCTTTGGCCCGCGGTGCCCACATCTATGCCGAGATCGTTGGCTACGGTGCCACATCGGATGGCTACGACATGGTCGCGCCAAGCGGCGAAGGCGCCATCCGCTGCATGCAGCAGGCGCTGTCCACCGTCGATACCCCGATCGACTACCTGAACACTCACGGCACCTCCACACCGGTGGGCGACGTGGCCGAGATGAAGGGTGTGCGGGAAGTCTTCGCCGGCAAGTATCCGGCCATCAGCTCGACCAAGAGCCTGTCCGGGCACTCGCTGGGCGCCGCTGGCGTGCACGAAGCCATCTACTGCATGCTGATGATGGAAGGCAACTTCATTGCCGGGTCAGCCAACATCGACGAACTGGACCCTGCCGTGGCCGATCTGCCAGTGCAGACCGTCACCCAGGAAAACGTCGAAATCAATACGGTGATGAGCAACAGCTTCGGCTTCGGCGGTACCAATGCCACGCTGGTACTCAAGCGTTGGCAGGGTCAGTAAGGCTCGCAGCCCTACTGAAGGACGGCGCCTGCGGGCGCCGTTTTTTTTGCCTGAAATCGGTCAATTGACTGCGGTTGAACCCCCCGGATGGCGCAACCCTCTATACAGTGTGACTCGAGCACACCAACGAAGGGATTTCCATGGCTATCACCGTGACTACCGAACCTGGCGACGGATTTCGCCACAGCATCGACATCGATGGCCGCCACTCTTTTCACACCGACTTGCCGGAAGCCCTGGGTGGGGCAGGTTCGGCGCCCTCTCCCCATGACTATTTCGACGCCGCACTGGGCGCCTGCAAGGCCCTGACCCTGAAGCTCTATGCCCAGCGCAAGAACATCCCGCTCACGGGTGTGAATGTGGAGGTCAAACGCGATGCGAGCGAGGAGCCCACCGGCAAATACCGCCTGCAGGTCAAGCTCACCTTGCTCGGCAACCTGACGGAAGCGCAGCGTCATGACCTGGACCGCGTGGCCGATCACTGCCCGGTGCACAAGCTGATGACCAGTGCAGTGGTCGATATCGAGACGTACCTGGCCGAGGCTTAGCAGCCAGGCACCTGGGTGGCGGTTCGACCCTCTTCGCGGCCACGTACCGCCCCCATGGGCCTGCGAATCAGGCCTGAAACACTTCCTCGAGCAGGTTGTGCATGGCCTGAAAGGCGCGCGCCGAGACCTTGGCATCGTACATCTGCACACCCGGGTTGTTGGCCTCGGTGTCGGTGAACGAATGGTAGGCTCCGCCGTAGCTGGTCAACTGCCAATCCACACCCGCCGAGTTCATCTCGGAACGGAAGGCCGGCAGCTGTTCGGCAGGCACCAGGGGATCGGCGTCACCGTGCAGCACCAGGACCGAACCCTTGATGTCATGGGCATCGGCCGGGTTGGGCGTGTCGAGTGTGCCATGGAACGAGACGGTTGCCTTGAGCGCCGCGCCCGTACGTGCCAGCTCCAGCGCACAGCACCCGCCAAAGCAGAAACCGAAGGCCGCCGATTGCGCCGGATCGACAGCGGCATGCGTCTGCTCGTGCAGTTGCTGCAGCGCAACCTGCATGCGCTTGCGCAGCAAGGCACGGTCGTTCTTCAGCGGCATCATGGCAGCCGCTGCTTCATCGTTGTTGCCCGGGTGCACGCCCTGGCCATACAAGTCGACCAGCAACACCACATAGCCCTTGGCAGCCACCGACTGGGCAATGCGTTCGGCACCTTCGCTGACGCCCATCCAGTTCGGCGCCATCACCAGGCCCGGACGTGGCGACACGATATCAGTGTCGTAGACCAGGCGGCTTTCGTACGCCTGCCCGTCGATTTGGTAGACAACGGATTGAACGGTCAATGTGCTCACGCTTGCATCTCCAAAAGGTCATGACTGAAAACGAAAAAGCCCGCCGAAGCGGGCTTTTTACCTGGACTGTTTAAACGGACAACTCGACCAGCAGCTTGTTCAGACGTCGAACGTAACCGGCAGGATCTTTGAGGCTGTCACCGGCCGCCAGGGCCGCCTGATCGAACAGGATATGGGAGAAGTCGGCGAAACGATCTTCGCTCTGCTCCACATCCAGCTTGGCGATCAGCGGGTGGTTGGGGTTGAATTCGAAGATCGGCTTGGAGTCCGGCACCTTCTGCCCACTGGCTTCGAGGATCTGGCGCATCTGCATGCCCAGGTCCTGCTCGCCGATGGCCAGGATCGCCGGCGAATCGGTGAGGCGATGGGAAACCCGCACTTCACTGACCGAATCGCCCAGCGCCGCTTTGAGGCGCTCGACCAGGCCTTCCTTGTCCTTGGCGATTTCTTCCTGGGCTTTCTTGTCTTCCTCGGAATCCAGCTTGCCCAGGTCGAGGTCGCCACGGGCAACGTCGACGAAGCCCTGGCCGTCGAATTCGGTCAGGTAGCTCATCAGCCACTCGTCGATACGATCGGTCAACAGCAGCACTTCGATGCCTTTCTTGCGGAAGACTTCCAGGTGCGGGCTGTTCTTGACTTGTGCGTAGGACTCGCCGGACAGGTAGTAGACCTTGTCCTGACCTTCCTTGACCCGTGCCAGGTAGTCAGCCAGGCCAACGCTCTGCTCCCCGCTGTCGTCGCTGGTGGAAGCGAAGCGCAGCAGGCCGGCGATCTTTTCCTTGTTGGCGAAATCTTCCGCAGGACCTTCCTTGAGGACCTGGCCGAAGTTCTTCCAGAAGCCCTTGTACTGCTCGGGTTCGTTCTTGGCCAACTTCTCGAGCATGTCGAGCACACGCTTGGTCAGCGCCGTCTTCATCGAGTCGATGATCGGATCTTTCTGCAGGATCTCGCGCGAAACGTTCAGGGACAGGTCGTTGGAGTCGACCACACCCTTGATGAAGCGCAGGTACAGCGGCAGGAAGGATTCGGCCTGGTCCATGACGAACACGCGCTGCACGTACAGCTTCAGGCCACGCGGTGCTTCGCGCTGGTACAGATCGAACGGCGCGCGCGCAGGTACGTACAGCAGCGAGGTGTATTCCAGCTTGCCTTCGACCTTGTTGTGGCTCCAGCTCAGCGGGTTCTCGTAGTCGTGACCGACGTGCTTGTAGAACTCCTGGTATTCCTCGTCCTTGATGTCGGTACGCGGACGGGTCCACAGGGCGCTGGCGCGGTTGACGGTTTCCCACTCCTGCGCCGGTGCCTCGTCGCCTTCGGCGGGCGAGCTTTCCTGGGGCAGCTCGATCGGCAGGGCGATGTGGTCGGAGTACTTCTTGATGATGTTGCGCAGACGGTAGCCATCGGCGAATTCATCTTCGGCGCTTTTCAGGTGCAGAACGATGCGCGTGCCGCGTTCGGCCTTCTCGACGTTGGCAACCTCGAAGTCGCCCTCGCCCTTGGAGGACCAATGCACGCCTTCGCTGGCAGGGCTGCCGGCGCGGCGGCTGTACACGTCAACCTGGTCGGCGACGATGAAGGCCGAATAGAAGCCCACGCCGAACTGACCGATCAGGTGCGAGTCCTTCTTCTGGTCGCCGGTGAGGTTCTTCATGAAGTCCGCAGTACCGGACTTGGCGATGGTGCCCAGGTGGGTCACTACATCGTCACGGTTCATGCCGATACCGTTGTCTTCCAGGGTGACGGTCTTGGCGTCCTTGTCGAAGCTGATGCGAATTTTCAGCTCGCCGCCACCTTCGAGCAGCTCAGGCTTGGCCAGCGCTTCGAAACGCAGCTTGTCGACAGCGTCGGAGGCGTTCGAGATCAATTCGCGAAGGAAGATTTCCTTGTTGGAATACAGCGAATGGATCATGAGGTGCAGCAGCTGCTTCACCTCGGTCTGGAAGCCCAGGGTTTCCTTTTGAGTTTCCACACTCATGGTCATCAAACTCCAATCAGATGGCAGGTGCCGCCGATGAGCGGCGGGATGACAAGGAGATGGGGCCGCCGATCGGGATTTCAAGGGTGGCTTCGACAGGCGAGCCCGCCAGGGCGCGTGCATCGACCTTTTCACCGAAGGCCACCGTGAAAACCGGGTGGATGCTTGAACGGTACAGCAAGGTCATGGAAAAACCTCATTGCGATCCGATACTTATATATAACCGCCGTGACGGAACTTATATCCGGCGCACACCCTCTTAGCCTCGTAGATACCCAATAAGGAGAAACATCATGCGCAAGACACTCGCTTACTCCCTGATGCTGGCTGCCACCCTTGGTCTGGCTGCATGCGACAAGAAATCCGAAGACAAGGCCCAGGACGCTGCCGAGCACCGTCAGGAAGCGCAAGAGAAAATGGACTCGGCTCAAGACAAGATGAATGACGCCGCCAAGGAAAACGCCAAGGCCAACGAAGCGGCCATGGAATCGAACAAGGCTGCAGCTCAGGAAGCTACCAAGTCCGATTCGAGCATGCCGGTCGCACCAGGTACCACTCCGGCTACCCAAGTGCCGCCAGCCAAGAACTGATTGATCGGCGGTGTCCGCTTCGCGGGCAGAGCCCGCTCCCACGGAGCGAGCTCGAGCTGGCGATGAACGAGCCGCGATCAAGACAAAAAAAATCCCCGAACCAGTCGGGGATTTTTTATGCCTGAAGACTATAGGCAATCAGTCTTCGCGATAGCGACGCAGTTTCAGCTGCTTGCCAGCGACACGGGTGTCCTTGAGCTTGCTCAACAGACTCTCCAGACCATCTTCCGGCAGCTCGACCAGGCTGAAGCTGTCGCGCACCTGAATGCGACCGATGGCTTCACGGGCCAGCCCGCCTTCGTTGAGGATGGCGCCAAGCAGGTTCTTCGCGGCGATGCCGTCGCGAGCACCCAGGGCCGTACGGCAGCGTGCGCGGCCTTCGCCCAGGGGCATTGGCGCGCGGCGCTCACGGTCACTGCGCTCAGGACGATCACCGCTGCTGGTGCGTTCGCGCGGAGCGCTGGTCGGAACCAGAGGCTGCTCCTTCTCGACCGCATCCAGGGTCAACGCCTGGCCATTGGTAGCCTTGCGCAGCAGGGCTGCGGCCAGGGCGCGCGGGGTGCAACCGATGTCGGCGGTCAGGCGATCGAGCAACTCGCCATGGGTGCTTTCGGCGTCTGCGACCAGCGGAGCGAGGCTGTTGGTCAGCTTCTTGATGCGCGCATCCAGCACGGCCTGGCCGTTGGGCAGGCGAACCTCGGCAACCTTCTGCCCGGTCACGCGCTCGATCACCTGCAGCATGCGGCGTTCACGCGGGGTGACCAGCAGCAGCGCACGGCCTTCGCGACCGGCACGGCCGGTACGACCGATACGGTGCACGTAGGACTCGGGGTCGTACGGCATGTCGACGTTGAACACGTGAGTGATGCGCGGTACGTCCAGGCCACGGGCAGCGACGTCGGTGGCGACGACGATATCCAGGCGGCCATCCTTGAGCGACTCGATGACACGCTCACGCTGGTTCTGGGCAATGTCACCGTTGAGTGCCGCGGCCTTGTAGCCTTTGGCTTCCAGGGCGCTGGCCAGGTCGAGCGTGGCTTGCTTGGTGCGCACGAAGGCGATCAGGGCGTCGAACTCTTCGACTTCCAGCAGGCGCAGGACAGCCGAGGTCTTCTGGTCGGCGTGAACCAGCAGGTGAGCCTGCTCGATCGCGGTGACGGTCTGAGTCTTGGTCTGGATCTTGACGTGCTTGGGGTCACGCAGGTGACGCTCGGCGATCGCGCGGATCGACTGCGGCAAGGTGGCCGAGAACAGTACGGTCTGGCGAGTCTCGGGCATGGCCTTGAAGATGACTTCCAGGTCATCCATGAAGCCCAGCTTGAGCATTTCGTCGGCTTCGTCGAGCACCAGGTGGTTCACGGTGGCGAGGACTTTCTCGTCACGACGCAGGTGGTCGCACAGACGGCCGGGGGTGGCGACGACGATTTGCGCGCCGTTGCGGATTGCTTTCAACTGCGGGCCCATCGGGGCACCGCCGTACACGGCCACTACGGTAACGCCAGGCATCTGCTTGGCGTAGGTTTCGAATGCAGTGGCTACTTGTAGCGCCAACTCACGGGTTGGCGCCAGGATCAGGGCTTGCGGCTCGCGCTTGCTCGGGTCGATACGATGCAGGATCGGCAGAGCGAAGGCCGCGGTCTTGCCGGTGCCTGTCTGCGCCTGGCCGATCATGTCATGACCGGCGAGAATGATCGGGATCGATTGTTGCTGGATAGCCGAAGGCTCTTCGTAGCCGGTAGCGACTACAGCAGCAACAATGTTCGGATGAAGTTCGAGAGCGGCGAAGCCGCCGATTTCCTGGGTCATGGGTCTGCCTCTAAGTGCATCCGCAAAGACCCATGCTCCAAAGCTGCGCATGCCTTGTAAGACTCGAGAGTCACCCTGGCAGCTTTGTCGGCGGGGATTTGCGAAAACGATTGAATGAAAGAATCGTTAGGGAGAGTCCGCGGAACGGACATGCAGCCGAAGCTGTCTTCGGGGGATTGCGCTACCTAAACGTGGCCTGGTTAAAGACCGGCGCGCACTATACCTGAAAATGGCCGCGACGTGAGACTTTTTTGAACCATCGTGCCGCGTGCACGCCTGAGCCACACGGGCTTTGCGCGAATCGGCGGCGCAGTCTATTTTAGCAGAGGCGCCTGCGCAGGTGCGGCAGCTGAAACCTTTCACTCAAACCATTCCGAGGATGCCGTCATGCCTACCCCCTGCCCCGGCAAGGTCAGCTGCGAGCTGCGCGAGCACGTCATGCTCATCGGCCTGGACCGTACTGCCAAGCGCAACGCCTTCGACCTGCCCATGCTCGACGCCCTGAGCCTGGCCTACGGCGCGTTCGAGCGCGAGCCGGCGGCACGCGTGGCCCTGGTGTTCTGCCATGGCGAGCACTTCACTGCGGGGCTGGACCTGGCCGAGGTGAGCACGCGCCTGAGCCAGGGCTGGCAGGTACCGCCTGGGGGCTGCGATCCCTGGCGAGTATCGGGTGGGCCGGTGGTGAGCAAGCCTGTGATCGTCGCAGCCCAGGGTTATTGCCTGACCGTGGGCATCGAGCTGATGCTCGCGGCCGACATCAACCTGTGCGCGAGCAATACCCGTTTTGCCCAGATGGAAGTGCAGCGCGGCTTGTTCCCGTTCGGCGGCGCCACGCTGCGCCTGCAGCAGATAGCCGGCTGGGGCAACGCCATGCGCTGGTTGCTGACCGGCGATGAGTTCGATGCCCATGAAGCCTTGCGCCTGGGTCTGGTGCAGGAAGTGATGGCCAGCGAAGACCTGCTGCCCAACGCCCTGCAGCTTGCTCAGCGGATTGCCCGACAGGCACCGCTGGGCGTGCAGGCGACCCTGGCGTCGGCACGCCTGGCCGTGAGCGAAGGTGAAGGCGCCGCCAGCCTCCAGTTGGCGGCAACCAGCGGGCGCCTGTTCGCCAGCGAGGACGCGCGCGAAGGTCTGGCGGCCATGCAGCAGCAGCGCCCTGCCCTGTTCCAGGGCCAGTAGCGTCGCCAGTGGTGCGCCGCACTGCCTCAGCTGGCCGGGCGCACCAGGTCGATCAGGCCCTGCAGCGAGTAACCCAGCCGGGGCGCGAGGGCCTCGGCACGCTGGCACAGGCCGGCCATGTCCAATACCTGCTCGACATCGGCCGGCACCATGACGATCACGTTGCCCTCCTTGACTGGCAATTCCCAGTAGTGACGCTGGTAGAGACCGCGCAGCAAGGCGGCCCCGAGCGGCTTGCCGTCGTCACCGGCCCACTGGTTGATGATCAGCCAGCCATCGGGGTTCAGGCGTTGCTGGCACTGTTCCAGGAACCGCCAGGCCAGGTGGGCGGGGGCTGGGCCGTGGTCGGTGTACAGGTCGACGAAGATCAGGTCGGCGGTTTCGGCAGTGGGCAGCAGTTCAAGCGCGTCGCCGACGCGGATGTACAGCCTTGGATCGTCTTCCAGGCCCATGTATTCGATGGCCAGGCGAGGCACGTCCGGGCGCAGTTCGATGCACTCGACGTCTTCCAGGGGCAGGAACTTCAGGCAGGCCTGGGTCAGGGTACCGGCACCCAGACCCAGGAACAGGGCACTTTCAGGTTGCGCATGGCAAAGCGCGCCCACCAGCATGGCGCGGGTGTAGTCGTATTCCAGCCAGCTGGGGTCGGCCGTGAACGTGCAGCTCTGTTCTATGGCATCGCCGAATTCGAGGAAGCGGTAGTCGGCGACTTCCAGCACGCGGATCATGCCCCAGGCGTCGTGCACCTCGGCCAATATGCGCTCGGTGCGTTCGCGGGGTTGCAGGGTGTCTTGGTCTTCCACCTGGAGGCTCGTCACGACGTATGAAAGCGCCGATTGTGGCATTAATCCACCCGAGCCGGCACCTGGTGTGGTGGGCCAGGCCTCAGACCTTGAACAGCAGCAGGATGGCGCACAGCAGCAGAAACACGCAGAAGCTGCCGCGCAGGACCGTTTCCGACAGGCTATAGGCGATCTTCACCCCCCAGCTGATGCTCAACAGGCCGCCAATGGCCATCGGCACGCCCATGGCCCAATCGACGTGATCGTGCACGGCATAGGTCAAGAGGGTCACGCTGGTGCTGGGCGCGGCCAGGGCCAGCGACAGGCCCTGGGCCATGATCTGGGTGGTGCCGAAAACGCTGGTGAGTACGGGTGTGGCCAGCACGGCGCCGCCAACTCCGAAAAAGCCTCCGATCACCCCGGAAAAGCCACCCAGTACACCCAGCCACGGCCAGGAATGACGCATCTCGCCCGTACCGTTCACGGGGCGCAGGAACATCTGCGCAATGTTGTAGACTACCAGTACCAACAGGAAGGCCACGAAGCCCACCCGCATCGACGCCGGGTCCAGCCCTGCCGCGAGCACCGAGGCAAGCCAGGCGAACACCAGTCCGCCGCTGGCCAATGGCAAGGCATTGCGCCAGGGTATGGGACGACGCTGGTGATAGCGCCATAATGCCAGGAGCACATTGGGCACGACCATCACCAGCGACGTGCCCTGGGCCAGTTGCTGGTCCACGCCGAACAGCACGCCGAGTGCCGGGATCGCGATCAAGCCCCCGCCGATGCCGAACACCCCACCCAGCGTGCCCATCACCGCACCCAAGGCAATGTAGAGCAATGTTTCGAACATACTGTCTCTCTCTATCCGCCGCGCCTCATCCAGCCGTGCATCCTACCAGTGTGACCGCCGCCGAAGGATGTAGAAGTGCTGCACAACCTCGAACGAACTATGCACGGTGTTTGTAGCTCGAAATCAACACCAGCTTCACGAAGGAACGAGCGAAGCGCCGAAACCTGCGAACGGCGGATCGCCTAATGCACTTGCACCATTGGAAAAAGGATCAGCATGAACACCGAATCCACTCACGACGAGGCAGTCAGCGCCGACGACAGCCTGCTGCTGGATAATCAGCTGTGCTTCTCGCTGTACTCGACATCGCTGCTGATGACCAAGGTGTACAAGCCCTTGTTGCAGGCACTGGGCCTGACCTACCCGCAATACCTGACTATGATGGTGTTGTGGGAAAAGAACGGCATGACCGTGGGCGAAATCAGTACTCGCCTGCTGACCGACCCCGGCTCGCTGACGCCGCTGCTCAAGCGCCTGGAAGCCGAAGGCTTGCTCAGCCGTACCCGCAGCAAGGACGACGAGCGCGTGGTCATCGTCGAGCTCACGCCGCAGGGTCGTGCGCTGCGCGAGAAGGCCGAGTCGGTACCGCTCAACATCGTCAAGGCCAGCTGCCACAGCAGTGCCGAACTGCGCGCGCTGCAGACCAGCCTGCTGTCGCTGCGCAAGAACCTGCAGCAAGGGCTCTGACACCCCGTCCGAAGACTTGGCGCGCAGGTGCTATCATCGCGCATTACCTGCCCCAAGGACCGAATGCACCCCATGGATTATCGCAAGCCTTCAGATCGCAAAAGCATGCACTCGCGGATCGTCCAGGAGTTGGGGATGCAGATCGTCTCCGGCCGCTTCAAGCCTGACGATCGGCTGCCCGCCGAAGCCCTGCTGTGTGAAGAATACGCGGTCAGTCGTCCGGTGCTGCGCGAGGCGACCCGTGTGTTGGTGGCCAAGGGCCTGGTGTACTCCAGGCCGCGGGTGGGTTCGGTGGTGAAGCCGCGCCGTGAGTGGCACATGCTCGACCCCGATGTCTTGCACTGGGTGATGCAGAGCACGCCGCAGAACGAGTTCTTCGCCCTGTTGACCAGCGTGCGCAGCATCATCGAGCCGGCAGCGGCGGCGCTGGCCGCCCAGCACGCCACCGAGGCCGAAGTGGCTTCGATCGGCGAGGCCTACCAGCGCATGGAGGCGGCCGGGTCGGTCGATGACGTGCTGCAGCCGGACCTGGATTTCCACAGCCGCATCGCCGATGCCACGCATAATGACCTGCTCGCGCACCTGTGCAACATGCTGTCGCTGGCCTTGCGTGAGGCCCTGCGGCATTCCAACCAGCGGCCCAACCTGCATGAGTTGGCCCTGCCGCGGCACAAGGCAATTCTGACGGCCATCGAGAACGGTGATGCCCTGGGTGCCCGGCATGCCACGCTGGTCCAGCTCGACGACGCACGCAACGCGCTCAGCGTGGTGCTGGGACGGCCCGAATCGCTGTAGGCCTGCTCGGTACAGCGGCGGCGCCGCAGCGATCAACCACCCCGCAGCCAGAGCAGGAAGCGCGAAGCGAACTCGGGCACCGCGCTGAATATGTACCCATTGACGGCCAGATTGGCCAGCGACACCACCAGGAACAGCTGGGGAATGCTCAGCTTCGCCACGCTGAGCAAGAGGATGGAAACGATGGCCGACACCACCATGAACAGCGAATTGAGAATGTTGTTGGCAGCGATGACCCGGGCGCGCTGCTCGGTGGCGGTACGTGACTGGATCAGCGCGTACAGCGGCACGATGTAGAACCCGCCAAAGACCCCCAGGCCGAGGATGTCCAGCAATACCCACCAGGTCTGATCATGACCCAGCACCGTCAGCCAGCCTTGTGGCTGCGCGGCCTGCACGACGCCGTTGGAATGCCACCACAGCAGCAGCCCGAACAGCGTCAGGCCGAGCGCACCCAGCGGCACCAGGCCCATCTCGACTTTGTGCCGAGACAGCCGCTCGCACAGCATCGAACCCAGCGCGATGCCCACCGAGAACACGGTGAGGATCAAGGTGACCACGGTTTCGTCGCCGTCCAGCCACTGCTGGGCATAGGCGGGAATCTGGGTCAGGTAGACCGCGCCGACGAACCAGAACCAAGAGTTGCCGACCAGCGAGCGCGACACCGCGCGGGTCTGACCCAGGCCCAGGCGCAGGGTGAACCAGGTCTGCCGGGCGATGTTCCAGTCCAGCACCAGCCCCGGATTGGCGGCGCTGACCGGCGGGATGCTGCGGCTGGCGACATAGCCCAGTACGGCGACCGACAGCACGGCGGTGGCGACGACACCGGCGTAGTGGGCGGACGACATCATCACGCCCGCCCCGATGGTGCCGGCCAGGATCGCCAGAAACGTGCCCATCTCCACCAGGCCATTGCCCCCTACCAGCTCTTCGGGTCGCAGGGCCTGAGGCATGATCGAGTACTTGACCGGGCCGAACAGCGCCGAGTGGGTCCCCATGGCGAACAGCGCGACCAGCATCAACCACAGTTGGTCGAATGCCAACCCTACTGCCCCCACCGCCATGATGACGATCTCGGCCAGCTTGATGGCGCGGATCAGGCGGTGCTTGGCGAACTTTTCGCCGAACTGACCGGCCAGCGCCGAGAACAGAAAGAACGGCAGGATGAACAGCAGCGCGCAGAGGTTGACCCAGACGCTGCGGTCGCCCTCGATGGCAAGCTTGTAGAGGATCGTCAGGATCAGCGATTGCTTGAAGATGTTGTCGTTGAAAGCACCCAGGGCCTGGGTCACGAAAAACGGCAGGAAACGGCGCTTGCCGAGCAAGGCGAACTGCGACTGCTGACTCATCGATCCTGTACCTGAATGATGCCGCGTGGACTGGGCTCTGGCGGGGGGACGAGGCCGCGGGCAGCGGCGGCATCGTCGGCGCACAGCATAACGCTATACCGCCTATCGCCCAACTCGATGACAGTGGCTGCGACCATGGTCGGCGCTGACGCCATCGCATGCGCCGTGCGAGACTGGCGGGTGCCCGCTTCGCCGGGCTTCCGCCTGCCCCGTTCCGGAGTCACCGATGTCGTTGTCCAGCGGATTGATCGCCACCGTCGCCCTGGCCTACATGGCCGTGATGTTCGCCATCGCTTTCTACGGCGACCGCCGCAGCACGCCCCTGCCGCCCCGTGTACGGGCCTGGGTCTACAGCCTGTCGCTGGCGGTGTACTGCACCAGCTGGACGTTTTTCGGCGCGGTGGGCCAGGCGGCCGAGCAGTTGTGGGCGTTCCTGCCGATCTACCTGGGGCCGGTGCTGCTGATGCTGCTGGCGCCCTGGGTACAACAAAAGATGGTGATGATCAGCAAGCAGGAAAACATCACCTCGATTGCCGACTTCATCGCGGCGCGCTATGGCAAGTCGCAGAGCCTCGCCGTGGTGGTGGCGCTGATCTGCCTGGTCGGCGTGCTGCCCTACATCGCCCTGCAGCTCAAGGGCATCGTGCTGGGCGTGAACCTGCTGATCGGCGCCGGTGCCGACGCCACCGGGACCCGCGTCCAGGACACCGCCATGGTGGTGACGCTGGTGCTGGCGCTGTTCACCATTCTGTTCGGCACGCGCACCCTCGACGTCACCGAGCACCACCGCGGTATGGTCCTGGCCATTGCCTTCGAAGCACTGGTCAAGTTGTTCGCGTTTCTGGCCGTGGGCATCTTCGTCACCTATGGACTGTACGACGGCTTCGAGGACCTGCTCGACCAGGCCATGCTGGCGCCGCGCCTGGAAGCGTACTGGCAAGAGACGATCAATTGGCCCTCGATGGTGGTGCAGACCGGCGTGGCGATGATGGCCATTCTCTGCCTGCCGCGGCAGTTCCACGTCACCGTGGTGGAGAACACCGACCCGCAGGACCTGCGCCTGGCGCGCTGGGTGTTTCCCGCCTACCTGATCCTGGCCGGACTGTTCGTGGTGCCGATTGCCCTGGCCGGGCAGATGCTGCTGCCCAGCTCGGTGATTCCCGACTCGTTCGTCATCAGCCTGCCACTGGCCGAAGCCCACCCGGCCCTGGCCTTGCTGGCCTTCATCGGCGGTGCTTCGGCGGCGACCGGCATGGTCATCGTCGCCAGCGTAGCGCTGTCGACCATGGTTTCCAATGACATGCTGCTGCCCTGGCTGCTGCGTCGGCAAAGCGCGGAACGGCCCTTCGAAGTGTTTCGCCAGTGGATGCTCAGCGTCCGCCGAGTGAGCATCGTGGTGATCCTGCTGCTGGCCTACGTCAGCTACCGTCTGCTCGGTTCCACCGCCAGCCTCGCCACCATCGGCCAGATTGCCTTTGCCGCCGTAACCCAGCTGACCCCGGCAATGCTCGGTGCGCTGTACTGGAAACAGGCCAACCGTCGCGGGGTTTTCGCCGGGTTGGCGGTGGGCATCTTTCTCTGGTTCTACACCTTGGTGCTGCCGGTGGCGGCGCACAGTTTGAACCTGCCGCTGGACGTGTTCCCCGGCCTGGCCTGGATTCACGGCAACCCGTTCGGCCTGCCCATCAGCCCCATGACCCAAGGGGTGGTGCTGTCGCTGGCCGGCAATTTCATTCTGTTCGCCTGGGTTTCGGTGCTGTCGCGTACCCGCGTCAGCGAACACTGGCAAGCCGGGCGATTCATCGGCCAGGAGATCAATGCCGGGCCCCATGGCCGCTCGCTGCTGGCGGTGCAGATCAATGACCTGCTCAACCTGGCGGCACGCTTCGTCGGCGAGGAGCGCGCACGGCAAAGCTTTCTGCGCTACGCCTATCGGCAAGGCAAGGGTTTCAACCCCAACCAGAATGCCGATGGCCAGTGGATAGCCCATACCGAACGGCTGCTGGCAGGCGTGCTGGGCAGCTCGTCGACGCGCGCGGTAGTGAAGGCGGCCATCGAAGGCCGCGACATGCAGCTCGAAGACGTGGTGCGTATCGCCGACGAAGCCAGCGAAGTGCTGCAGTTCAACCGTGCCCTGCTGCAGGGTGCGATCGAGAACATCACCCAGGGCATCAGCGTGATCGACCAGTCGCTGCGCCTGGTGGCCTGGAATCACCGCTACCTGGAGCTGTTCAATTACCCGGAAGGCTTGATCAGCGTGGGCCGGCCGATTGCCGACATCATCCGCTACAACGCCGAGCGCGGCCTGTGCGGGCCCGGCGAGGCGCAGGTACACGTTGCCCGGCGCCTGCACTGGATGCGTCAGGGTCGCGCGCACACCTCCGAGCGCCTGTTTCCCAACGGGCGGGTCATCGAGCTGATCGGCAACCCGATGCCGGGCGGTGGCTTCGTCATGAGTTTCACCGACATCACCGCCTACCGCGAAGCCGCGCAGGCGCTCAAGGACGCCAACGAAGGCCTGGAACAACGGGTGACCGAGCGCACCCATGAGCTGTCCCAGCTGAACCAGGCGCTGACCGAAGCCAAGGGCCATGCCGAGTCGGCGAACCAGTCCAAGACGCGCTTCCTGGCAGCGGTCAGCCACGACCTGATGCAGCCGCTCAACGCGGCGCGGCTGTTCTCCGCAGCGCTGTCCCATCAGCCGGGCCTGTCGGCCGAAGCCAGCCAGCTGGTGCAGCACATGGACAACTCCTTGCGTTCGGCCGAAGACCTGATCAGCGACCTGCTGGATATTTCCCGCCTGGAGAACGGCAAGATCAGCCCGGACCGCAAGGGCTTCGCGCTCAACGAACTGTTCGACGCGTTGGGCCCTGAGTTCAAGGCCCAGGCTCGGGAACAGGGCCTGGACTTTCGCCTGCGGGGCAGCGCGCTGCGGGTGGACAGCGATATCAAGCTGTTGCGCCGTGTATTGCAGAACTTCCTCACCAACGCCTTCCGCTATGGGCGCGGTCCGATCCTGCTGGGTGTGCGGCGCAAGCCAGGTGCGCTGAGCCTGGAGGTGTGGGACCGAGGCCCGGGCATTGCCCGCGACAAGCTGGAAATGATTTTCGAAGAATTCAAGCGCCTGGACAGTCACCAGACCCGTGCCGAAAAAGGCCTGGGGCTGGGCCTGGCGATTGCCGACGGCCTGTGCCGGGTGCTCGGCCACCCGTTGCAGGTGCGCTCATGGCCTGGCCATGGCAGCGTGTTCAGTGTGACCGTGCCCCTGGCCGGCGCAGACACGGCAACCGCCCTGCCCGCCCCGACGCCCATGAGCCAACCGCTGGGTGGTGCACGGGTGCTCTGCGTCGACAACGAAGACAGCATCCTGCTGGGCATGCACAGCTTGCTCAGCCGCTGGGGGTGCGAGGTATGGACCGCACGCAATCGCCAGGAGTGCGCAGCACTGCTGGCCGCCGGCAAGCGGCCGCAATTGGCGCTGGTGGATTTCCACCTGGACGAGGGCGAAACCGGTACGCAACTGATGGCCTGGCTGCGCACTGCGCTGGCCGAGCCGGTACCGGGCGTGGTGATCAGCGCCGACGCGCGCCCCGAAACCGTCGCCCTGGTGCACGCCGCCGGCCTGGACTACCTGGCCAAACCGGTGAAGCCTGCGGCCTTGCGGGCGCTACTCAACCGGCACCTGGGCCGGCACTGACACGCCGTCGGCGTCGGCCTCGGCGCCGCTGTCCTGATGGGCCTCGGTCATGGCGCGCTCGAGCAGGTCCGGCGGCAGGCTCTTGCTGGCGCGGGCGCCCAGCAGTTTGAGTTGCTCGCTGCGGCTGACCAGGTTGCCACGTCCTTCGGTGAGCTTGTTGCGCGCCGCGCCGTAGGCCTTGTCCAACTGCTGCAGGCGGTTACCGACTTCGTCGAGGTCCTGGATGAACAGCACAAACTTGTCATACAGCCATCCGGCGCGCTCGGCGATCTCGCGGGCGTTCTGGCTTTGCCGCTCCTGCTTCCACAGGCTGTCGATGACGCGCAGAGTAGCCAGCAGGGTGGTCGGGCTGACGATGACGATCTGCCGGTCGAAGGCCTCCTGGAACAGGTTGGGCTCGGCCTGCAACGCGGCCGAGAATGCCGCCTCGATGGGCACGAAGAGCAGGACGAAATCCAGGCTATGCAAACCGTCCAGGCGACTGTAGTCCTTGCCGGAAAGGCCTTTGACGTGATTGCGCAGCGACAGCACGTGCTGCTTCAAGGCCGCCTGGGCAATGGCACCGTCTTCGGCGGCGATGTATTGCTGATAGGCAGTGAGGCTGACCTTGGAATCGACCACCACCTGCTTGTCGCCGGGCAGCATGATCAGCACGTCGGGCTGAAAGCGCTCGCCATCCGGGCCCTTGAGGCTGACCTGGGTCTGGTACTCGCGGCCCTTCTCCAGCCCGGCATGCTCGAGCACCCGCTCCAGAATCAGCTCGCCCCAGTTGCCCTGGGTTTTCTGACCCTTGAGGGCCTGGGTCAGGTTGGTGGCTTCGGTACTCAGGCGCTGGTTGAGCTGTTGCAGGCGCTCCAGTTCCTTGCCCAGGGAAAAGCGCTCGCGGGCCTCGTTCTGGTAGCTCTCTTCAACGCGCTTTTCGAACGACTGGATACGCTCCTTGAGGGGATCGAGCAACTGGCCCAGGCGTTGCTGGCTGTTTTCGGCGAAACGTTGCTCGCGCTCGTCGAAGATTTTGCCGGCCAGTTCGGCGAACTGCGCGCGCAGTTCGTCCCGTGAACCCTGCAGGTCGTTCAGGCGTTGCTGGTGGCTGTCCTGCTGTTCGCGCAATTCGGCTGATAGTCCGGCGCACTGGGCATCGAGGCGACGCAACTCGGTTTCCCGGGTGCTGCGCTCCAGGCTCCAGGCGTGGGCGGCATCGCGGGCATTGTCGCGTTCGTTCTGCAGCAGTTCGACCTCGCGGCGCAGGCCGGCCAGTTCGGCTTGCTTGGCCGAGTTGGCCTGGCTCAGATCGCTGACCTCATCGCGGCAGGCGTCGAGCTGCGCGCTCAGGCCGTCCTGAGCCAATTGGGCGTTACTCAGGCGCTCGTCGAGCAAGGCGACCTGGGCCAGGGCGGCGGTGCTCCTGCGCTGCAGCTGCCAGGCCAGCGCCAGGCACGGCAAGGCGGCAGCCAGCAGGCCAATCAACAGGCTGGTCATGTCCAGGGCCATGGTGTGCTCTCATGCGAATTCGATGAGCGGCAGTCTGAGGCCATTGGCCGCCTGGGGCAAACCGAGTGTCAGTCGCGACGCAGATCGCTCAGTGCGTTCTGTGCGCCCGCATCGCCGGCGCGGGCGGCCTGCCGCAGGAGTTGCTGACCGATGCGCTGGTCACGGGCGTTGCCACAATCGCGGCACATCAACTGGCCGAGGCGGCTCTGCGCGACCACCACGCCTTCGCGCGCGGGCTGCTTGAGCATGCGCCCGGCCAGGTGCTTGACGTTGACCTTGTGGCCCAGGCGGGGGCTGTCGAGCAGCCAGAGGGCGACCTTGAGGGTGAAGCGCTTGGGTGCAGCGGGTGCGGAACTTTTCATGAAAAAACTTTGGGCAGATCGGAAAAGCGCGCCACTCTACTCTTTTTTCCCGGCGAATGCGCGGGGGCAATGACCGGCGCCACACCCCCTCCCCGCAGGAGCGGTCCGTGGCCGCGAAGGGGCCAGCGCACGCGGCAAGCGCACCGCGGCGCACCTTTCGCGGCCGATGACCGCTCCTACGGGAGATGGCGCTC